>JBKJUR010000063.1:0-43168 GCA_046590165.1 Methylotenera sp.
TCCGCATCTGCTGGCCAGTTATCAACATCAGTTGTGGTCATGAGTTGGCCGCCTTGGGCGATACCAGTAATAAGCACTGGGTTGAGGTTAGCGCGAGCTGCATATACTGCTGCTGAATAGCCAGCAGGACCCGAGCCCAAAATAAGAAGATGGACGTGACGTGTTGCCATGATTAACCTTTAATAAAATATAACTTAAATAAAATCTGATACTAAATTATGTGGTGCGATTGTTTGTTTTTACAAGTGGCCTTAATTTACTTATTTTTCTTGTAAATTACTTCTCAAGCAAGCTACGTAACATCCAACCAGTTTTTTCGTGCAATTGAAGACGTTGTGTCAATAAATCTTTAGTTGCTTCATCGGCTGCTGCTTCAGCGGCTGGGAACACGCTGCGCGCAGTGCGGCACACAGCTTCATGGCCTGCAACTAGTTCTGCAATCATGTCTTGTGCTTTTGGTACAGATTCAGATTCTTTGATAGATGACAATTTTACAAAGTCACGATAAGTACCAGGGGCGTAAACATCTAGCGAGCGGATACGTTCAGCTACTAAATCTACGGCTAATGCTAACTCTGTGTATTGACCTTCAAACATTAAATGTAGTGTGTTGAACATCGGGCCAGTGACGTTCCAATGAAAATAATGGGTTTTGAGGTAAAGCGTGTAAGTATCGGCTAATAGGTGGGATAAACCTTGAGCAATGGCTTTTCTATCTTGTTCTTTAATGCCAATATCCATGATGATTTCCTATGTATTAAAGTGATTAAAAGTAGATTGATATTGTATTAGCTACCTAGCCACTTTGATACTGCTATAATTAAATTTACGATTAAATTGTAAGGTTTTACTATCTTGTTTTTCAAAAAATCAAAACCAGTCAATGCACGTGTCAATACAAGGCGCGAAGCTCAGGTAACTAAGTCACATTCCATTAGTGCTACGCTAATTAAAGAAGCTTGGTGGCTAGTGCTGGTGCTGGTCGGCCTTTATATCGCAGTGATTTTAGTTACCTATCATCGGGAAGATCCATCATGGTCACACATGGCAGCGGATAATGCTGCCATTCATAATAGTGGCGGTAGTGTAGGGGCTTGGCTGTCTGACATGCTGTTATATTTATTTGGCTTTTCGGCGTGGTGGTGGGCAGTGCTGGCATTTTACGCCATGTGGTTTGTATACTTAAAGTTAGAGGTTGTGAACTTAAGTGAGAAGCCATTTTTACTGTTTAACTTTATGGGTTTTGGAATACTGCTCATCGCATCTTGCACTTTGGAGGCAGGCCATCTAATTAGCTTGCCAGCCTCATTGCCATTAGTGCCAGGCGGTATGTTAGGTACTTCGGTCGATAGCCTGTTACGGAGTATGTTTGGTTACACTGGCTCTAGCATGCTATTGCTGTTGATGTTTGTTGTAGGGTTTAGTTTATTCACTGGCTGGTCGTGGATCATGATCACCGAGAAATTCGGTGCAGGCTTGATTAACAGTTATGAATTTATTAAATTTAAATGGCAGGATTGGCAAGATAGAAAAGCCGGTAAAGTCGTTGAGTCTGAACGTGCTGAATATGTGCATAGTGAGCGTAAACGCGTAGAAAATCGCGAGCCGGTAATGATTGAAACACCCACGTTAGAGATTGCACAAAGTGTGCGCGTGCTAAAAGAAAAACAAGCGCCGCTTTTTGAAGCATTACCGGATACGCCATTGCCGCCATTACATTTATTAGATGAGCCATCTGGTACGGTGCCGTTACAGTCCGCAGAAACGTTAGATTTTACTTCGCGACTCATTGAACGAAAACTGATGGATTTTGGTATAGAAGTCAAAGTATTGACTGCTTTGCCAGGGCCAGTGATCACACGTTATGAATTAGAACCCTCGGCTGGAGTTAAAGGTAGCCAAGTGACGAACTTGGTAAAAGACTTAGCGCGCGCACTCTCTGTTGTAAGTGTGAGGGTAGTTGAGACTATTCCTGGCAAAACCTGCATGGGCTTGGAGATTCCAAATCCTAAACGACAAATCGTTTATCTATCTGAAATTATGGGTAGCCAAGCCTATGCGGATGTCCATTCGCCACTCACCATTTGTTTAGGTAAAGATATTGCAGGTAAACCAGCGGTGGCGGATTTGGCCAAAATGCCCCACGTATTAGTCGCAGGTACAACTGGTTCGGGTAAGTCAGTCGCCATCAATGCGCTGATTTTAAGTTTGCTTTACAAGGCTGACGCTAGCCAAGTACGCATGATTTTAATTGACCCTAAGATGCTGGAGCTTTCAGTATATGAAGGTATCCCGCATTTGCTAGCGCCAGTAGTGACCGATATGCGCCAAGCGGCAAACGCACTAAATTGGTGTGTGGCTGAGATGGAGCGCCGTTATAAATTGATGTCTATGTTAGGGGTGCGTAATTTAGCAGGTTATAACCAAAAAATTAGAGAGGCAGAAAAAGCGGGTGAGAAAATACCTCACCCATTTAGCTTAACACCAGATGAACCTGAGCCATTGATGGAAATGCCGATGATCGTAGTGGTAATTGATGAGCTGGCTGATTTAATGATGGTGGTAGGTAAAAAAGTGGAGGAGTTGATTGCCCGTCTAGCCCAGAAAGCGCGCGCTTCTGGTATACATTTGGTACTAGCAACGCAGCGCCCCTCTGTAGACGTGATTACAGGGTTAATCAAAGCCAATATACCTACCCGTGTTTCCTTCCAAGTATCGAGCAAAATTGATTCTCGTACGATACTAGACCAAATGGGCGCTGAAGCGTTATTAGGTCAAGGTGATATGTTGTACATGCCACCTGGAACTGGTTACCCTGTGCGTATTCATGGTGCGTTTGTTTCTGACCAGGAAGTACATAAGGTGGTGAATTACCTGAAAGCCCAGGGTGAACCTAACTATATTGAAGGTATCTTAAGTAATGAAGCTGAAGAGGGCGGAGGCGACTTTATGGCTGGTAGCAGTTCGGGTGCTAGTGGTGCAGAGGTTGATCCGCTCTACGATGAAGCGGTTGGCATCGTACTAAAAACCCGCCGTGCGAGTATTTCAGCGGTACAGCGTCAGTTGCGCATCGGTTATAACCGTGCCGCACGTTTGATAGAAGATATGGAGCGCGCAGGTTTGGTATCTGCCATGCAAAGTAATGGCAATCGCGAAGTATTAGCGCCACATCATGAAGTTTAATGTTAAATTTCATGTGAGTACATTTGAAGGATTTGAATGAATAAAATAAAAACTGCAATATTGGCTTTAGTAGTGCCGCTGGTAATAGCAGCACCACTAGCGCACGCAGATGGCATTAGCAGCCTTAAGAATTTCTATGCTAAAACCAATGCCATGCGTGCTGATTTTTACCAAGTAGTGACAGATAAACAAGGCCGTAAAGTACAAGAAGTGTACGGTGAGATGCAATTAAAAAGACCGAATATGTTTAGATGGGATTATAACAAGCCGTTTGAGCAGCAAATTATCAGTGATGGTAAACAAGTATGGCTTTATGACACTGAGCTAGCGCAAGTTACGGTGCGTGCTTTGAGCAAAGCGCTGGGTTCTAGCCCTGCTGCGTTATTAGCGGGTGGTGATAGCTTAGAGAAAAACTTTAAGCTGGTAAATTTGCCAGCTAAAGATAATCTTGACTGGGTGAGTGCAAACCCCAATGACATCGACTCAGGTTTTGAGAAAATTGCCTTGGGATTTAAAAATGATTTACTGCAAGAAATGAATCTAGTGGATAGCTTCGGTCATCAAACAAAAATTGTGTTCAGTAAGCAACTGCAAAATCCTGTTATTGACGCTAAAACGTTTTTATTCAAAGCGCCTAAAGGCGTTGATGTAGTAGGTGAATAAGCGCTGGCAGTATTATTTTGAATAGCCTGTTTCAAACCACTAGCCCAGCAGCACCGCTCGCTGAAAGACTCCGCCCTAAAACCTTAGATGAAGTTGTGGGGCAGTCGCATTTATTAGGCCCCAGTAAGCCGTTAAGATTAGCTTTTCAATCTGGTAAGTTGCCCTCTATGATTTTGTGGGGGCCGCCCGGTGTAGGTAAAACCACTTTAGCGCGCCTGATTGCCAACACTGCCGATGCTGAATTTATTCCTATTTCTGCCGTGTTATCTGGCATTAAAGATATTCGAGAAGCAGTGGAGCGCGCTGAATTGACCTTACAGCAGCATGGCCGAAAAACCATTTTATTTGTCGATGAAGTACATCGATTCAACAAAGGTCAGCAAGACGCATTTTTGCCTTTTGTTGAAAGTGGCCTTATCACCTTTATTGGCGCTACCACTGAAAACCCTTCATTTGAAGTCAACAGCGCGTTATTAAGCCGTGCACAAGTGTTTGTACTGAATGCACTTTCTGAACCAGAATTATCACTGTTGCTAGACCGCGCACAACAGTTAGTCGCCGAAAATATTACATTATCTGGCGAAGTGCGCGAGCAAATATTGGCTTACGCCGATGGCGATGCAAGACGCTTACTTAATTTTGTGGAAAGTTTATTCAATGCTGCCGAAGGTGAAAATGTCACCGAGATAGATGAAGCGTTTTTACAAACTACCATGGCGAGTAAGTTACGCCGATTTGATAAAGGCGGCGAAGCGTTTTACGACCAAATTTCCGCGTTACATAAATCGGTTCGAGGTTCAAATCCAGATGCGGCTTTGTATTGGTTTCTAAGAATGATAGACGGTGGCGCAGACCCGTTATATTTGGGCAGACGCATCATGCGCATGGCAATTGAGGATATTGGTTTGGCTGACCCCCGCGCACAAAGCATGGCACTCGAAGCTTGCCAAATCTATGAACGGCTAGGTTCGCCAGAAGGTGAGTTAGCGCTTTCTAATGCTGTGATTTACTTGGCTGTAGCCCCCAAAAGTAATGCATCGTACACTGCCTATAATCAAGCTAAAGCGTTTGTTGCGCAGGATAAATCGCGCCCAGTGCCATTACATTTAAGAAATGCGCCAACTAAGCTTATGAAGGCTTTAGATTACGGCAAAGAATATCGTTATGCGCATAACGAGCCAGAGGCTTATGCAGCTGGCGTAGACTATTTTCCAGATGATATGCCGCAACAGCAATTTTATATGCCCACACCACGTGGCTTAGAAGGTAAAATTACGGAAAAATTGAAACATCTAAAAGAGTTAGATAAAAAAGCTAAAAAATAGAATATTGAAGTTAAGTATTGTTAAATGAATATGTCATTCCGACGAAAGTCGGAATCTAGCGACTTTAAAGACACTGGATTCCGTGTCAAGCACGGAATGACAGAAACTTAGGAAAATTGATGTTAGATATACAAGCCTTAAGAAATGACTTGAATGGTGTAGTTAACCAGTTAAAAAAACGCGGTTTTGAATTTGATGCAACCGGCTTTACCGCGCTAGAGCAAGAGCGTAAAGCTGTTCAAACACGCACTCAAGAGTTGCAGGCAAAGCGTAACAACACCTCTAAGCAAATTGGTATTGCTAAATCTAAAGGTGAAGATGTCAGTGTGATATTGGCTGAGGTTGCAGGTTTGGGTGGCCTACTGAAAGCGGATGAAGTTCGACTAATAGAACTGCAAGCAGATTTACAAAAACTACTATTGAACGTGCCAAATTTGGCTCATGAGAGTGTGCATGCTGGAAAATCAGAAGCTGATAATGTTGAAGTGCGCAAAGTAGGTGTTCCACCCAGTTTTGATTTTGAAATCAAAGACCATACTGATGTTGGCACACCATTAGGATTAGATTTTGATACTGGTATCAAGCTATCAGGTTCTCGCTTTACGTTTATGCGAGGTGGTATTGCTAAGTTGCATAGGGCTTTAGCGCAGTTTATGTTAGACACACAGACTGAGCAGCATGGTTATGAAGAATGCTATACGCCCTATATTGTTAATGATGAAACTCTATTAGGTACGGGTCAACTGCCTAAATTTGAAGCCGATTTGTTTCAAGTTAGTTTTGGAGCTACTAAAGAGAAGATTGCATATTTTGATGTTTATGCTGACAAAATTGCTGAAGATGGTTCTATACCCAATGATGCTGAAAGTGAAGTAAAGGCAAGAAATTGGTTTTTGATTCCAACATCCGAAGTCACGCTTACCAATACAGTTCGCGATGAAATCGTACCGTTAGAATCTTTACCAATTAAACTCACTGCACATACACCTTGCTTCCGCTCTGAGGCTGGCTCGTATGGACGTGATACTAAAGGCATGATACGCCAGCATCAGTTTGATAAAGTTGAGATGGTGCAAATTGTACATCCTGAAAAAAGCTATGAGGCCTTAGAAGAGATGGTGGGTCATGCCGAGAATATCCTCAAAGCACTGGAGCTGCCTTATCGTGTGGTATCACTTTGCACAGGCGATATGGGGTTTGGCGCAGCTAAAACGTATGACTTGGAAGTTTGGCTGCCGGCACAAAATACTTACCGTGAAATTTCATCAGTGTCTAATTGTGAAGCTTTTCAAGCACGTCGTTTACAGGCACGCTTTAAAAATGCGCAAGGTAAAATGGAGTTCGTACATACATTGAATGGTTCTGGTTTAGCCGTAGGGCGTACCCTAGTTGCGGTGCTAGAAAACTATCAAAATGCGGATGGTAGCGTGACCGTGCCTGAAGTGTTGCGACCTTATATGAAAGGTTTAGAGAAGCTTACGGTTGCTTAGATAAGCTTTAAAGTCATTATTTGCATTCATTACAATCATATTTGTAATGAATGCAATTTGATATTCCCTAATCAATACGCGCAATCCTAAATCTATCCAAATCTGGATTATGACTAGGTTGGTAGCGTTCTAAAATACGCTGGTAACTGCGAATAGATTCCACAAAAATTACTGGTGCGCCACCGCTTGCATAGCCGTATTTGACAGTCGTGTAGTACTCAGGGTTGTTTAACATCACCAGTGTTTTTTTAATATCTGCCCAACTGTCAGGGTTAAGTTTAAAGCGCTGTGCCAGTACGCGAGCATCTTCTAAATGCGCATAGCCAATGTTATAAGCGGCTAGTGCCATGTAGGTACGATCGGGTTCTGGGATGTCATCTGGAATCGTCTCTTTCAATTTGACGATGTATTTAGCGCCTGCAGGAATACTTTGTTTAGGGTCTAGCCTATCCGTTACGCCCATCAAGTCAGCGGTACTTTCAGTTAGCATCATTAGCCCGCGTACATTAGTGGGTGAAGTGCTAAAGGTATCCCAATGAGACTCCCTATAGCTGACAGCAGCAATTAAGCGCCAATCCAGCCCAGTCACGTCTTGGGCTTGTTTGAATAAGGGTTTATATTTAGGTAATAGTGTATTCGTTAACTTTAAAAAATTAGTGATATCCAAAGTGTTAAGGCGTTTGGCATTGCCGTAATAACGGTCAATTAAGTTGCGTAAAGTGCCATCTTTATGAATACGATCAAAGAAAGCATTCACTTTTTTCACCAGCTTCGGATTTGCATTTTTAGGCAGTGCCCATGCGATTTTTTCAGCATTACCTAGCGGCATGGCGACAGCTAAATTGGGATAATAGTTTTGCATGACCGACACTAGGTGACTATCAGCTACCGTATAGTCTAAAATCCCGCTCGCAACTTCGTCTAATAGTGATTCTGAATTTGTTTCTTTTAAAGCCTGCCAGTGCAGGGTAGGTTCCGTTTTTTGTATTTGGCCTAGACGTTCTGCAAAACTTGTTCCTGCAGGCACGCCGATTTTTTTATCACTAATCGCTACTAAGTTTTTAGGTTTACTATCAATTTCATTGTTATAAATTAGCTGCTGTTGTGTTTCTTGATAAGGTTTTGAAAACTGAATTAACTGTTTTCTAAGCGGCGTTACCGTTAAATTTGCGGCGGCAATATGCGCTTTACCTTTGAGTAGCGTGGGGATTACATCGCTAATGCTATCTACTAATAAAAATTTAATCTGATACTCAGGCGCATAGTCTTTTACAAACATCGTGGCTAAATCATATTCAATCCCAGTGATTTGATTATCGCCATTCACAAAATAGGTGCTTGGCCCATTGTGAGTTACAAAAATCAGCTCTTTTTTTGCATCAGCTATAGGCTTGCCTTTTGATTGATCATCAGGTGGCGTGCAGGCCACAGCAACGATCGACATGAAAAAAACATAAAGTAAACGCATCAGTCTAAGTGAAACTTAACTAAGCCCAGCGCTCGCTCACTACACCGTCGGCAGCAATCAGTACTGCATCGGTTAAGCCATAAAAAATACCGTGTTCTACCACGCCTGGGGTGTTGCTAATCAGGTCGTTCAATGTCTCGGCCTGAATATCTTCATTAAACTTCATATCAAGCACATAGCTACCATGCGAGGTTACCCAAAAACCATCTTTAGCTGCATTCGGACGTAAATCGCCTTTAGCACCAATCGCTTCAAGGCTATGTTTAGTGAGTTGCCATGCAAATGGAATCACCTCAATAGGGATCACAAAATTTTGGCCAATATGACGGACTAATTTACTTTCATCTGCCACCACAATAAACTGAGTTGCCGCTTTAGCTAATAATTTTTCTTTGACTAAATCGCTGCCACGACCTTTAAGCAAGGTCATTTCAGGCGTGATTTCATCGGCACCATCCACATATAAATCGATACTGCTGATGTGTTCTAGTGCAACGATAGGCAGATGCAAAGACTGGGCTTTTTGTGCGCTAACTGTAGAGCTGGCTACAGTAGTGATTTTAAGATTTTCATCGCGTTGCAGTCGTGCGAGTTCATCAATAAAGTAATTGGCAGTTGAACCTGTACCTAAACCAACAAGCATGCCATTTTTAACATATTTTGCCGCATGCAAAGCGACCAATTGTTTGTCGTTCATTTGTATTCTCCAGCCAGCATTACTACTTTTAAGTAGATTTCTTATAAGGCTATATTAACGCTATTCACTCATTTAAGGCATAAAAAAAGGGAGCTATTCGCTCCCTTTTTTGACTTTATTGATATCAATAAAGTTTAATGCAGGTTTTATTTTCTTAAGTTTACTTAAGTACGCGGTTCCTATATTCACCTGTACGCGTATCGATTTCAATTTTGTCACCAGTGCTGCAAAATAACGGCACTGGAATTTCAAAACCGGAAGAAATTTTTGCTGGTTTCATTACCTTACCTGATGTGTCACCTTTAACTGCTGGCTCAGTGTAAGTAATTTCACGTATTACAGAGTTAGGTACTTCAACTGAAATTGGCTTTTCATTATAAAAGCGAATATCCACTGGCATACCGTCTTCAAGGTAAGGAAGCGCGTCTTCCATGTACTCGCCATCAACATCGTATTGATTATATTCACCATCCATAAATACATAAGCTGGGTCAGCAAAGTATGAATAAGTCACTTCTTTTTTCTCTAATACAACGACTTCAAATTTATCGCCAGCGCTGTAAATGCTTTCGCTTGGTGCATCAGTCAATAAGTTTTTGAATTTCATTTTGACGACTGCAGAGGTGCGACCAGATTTGTTGTATTCTGCTTTAACGATAACGAGCGGATCGCTACCAATCATAATCACGTTTCCGGCGCGGAGTTCTTGTGCTGTTTTCATGGGTTGCCTAGCTAAATTAGGGTTTAGTTTAAATAATTATAACAATGCGAGCTAATTTGAAGATGATTTAGCCCGTTAAAAATGCGAATTATACCTTATTTTTTGTCAAATTTTCACTAAAAATCACTAGCTTAGTGGCAAGATCATCTTGAGCGTTGAATGAATTGGCGCGTTGAATAGCATAAGATTGTAAGTTGGGCAAACGCTGGATTAATTGCTGCCAATGCTGAATCTGTGATGCATCATTCTCCAATGCAATGTCGTCTGTTTCAGTTTTACCTGACCACAGTAAATTAGATTTAAACAGCATTGCTCTTATATCTTCACCGGCATCGCTGCCACCATCTTTGGTGTAAACCTCTAAAAAAGCTTTTAGCTTAGTGATGTGTGACTCTTCGGTTTGAATATAAGGTTGCCAAATAAAAGGTTTCCCAGCCCAAATCGCCCGTATCCAGCTATCTTCACCGCGTACAAAATTCAAATCACAGGCCCATAACAAGTAATCGTAATCAGGTTGCGATAAAAATGGGAGGAGGTGAACGGTCAGGTTTCCATTTTTATAAACTTCGCCGATTGTTAACTTAAAATCCGTTAACATGCCATTTAATGTAGTGATATTGCCATTAAATGGCAGTATCACAGTCACTGGGTGGCTGTGTGCCGCTAATGCCAAAAATAAAGCGTTGATTTGTGCTTCAGGATAGAAAAATAAAGAAATCTTAATGGGTGTTGAGGGCAGTGCTGGTGTTGTTTGTAATTCTGTAACGCCAAGTTCATGCCAAAATTTTTCCTGCAATGCATTTGAGTTTAAAAACGCCTCACGTGCGGTGATTAAATTTTTCTCGCGAATCAATCCGCCTGTTTCAGTTGTAAATCCAGGAAAGAAAAAGTGTTTGGTGAGTGTGAGTGAAGGGTGGGGTGAAGGCCTGGCATGAAAGTCACTTACCCATGATTCTGCAGAAAGATAATCTAAGTTAATCCAAATGGTATCGCTGGATGGAGTTTTTAGAGCGCTTTGTATATGCATTTGTTTAATATATGCACTTGGTAATCCACAGCTGAAATTTTCTACGACCACGTCGGCAGGATTTATAGTCTCAATATCATCAGCTGGCCAACCACAGACTTCTACGCCATTGATAGTTTGTAATGCTTGAGCGTGATCTAACCCTAAAATTATTTTACTTGCGACGGCAAAATCATCAATAAACAACCTTACTTTTAAGTGATGTTCGTGCACTAACTGCTGACTCAATCGCCAGCAAATACCAATATCGCCGAAGTTATCAACAATGCGGCAAAACACATCCCAGCGACTACCGGTATTAACACTCATGCAAGCTTCTAATCATGTGGGCTGCTGATATTGAATCGCGATTACTTCATATTGCTCATCACCAGCAGGTGTGATGACTTTCACCACATCACCCACTTGCTTACCAAGCATCGCGCGCGCTAATGGTGAAACCCAGCTAATATAGCCTAGCGAGGGTTCAAGTTCATCTGTACCAACGATACGGTAGGTGTATTCGGTATCATCTTTGAGTGAGAAAAGTGTTACCCATGCGCCAAAAAATACTTTTTCAAGTCCTTGCTGGGTAGCGGGGTCAACAATGACGGCTAAATCCATACGCTGCATTAAGAAGCGTAAACGACCATCTATTTGGCGTAAGCGTTTTTTGCCGTAAATATAGTCACCATTTTCGCTTCTATCGCCATTACCCGCAGCCCATGAAACGACCCGGACAACCTCTGGTCGTTCTACTTTAAGTAATTGCTGGAACTCTGCTTCAATACGGGCGTGGCCTTCAGGGGTGATGTAGTTTTTTTCGTCTGCCATACTTACTTTAATGCGTTAAGGAAATTGCTAGCTTAAATGCTATTAGCTTTAAAATTTACTTTATTGTTCTTTAATAAATTGTTGTGTTTCAAGTACTCGAATTTCGTTTACGTAAAATGGCGTTTCACCAAAACATGACGTTGGTACGCCTTTATGTTCTTCATAATGAAGTTTTACGCGTTTGCCTAGTGAATCATTGACCTTTTTAGCCGTTGCTGCGTCTTTCACGGTAAAAGAAAACTTCTCAGCTTGTGTGCCAGGCATAGAGACTAAAACAATCTCACCTTCCCAAGTTTTGCATACGTAGCCTTTGAGTGAAAATTTTTGTACATAACCCGCGCGTTCGCCAGAAGAATAGACCCATTGCAAAGTTGCCCATGTGTATAAAGAAAACAAAATGATAGGTATGAAAATAAGCAGTAGCAGGTATTTTAGTAAACCTGTTAATTTGGCTAGCATGGTTAATCTTTCACGATAAAAATATACAGTTCACAATTTAACAAATAATACGTTAAGCGAGTAATTTATCTCTATGTTTTATCTTTAAAATTATAGATAAAAGTAGAGATAAATTCAGACTAAACGCTACAATCATGCCATGTCGTTAACCAATCAAACAGTCACCATTTGCTCAACAGCACGGCTCGTACGTGGTGTTCTTTTGCGGCATCAGCAACAGCAACTTAAAAGTGGGGTTGCCCAATGGCAAGCTAGTGAAGTTTATACTTTACAGCAATGGCTTGATGCATTGACTGGCAATGCGAGCTTGCTTGGCCTATTCCCTAGTGATGTGCTGCCTATACACACGTTAAGCGCTGTGGCTGAAGCATTTTTATGGGAGCAAGCGATTACCACTTGCTTGGCGAAGCATGAAGCGGCGGCATTATTTGATATTCGCGCGATGGCAAAGTCTGCCATTGAAGCGAATAACTTAATGTTAAATTGGCAAATAAGTGAAGCTGATGTTAATACGCATTTTATTAGCCAAGAGACGCGCCAGTTTTTGCGTTGGCGGCATACCTTTGAAGCCTTATGTGAAAAGCAAAATGCAATAGAGGCAGCAAGGTTAACGGCATTACAAAGTGCATTACTAGAAAAATACAATCTTGCGTTATCAAATCAAATTGCTCTACCTAAAAAATTACAGTTAGCTGGATTTGATCGTATCACACCGTTAGAAAATCGACTGTTCGATTATCTGCAAACCTGCGGTGTGCAGATTGAACTGGCGGCTATGCATGCATTTGATAGTGTAGAGGTTGAGTATGCTGCTTTGAATGACAGTAATGCTGAATGTCGCGCCGCCGTAGCATGGGCAAAACAAAAGTTAGCACAAAATCCACAAGCCCAGTTGGCGATTATTAGCCCGGCATTAGGCAATATCCGACGTGAGTTAATGGATTTGCTAGATGACACTTTTCATCCAGAAACCTTGCAAGCGAGCTGTTGCGAGCATCCACGTTGCTACGATTTTTCATTGGGTTTAGCCCTGACTGAATACCCGCTTGTGCATAGTGCACTGCAGTTGTTACGATTGGCTGCGACTAAAACCATGATGAGTTTTGATGAAGTCACGCCGATTTTGCAGGATGTATATTGGGGAAGTGATGAAGAGCTGGATGCCAGAGCACAACTAGATGCTTATTTGCGTAAAAACCTCAATGCCAGTTACAGTCTGGAAGCTTTATTAAAACAAGCAAATCGATTGCAAACGGATGGTGTGCATTTAGGTACTCTAATTGAACACTTGGGTTTGGTGATTCAATTCCAAAATCAACCGCTTAAACAAGCGAATAAATCCAGCAAGCTACGTCAATTACCTTCGCAATGGACAGCCGCATTTTTAAGCTTATTGAATGCGCTTAACTGGGCCAACACACGCCCGCTATCCAGTCATGAATTTCAGGCGCAGCAGGCTTTTTTTAAGTGTTTTAAAGAGTTAAGTACTTTAGACATCATATTCGGCAACATCACAGTGAGCGAAGCTACACAAAAAATGCATGAGTTATGCAGTGCCACGATGTTTCAGGCGGAGGCAACAGGCGACATTCATATACAGATACTCGGGCTTTTAGAAACGCCAGCCATGCAGCTAGATGCGGTTTGGGCATTAAATATGAACGATCAACATTGGCCGCCACCCGTCAAATTGAATCCATTATTGCCAGCAGAACTACAGCGTAATCGCGGTACGCCCAATGCGAGTGGCAGTGTGCAAAATGAATTTGCTACTTTAGTGCAACAGCGTTTGATGCAATGTGCGCCGGAAGTAGTATTTTCTTACGCGCTAAAAGAAGATGAGCGTGAGTTGCGTCCATCACCATTATTAGTTGTTGATAGTCATGATAATTCAGCGCAAGTACCTGCATCGATTCAAACCTTAGCTGAAATCTTGGCACAACCTGCAACAATGGAAATGCTCGATGACTTTACAGCGCCTGCCATTGAGGCGCATGAAAAGGTGCGTGGCGGTGTTAAGTTGTTTGCTACGCAGGCTGTTTGCCCAGCTTGGGCTTTTTATCAATATCGGCTAGGTGCGGGCAAGCTAGAAACGCCGATTGATGGCTTGGATACGATGTCGCGCGGCAGTTTACTGCATAAAGTGCTGCAGCTTTTTTGGCAGGATTGCGGCAGTTTAAGCCATCTAAAATCCATGTCTGTTGACGCACTTCATCATGCGATTGAGCGCGCAATCGAACAAAGCATACATGCGTTGCGGAGTGAAATCAGTTACAACATACCGCCGCAAGTATTGCAAATAGAACAGCAACGGCTAAATCAGCTGATGCAGGTTTGGCTTGCCATAGAAATGGAGCGCAGTGATTTTAAAGTACGTGCTTGTGAGCAAAAATATGCATTAGAAGTTGAAGGCTTAAACCTCAATTTGACCATAGACCGTATTGATGAATTGGCTGAAGGCGGTTTGGTGGTGATCGATTATAAAACCAGTGCGGCGGTGGCAAACAAAAGCTGGGCAGATTACAGAATCGCTGAACCGCAGCTGCCTATTTATGCTGCCATTGCATTGCAAGGCGAGCAGGTCGTGGCAGTATGTTTTGCCAAAATACGCACCGATGAAAGTAAATTTGTCGGTATTTCAGCAGCAGAAGCGATGCTGCCAGCCATTCCTACTTTAGCTAAAGCCAGTGTTTTTAAGCATTTTGAAAATTGGGATGCGTTATTGCAGCATTGGCAAACAAGCTTAACCGGCATCGCGCAAGAAATCAAAGCAGGTGTAGCGAGTGTGACGTTTAATAAAGAGAGTGATTTGGCTTATTGTGACGTGAAACCTTTACTACGCTTGCCTGAGCGCTTGCTGCAGTTTGAGAAAATGCAGGCCAAATTAAATAAGGGGTCAAATACTGGGTCAAATGCTAAGTCAAAAAGTGGTGCTAAATCATGACAATCGATTTAGCCAATTTAACAGCAGATGACTTAAATGCATTAGACACAGTAAATCGTGAGCGCGCCTTAGTGCATGCTTCATTTATTGTAGAGGCGCCTGCTGGCGCAGGTAAAACCGAGTTGCTCACCCAGCGCTATTTAAAACTATTAGCGACTGTGAACGAACCTGAAGAAATCATCGCGCTCACATTCACCAATAAAGCGGCTGCAGAAATGCGGAATCGTATTTTATTAAGTTTGGAACATGCACAAAATCAAACGCCAGAAACCGCGCCGCATAAACTAAAAACCCGTGAACTCGCAAACGCCGCACTTCACCAATCCAACACTAAGCAGTGGGATATTCTCACCCAACCCAGCCGCTTAAGAATTTTAACGATAGATGCACTTTGCAGCAGCTTAACGCGGCAAATGCCTTTGCTGAGTAAATTTGGCGGACAACCTGCGGTAAGCGATGACACGGATTCACATTACGCAGAGGCGGCGAGGCTAGCCATTGCGCAAATTGTGTATGAAACGAATGCCGATGATACGGTAACCACTGCGCTGCGTTTCATGGATAATAATAGTGAAAAGCTGGCCGTGTTATTGGCAAAAATGCTGGCTAGGCGAGATCAATGGCTGCCTTTGGCAGTACAAATGCACGGCCTGGACGCAGATGAGATGTCTGCGGCCACGGAGCGGGCGTTACAGCATTTAATTGCAGAGGCGCTGCAACCTGTATTGAATATTTTGTTACCGAATGTGCAAGAGGCCTTGATGCCACTTGCGCGTTACGCTGCAGGCAATTTATTAGCAGATGCTGAAGTTGCATCCTTACTTAATTGGCAGCTTACGTTAAGTGCAGATACTGAAGACTTAATACAGTGGCAAGCGCTGGCTAATTTTTTAGTCACTAAATCTGAAAAAACTTATCGAAAAAGTTTGACCAAGAACAATGGCTTTCCAGCAACGGATGAAGGCAGAAGCAAAAAAGAAGAGTTTTTAGCAATCGTTAACACACTTGAAAACAGCAAGATAGTTGCGAGCGTATTTGATTTGCCTGCAATCGCGACGCTTGCCGATAGCCAGATAGTGATTCAGGCGTTGACAAAGTTACTGATGCTGGCGGCAACGCATTTGTGGGCTGTTTTTCAATCTGCTGGCGAAGTGGATTTTGTGGCGATTGCCCAAAGCGCGCAATTGGCGCTGGAAAATGAGCAGGGCGTGACAGATTTAGCGCTTAAGCTTGATTATAAGATATCGCATTTACTCATTGATGAATTTCAAGATACCAGCCCTGTGCAGATGAGTTTAATTGAAAAGCTCATTGAAGGTTGGCAGCCGGATGATGGTCGCACGCTATTTTGTGTAGGTGACCCTATGCAATCCATTTATCGCTTCCGCAAAGCGGATGTGAGTTTGTTTTTACAGGCGACTGAATTTGGTATCGGCCATTTACCGCTCACACGGCTGCAATTAAGTCGCAATAATCGTTCACATCCAGCCGTAGTGGACTGGATCAACCAATCGTTTCAGCAGGTATTTCCCACCAGTGACAATATTAATCAAGGTGCAATTAGCTATCGGGCATTTACTGCCACGCGCCCGAAGGTAGCATATGAAGGTGTAGTGTTGCATCCACTTATTTTGGATGAAACTGCTAATAATGGTGACGCCGAAGAAGATGTGGAGTCTATCAATGTTAAGCAGATTGAAGCTGCTTATGTGGCTGATTTAATTGTAAATATTCGCGCAGAACATGCCAGTTTTGCATCAGATTCAACTCATAATAAAATCGCTGTATTAGTACGTAATCGTAGTCATTTAACTGATCTGGTGTCTGAAATCAGGCGTAATTACCCAGAGTTAAAATTCCAGGCGGTAGAAATCGAGCATTTGAACGACAGGCAAACTGTGCAAGATGCTTTTTCTTTAGTGTGTGCGATGCATCATCGTGCAGACAGAACACATTGGGTAAACCTATTGCGTGCCCCGTGGTGTGGGCTCACGTTAAAAGATTTACATGTGCTAGCTGGTGATAACCATAGGGCCACTATTTGGCAGCTGATGCATGATGAAGACCGGCTTCAAACTTTGAGCGAAGATGGATTGCTGCGTTTAAACCATGTTAAAGCAGTGTTAACTGCAGCGTTTAGTGGACAGGGTCGTATGCCGATTCGCCGCTGGCTGGAAAGTACTTGGTTGCAACTGGGTGGTGGAAAATGTTTGGTCGATGCAGGTGATAATCGCGATGTGCAGGCGTTTTTTGATCTGGTAGAAAAAATAAGCCGCAGTGGTCATGTCGATATTAATGCGCTTGAGTTAGGCATGCAAAAACTGTACGCCAAACCAGATATTGATGCGGATGACAGCTTGCAGTTTTTAACTATTCATAAATCCAAGGGCTTGGAGTTTGATACGGTGATTTTGCCTGCGTTGAATCGTAAACCCAGACATGCCGATAATGAGCTGGTGTTATGGCAAGAAGTGATGGTAGATCATCATTTGCATTTGATCGCCGCACCTTTTACGCCAAAATCTGCGAATAAAAAAAATGCCCCTGTGAGCCTATATGACTATCTTAAAGCTTTAGAAAAAGAGCGCGCAGACAACGAAATAGTGCGTTTGTTGTATGTGGCAGCTACACGCACGCAAAGGCAACTACATGTGATTGCCGCCGTAAAAATAAATGCTAAAGGTGAAATCAGGCCTATTGCCAACTCGTTATTACAAGTGTTGTGGCCTGCTGTAGAAGCGGATTTTATTCGTGCTGAGCCATTAGAATTAAATAACGCGACGACTGAAGCGCTAGATATATCGCAATTTAAACCACAATTACAGCGCTTAGAAAGTAGTGAGTTTAAACAAAGCTTTCTAGCGAATATCACTGACGAAGCTTATAAAAAATACAATCCCAATGCCAATTATTTTAGCCAAGCAATGGACGATATCAATCCACCTGTTGCCAATTTTGAGGCTAGTTTTACAGGCCTGGATTTTTATAAACATTGCGGTATCTTGGCGCATATTTATATGCAGCTATTTGCAACATCAGACTTAGCGGCTTGGAATTTAGAGCGCTTACAACAGTGCCAACCCGCAATGCAAAAGTGGTTGACGCAGCAAGGTCATGCAGAGCAGACCTCGCAACAAGGCGCAGCCCAAGTATTAGCTGCCTTACAAACAACAATCAGTAGCGAGGCTGGGAGATGGGTACTTCAAAATCACACAGATGCAGCCAGTGAACTGAGCTTAATGCAGCTCAATGAAACAGAAGTAAAAAATCACGTAATAGACCGCACCTTTATTGAAAACACGGCTGACGGCAAGCAAGTTCGTTGGATTGTGGACTACAAGCTTGCCAGCATTGATGAAACTATGGACTTAACGGAAGCCGCTGAAGCACATCGTCCTCAGCTTGAGCGCTATGCGGGTTTGTTTGTAAAGGAAGGGTTGCCAGTTAAAAAAGCGGTGTTATTTTTAAGTATCGGTAGCCTAGTAATTTTATAGAAAACAGTTAGTTTGAAATCAGTAACTGTTTTACAAAATGGCCTAAATATTGATAGTGCTATGCTTCTGCATGTTTAAAATGACGTCTCACATACCATACCATGAATATCACGCCGCCTGCAATAATCACATAATGAAATTGGTGAAAATATACTCTTAGGTCTTCCCAATGCTCGCCTGCTTTCATGCCCACATAACCTAGCGCCCAACACCAAATAAACGACCCAACAAACGTATAAGCCACAAACTTTGTCATGTTCATGCGTGCTACCCCTGCAGGAAAGGCAATAAATGTGCGCACACCAGGTAGTAAACGTGCAATAAAGATAATAATTTCACCATGATTTTTAAACCAGCGGTCTGCCATGTTTAAATCTCTTTTGCTAATTAATACATACTTGCCGTACTTCTCTGCAAGTGGTCTACCACCGTACATACCAAGGTAGTAGGCAGGAATTGAGCCAACGACACAACCTATCGCCCCAGCGAGTGCGATGCCCCATAAAGTTAAGTCACCCTTAGACACTAAAAACCCTGCAAACGGCATAATAATTTCAGAAGGCAAGGGAATGCATGCGGATTCAATCGCCATCAACAATACGATGCCACCATAGCCCATCGTGGAGATGACACTCATAATCCAAACTGCGATAACGGTGATAATTTTTTCTAACATATGGTAATAGCCGATTTAATTTTCATTTAGAGTAAGAGTGTATATCAAGTATAAAAGAGTCTTAAAACTAATTGTTTAAACAAATTCTTTAAGCAAATTTTTAACAAAGTCAGCGCGCAATGTAATGTCTTCATGCTGCACAGAGACCCTTAATTTATCTGGCCCATTCATGCGGCAGCGACGGTCGCGCTGTAGTAAAGCAATGAGCTTAGTTGGGTCAATATCGGCTTTCGGGTTAAATTGCAGTTGAATGGCATCGGCGCTCGCGTCAATCTTGATAATGCCTATGGATTTGGCAGCAACACGAAGCCTATGGCACGCGATTAGCGCTTCGCCTTGCTCTGGAAGCAAACCAAAGCGGTCTATTAGTTCTTCTTGTAACCCATCTAGCTCATCATCATCGTTACAGTTGGCTAATCGTTTGTATATTACTAAGCGCTCATGTACATCTGGACAGTATTTTGTAGTTAACAGCGCGGGTGTATGTAGATTAATTTCTGTAGTAACACCTAAAGGCGCATTTAAATCTGGTTCTTTTCCTGCTTTAAGTTGTTTCACTGCATGGTTTAACATGTCTGAATACAAATGAAAGCCTATTTCTTGCATTTCACCACTCTGACTATCGCCTAGTAATTCGCCTGCGCCGCGAATCTCTAAGTCATGCATTGCAAGGTGAAAACCAGCACCAAGGTCTTCCATTAATTGAATCGCATCTAAGCGTTTTTGCGCTTGAACGGTAATTTTACGGTCTGGGTCGGTGAGTAAATAGGCATAAGCTTGATGATGTGAACGACCTACTCGGCCACGCAATTGGTGCATCTGAGCCAAGCCGAACATATCGGCTTTGTTCATGATGATAGTATTAGCAGTTGGTACATCAATACCTGTTTCAATAATCGTGGTACACAGTAATAAGTTGTAACGTTGATTATAAAAGTCGCGCATTACATGTTCCAGCTCGCGTTCGCGCAACTGACCATGTGCTACTGCAATGCGTGCATCAGGCAAGATTCGTTCTAATTTCTCACGCATGGAGTGAATCGTATCGACTTCATTATGCAGGAAATACACTTGGCCGCCGCGCTTGAATTCGCGGGTCGCCGCTTCACGGATAATGCCTTCAGAATAGTCAGTATGGAATGTCTTAATGCTTAAACGCTTCTGTGGTGGCGTTGTGATGATAGAAAATTCACGTAAGCCTTCCATCGCCATGCTGAGCGTGCGAGGAATCGGTGTTGCTGTCAATGTGAGTACATCAACTTCTGCTCGTAAAGCTTTTAATTGCTCTTTTTGGCGTACACCAAAACGGTGTTCTTCATCTAAGACCACTAAACCTAAGTTTTTGAATTTCACATCTTTTTGAATCAAACGATGCGTACCGATAATGATGTCAATCTTGCCGGCTTCTAAGCCAGCCAGTGCTTCTTTTTGTTCTTTGGCGGTTCTAAAGCGCGAGATTTCTGCAATCTTAATTGGCCATTCTGCAAAACGGTCACTGAAGTTATTAAAGTGTTGTTCTGCTAATAAGGTTGTTGGCACTAGCACGGCTACTTGCCTGCCGCCCATTACTGCTACAAATGCTGCTCGTAATGCGACCTCCGTTTTACCAAAGCCTACGTCCCCGCAAACTAACCTGTCCATCGGGCGACCAGACTGCATGTCCTTAATGACGTTTTCAATCGCTTCTAGTTGATCTGGTGTTTCTTCAAATGGAAAGCCTTCACAGAACGTTTCATAATCTTTTAAACTGAGCGTAAAAGCGTGGCCTCGGCGAGATGCGCGTTGGGCGTATAAATTGAGTAATTCAGCAGCGGTGTCGCGAATTTGTTTGAGCGCTTTTTTCTTGGCTTTTTCCCAATTGCCGCTACCTAGTCGATGCAAAGGCGCAGATTCTGGTGGACCGCCTGAATAACGTGAGATTAGGAATAATTGCGAGACGGGTACGTATAGTTTGTCATCGCCAGCGTATTCCAGTAGCAAAAGCTCGGTTTCGCCTTCACCAAAGTCTAAGTTGATTAAACCTTTATATCGCCCAACACCATGCTGCTCATGTACCACAGGGTCATCCATGCGTAGCTCAGATAAATCTTTAAGCATGCCTTCTGTACTGCGTGCTTTTTCTTTTTCGCGACGACGCTGCTGGCGTACGGTAGCAGCGTAAAGTTCAGCTTCTGTGATAACAGCAATTGAATTGGCCTTAGACGTATTATCTAATCGAAATCCATGGTGCAGCGGTGAAACACCCAGCATGAATTTTTCTTTGGAATCAACAAAGCTTGCCCACGTTTCAATCATGGCAGGTTGCAAGCCATGCTCTGCGAACAACTGTGAGATAGTCTCGCGGCGGCCTAGACTTTCAGCAGCAATTAAAATTCGCCCTGAAAAGTCGTTAACATAGTTTTGCAGTTTGTGTAGCGGGTGTTCAGCACGCCGCTCTATATCCAGCGCGGGCAAACCAGTTAAAGTGCTATTAGTTGTTAAACTAAGCCGCGTAAATTGATGTGTGGCGCTAAAAAAATCTTCGGTCTTAATCAGTAGTTTTTCAGGCACTAACAACGGCCGTTCAGCATCGTGCGCCAGTAATCTATAGCGCGATTGTGCCTCGCGCCAAAAGTTTTGTGCACTATGGTCTAAATCGCCATGCAGGCACAGCAGGCAGTTTGCTGGTAAATAATCAAGCAATGTGGCCGTTTGCTCAAAAAATAAGGGCAAGTACCATTCAATACCACCGGAAGCCACGCCTTTACTGACATCTTTATAGATTTTTGCGCGTTGCGGGTCGCCTTCAAACGTCTCCCTGAATTGTCCGCGGAATAGTGCAATACCAGCTTCATCTAACGGAAACTCACGTGCAGGCAGCAGCCTGATTTCTGGCACAGGATATAGGCTACGCTGGGTATCTACATCAAAAGTACGTATCGTTTCAATTTCGTTATCAAACAAATCTAGTCGATAAGGCAGTGCAGAACCCATTGGAAACAAATCTACTAAACCGCCACGGACACTGAATTCACCATGACTAATGACTTGGCTTACATGATGATAACCAGCCTCCGCACACTGTAAACGCAATGCTTCAGTATCCAGTGTTTGGCCTTTTTTAAGCATGAACGTATTGGCGCTTAAATACGCTTTAGGACTCAAACGAATAAGTGCGGTTGAAAGCGGTACGATGATGACATCACAAGCGTTTTGTGCAATTTGGTATAACGTGGTCAAGCGTTCCGAAATTAAATCAGGATGTGGCGAGAACTGGTCGTAAGGGAGCGTTTCCCAATCGGGTAGTAAATGCACGCTCAAATTCGGTGCGAAATAGGGAATTTCCTCAAGTAATCGTTGCGCATCAAACGCGCTGGCGGTTATTACCACGAGTGGCTGTTTGTTATTTTTTAGCTTTTCAGCTAATTCAGCGAGCGCCAAACCATCCTCGCCGTTGGTAGATAGCTCCACACGAGTTGATTGGCCAGCTTTTGGAATAGGCAGTGAAGTCTGCGTCATGAGTGAGATTTTAATGCCAAGAATGAAATTTTAATGCGTGAATTTAACGCATTGATTGTAAATCGAAGTATAAGGTCAAGATTATAACGGTTGCTGGGTAGCGACCGTTATATTTTCTAGGATTTATTAATGCTTTTAGGGCGAATTAAGCTGTGCCACCTACTGTAAGTGCATCAATTTTAAGCGTAGGCTGACCTACACCGACTGGCACACTTTGACCTTCTTTACCGCAAGTACCAACACCGGAATCTAGCGACATATCGTTACCAATCATTGACACGCGTTTTAATACGTCAGGGCCGTTACCAATTAATGTTGCGCCTTTGACCGGATAAGTAATTTTACCGTCTTCAATCATATAAGCTTCTGCTGCACTGAATACGAACTTGCCGCTGGTAATATCGACCTGACCACCGCCAAAATTGGCTGCGTATAAACCTCTTTTAACAGATTTAATGATTTCTTCAGGTGGCATATTGCCATTCAACATATAAGTATTTGTCATGCGTGGCATAGGAATATGTGCGTAGCTTTCGCGGCGAGCATTGCCTGTGACTGGCATATTCATTAGGCGCGCATTGAGCGTATCTTGAATATAACCGCGCAAGATACCATCTTCAATCAGCACCGTTCTATTGGTTTGGTTGCCTTCATCATCAATGCTAAGCGAACCACGACGGTCTTGAATCGTGCCATCATCAACAATAGTGATACCTTTTGCTGCAACCTGCTGGCCTATCATATTGCTAAATGCTGAGCTGCCTTTGCGATTAAAGTCACCCTCCAAGCCATGACCAATCGCTTCATGTAATAAAATACCAGGCCAGCCAGCGCCTAATACTACGGTCATGCTGCCTGCGGGGGCAGGGCGAGCATCTAAATTGACCAGCGCTTGATGTACGGCTTTTTGGGCGTATTCATGCAAAATTTCATCAGTAAAGTAACTGTAATCAAAACGTCCGCCACCACCTGCAGAACCCTGCTCGCGGCGACCATTGCTTTCTGCAATCACGTTAATGCCCAAGCGTACCAATGGGCGTACATCAGCAGCCATCACACCATCGTGACGCGCCACCATAATAACTTCATACTCGCCAGCAATAGATGCGGTAACTTGTGTGATGCGTGGGTCTATTTTTCTAGCAATGGATTCTAAACGCTCAAGCAACCTCACTTTAGCATCAGCAGAAAGTGAGGCAATAGGGTCTTGTGGCAGGTAAAGCTGCGATGCCTGACGCTTAATTATTTGGTTAGTAGACGTTTGTTCGTGACCAAAACTTGATATGGCTTTAGTTGCTTTTGCCGCTTCTAGTAATGCGCCTAGATTAATGTCGTCAGAATAGGCAAAAGCGGTTTTTTCACCACTTACTGCACGTACGCCTACACCTTGATCAATAGAGAAATTGCCAGATTTAACTTGACCTTCTTCAAGCCCCCAACTCTCACTGCGGCTATATTGAAAATACAAATCAGCATAATCAATTTTGTGCGACATCATATCGCCAAGCACATTTTGTAGTTTAGCGATATCTAAACTGGCAGGTGCTAGCAGTGCTTCGGTGGCGGCATCAAAATGCGAACCTAAAATTGGACTGGAGCTGGTAGGTATTTCTTGAGGTTTCATATAGTATTAAATTGACCTAATTAAATTTATTACATGGTAATTCTTGATTAGTTAAATATATCAATAAACGTCAATCAGTTTGCTAAGTAAATTCTGTAATTTAAACTAGGACTAATGTTTATATATTAGGTTGCTTGAGTTCATGATATTTGGTGCTATTGAGCTTAACTTTTAGTTGGCTGTAAATTTGATGGTCTTGTGTTTAAGCGCAGGTAAACTTTCTCGTAAACTAGCTTGATACTTGGGGTTAATTGTTGCAATAACAACCCCAGAACCACGCGGTAGGCGATCTAAAATGACACCCCAAGGGTCAACTATCATGCTATTACCATGTGTCTCACGACCAGACAAATGGTAGCCACCTTGTGCGGCGGCAACTACATAGCTCAAGTTTTCAATAGCGCGTGCGCGTATCAAGCTTTCCCAATGCGCTTTACCTGTAGTTTCAGTAAATGCGGATGGTATGACAATCATATCTACTTGTCCCATAGCGCGATAAAGTTCAGGAAAGCGTAAGTCATAGCAAATTGACAAACCAATTTTACCAAATGGCGTTTCAACGACTTTAACGGTATCGCCTGCTTCTATCGTTTTTTCTTCGTGATAGTGCTCATTACCCAAGTCTAAGCCAAATAAATGAATTTTATCGTAGCGCGCTACCTGCTTACCTTTGTCGTCATATACAAGGCAGCTGTTGCGTACTTTGTTAGGAAAGTTACTCGCTAATGGAACAGATCCACCTATCAACCAGATTTTATGTTTTTTTGCAACTTTGCTCAGAAAGTTTTGAATCGGACCCTTACCATCTTCTTCACGCACCGCGACTTTATCTATTTCCTTCAGTCCCATAATGGCAAAGTATTCGGGTAGCACTACTAGCTTAGCCCCTTGGTTCACGGCAATTTCAATGAGACGCTCCGCCTCGCTCAAGTTAGCACTAACATAAGGGCCTGATGCCATTTGTATGGCAGCTACTTTTATAATGCCTTTGTTATCATCTTGATTGAGTAGTTTAGATTTAGTGGTTTTTAAGCGTGAGGTGATAGCCATAAGTGATCCAATTTTTGCTGGGTGAATACTTTTAATATTGATTATCTGTAAGAGATTATAGTTAGTTTAACGGAGATGCATTGCTCTTATCTTGATTATTATCCGTTGGTTTTACTTCGTACGGGTTATCCCAAGTACCAGCAATTTCATATTCTGTTGAGGCAATTTTATTCAAAGGGTCTTTCAATATTTTTTGCGCTAAGAATGCTACCGCGCCTACCAATGGCCCACCTGCCAGTGCAGCTAAAGAAACGCTATCGCTAATATGTGGCATCACCTTAACATATAGTTGCTGTGTTTCTTTTTGCAGATTTGTTTCACCTTTAATCTCAACATCAGCAGCAGGACCAGTCATGGAGAAGTTGTCGCTACGCATCACGCCACGGTCAATTTTTACCGTTGCGCTAATTTTATCAAAAGCAAAGCCATTGCTGAATAAATCCCTGAAATCTAATGTCAAACGTCTTGGCAGGCTTTGTAAGCTTAGCAGGCCTAATAGTCTGCCTACGCCAGGCTGTACTTTTAAAATTTCACCCTTGCGCATATCGAATTGAAGATTACCGTTAAGGGCGATAGTGTCAAATTCATGAGGACTGCCTGCCCAGTTCAGTTGGCCGATCAACTCGCCAGAGCCGCCTTTAATGGTATCTGGATAGCCAAAACGCGCCAGTGTTTTACCCAGATTTTTAATGTCCCAATTGATATTGAAACGCGTATTGGGATTGCGCACCCATTTATTCCAAATCCCATCTGCAGTTATTACACTTTCTGGATTAATCAATTTAAATTTCTGTATGCTCCAGTTATCTTCTTGTGGAAATGCAACTAAGGCTAAGGCTCCCATTTTTTTCTTATTGAATTCAAAGCTATCTGCAGTAATATCAAGTGCAGGGTAGATTTGATTAAGCTTAACCGAATCTTTAGTGTTGGCCTCTATCATGTTTGAAGTCGCTGCTGTCATTCGAGCGGGCGATGCATCAGGGATAGATAAATGTGTTAAATGAGCAATCAGTTTTCCATTGTTTTGATTTAGCCATTGCAAGTCGCCCGAGATTTCACGGCTTTGTATATTCGCGCGCAAACCATCTTTATCTGACTTATTGGAGATTTTTAGCTGGTTGATGCGTCTATCGAATATATCCAGTGTATTGATTTTAAGCGCAATTTTTTGAATTGGTAGAGATGGTTCTGAATTTTCAGTGTCGGGTTTTGTTACATTGGATAAGTCGGTCAGCACATTACGCCATGCATCACCGTCAAGATAATCTAAGTTGCCAAAAACTTGTATACCTTTGAATTTAGAGGAGTCGATATTCGTATTTAATTCGCTAGCATTGCTAATTCCGCTATTTGTTGCATCGGCATTTAAACGAATGGTTGCAAGGTTTAGCTGTAATTTACCATTTTCTATATTGTGGGATATTTTTGCAGTAAGCTTATTACCTAAACTCAATGTAGTCATCTCTGATATATCGTCTTGTTTTTTATCAATGATTAAATTCAAGCGCTCGTTTGCGGCTTTAGTAAATGGGGCTGGTAGGTGTGAAGTGATACCCATTAAATCTGACCGTACATTAATGTTAACAAGCGGTTTTTGAATAGTAATGTCGCCGAGCCAGTCAGAATTACCACTAATGTAATTCGTCCCCTTGCTCATATTTTGCGTATTAAAAATCTGTTTAAGTGCTTCGTCTGTTAATTTCCCCCGTGCAGTAACGCGAATGACTTTATCTTTCCCTGAGGCTAGGTTGAACGCTAGCGGTGCACTAAATGCGCTGGCTTTGATATTTTTTGCAGACAAACTGTTTTCAGTAAATTCTAATAGGCCGTTAATGCCAGTCAATGCTGGAATATCTTCGCTTTGCATAGCGCCATTGACAATGAGATATGCGCCTTTGTATTCAGCTCGTTCAATATTGTTCAAAGGTATTTTTAAACTTAGATTTAAATTGCCTAAACCACTGGTCTTCAAGTCATCGGTAAAACCTTGTGTAAGCTTTGATACTGGGCTGTTATTCACAAATTTGATGCCTTCAATCACCGGACCTTTCACTTCACTCACAACATTGAGTATTGGGTCGTTAGCATCTAGCTGTTCAATGGTGGTTTTGCTTTTAACAATTTGGTTGCCAAAAATATGGCCCGTTGTGGCGTTAAGTTCCATGCGTTTGCCTTCAAATAGCAAATTCATGCCTAAACCTTCAACCTTAGGCCAGTCTATGCCATATTCAAGCACGCTGTTGCTCACTTTTGCAGTCACCCTGAATAAGCCTAATTTATTATCTAAATGATTATTGCGATCAACAAAAGGAAAGTCTGCCAGACGACCCTTTACCACTAGGTGAATATCATCAGCACGGCCTGCAAGTATTGAGGTGTCTAACCAGTGTAACGTATTTTCGCCGAGCATCGTTGGATAATAAAAGGGTGCAAACTTTGCATCACCACGGTTAAATTTCCCTATTAAATCAATGGAGTCGCCTTTAACAGCATCCATCATGTAAGTCGCATCAACAGTACCAGTTAAGTGTGGGCTGCTGATACTAAGATTGCTCACTTTGATGTTTGTTTTGTTGGTTTTATTGTTTTGAGCTGCAACATTCCAGCGAATATCACCAGCCAAATTATCGGCAGGAATCGGCCAGCGTAATATTCCTTTAAAATCTAACGTTGCATTCTGTGTATTCAGTGTTAGCCAGCCTGTTTTTTGGTTGGCCTTAATTGCGCCGGCTAAGTTGCTGAAACCGGGTATTTTTTCATAGCTTTTAATGCCTAAGCCGCTAAATTTTGTGCTGAGTTGATAGCTGCTAGTTTCTGATGGACTACCTTCCCAATTCAATAAGAAGTCATCAAGATTCCCAGTGGGTGATAAGCCACTTATCCGTTGTGAAATGTCTGTTGGTAACGGCAGCTGCGCCAAAAACGGTTTGAGCGAAGCTAAGTTGATGTGAGTAAGCGTTAGTTTAAGTGCTTGATGGCGCAGTTTATCGTTACTTGTAGTATCTGTGTAGTTAGCATTAACACCTTGCAGGTTTAAGCCATTGTTAGTCGTTAAAGTTAGGTCGTTGATACTAAATGCATTACCGCTAATAATTTGATTGGCATTATTCGTTACATCAAATACAGTTGCTAGCTTGGCACTTAAGTTTTCCCAGTTAAATTTTCCAGTCAGGGTGTTGAATATAATAGGCTCAGTTTGATCTTTAATCTGGATTTGCATGTGATTTAAAGCGACTTCACTATCAACTGATTTCAACTGACGATTTGCAAAATTAATGACGGTTTTAGTACTCATCACACCAGATTGCAAGGCAACAGGCTGCGGAAGAGTTTGAGGTAAATTGAAAGTGCTTAACCATGGTTTAAACGCTGCAATGTTAGCGTTTTTAAATTTCAGTGTTAAGCCACCGCGCCATTCTTCTGCCTTACTGACGTCATTTCCATACAGGTTGCCAGTGATGGTAATTGGGTTGTTTGTCCCCACTGAAGGCAAAGCACTCAGTGTGATGCGATGATTTTTAACTAGACTTTTCCACGGTGGGCTATATATTTCTAAATTAAGCTTATCTAAGCTTAATGCTGGTTTAACCGTTAGTTCTGAAGGGCTAAGCATTTCATCTAACCAAATGACTTTAGCATCTACTAACGCTACTTTGGTTTGCCTTAATAGCCAGTTGGGTAATTCAGGTTTAGATTCACCGCTCATGCTTATGCCGGCGACAAATATCTCGCCACTGGCGATTCGGCGAATAGTGAGCTCAGGTTTACGTATCGTCAGTTCAGCAAGGCGCGGTTCTAGGAGTGGAATGCTTAGCCATGATAAAGCGACTTCGGTATTATTAAGCTGCAAAGCAGGGCGATTTTGCGTGTCATAAATATCAATGTTTGATAAGGTTAAGTGTGGGTTAATGCCTTGCCAACCCGCTTTAATATGACCGATATCGACTTTTTGTTTAGCTGATTTGCTTGCAAATTCGGCGATTTTATCTTTGTATTGATTGATATTGGGCAGCACTAAAAATTGGATGGCGATTGCTGAAATGAATACAACAACAATCACGATTCCAAGCAGCCAAGCAATGATGCGATAAACCCAAAGTAAAGATTTTTTAACCATAGATAGTTGGGTTTTAGACTTTATAGATAGCCAGATTCAATCTCAATGGCACGATTTTAATTTGATAGGTAGTAGTTTACTATTTTACTGCAATACTTATCATTACAAATGTTTTGTTAAACACCTTGTTCGCTAAATGTAGGTAAAGAGTTGTTAAGACTATTGCTTGAATCATTTAGAATAGCGTTTATTCATACACGAAGGCCAAATTCTGGCTTATTTTTTGACCAGTTTTAATTAATTTAGATGGTTTTCCCTTGATTCAATTCAAACAACTTACTTTAGTCCGTGGCTTAAAAATCCTTATCCAAGCGGCTTCCTTGCAATTACATCCAGGCCATAAAGTCGGTCTTACCGGTGCAAACGGTGCTGGTAAATCTTCACTTTTTGCCTTGTTACGCGGTGAAATGCATCTTGAATCTGGCGATTTAGACATTCCTGCAGCCTGGGTGATTGCCCATGTTGCACAAGAAACCCCAGCGCTCGCGATGCCTGCCATCGAGTTTGTGTTAGATGGTGATGTCGAACTACGTAATATTGAAGCGGCACTTGCCGATGCAGAAGCGAATCATAAAGGTGAGTTAATTGCCGAATTGCATAATCGCTTGATGGATATTGAAGGCTACAGTGCCAAGGCGCGCGCGGCCGAATTATTAAACGGTTTAGGTTTTAGTCAGGCGGGCTTGCAGCAGCCAGTGTCTACGTTCTCAGGCGGCTGGCGTGTGCGCTTGAATTTAGCGCGTGCCTTGATGTGCCGTTCTGACTTGCTGTTGCTGGATGAACCAACCAACCATTTGGATCTAGACGCAGTGATTTGGCTGGAAGGCTGGTTACAAAGCTATCGTGGCACGCTGGTGCTCATTTCGCATGATAGAGACTTTTTAGATGCCATCGTCAACCATATTGCACATATCGAGCAGCAAACGCTTACCTTGTATCGAGGCGGTTATTCAGATTTTGAGCGGCAACGTGCGGAGAAATTAGCGCTGCAACAAGCCATGTTTGAAAAACAGCAGCGCAAGGTTTCGCACCTACAAAGTTATATTGACCGCTTTCGGGTGCAGGCTACTAAAGCACGCCAAGCGCAAAGCCGCATTAAAGCGCTTGAGCGCATGGAAATGATTTCCGCCGCGCATGTAGATTCACAATTTAATTTTGAATTTAGGGCGCCGATTGCAGCGCCGGATCCATTGCTAGTGCTAGATGATATGTCGGTTGGTTACAATAATGTTGCGCTCATTAAAGACATCGTCTTGGCGATTAGGCCAGGTGAGCGACTAGGTTTATTGGGCCGTAACGGCGCTGGTAAAACTACTTTAATCAAATTGCTGGCGAATGAATTAAAACCGCTAAGCGGCAAGCGTGTTGAAGGTAAAGATTTAAACATAGGTTATTTTGCCCAGCATCAACTTGAGCAATTGCGCCCAGATGAATCGCCATTGCAACATATGCTCAAGCTAGACCCGCTGACCCGCGAGCAAGAGCACATGAATTACCTTGGCGGCTTTGATTTTAAAGGTGAGATGGCAAGGTCGCCATGCGAGAATTTTTCTGGCGGTGAAAAATCACGACTCGCATTGGCGTTGCTGATTTGGACACGGCCTAATTTACTACTATTAGATGAACCAACCAACCATTTAGATTTAGAGATGCGCCACGCGTTAACTTTAGCGCTCCAGGATTATGAAGGCGGTGTCATTTTGGTGTCGCATGATAGAGCTTTGCTACGCGCCACATGTGATGAGTTTATTTTAGTGGCAGATGGCAAAGCCGAACCATTTGATAGCGATCTAGAAGGTTATAGCCAGTGGTTAAATGAACAGCGTTTAAAAGAAAAACAGGCAACATTGGCCATAGATGCTGACATCACGAATAAAAATGGCGGTGCTGTAAAACGTGCCTTAAGCAAAGCAGAGCGGCAAGCCAGAATCGTAGAACGCAGACCCCTTGTGAAAGAGTTAGATGCGATAGAGCTTAATATTGCCAAGTGGCAAACTGATAAAAAAGCCTGTGACGAACGCTTAAACGATAGTGCACTTTACAGCGGAACCGATAAAACAGAATTGCAGACCTTATTAAAAAAACAGGCAGAATTAACGAATCAGATAGACATTGCTGAAGAACGTTGGTTAGATTTACACGAGCAGTTAGAAGCGATGCCTGAGATTTAATAGTTTTAAAGGAAAAGTAATGGGAAAATCCAGATTAGAAGCCTTTAGCGATGGTGTGATTGCCATCATCATCACCATTATGGTGCTGGAAATGAAAGTGCCGCACGGTACAGATATTGCATCACTCAAGCCGCTACTGCCTGTGTTTTTGAGCTATGTATTAAGCTTTATTTATGTCGGAATTTACTGGAATAATCACCACCACATGATGCATACAGTAAAGAATGTGACCGCTGGCATCTTATGGGCTAATTTACATTTACTTTTTTGGTTGTCATTATTCCCGTTCGTCACGGGTTGGATGGGTGAGAATCACTTTGCGGCACTGCCGTTAACACTTTATGGTGTGGTATTGTTAATCGCCTCTTTGGCTTATTTTATTTTGCAAAAAACCATAATTGCCAGTCAGGGAGAGCATTCTGTTTTAGCTAAAGCGGTAGGGCGTGACATCAAAGGAAAGTTATCGTTAGTCATGTATGTAGGTGCGATAGCTGCAGCGAGTTTTTCTACATTGACCTCGGCCATCGTCTACGCATTGGTCACTTTAATGTGGTTGATTCCTGATAGGCGGATTGAAGGCGTCGCTAGTGAATAGAGTCTTAGGCAAATAGAGTCGTAAACGAATAGCGATATGTAACACTAGTGATTTACTGCAGGTAAGCATGAATCAAATAAGTAGTAAAAAATTAAAATAAGATTTTAAGGAATGTATGGAATTTCAGTACTCAAAACGCATTAAGTTAATGCATGCCATGTGCTTAGCGGAGACATTACGCGAAGACGAAGCGCAACCTAATACGAATTTAGATCAATATGACGCGCTCGCGGCCGCAGATTACCTGAGTTGCTATGTGACCTTTAGGGCGATTCAAGCAGCCGAGCGCTCGCCATTAGCTGAGCGCAGTGAAAACTTTGATATGTTGAGTGTCTATCAAGCTTATGCAATGCTAGTTTACGCATTCTTAACCTCACCATTAGTGCGAGAAGACATTGTGCCAAATCCGCAAGCTGCACAAGTCACTATTGTAAAAACCTTGTTTGCAGGTTTGCCAGACGCAGAGTTGATGGAGATCATTGAATCTGGTTTTAATAAATTTCAATTGATTGGCGACGCTGAAGCTGAGCATTGGACAGAATTTAGAGAAAATTTAGATAAGCTGACGGTTGCATTTGTAATTGCAGGCACAGATGACGAAAGCCCACATAGCAAAGATGACGTACTGCCGTTATTTGGCCAGTTACTTAGCCAGCTTTGCGAAGCGTTTGAGAATATCTGATTGACATAAAATAAGGCCTATTAACCAACGAGGTTAATAGGCCTGAGTTTTACATTTTAGTGAATCATTACATCAAGAGTCACTAGATTGCCTGTAATTAAATCACACGGCTAGCATCTGCGCGATGCTGTTTTTGTTCAAAGCTCATGTGTTCACCATGACCTGCTTCATCACGTTCGACGCCGTGTTTGCGCATTTTAGCCTCACGCGCTTTTGCCCGCTGTTCAGGCGTTAAGATAGCAAAAATCTTCGCTTCATTACGTGCTCGCATCAAGGTTTTCTCCTTCTCTAAGCTTGCCATTTTGTCCGCGAGCTGTTGTACTTTTGCTTCATCAAACTTATCCGCTTGAGATGCAGTACGTAACTCTTCCCTTAACTGCATTGCTTGTTTATGTTGATCGCGCATGATTGGCATTTGTGCATGCATCAAGCTAAACAACTGATCTTCTTGTGCGCTAGTCAGCTTGACATCACGCAGGTAAGGAGGAACGCCAGGTTTGCCCATGCCATGGTGCATTCTTGCCCCTTTTTCACAGTGAGAACCTCTATCCATTTTATGATCTGGTTTACCGGCATTCGGTCCATCGTCTTGCGCTAAAGCCAGCGTTGCAAGTGGCAATGAAATTGCGATGATAGAAGCAGCCAACACTTTTTTAAATGTGAATTTAGGTTTATTTGTTGTCAAAGTCGCGTTCATGATATTCCTTTAGTTTTGAATAAATGCTTAAATTGGCATAGAACTTAGCAAGACTGTACTTCACTGTTCATGCTTATTTAAGATGTTGCCAGTTTGCAGTATCGTTATGTAAAGAGCTGTTAAGTGTGTGTAAAGCTGAGTAAAGTTAGTCATGAATGATTGTGGCATCTGAAAACGCTGGTTAAGATGACAACATCTAAACTACTATTAACTACTTAGGTAAATTTAACACACCCAATGCAAACAGTATTATTGATAGATGATGATGTTGAACTGGTAGAAATGCTTAAGGAATATCTTGAGCTTGAGAGTTTTAACGTACAAGTTGCGCATGATGGCGTAGCCGGTGCGCAGATGGTGCTGCAACAATCGCCTGATCAAAACGCATCCAATCAACTGATAGACATTGTCGTGCTTGATGTGATGATGCCAAAATTAAACGGCATTGAAACACTCAAAAGCATTCGTCAGCATAGCAACGTTCCCGTGATTATGCTTACCGCCAAAGGTGATAATACAGACCGTATTATCGGTTTGGAATTAGGCGCAGATGATTATGTCCCCAAGCCTAGTACGCCACGCGAGATTGTGGCGCGTATTCGTGCAATCTTGCGTCGTGTAAAACCGCAGGAAGAAAGTGTTGGCCTTCCAACCACACAGATTACCGTCGGTGCACTGACCATTTGGCCTACACAACGCCTTGTAGAGTGGAACGGTCAATCTGTCACGCTGACAAGTACAGAATTTAATTTACTTGAAATCTTGGCTAAAAATGCAGGACAAGTGGTCACCAAACAAGATCTCTCACAGTTCGCTTTAGGCCGCCCACTGGCAAGGTTTGACCGTAGTATTGATGTGCATTTAAGCAGTGTGCGCCATAAGCTTGGGCTTTTGCCGGATGGCAGGCAATGCATACAAACGGTTTTTCGTCTTGGTTATCAGTTACTTAAAGATTAGGCTCTTTAAGAATAAATATTGAATATGTGTTTGGATCATTCTCATGGGTAGGCTGTATTGGAAGTTTTTTATATTCTTCTTTTTAGCGCAACTAACAGCGGTCACAGGCGTTGGTGTTGCCGTTTGGGTGACCAATAAAAATCTAGAGAAGGAAAATGCACAGATTGAAGCGAGCCCGCCCGCAAAATCAGTAGTGGAATCAGCAGCAGCTACACTAAGGTTTGGCGGAGTGAATGGTTTGCAGGCTTTGATTGGGCATTGGTCGCAGCGGCCTATGCCGCAAGTCTATGCGGTGAATGAGCAGAATGTTGAGTTGCAAGGGCGGATTCTACCCCCCGAAGTAATTAAAAGTGCGCGTGATATTTTGGGGCGTAAAGAGCCTAATGGAAATGTGATTGGTAAAATTGCATTAGTGAATAGAAGCCCAGTACAGCAAATTGATGCTAATGATGGTCACCGCTATTTATTATTTGTTCCCGCACTTAAACACCAAGATGCAAGGCAACTGCCGCCGCCAAACCATTTTGGCTTTCTAGGTTTTAATCCTAAACCACATAATAGACATTTATTTCCGCTTATTCCTTTATTAGCTGGCGTACTTGCCAGTTTTGTTTTCGCCGCCTTGCTGGCGTGGTATTTTTCTAAACCAATCAAACAGTTAAGGCAGGCTTTTGCAAGTGCGGCCAGTGGTAATTTAAATGTACGCGTGGGTCCAGAGATGGGTTCGCGCCACGACGAACTATCTGATTTAGGTAATGCATTTGACGTGATGGCTACCCGCATCAGCGCCTTGATGCAGAGCCAAACTCGTTTGCTGCATCAGGTTTCACATGAGTTGCGTTCACCCTTAGCAAGGCTGCAGATTGCGGTAGGGTTGGCGCGTCAACAGCCAGATAAACTTGAATCATCATTGATACGTATAGAACGAGAATCTGAACGCATGGATAGCTTGGTAGGTGAGCTGTTAGAGCTTTCCAGACTAGAGTCAGGTGTGATGAGACTAGAAAAAGAGCCTGTAGACTTGAACGAGTTGCTGATGACAGTTGTTGAAGATGCACAGTTTGAAGGTGTGGCAAAAAATATCACCGTCAAATATCAGCAGATTGGTAATACTTCAGAAACTTTGACCATATTAGCCCAGCAAGATCTATTACATCGCGCTATAGATAATGTCGTGCGCAATGCGCTTAAATATAGCCCGAATGATTCTGTGATTGAAATGACCACACAACTGGAAAATGCTAAGGTTTGTATCAAAGTGATAGATCAAGGCCCAGGCGTTGAATCGAATGAACTAGACACTATATTTCAGGCTTTTTTTAGGGGGAGCAAAACTAATAGTGCCGATGGTCATGGAGTGGGTTTGGCGATTGCAAAGCAAATTATTGAGGCACATGGCGGTACGATTACGGCGAGCAATCAAGAGAATAGCGGTTTAAGTGTTGAGATTAAATTGCCCATTTAAATTTGAATCTAAAAACTTCTGTACAACGTAAAATAGATTATTGAATACTCAAAATATGATCATCATTTTATGGCACCACATCACAAAGTAAAAAAACTACTATCATCCGCAGCAATTGGATTGGCAGCAGCAGTAACCGTTGCTTGCTCACCGATTAAAACACTTAATGCACTTGTACCAAGTAGTTGCTATGCATTGCATGCTGATATCGCTTACGGCGACTCACCACGGCAAAAACTAGATATATATCAACCCAAACAGCACGTTAAAAATGGACAAGAAAAACCGCCCGTCGTTGTTTTTTATTATGGAGGAAGCTGGGATTCCGGTGATAAATCCGATTATAAATTTGCAGCTGAGGCATTCACTTCGAATGGGTTTGTAACTGTAATTCCTGACTATCGCGTTTTTCCAGAAGTGACTTTCCCTGGCTTTATGGCCGACCCAGCCACTGTAGCTAAATGGGTGAAAGATCATATTCAAGACTTTGGTGGCGACCCGAATCGTGTATTTTTAGCAGGTCATTCTGCAGGTGCACATATTGCCGTAATGCTGAGCTTAAACGCTGAGTATTTGGCTAAAGAAAATCTTAAGCCCACTGATTTTCGGGGCACGATAGGCTTGGCGGGACCTTACGATTTTTTACCAGTTAAAACAGACCGTTTAAAAGAGATTTTCGGTCCAGAAGATCAACGCTGGAAATCGCAGCCGATAGAATTTGTTACAGGTAAAAGTCAACCTATGTTGCTGTTGGTCGGGCTTAAAGATGACACAGTTTGGCCACGGAATACCTTTAACTTAGCTGAAAAAATAAAATCTAAGGGTAGCCCAGTTGAAGTAGTACAGTTTGCTAGTTATGGGCATATAGATATGGCTGCCAAGCTTGCTAAACCGTTGAGGGGTAATGGTGAGCTATTGAAACCAATGGTAGATTTTATCAACAGCCATTCACAATAGTTTAATGGGTAATGTGTTCAGACAACTCATTGTCTTGCATATTGTTTTCCAGCGTTTGATGAATCTGCTCCATTAAAAAGTCGGTAGATTCACGACCTAATTTAGATTCACGCATTGCCATGTGCCAGCTTGACACACAGTTTCTTAAGTCGACTTCATTTTCACATTTGGCAATACGCTCTTTTATATTTCTTCCCATCAAGCCTAAATAATCATCGGTTGCATTGATGAGTATGGTTTTTACCGCTTCAATTTTTGTCGTGTTAATTGGCTTGGCTGTATTTTCGGGGTCAAAGAACGATAAAGTTGTGAGTGATGATCTATTCTCGCTAGGTTTAGTTTTGCTGTTGTTGGAACTGTTAAACAATTGAATAAAGCCGTTTGATTCAAGCTTTTGAATTGTGTCTATCAAATGATCTTTTTTGAAGAATTTTTCTAAATCATCAATGTTTCTAACGCCATTCACCAGTAAGAGCACTTGCCGTTCTCTAACGTTTAATGTGCGTTTTTCATTAATAAATTCGTTATAACCAAGTGCAGATTTTTCATAGACCATATAGACTCTTTTAAAAGATTTATATAGTCCATATTACCTAGTGATTATTACATTAACATTTCAGTAATTTTAAGAGTGTGCATAAGGTCACAATTGATTTTGCTACTTTTATAATGCCACGATATGAAGTTCGCTTGTTGTAGGTTCTTCTTCGTAGTCATGCGCAGCTAATGGATGATGTGCAGAAAATTCTTGCTTAATCGTTTCAGCAGCGCTTGGCCAGCCACCAACGGCGCGTTTTATGGCTAATTTAGTCGCCTCATAATTCCAGTCTTGGATTTTTGTATCATCTTCTGCATCCCAATGTATAAAGACACCTACACAAATAAATATATCATCAGCTTCTTCTATTGGAATAATGCCTTCTTTGACAGAGTCAGCTACTGCCTTTGCAACACCAGCTTGTGCAACGCCAAACATTTGCACCGCTTGTTTAGCGTTTTTAATATCCACTTTGTTGAACATCACGGTAGCTGGTTTTGCCATGAGATTAGGAGCGACTACTGCCAGTAATGCATTATCGCCACGTTTTTGGTTGGTGAGCGTTAAACAAAAGGCCGTCTCGACAGCGCTGCCGCGAGGCCCCATGAGTAAATCGACATGTGCGACTTCATTACCTTCGCCAACCATTGCTTCACCTATTAATACTTTGTTGATTTTTAGTGTGTTCATGACAATAAAACCTTTCTATTTTTAAGTTCGATTTATTTTGTACCCAGTCATTTTGTAGCCAGCCATTTTGTATTAAGCCAGTACTACTTGGTTTCGACCACCATCTTTTGCGCGGTAAAGTGCTGAGTCTGCAGCTTTAATTAGTGCTAAAGAGGAGTCTCCATCTTGCGGGTATTCTGAGACACCAAGTGAAACAGTGACACCATTTAAATTATTGCCTTGGTAAATGAACTCATGTTTTTCAATGGCTTCTCGCATGGCTTCAGCCCGGGTGGCAGTAATCTCTTTTGTAGCCCCTGGCATAATCATGACCAGCTCTTCACCGCCGTAGCGACAGGCAATATCACCTTCCCGCAGTTTAGAACGGAGTAGTTCTGAAATCTCTACCAGCACAAAGTCACCGGCATCGTGACCATGGGTATCGTTGTATTTCTTGAAGTGATCAATATCAATCATGATGACTCCAAGGTTCTGGTTAGAGCGTTTCCCGTTAGATAATTCGCGCGCTAACGTTTCTTCTAGGTAACGCCGGTTAAATAGTTTGGTTAATGGGTCGCGCACTGATCGGCTGCGCAAAGCTTCACGCAGTTTCAGGCTGACCAAGGCCATTGCCAAGTTATCTGCCGCCATTGCAATCAGGCGTGTGCGTGATTCTTTAGATGTTCTCAGTTTGCCTGTATCATCGACAATATCTTCTGAGCCTAGCGTTACGCTAAGTACCCCGATCATTTCTCCCTGAGCAATGACGGGCGCGCAGACGTAACCATCTTTGCAGCTACCATGAATGTGGTTGCATACAATCACGTCATCTGCGCCATCCACCACGTGTACTTTGCCTTGGCGCAAACCCCAGCAGTCGTCGGGTGTAATGACGGTTTGCGATAAACATTCAGCATTACCCCACCTTGCCGCCGTTTCAACGATGCTATGGGTTTCATCAAACAGATACAGCACACCTGAATAATCCTCAAAAATCCTCTTCGCGTAATGTTCGATAATTGGGTGGGTTTCATCAAGGGAGAGGCACACTTGCAAGTATGAGTTAAGCTCATTAATAAATTGCATTTTCTGGTTGTGCTGTGACAACTCTAACTGGGAGAGGCGCAACTGGTCTTCGTGATTTTTACGGTCTGTCACATCGCTTGAAGATCCAATAAAACCAGCAAATTTACCGTCTTTGTTCAGGTAAGGCTCGCCCGTGTCAAGCACATAGCGGTATTGTCCATCTGCTCGACGTAGGCGGTATTCCATTTGGAACGACTCATGTTCAATGAATGCGTCATCGAAAATCTTCATGCAGAGCTCGAAGTCATCTGGATGCAGGGCCTTGATCCAGGCGTCGCTCGCTAAAGGGGCCTGATCTGATGCACCGCTTATAAATTTCTTCCATTTTAAGTTGGTAAAAACTACCTTGCCAACAGCATTGGTCAGCCATAACATGACTGGTGCATCTTCAGCGACAGTGCGGAAATCGGTATCTTGAGATAATATTTTAGGATTTGATACTTCGTGCTTGCCTGCATGTGCAATTTTATTCTTATCCATAACAGTCCTTTAGAACAGAGTTAAAGAAACTTAATCACAATAGTCATTCAGAAAGTGTTCGCGAGCCTCTTCAGGTCGCATGGTCGCTAGCTTTATGTCGATACATTAAATACAAATCATAAATACAAACCATTGCAGTTTGTGAGCTGAAAAAACTAAGTGTATCGGATTAAACGCTATATTTAGCATCATGGCAAGTAACCCTACTAAAACATGGGTTGTTAATTCACCTCATCACCTATTAGGTAATACCAGCGATTTTCCAAGCGAACAAACTGGCTTAGCTCGTGTAGCCGTTCTGCTTTACCGCCAATTTTATAACGCGCCACAAACTCAACCGCTGCAGTAGATTCACTCATTGTTTTAGTATGCTTTACTTGCAATCCTAGCCATTTGGTAGGTAGTGCTTCTGTTAGATTTAATGCATCAGGACGGGTATCGGGATGCCATGTTTGCAACAGATAATCTTCAACCCCAAATACATAAGCCGTGTAGCGCGAGCGCATGAGCGCCTCGGCAGTTGGCGCAGCAACTCCTAAATGATATGGTTCGCAGCAAGCACTATAAGGCTTGCCGCTTTCACAAGTGCAGAGATTTTTAGATATGTTTTTAGTGGAAATTTTAGATGATTTCACGCGTTTCTAAAAACTCGATATCTGGGTAACGCTCTTGTGCCATTTGTAAATTCACACGGTTTGGTGCGAGGTAAACATACTCTTCAGCACCATCTAGTGCTACGTTAAAGCCATATTTATCTGCAATTGCACTCAGGTCTGAATCCTTACCCCTCAACCAGCGAGCGGTATAGCAGTCATAATTTTCAAACACAATATCCACGCCATACTCATGTTCTAGGCGATGTGCCACTACATCAAATTGCAACATGCCCACCGCGCCCAAAATGAGGTCATTACTTAAAAGTGGACGGAAAAGCTGTGAAGCACCTTCTTCTGCCAATTGTTGCAAGCCCTTTTGTAGCTGCTTCATTTTCAGTGGATTTTTTAAACGTGCACGGCGGAAAAACTCAGGCGCAAATGAAGGTATGCCAGTGAATTTCAGCGCTTCGCCTTCACTAAAGGTATCACCAACTTTAATCGTACCATGATTAGGAATGCCGATAATATCGCCTGAATACGCTTCATCCATTGTGGTACGGTCTTGCGCCATAAAGGTGATGGCATTATTTACTGCCATCAATTTACCAGTCGAGACTTGTTTAATCTTCATGCCACGTTCGAAACGTCCAGAACATACCCGCAAGAACGCAATACGATCCCGGTGTTTTGGATCCATATTGGCTTGAATTTTGAACACAAAACCTGAAAATTTTGCTTCATCTGGTGCGATTTCACGGCTAGCCGTACTACGTGCAAGCGGTGCTGGAGATAAGTCAACCACAGCATCTAGCAATGATTGCACACCGAAATTGTTAATGGCTGAGCCAAAGAATACTGGTGTTTGTTTACCATTTAAATAACGTGCGGTATCAAAGGTATGCGATGCGCCCCGCACCAACTCAATATCAATACGAAGCTCACCTGCAACATGACCTAGCAACTCATCCAGACGCGGGTTATCTAAACCTTTAATCGTTTCAGAGGTGCCTTTGTCTGCACGCGGGTCAAAAAATGAAACAGTATCGGTATACAGGTTATAAACCCCCCTGAAACTTTTTCCCATGCCAATCGGCCAGGTCATAGGCGCACATTCCATGCCTAACGTGGTTTCAATCTCGTCCATCAATTCAATCGGCGCACGGCTTTCACGATCCAGTTTATTGATAAACGTGATGATTGGCGTATCTCGCATGCGACACACGTTTAATAATTTAATGGTTTGCGCTTCTACGCCGTTTACCGAGTCAATCACCATCACCGCAGAATCCACGGCAGTTAACGTACGGTAGGTATCTTCCGAGAAATCATCATGGCCTGGCGTATCGAGTAAATTCACCATGTGTTCACGATACGGAAACTGCATCACAGATGAAGTGACTGAAATGCCGCGTTGCTTCTCCAGTTCCATCCAGTCTGATGTAGCATGGCGCGAGGCTTTGCGACCACGCACTTCACCTGCCACCTGAATAGCCCCGCCGAACCACAATAATTTTTCCGTCAGTGTAGTTTTACCCGCATCAGGGTGGGAAATAATGGCAAAGGTACGGCGACGTTTGATTTGAGCTTGTAATGGTGTTGTTGGCAGTGCTGACATGGTGAACTTGAAGTAGGCAAAACGGTATTTTACCCGAAATAAGATTTATTCCATCATTCATGCTAGGCGGGGAATTCAGTTCTTTGTAAATAGTCATATATGCATAGTCATGTATGCTAAGTATGAAATCATAATCAAATTTTATTTATATGAGTAAATCTATGATGGGATGAAGATGTCTAGATTATTAATCTTGATGAGTGGGCTTTTTTTAACTGGACTCTTATTCGCAGAAGAGATAGAGAAGCCTTCAACTGCTGTGAAAAAAATCATGGTAGTGGATTTTGAATTGCGTGATGTATCGCCTATTCCAAATGTCGCGCAAGAAGTAGAGCGCACGGCACTGATTGACTCTGTCATCAGAAAAGATCTTGCTAGCAATGGCTATGAACTCATGCCGGCATGTGCCGAGCTGAAAAAAGCAAGTAATCAAGGCAATGGTTACTTATATGATCGCCCTGAAATTGCTGGAAAATTAGGCGGTGATTGTGGTGCTGACTATGTGTATATGGGTCAAACATGGAAGCCAAGCTTTTTGTTTGTATTTCCACAAGTGCAAGTGGTTGATACCCGCAAAAATCTCACACGTGAACAGTTGGTGATTGTGAGTAGAGTGGTGCAACTTGAAGCCTCTACACTAGATAAGAACGTAACTGAAGCAGCAGGAAAGAAATTGGCCGTACAGATTATTGAGAAACTTAAGTCTCTGCAACCATAAATATCAACCCATTAATAAATATGCGTTTTTAATCATTTACCACGCATCAAAAAGAAGGCTGCCAGTATAAGCACTACCAATACCAGCAAGCCTTCCATCTTATTTCACCACTTCTTTTAGCTGTTCCAGAATCGCTGGATTATCCAGCGTGGAGATATCAGAAGTGATTTCTTCACCTTTTGCCAATGAACGCAAAAGCCGGCGCATAATCTTGCCTGAACGGGTTTTAGGTAAGTTGTCACCAAAGCGAATTTCATCTGGCTTGGCGATTGGGCCGATTTCTTTACCTACCCAGTCACGCAGATTCGCGACGATTCTCTTCGCTTCTTCGCCTTCAGGACGTTTACCTTTTAGCACCACATAAGCAACAACAGATTCGCCTTTAATGTCATGCGGTTTACCCACTACGGCTGCCTCAGCAACCAATGGATTCGATACCAATGCAGATTCAATTTCCATGGTGCCTAAGCGGTGACCAGACACGTTCAATACATCATCAATACGACCCATAATGGTAAAGTTACCCGTTTTGGCGTCACGTACTGCGCCATCACCCGCAAGGTAGATTTTGCCGCCTAAGTCTACAGGGTAATAACTTGAAACGAAGCGTTCAGGGTCGTTGTAGATGGTACGTATCATCGATGGCCATGGTTTTTTAATCACCAGCAAACCACCTGTACCCCATGGAACATC
>JBKJUR010000001.1:0-4139 GCA_046590165.1 Methylotenera sp.
TTGCCATGTTAAAATCTGGGCATGATGATTACATTATTTCGAATCTAGTATGGCGCGTTTTCATGTCATTATTCCTGCCGCCGGAAGCGGTAGCCGCATGGGAGCAGGATCGCCTAAACAATATTTAAGTTTAAATGGTAAGCCTTTGATTCAGCATGTTATTAAAGTGTTTGACCAATCAGCTAAAATTGATACGATCAATGTCATTTTAAGTGCTGACGATACACATTGGCAAAATGCTAATATGAAATTGAGCAGTAAATTACAAGTGCATTATTGTGGTGGTGACACTAGGGCAGCTACAGTGCTTAATGCATTAAACGCAATTCAAAAACATGTTGCAGCCGATGATTGGGTGCTGGTGCATGATGCAGCTCGGCCCGGATTAAGTAATCTATTGCTAAGTCACTTAATCAAGACGCTGGAAGATGATAGCGTGGGCGGTTTGCTGGCGTTGCCTTTAGCTGACACCTTAAAACGCGCGGATGACGAACAGTGTGTTTCTGCTACGCTACCGCGTAACGATTTATGGCAAGCGCAAACGCCGCAAATGTTTCGTTACGCTACGCTTAAAGATGCACTCACCAAATTTAATGGTATACCTACTGATGAAGCTGAAGCCATTGAGGCGCTAGGTTTAAAGCCTAAGTTAGTAACAGGTGAATTGCGTAATCTTAAAGTAACGTATCCCCAAGATTTAGCAGTGCTTGCTGCCTTACTTAACCATTATTAATGAGCTAAATATGACAATTAGAATCGGCCATGGCTTTGATGTGCACCAATTAGTGGTTGGGCGTAAATGTATCATTGGTGGTGTTAATATTCCTTTCGAAAAAGGCTTAGATGGTCATTCAGATGCCGATGTATTGCTACATGCCATTTGTGATGCTTTGTTAGGCGCTGCGGCGCTGGGAGATATTGGTAAGCATTTCCCACCAAGTGATGTACGCTACCAAGGCATTGATTCTCGCGAGTTATTGCGCCACGTGATCACATTGCTTAGAGCTCGGGGCTATGTAGTAAATAACATAGATTGCACGGTAATTTGTGAGCTACCAAAATTATCTCCTCATACCCAGCAAATGCGTGCAAATATCGCTGCCGACTGTGGTGTAGCTATAGATGCCATTAATGTGAAAGCGACTACTACAGAGACGCTAGGGTTCACCGGTAGAGGCGAGGGGATTGCTGCGGAAGCCGTTTGCTTGATAGTAAAAATTAAAGCTGAATAGTAAACTTGTAGCCAAATTTATAAGCCCGAAACCAAACTGATGTTTTTAGTTTGCAACTTGTTTAAGTGTCATAACTCTATCAACTAGTCTTACGTATTATTAATACCGAATGTTAGCTTTGAAAAAATCATGCTTTGTAGAATGATTTTTCTCTAAAACAATCAACTTCTAAAAACTATCAATTTAAAGTATCGAAATCGTCTATGTTACGTTGGTTTGAAAATCTCTTAAATCCGTTCCCTATCAATGAAATTGCCGCGCCACCTAAATCGCTATGGCAGTTTTTGTGGGTAAGCTCACAAGGAATACGCCCATTCTTGCTGGGTATGACCATATTTACTGGGTTAATTGGTGCATTTGAGGCGCTATTGTTCGCGATGATGGGCAAAGTCGTTGATTGGTTAGCACTAATTCCACCCTCAGAGTTATGGGTACGTGAAGGTACGCATTTGATTGCACTTTCAATTGCATTAGTGGCAAGCGTAATATTTATTTTGATGCAAACTTTGTTAAAGCACCAAACGCTAGCGGGGAATTTCCCCATGCGCTTGCGCTGGAATTTTCATAGATTGATGCTTAACCAGAGCATGAGTTTTTACCAAGATGAGTTTGCTGGCAGGGTTGCAGCAAAAGTCATGCAAACAGCGTTAGCAGTGCGCGATGTGTGGTTCATTCTTGCGGATATTATGGTGTATGTGCTGATTTACTTCGGCACGATGGTCACGATAGTCGCTTATTTCAACCCATTGATTGCACTGCCATTTTTAGTATGGTTAGCTGCATATATTACTTCCATGAGTTATTTTGTACCCAAACTCAGTAAAGTTGCACAAAATCAAGCGGATGCGCGCTCTATGATGACAGGCAGAATTACTGATGCTTACACCAATATCAGCACGGTAAAATTGTTCTCACATGCTGGTCGTGAGGCCGGCTACGCTAGGTTTGCCATGCATGAATTTTTAGGTGCAGTGAATAGCCAGATGCGTTTGGTAACCCAAGTGGAAGTAGTGAATCATATGCTAAATGTGATGTTGATTATTGCTACTGGTTTCACTGCACTATGGCTTTGGAGTAAAGGTGAAGTGACCGTAGGCGGTGTGGCTGCCGCTACCGCTATGTCGTTGCGATTGAATGGTATCTCACACTGGGTAATGTGGGAAATGACTTCGCTTTATGAGCAAATTGGTACGGTACAAGACGGTATTAATACCCTGACAACACATAATAAAATCAAAGACATAGTTGATGCTAAACCTCTAAAAGTAGAACAAGGCGAAGTTAAATTTGATGCAGTCGATTTTAACTACGGCGGTAAAAGGCGAATATTAAAATCACTCAATCTACATATCAAACCTGGAGAAAAAGTAGGCTTGGTAGGACGCTCGGGTGCTGGTAAATCAACGATCGTGAATCTGTTGCTACGCTTTTATGAAGTTGAAACTGGCCAGATTTTGATTGATGGTCAAAATGTTAATTCAGTCACACAAAATAGCCTGCGTGAGCATATCGGTATGGTCACGCAAGATACATCGTTGTTGCACAGAAGTGTACGAGATAATATTTTATATGGTAGACCAGGCGCTTCGGATGAAGCCATGATAGCCGCCGCGAAGCGGGCCGAAGCCCATGATTTTATTTTAGGTTTGGCGGATGCAAAAGGCCGCACTGGCTATGACGCACATGTAGGTGAGCGCGGTGTAAAACTTTCTGGCGGGCAGCGTCAGCGCATTGCCATCGCTCGTGTGATGCTAAAAGATGCGCCGATTTTGCTGCTTGATGAAGCCACGAGCGCTTTGGATTCAGAAGTAGAGCAAGCAATACAGGCAAGTCTATATAACTTAATGCAAGGTAAAACCGTGGTTGCCATCGCGCATCGGTTATCTACAATCGCGGCAATGGATAGATTAATTGTGTTAGATGAAGGATGCATTATTGAAGAGGGTGACCATAAAACATTACTCAAATCTGGTGGTTTGTACGCTTCATTGTGGGCGCATCAAAGCGGTGGCTTCTTGGGTGAATAAATGCTGGTAAATAATGTTTTAATTCAATTTAATCACTCTTTAATAAGTTAGGAGAAAATTCAATGACTATAGTGACAGAAGTTCGTCCCCCCATACCTCCTTTTACAAAAGAAAGTGCTATACAAAAAGTGCGCATGGCAGAAGATGGCTGGAATAGCCGCGACCCAGAGCGTGTTTCCATGGTGTATACGCACGATAGCCAATGGCGCAATCGTGCCGAGTTTCCACGTGGACGTGAAGAAATCGTACAATTTTTAACTCATAAATGGGCAAAAGAACTGGATTATCGACTCATTAAAGAGCTATGGGCATTTACTGAAAACCGTATTGCAGTACGATTTGCCTATGAATGGCACGATGCCTCTGGTAATTGGTTCAGGTCATACGGTAACGAAAATTGGCAATTTGATGCCAACGGACTGATGGAGTTGCGTTATGCCAGCATTAACGATTTACCCATTAAAGAAAGTGATCGTAAGTTCTTTTGGCCGCTAGGTCGCAGACCAGATGATCATGCAAGTTTAAGTGATTTAGGATTGTAGTAAATCTGCTTTTACGCTTTAAGTAATACAATCACTGCGCCACTACCGCCATCTTGCCTGCGCGCTTCTGCGTAGGCAATTACTTCGTCTTTTTGCATTAGCCAGCCACGCAGTTTGTGTTTGAGCACGGGCTCGCGATTACGTGAACCCAGACCTTTGCCGTGTACGATGCGCACGCAACGTATGCCATTCTTCTTACAATCGCTGATAAACGTTGATACATAAAGCCGTGCTTCATCACTGACAAGCCCATGCAAATCTATGGCGGCTTGCACTACCCAATGACCGCGGCGGAGTTTACTTAAAATGTCGGGGGAATGACCATCACGCAGGTAAAG
>JBKJUR010000027.1:0-117775 GCA_046590165.1 Methylotenera sp.
GGGCTAATCAAATCATCAACACTACGCGGACGCGGCACTGGCACTTCAATCAACTCCTGCACTTCACCTGGGTGTGCTTTTAGCACCAAAATTCTATCTGCTAGAAAAATGGCTTCATCTAAGTCATGTGTAATAAACAAAATAGTCACGTCGATATTGCGCCAGATTTCAAGCAAATGCGTTTGCATCTTGCATCTGGATTGTGCGTCCAACGCACCGAATGGCTCATCCATCAGTAGAATGCGTGGCTGATTAACCAATGCTCTCGCGATAGCCACACGCTGCTTCATACCGCCAGAAAGTTCATGCGGATAGGCATTGGCAAATTTTTCCAGACCGACCAGCTCAAGCCATAGATCAGCTTCTTTAACGGCTTCAGCTGAGTCTATATTGTTCATTCTCAAGCCAAACATCACATTCTGCTTTACGTTCAACCATGGAAATAACGTGTAACCCTGAAACACCATACCTCTGTCGCGCCCAGGGCCATTCACTGGTTTGTTATCAAGTAATACCTCACCAGAAGTATGTGACTCTAAGCCCGCTAAAATGCGAATCAGCGTTGATTTACCACAACCGGAAGGACCAATCACGCAGACAAATTCGCGTTTATGCGTTTTAAAATTTACATTTTTCAGCGCCGTCACTTCACCTTTTGCAGTTTTGTAAACTTTATTCAAATCTTTTACTTCTAAAATCACTTCGCGCGATTTTAGGCGATCAAAACGCTGCTTAACCGCGTCCGATTGTTCTAAATAGCTTGGTAAATTTATTTTAGTAGCCACGTTAAGTCCTTTATTCTTTATTAGCCGGTCTATGCTTTATTAGAAGGAACAGCCCATGGGAACAGACGCTTACTAAGCCAAGCCAGCATTAAATCTCCACCTAACCCTAGGATACCAATCATGATGATGGCGGCATAAACATTATCAAAATGCTGATAACGTGCCTGCTGGGTAATAAACCAAGTGATGCCAGAAGATGTGCCGATCAATTCAGCCACAATTAGATAAGTCCAAGCCCAGCCTAACAAAATCCGTTGGTCACGATACAGCTCAGGCAATATGCCCGGAATAATCACATGCATCATGAGTTTAAATTTGCTTGTACCTAGTGTCATGGCTGCTTCCAGCAACGAGTAGTCAAGCTTGCGGGTAGTATTTGCAATAATCAGTATTTGTTGAAATAGAGTGCCGATAACGATAATAGCAATCTTAGGTCCATCATAGATTCCTAAAATAGCGACCATCAGGGCGCCAAAAGCTGGTGCAGGTAAATATCTGAAAAACTCTATGAAAGGCTCATTAAGCCGAGAAATTGCACTATAAGTGCCGCACAAAATCCCTAAGGGCACGCCAATCAGTGAGGAAATAAAAAACCCCCAGAAGATAATCTGGATGCTGTGCCACAAACTTTCGTGCAGCCATTTTCCATCACGCTGTTCTGGTGCAGTCGTAAAGCCTGTATATAAAGCTTTGGCAACCTGATGTGGTGCAGGTAGATAAATTGGGTTTGCCGGTGCGCCTACTGGTAAGGCTTTACCGGTAGTCTGCATGTTAGCAAGCTCATCCTTAAATACGGATTTATCTACTAACATGTCTACCTGAAAGTAATCTACATCACCAGGACTACTCACCATGACCATGGGATGCCACACAAACGGCACATAACTAACAACACACCAAATCAATAACGGTAACAAAAATGAGCCTAACCCTAATAACTTTTGCTTGCTGGGCGACAATTCCCTTCGCACTGCAAACCAAGATGAAAAACTCATTCTGTTTCCTTATCTTTATTAATTGACTGAGCTAATAAGTTTTTACTGCATTATTTCGTAGCAAGTGAAGCATCAATGGCTTTAGTCAAATCCATCGGTTTTTTGTAAACGCCATATTTAACGTTAAAGTCATCCGCAATTTTGCTAGAACCATATAGTGACTTAAAGCCATTAGCTTTTACGAATACTTTTTTGCCTTCTTCAAGACTTAACAATTTAGTGCCTTTTAGCAAAGGTAAATAAGCTTCTGGCTTAATACCTACGCGTGCTGCCATAATTTTTACTGCATCAGGTTGTGTTTTAGGGTCATTGATATACATCACTACTTTGTCCCACACTTTAATGACCTTTTTCCAGTCGGCTTTGCGTGTAGATAGGCTCACAGGGCTGACAGTTAATACATCGTAGATTAGGCCAGGCTCATCAGCTGAAGTGTAAATTGGTTTCGCACCTGGTACTCGGCTCATCGCCTCGCCTGAGTTAGGTTGCCATGCGCCAATTGCGGCTAAATCGCCAGAGGCTAGTGCCTGTGCAGTTTCGTTGGTTTTGGTATTCACAATCGTGACATCAGATTCTTTCATGCCAACTTTTTCTAAACCATTTAGCAATAAAAGATGTTCTACAAAACCAGTTTCTAAACCTATTTTTTTACCTTTTAAATCTTTTAGGCTTTTAATTCCAGGCTTGCCGACAATCATGTCGTTACCGTTAGAATAATCCGTCAAAAGAATCATAACGTTTTTAGCACCGCCAGAACCCGTGACCAAAGCATCACCATTGGTGACGGTTACGCCATCAATTTTGCCTGCAGCGAAAGCGTCCATAGAGGCAACGTAATCAAACCATTCAAATTGAACATCGACACCCGCTTCTTTAAACCAACCTTTTTCAATGGCGACTTGCCATGCGACCCATCCTGGCCAATCGCTATAACCTACTTTAAGCGGTGCGGCAGCGTTAGATAAACCTGTGAATAATAAAGATGCGGTGAATGCGGTGGCAGTTAATACAGTGCGTGCTGAAAAGCGTTTGAAAAAACTTGAACTTTGCATGGTTGGCTCCTAGGTTGGTAAAAAGTCGAGAAGGCGGCATTTAAAAAAACGCTTCCTCCCGGGCTTTTATCCCTCCGTGTAGCCAATTGCTGATGGCCGACAACTCTCGGTCCAGTCATTTTCAATACTTAATAATCAGTTATTTGAAAATCGGAACCCTAGTCATCTTTTGTAAAACTGTAGCGGCTTATTACATTACAACGCCGCTTTCTCGCTAATTTATAATTAGCAAGTAGTATGCCATTAATAAATCAATTTAAATTACTATACACTTCAATGTGTTACCGAAAAGCATTGCTTATAATTATTTAAGCATCAAAAAATTTGCACCATATAAGTGCTTTATATCAAAATATTGCACCATGAATATAACCAAAATTTTAATCCATAAAATGAGTGTTAGTCTTTTAACCTTGATTAACAAAATAAATTTAACTATCACACCCCTACGCAAAATAACGTATTACTTAAAGATAATCAAGGGGAGATAATTAAAAAAATTATGGGATTCAGGCTGATGAAACTACTTGCTGTTAATGTTGGATTACCTAAAGTAGTTGAAATTAATGGCAAGCAAGTTCTTACGGGCATTTATAAAAAACCTGTTCAAGAACGTGTGTGGCTGAACAAATTAGCACTAGTAGGAGATGGTCAGGCAGACGCTTCGGTGCATGGTGGAGAACATCAGGCTGTTTATAGCTACCCTTTAGAACATTATAGGCATTGGAAAAACAGTTTAAATATAGCTGATTTACCTTTTGGTACATTTGGCGAGAACTTTACCGTCACGGGATTGCTGGAAGATGAAGTCTACATAGGTGATATTTTTCAAATTGGCAATTCACAAACTGGCGCAGTCATTCAGGTGACGATGCCGCGTATCCCTTGCTTTAAGTTTGGCCACAAAATCGGTCGACCAGATATTCTAGATGACTTTTTGCGAAGCGGCTTTAGTGGATTTTATCAACGCGTTTTAACACAGGGCGAGGTTGGAGCGGGAGATTCCATTACCCTACTGGAGCGAGACACACAAAGCATTAGCGTGCGTACTGCATTAGGTTTGCAAAAGCTTGGGGAAGGTAATAACAAGTTATTAAATCATGCATTAAAAATAAAGTCATTGGCCCCTCTATTGCGCAATGTTTTCGAAGAGAGATTAGCAGCTTAAATTAAAAGTAAGTTGTCAGTTAGCGATAACAGCTAGTTAATCAAACCGCGTAGCTTTGAAGCGGCAAGTGATGCCGCAGCGGTTCTTGTTTCAACACCCAACTTCACAAAAACGTGTTCAAGATGCTTGTTAATCGTTCTTGGGCTTGTACTTAAAATATCACCTATATCTCGGCTGGTTTTCCCTTTAATCGCCCAATAGAGCACTTCAGATTCTCGCTTTGTAAGCTTGAATGTCAGCATTAAGGCTTCTATTTGAGCAGCATCCGACTCTTCCCTCAATACAATTACCCACTGCTCATCACTCGTAATATCTGCAGGACTAAAAGTGAGTCGCTTAGAGCTTTCTATAATGGTCAGAGGTTGCAGTGCCTTTCCAGAAGCATCAGTTTGATAAGCTAAAGCGATCCAATTAAATACAACAGGGGGCGTAATTAATTCACTTAACTCATTTTCAGCGAAGAAATAATCTTGTAGCCACCGACGTGCAAGCGGTGTTTGCCAAACGATTTTGCCATTATGCGGTGTAATAGCTATTGCAGCCTGGCCAAATGCATCCAGTGCACCTCGTGCCTGATGCATTTGACGTGATGTTTTTAAGTGCGCTGAAATTCTTGCTAATACTTCGTTAGTACGAATAGGCTTTGTAACGTAGTCTGTACCACCCGCTTGAAACGCTGCAACTACATGTTCTGATTCGGTTAAGCCTGTCATAAAAATCACGGGAATATGACTTGTCTTAATGTTGAGCTTTAGCTTGCGACACACGTCAAAACCATCCATCTCCGGCATCATGGCATCTAACAAAATAATATCCGGTTTAACCGCTTCAGCCCGCTCGATGGCCACTTTACCGTTATTAGCCACTATCACGGTAAAGCCAGATTCGTCTAGCGCATCGTGTAGTACAGCTAAATTATCCATCACATCATCTACAATCAACACGATTGACGACTGATGGCGATTTAATACTAAGTTGGTCATGTCCTGATTTCTTGTATAAAGTTCTTCATGATATCTATCTGAAACTGACTAGAGAATTTACGCATCATTTCAACGAATGCTAAATAACTCGGATCCATCACGGCGATCTCATCCAGCTTACCATTAATGCCTTTAATGTAACCAAGATTGATTAATGTCATTAGCTCAGCCAACGCTGCTTCTGGTGGCGTAATCATAGCAAGACTATCAATTGCATCAAGATTACTTTGATGCAAATCTAATGGATTATCTGAACTGCATATCCATTGAATATTGACCCGATTGCCAAGCCAGTCCAATAAATCCTCCACATTCACTGGTTTAACAATGAAATCTTCCGTAGCGATACCTGCCGCATTTTCCAGATTTTTATCATATGCATTCGCCGAAACAATGCCAATCGGGATATTGGATTTGTGAACCTTGCGTATGATGTATGAGGCCTCCCAACCGTCCATCATCGGCATTGCCAAATCCATTAAAATGACATCGGGCTTAAACATCTCATAAATATCCAAACATTCCTGTCCGGTTGCCGCCTCGGCCATTTCAAACCCTAGCGGGGATAAAATACTGACGAGTAACTCACGATCTACCTGCTCATTATCTACAACCAATACTTTACGTCTGGGGCCAAGGTAGGCAATACGATTTGTAAAAACACTTGTTTCAATTTCATCCAGATGATGCACTTGTGATAAAAATAAGCGTATTTGGAATGTTGTGCCTTTCCCGGTATCACTGGTGAAATTAAGTTCGCCACCCATTAATTCAGTAAGTAGCTTGCTAATGGTTAAGCCAAGACCAGTACCGCCAATGTTAATTTGGTTTGCAGCGCTACCGCGTGAGAATGGCTCAAATATTTTATTGTATTCAGCACGTATGATGCCAGGACCTGTATCTTCAATCTCAATATAGGCAATTTCACGGACATACCGCACACGAAAAGTAATCAAACCTGTAGTGGTAAATTTCACAGCATTACCAAGTATATTAATCAGAATTTGCGTTAATCTTTTTTGATCTGCTTTAACAATAGTTGGTAACTCACCAATCGTTTCATACTTAAAACCTAAGCCTTTGTTGCGTGCTTGCAACTCAAACATACTTACAATTTGGCCGATGAATTCAGGAAACTTAAGCGGTTTGATGTCAAAAGTGAGCTTACCACTTTCTATACGGGCAATATCCAGTGTGCCTTCAATCAGTGATAACAAATGTTCACCACTGCGCCTCACCACGCGAATCGCATGTTTGCGATGTAATGGTATTGAGCTATCGTTATCCAGTAACTGTGCATAACCCAGAATACTATTGAGCGGCGTCCTGAGCTCATGACTAATACCGGTAATGTAGCGGCTTTTAGCCTGGTTCGCCTGTTCTGCAAGGCGCCTCGCCAGCTGTAGTTCATTGTCAGTTTGCTTATGTAAATCAATCTCACGTAGTAAAAGCCCCGTTTGGCGATTAGATTCCTCCTGAGCAACACGGCGACTTTCTGTCGTTAACACTAACCACCAGGCAATAATCCCACTTGCGAACACCAATGCTGCAAATACTTTCAAATACCCTGCTTGCAATTGTGGAAGTAAAGCAGACGACGTTGTTTCTATCGTTAATGTCTCGTGGAAATAAATCAACCCTAACATCGCCCCAAAGAATGCTAACGCAATGAACATTAGCAAAAGATAATGCGCCACCCCCCCCTTTAAATGAGGCCATATCCATTGAGGAAAAATAAATTTATTAGTGTTTAACCACTGTTGAGATAAGCGTGCTTGCGGTTTACACGCATCATTGCAGCGTGCATCTAAGCAGCAGCAAAGTGAACAAATTGCGCCTTGATATGCTGGGCAACGCGCCATGTCTTCAGTTTCATACTCTCGCTCGCATATCACACATTTTTGCATGCGTGTTTTTGCAGGAAACACATAGGGTTTGCGCGCAATGTAATACTTGCCTTTAGTTAACCACGCAATGAATGGAGAAGTCACTAAAGCTGTAATTAGCGCAATAAATGGAGAAAATGCTTTGGCTTCATCGCCGAATATGCCTGAAAACGCAGCAATTGATATGGCAGATGCGAGAAACATCGTACCCACACCCACTGGATTGATGTCGTATAAATAAGCGCGCCTGAATTCGATACCTTTAGGGCTTAAACCTAATGGTTTATTAATCACTAAATCTGCAACAACAGCTGTAATCCAGGCAATTGCAATATTTGAATATAGCCCCAGCACTTGCTCAATCGCTTTAAACACGTCCAACTCCATCAGCATGATGGCAATCAATGCATTGAAAACGACCCACACCACCCGCCCAGGATGGCTATGCGTGAGTCTTGCAAAAAAATTAGACCATGCCAATGAACCTGCGTAGGCATTAGTCATATTCACTTTAACTTGAGATATCACTACAAACAAAGTAGTTACAGCTAAAGCAATGTCATGTGAATTAAATACATAGCCGAACCCTACTAGATACATATGTGTAGGATTTACCGCCTGCTGAAAGGACATATCACTTTGAATGACCAAATATGCCAGTAATACCCCACCCAACATTTTTGCCATACCTAAAAAAACCCAACCTGGTCCTGCCATCAGTACACCGAAATTCCAGCGCCAGCGATTTTTAGCAGTTTTTTCTGGCATAAATCTCAAAAAATCAACTTGTTCACCAATTTGGGGAATAAGTGCCACACCAACCGCAGTTGCTGCACCAAACATAAGCAGATTAAATTCGCCTGTGCCTCCAGAAATACCAGAAAACTGCAATAATTTAGAAAATATTTCTGGATCATGATGCAGTACAGCAATGAACGGCATACACATGAGAATCAACCAAATGGGTTGTGTAATCATTTGAATACGACTAATAAGCGTTACCCCATGGGTCACCAAAGGTATCACAATGAGCGCGCTTACCAAGTAACCGATATAAAGCGGCATATGAAAATATAACTCAAGGGCATACGCCATAATCGCCGCTTCTAGCGAAAATAGAATAAAAGTAAATGACGCGTAAATAAATGAGGATATGGTGGAGCCGATATAACCAAAACCAGCACCGCGGGTGAGTAAATCCATGTCTAACCCATATTTAGCTGCATAGTAGCTAATAGGTAGTCCAGTTAAAAAGATAATAATGCCTACTGCAAGAATCGCCCAAAGTGCATTTATCACCCCATAATTGACTGCAATTGTTCCACCAATTGCCTCAAGAACCAGAAATGATATTGCCCCTAGTGCTGTATTTGAAACGCGCAATATGGACCATTTACGGAATGATCGTGGGGTGAATCGAAGTGCGTAATCTTCTATACTTTCATTTGCTACCCACGTGTTGTAGTCACGGCGTATTTTAACAATACGCTGCGTAGGTTCAGTACTTTCCTGTACGGTAGAAGCCAGATTTACTATCGTCAATTCATCATTCCTATTGTTCTAGTAAATTACTTTTGCCTAGTGACAGGTTGTTGCGAGCAATAACTATGCCTTAAATCTGTAGCTCAATAAATTATCCCCAAAATGATAGTTAAATTTAAACAAAAAATATGTACGCAATTTGACGTATAGACAGCTTAAATCAACTCGCCACCAGCATATAACCACCAGCTAGCATAATGCCCCACGCTATTGATACTTGAGCCCATTTAGCCAGTTTTAACCGCTGTGTGCCTATTAGCAAACCTACGCCATGTAATAATCCAGTAGCGAGCAACATCCCACCAAAGGCTGACAACCCTTGACTCAGATTTAGTTCTGCGCCATGCGCAATTCCATGCATTAATGCAAACAAGGCAATAACCCCGATACGCAAAACATGATTGATAGATAGACTCATAACCAATATAAAGCCCATCGCCATCACACTGGCAGCAATCGCTGTTTCAATGCCCGCAAACATAATTCCCGACATCCCAAGAACGCTACCTATTGTCATTAATAATATAAAAGTAAGCGGTAGTTGCCAACGTGCGTTGCCTCCAATTTTGCTTGCCCATAAGCCAACTGCTAACATTACAAGCAAATGATCCAAACCAGTTAATGGGTGCATAAACCCTGCATAAGCGCTTTCTAACCCATGCCCTTGGTGCGCGATTGCCAAGTTAGAAATACCCACTAAACAACATGCTAAAAATATTTTCTTCATCGCTTAACTCCTAAAGTCAGTTGTATTTAACAAAAATTCAATCTTGCATCAGTCCTTGTTTTTTTATAAACCTCACGATTTCTTCTAAGCCTTGGCCAGTTTTCAGGTTAGTAAAAATAAATGGCCGTTCACCACGCATTCTCTTTGCGTCTCTATCCATCACTTCCAGTGAAGCACCAACCATAGGCGCTAAATCAATTTTATTGATAATAAGCAAGTCCGACTTAGTGATACCAGGCCCACCCTTACGTGGAATTTTTTCTCCTGCTGCAACATCAATCACATAAATGGTTAAATCAGAAAGCTCCGGACTAAACGTTGCAGCAAGATTGTCACCACCACTTTCAACAAAGACGAGATCAAGACCTGCAAAGCGTTTACACAACTGCGCAACCGCCTCTAGATTCATTGATGCGTCTTCACGAATTGCAGTATGAGGACAACCACCAGTTTCTACACCAATGATACGTTCAGGTGCCAGAGCTTCATTTCGTGTTAAAAACTCTGCGTCCTCTTTGGTGTAGATATCGTTAGTCACGACAGCGATATTCAGCTCATCGCGTAGCCGTTTGCATAGTGAAAGTGTTAATGCGGTTTTTCCCGAGCCAACTGGGCCGCCAATTCCTACTCGTAATGGCTCAGTTGTATCTGAGTTCAACATTTCTTGTGTGGGTTGTGTAGGGCTATTCATGATGTGTTTTACCTATTGTTAATACATTTTATGACCTGAATAAACGGCTATATTGCGTTTCATGGCGGCATCCGGCAATGCTGAGTCCTGGTGTAAAGTTACTAATTTCAACATCCTCTAAGTGCATGGCTTGCGCGACTATTTGAGGTAACGACTCGCCTAATTGGAGCAATATCTTTTGACCGGCAACCTGCCCTAGTGGCACAGTTTTCATAGCAGCACTTACCTGATTCTCTATCCAAGACCAAGCATAGGCATGTAACATATCTTGCGGCGGGATGTTCCATAAATGCGTTATACCCGCATAAACTGTAGGAAATGCAGGAGAAATCAATGTGTTAATTTTCAGCATAAAATCTGCCTGTAAACTACCCAAATCATTTAACAATCGGCACAGTGAATAACCCATTTGGCGGGTTTCTGCTAAGGCTTCATTGGTATCACGCCCAGCTTGAAAGTACTCATCCCAGGTATTTATAGCCGCAACATCATTACTTTGCCACGCCTGATACAATCGACTCAATATGGGCAATTCATATTTGCCTTGATAAATGACCAAAGCATCTGTAATCCAAGTTTTAGCGCTGGTTAAATCATGAACTTCGCCACACTCTATTGCCCATTCAAGTCCTTGTGAATAACTATAAGCACCCACTGGCAACATTGGACTAGCCAATTGCAACAGACGACTTAATGCAATATTAGATGAAAGATTTTGTTGATTAGCCATGTCTGCGCAATCTTGCTGAAGGTAGTCTTGATAGGTTGTCATCCTCATCGTGATCGTGTCTGTGTCCGCCGCCGTACGCGCCTGCCTCAGGCTCAAATGGGGCAAGTTGGTCAATCGTAGTCATGCCAAGACCGATTAGCATTTCTTTGAGTACATGGTCTTGCTCTAAGCGCAACCATCCATCGCCCACTTGCAAAGGCACGTGCCGATTACCCAAATGATAAGCCGCGCACATTAGAGCTTGCTGCGTATCAGCAGTAACATAGGTGACAGGTTGATTAGCGGCAACAATCTGGACAATACGACCATCCTCGGCTTTGAGTAAATCGCCGCCACGCAATATAGTGCCGCGGTCTAGAATTACCGCCGCCTCAGCGCCGGATTTTAGGGTGACGCGTAAACGACTTTTTTTCCGCAAATCAAAAGGTAATACCAATTGATCGTCTATTTGGTAGGTTTCAATTGTCTGCTGTAGGCGTTGGGTAATATTTAGCATTAATGTCAAAAGCCTAAAATAAGAAATAACGTTGTGCCATTGGCAAAATACTAGCTGGTTCACAGGCTAATAAAATACCGTCGGCGCGGACAATATAAGTTTCTGGGTCTACATCTATCCTAGGCATCCAGCCGTTATGTATCATGTCGGCTTTTCTTATAGTGCGGGTGCCTCTCACAGGCACCAATGTTTTATTTAAATTCAATGCATGTAGCGCCGGATTTATCAACCCAGCTTGTGAAACAAACGTAACTGAGGTTTTTAAGCCACCACCATAGGCACCGAACATGTGGCGATAATGCACAGGCTGTGGTGTAGGAATAGACGCGTTTGGGTCGCCCATGGCGGCAGCGGCAATCATGCCGCCTTTCAAAATAATGGAAGGTTTTACGCCAAAAAAAGCGGGTCGCCACAATACTAAATCGGCTAGCTTTCCAACTTCAATAGAACCAACCGTATCAGCAATACCATGCGTAAGCGCAGGGTTAATCGTGTATTTAGCGATATAACGTTTCACGCGAAAGTTATCATTACGTGCAGAATCTTCTGCTAACGTTCCGCGTTGCACTTTCATTTTATGTGCAGTTTGCCAAGTACGAATCACGACTTCACCCACGCGACCCATCGCCTGCGAATCGGATGACATCATCGAAAATGCGCCAAGGTCGTGCAAAATATCTTCTGCTGCAATCGTTTCGCGACGAATACGGCTTTCAGCAAATGCAATATCTTCCGCGATCGCTGGGTCAAGGTGATGGCAGACCATAAGCATATCTAAATGCTCATCAATAGTATTCACAGTGAAAGGTCGCGTTGGATTGGTTGAAGACGGTAACACATTGGCATAGCCTGCTGCTTTAATAATATCCGGCGCATGACCGCCGCCAGCACCTTCGGTATGAAAGGTATGAATGGTGCGATCTTTAAATGCGGCAATCGTAGTTTCTACAAAGCCCGATTCATTAAGTGTGTCCGAGTGAATCGCCACTTGCACATCCATTTCTTCTGCTACGTTTAAGCAGTTATCGATTGCAGCTGGCGTTGTACCCCAATCCTCATGCAGCTTGAGTCCAACCACACCGGCCTCAACTTGCTCACGCAAAGGTTCCGGCAAACTCACATTACCTTTTCCTAAAAAACCAAGATTCATTGGGAAAGCATCAGCAGCCTGTAGCATGCGGTGAATATGCCAAGGACCAGGCGTACAAGTTGTTGCGAATGTTCCCGTAGCTGGCCCTGTGCCGCCGCCTATCATCGTCGTTACACCAGACATCAACGCCTCCTCAATTTGCTGGGGGCAAATAAAGTGGATATGTGTATCTACACCACCCGCGGTAACTATCATGCCCTCACCTGCGATGATTTCAGTACCAGCGCCGATTGCAATAGTCACTGCTGGTTGAATATCAGGATTGCCTGCTTTACCTATCGCAGAAATACGTCCATTTTTAAGGCCTATATCCGCTTTAACGATTCCCCAATGGTCAATAATAAGCGCATTTGTGATGACGGTATCAGCCACGTCTTTTGCACATAATTGACCTTGCCCCATACCATCACGGATGACTTTTCCACCACCAAATTTCACTTCCTCACCATAGATCGTGTAGTCTTTTTCTACTTCGATCCATAAATCGGTATCCGCCAAACGCATTCTATCTCCGGTCGTAGGGCCGAACATTTCGGCATAGGCGTGTTTATCAATTTTTAATGTCACTACAACGCTCCCATCACTTTTCCCGAGAAACCGTATACTTTGCGGTCACCGCCTAACGCAACCAATTTCACAGTACGTGTTTGGCCTGGCTCAAAACGCACTGCAGTACCAGCCGCAATATCTAATCTAAAACCATAGGCACTATTTCGCACAAAAGAGAGTGCTTCGTTTGTTTCGTAAAAATGAAAATGCGAGCCGACTTGAATAGGCCTATCACCCGTATTCGCCACATCTAAAGTTATAAATTCACGGTCTACATTGAGGCTGATTTCACCCGCATCTATGCGCATTTCGCCTGGAATCATATTTTCCTCATGATTTTTTTGTTAAACGTGCATAAAAAATGCCAAGCAATAAACCTAACAAGACGCGAGTAAAAAATGCCAACGCAGCATACATACAGTATGTAAGGAGGTGTTTTTCAGGAGCAACGCAGTATGGTGACGTGGTTAGCATTTTTAATCTATGGGATTGGGTGGTGGACGGTGACCAGCTTAGTCCCATCTGGAAAAGTGGCCTCTATCTGAATATCCGGAATCATTTCAGCTATCCCTTCCATCACATCATCGCGACTTAATAACGTTGCACCGTAGCCCATTAAATAAGCAACAGTTTGACCGTCACGTGCACCTTCCATAATAGCAACTGAAATGTATGCAATGGCTTCTGGATAATTAAGTTTTAAGCCACGGGCTTTCCGTCTTTCGGCTAGCAAGCCTGCAGTAAAAATCATTAACTTATCTTTTTCTCTGGGGGTTAATTCCATCGTTCAGGTCTTTCATATCTTTAGTTTTACTGGCTGTTGGTTCTGCAGACTTTAGCTTTAATAAGCTTTTTTTCTAGTAAGTGTCACAGATTCAGGTATTCCAAATTCTAGGTTTTACTGCTGGCCGACTCGCATACCATGGTCGCAAAATATGCCAAAGTCCTTCAAAATAATGCCGTGCCGATTGTGTAGACATACCAATATAACGAGCAGAAAATACTTCTTGCAAAGCCGTTACACCAAACTTTGCTCGGCTATCAGCTGAACCCTCAATTTGTAATTGCTGACACTTTGCAAGCAACTCCATAGGTACTGCACCTGCAGCAATCACAAAACTGGCATTTACTACATTGCCACCTAAGCCAATTGCAGAATTAAAAAATCGGTCATTAGCTTGTAGATGTGCACTTTCCTGCCAGATGGTTTTATTAAGTCGCTTGATAGTCAATCTTTGATGCAATTTACCAGTACTCCAATGTTCACCTTTAGCAAGCCGACCAAAGCATAAAATCTCCCAGCCAGCATAACTAGCCTCTTGGTTTAAGTTAACTTCAGCTGAAAAATCCAGTATCGACCCATCAAATAAAATGTTTTCTTGCGGCAGCCATTCCAAGCTGGAATTTTCAGCTAAATCAAACTGCAAATGCTGGCTAGCTACCGCCCCATTTGCCTTGTACCACTTACCGGCACCTGGGGTAGTGAGTAATACACTGGCGTTTCGTTCCACATTAACGTTAAGGGTTAACTCATCGCCACCGGCAACACCACCAGGTGGATGAATAATAATGCCATGACACACCTCAACACCCTCGGGGTATAACGTTTTCTGTATCACTAACGGACCACTATGCTGTCTTTTCGCTAGATAACTGCGTCCGTATTGCTCACTAAAATCCAGTGTTAAAATTGCTATCCAATGTGCAGGTTTTGTTGCAGCAAAGTCTTTTCGTACACTTGTGCGAATAGCTAAATCATCATCCATGCCTTTTTGATACCTCAAGATAACTGCATATTTGTTAGATTAAACGGACAAATAACCTTTAATCTTTGCTGCATCAACTTCACCCCGTTTATCTTCATGAATGAACTTGCCTTTATCAATCACGATAATGCGATCTGCGATTTCCATGGTAAAACTGAGTACTTGTTCAGACACGATAATCGTGATTTCACGCATTTTTCTTATTTCATTCAATACCTTGGCAATGTCTTTAATAATCGAAGGCTGTATGCCTTCGGTTGGCTCGTCTAATAACAATACTTTAGGGTTCGTCACTAAAGCCCGTGCAATCGCCAGCTGCTGTTGCTGACCGCCAGAAAGATTGCCGCCTTTGCGGTGGCGCATATCATAAAGCACAGGAAATAAGGCGAAAATATCCTCAGGAATCTCACGTGTTTTAGATTTCTCCAAACCTGTTTCAATATTCTCCTGTACCGTCATACTAGGAAAAATCATACGGCCTTGCGGTACGTAAGCTAAACCTTTAGCAACGCGCTCATAACTATCCGCGCCTTGCAGATTTTCACCATCTACGATTGCCTTACTACTTTTACTAGGCAAAATACCCATTAACGATTTAAATAAAGTGGTTTTACCCATACCGTTGCGACCCATGATTGCTAACGTTTCATTCTTTTCCGCTTTAAAGTTCAAGCCATGAATCACCTGGCTTTGGCCGTAACTTACTTGTAGATTTTCTATTTCAAACATGTTTAATCTCCTGATGCTACAGATGTAAGCAAACGCGTAATTAGTGACCCAAATAAACTTCTATGACTTTTTCATCTTCCTGCACTTTGTCCATCGCGCCTTCTGCCAAAATCTTGCCTTGGTGCAAAACAGTCACCTTGTGTGCAATTTTTTTCACAAATTCCATATCATGTTCAATCACAATCACTGATCTATTCTTGCAAATCTTGTTCAGCAGCTCCGCAGTCTGGTCGCGCTCTTTAGCGCTCATCCCAGCTACAGGTTCATCCAGCATTAACAGCTCAGGGTCTTGCATCAGTAACATGCCGATTTCTAACCATTGCTTTTGACCATGGCTTAACAAGGCAGCTTCCATCTCAAGGAAATCAGTTAACATGATTTCATCGGCAATTTTTTTAACCTGTGAAACCACGGCTTCTGAACGCTTGAAGAACAAACTACCCCAAACGCCACGCCCTTTTGGGTAAGAAACCTCAAGATTTTGGTATACCGATAAATTTTCGTAAATAGAGGGCGTTTGAAATTTACGCCCTACCCCCGCTCGCACGATTTCGTGTTCGGCAAGTTTAGTAAGCTCAGTATTCATAAATTTGATAGAGCCTGAGGTTGATTTAGTTTTACCGCAAATCAAATCCAGCACCGTAGTTTTTCCTGCGCCATTCGGACCAATCACTACCCGTAATTCGTTTTTATCGATATACATGGTCAGGTTATCCACCGCCTTAAAACCATCAAACGATACTGTCAAATCTTCTATGGCCAGCACAAAGTCAGTATTACTCATGCTTTTGCTCCAATCTCTTTAATATCGCCATTGTTAATATCTAGGTTAAACGAGTCATTTGCAGGCGTCATGTCTGTAACGGCTAATGGTGTTGTAGGTGTGGGTTCCGGGTCGGAGAACTTACGTAAGAATTTAAATTTTTTGGCATATTTTTCATACTCACCAGCCAAGCCATTCGGAAAGAACATGACAACAGCAATGAACAAACCACCCATCAAGAATAACCATAGTTCAGGATAAGTTTCTGAAAATACTGTTTTACCGTAGTTAACCAGTAAAGTGCCATATACAGCACCAATCAATGACATACGCCCGCCCACTGCGCAAAAAATCACCATTTCAATGGATGGCACAATGCCGACAAAAGATGGTGACATGAAGCCCACCTGCAGGGTAAACATCGCACCACCCACTGCTGAAATCATGGCAGCTATACAGAAGATGAATATTTTGAAGTTCGAGACGTCATAGCCAGAAAAACGTACCCGCTCCTCTTTATCTCGCATAGCCAGTAGCAACATACCAAATTTGCTATTCAAAATATATTTAGAAAGCAAAATCGAGCCAATTAAGAGAATGCCATTTACATAGTAAAGAATGTACTTAGCACTATCGGTACGGGTATCCCAGCCCAGCATGGTTTTAAGGTCGGTAATACCGTTAACACCGCCTGTAAAGCCTTGTTGACCCACAATCAAAATACTTAAAATAAGCGCTACAGCCTGAGTGATAATCGCAAAGTACACACCGCCTACACGACGTTTGAACATTGCAAAACCAATCAAATAAGCAAATAAAGCGGGTATTACCAATATTGCCAATATCGTCAGCGGCAAGCTTTGGAAAGGATGCCAGAACCAAGGAATCTCAGTGATCTGGTTCCAATCCATAAAGTCTGGGATGCCAGGGGTGGTCTGGATTTTGGTACTGATAGGATCAGAAGCTTCCAGCTTCATGAACATTGCCATGCCGTAACCACCAAGTCCGAAGAAGATGCCTTGCCCTAAACTCAAGATACCGCCGTTACCCCACAACAACACCAAGCTGACTGCCACAAATGCGTAGGTTAGGTACTTGCCTACCAAATTTAATCTGAATATATCTACACCTAATGGCAGTACTATGAATATAAGGGCGGCTAGCAACGCGAGTCCGATAGCACCCTGCTTACCCCCTACTAATTTACTTAAAGATGCGTTCACGTTAGTTCTCCCGTCTGTTTACTTACGAAGCTTAGAAGCAAACAAGCCTTCTGGTTTCAACATCAATATGCCCACAATCACTAACAAAGTAGAAACCTTGCCCATTGAGCTGGTCATGAAGAATTGAAGGATAGATTGTGCTTGTGCGATACCGAAAGCAGATGCAATGGTGCCCATTAAGCTAGCTGCGCCGCCAAACACCACTACCATAAAGCTATCTACGATATAAAGCGTACCTGTAGTTGGCCCTGTAGAGGCAATGGTCGTAAATGCTGCACCGGCGATGCCTGCAATACCGCAACCTAAGGCAAAAGTCACTCGATCCACTTTTTTAGTATTGATACCAACAGCACCAGCCATCACACGGTTTTGTACAGTCGCGCGAACTCTTAGTCCCCAGCGTGAGCGATACATGAACATATAAACACCCGCCGTGACTAAAATAGCCAGTATCATCACAAACACGCCATTGATTGGAATATCAATATCCGGTGTCGGTTTAAACGAGCCAAGCATCCATTCTGGAAGCTCCGCACTCACTTCTTTTGCGCCAAAACTAGAGCGGAAAGCTTGCTGCATCACCAGGCTTAACCCCCAGGTTGCCAATAAGGTATCCAGGGGCCGCTTATAGAGATGCCTAATCATAATAAATTCAATAAAATACCCTAGCGCAAAGGCTAGAATAAACGCCAAGACGATGGCGAAGATAAAGTAATAGTTTACAAAACCATAAGTGGCTGCAACTTTTGAGAGCATCACGGTGGTGTATGCGCCTATGGTCATAAACTCACCATGCGCCATGTTAATGACGCCCATTTGCCCAAAAATAATGGCAAGACCTAATGCCATGAGTAGCAACACAGTAAACATACTCAGGCCAGAAAACCCCTGCATGACCATAATATTGCCTATATCACCCATTGAATAACCAAACATACGGCCTCCTACTTGATTACTGCTTAAGAAAAATGACTTACACTTTTGATATTGGTACTGTTTAGTATTCGTACTCACCAGATTACGGCAGCTTATAGTTAAGCTGCCGCATCTTTAAAGCACTACTAGACTATTGATAACCTTTTGGAAACGGATCTGGTTTGATGTAGCCAGATGTGTAAACAATCTTAGCTTGACCATCTTTTTGCCATTGACCGATACGCAATTTGGTTGTTAAGTGGTGATTTTTTTCCACTGTCACAGGGCCTTCAGGCGCATCTTTAAGCACGTAGCCAGGTAATGCAGCTTGCACTTTATCTACATCAAAACTACCGGCACGTTCAACTGCTGCTTTGTATAACCATGGGCCTAAATAAGCAGCTTGTGTTACATCGCCAATCACCGATTTATCACCCCACTTCTTTTTGAATTCCGCAACAAATTTCTTGTTGATCGGTGTATCAATCGATTGGAAGTATTTCATTGCAGAGTAGAAACCAGTTAAGTTTTCACCGCCAATGCCTAATACTTCATCTTCAGTCACTGAAATAGTTAACATGGTTTGTTTAGCAGAATTTAAACCCGCTGCATTCAGTTGTTTAAACCAAGCAACGTTACTACCGCCCACAACCGCCGCATAAATCACATCTGGTTTTTTCAGTTTGATTTTGTTAATCACAGAACCAAATTGTGTATCGCCAAGCGCAATGTATTCTTCGCCAACTACTGAGCCTTTTAAGTTTTTCTCAATATGTTTACGTGCGATTTTCATTGAAGTACGTGGCCAAATATAATCAGAACCAATCAGGTAAAAAGTTTTAGCTTTTTTCTCTTTAGCGATCCAATCCAGCCCAGCAAGAATCTGCTGGGTCGCTTCTTGTCCTGTGTAGAACACGTTTTTAGATTGCTCTAAACCTTCGTAGAACGTTGGATAAAATAGCAGGCCATTTTCTTTTTCAAACACTGGCAATGCTGCTTTACGTGAAGCTGATGTCCAGCAACCCATCACAGCGGCGACTTTGTCTGAAGCTAACAATTTCTTTGCTTTTTCTGCAAATGTTGGCCAATCAGAGGCGCCATCTTCTTGAATCACTTCAATTTTGCGACCCAAGATACCGCCCATAGAGTTGATTTGCTCAATTGCTAATTTTTCAGCTTGAATTGAGCCTGTTTCACTGATGGCCATTGTGCCGGTCGCTGAATGCAAGATACCGACTTTCACCGTAGTATCAGTCACAGCCAAACCTGTAGTCATCACCTTTGCAGTTGGAAAATCTGTTGCAAATGCGTTAGTAGTAATTAAGCCAGCAGCCAGTAATGCGCCAACTAACGCGCCCCCAGCCTTCATAAAGCCACGTCGATTTAAAGTACTCATTCCCTTATCTCCTAAAAAAAACGAAAAAAACAAATTAACTACATTTCACTACTAAATATTTAAGCTCTTTTTAATGTCCTAGCATCCATGGTCTTGCGGTCTTTTTGGTTTGCATCTGCAACGCTGGTGCGCCTGTAGCAGGATTAACCTTAGGCGTTGATTTTGAAATATTGCCATCAGCATTCGGCTTGCAGGTATGCGACCCTGCACAACCGCAGCTTGAACGTCGGCCTATCTTAGGTTCATGTGCAGAGCGCTCATTGGTCTCATGTGCAGACCGTTGCGCTTTGCCTAAGATAGCCAAATGTGGTGCTGAAATAATTCGCTCGCCCACACAGCCGCACTCATCACAAACGGCTTGCTGATTCGAATCACTCATTTTTCGCAATACAGAAAAAATCCCGCAATTCACACATTCATATTCATACATAGGCATCAGATACTCTCCTTAAGACGCTTTAGCCGTATCAATACCTTGCGCCACCATGATTTTTGGGCCATCGGCATTAGGCTTAAGGTCAAAATCAAAAATCTCTGTCGGTAACCATAAAGTCGCACAGGCATTTGGAATATCCACAATGCCACTGATATGCCCTTCAATTGGTGCTGTACCTAAAATCGATAGTGCTTGTGCACCGCTGTAGCCAAATTTTTTCAGGTATTCAATCGCGTTTAAACAAGCTTGGCGATACGCTACGTGCACGTCTAAATAATGTTGTTTACCTTGTTCATCCACCGAAATACCTTCAAAAATAATGTAATCGCGGTAATTTGGCGTCAATGGACTAGGTTGAAAGATTGGGTTTTTAATAGCGTATTTCTTCATGCCATCTTTGATTAAGCTGACTTTAATATCCAAGTAACCAGCCATCTCGATTGCGCCGCAGAATGTAATTTCACCATCACCCTGCGAAAAGTGCAGGTCTCCCATAGAGAGACCACCATCTTTCACATAGACAGGGAAAAAAACCTTTGAACCTTTGGTTAAGTTTTTAATGTCACAGTTACCACCATGATCGCGCGGCGGTACTGTACGTGCGCCTTCAGCTGCAGCAGCTTTTGCTGCATCACCTGTAAGTTTGCCCATCACAGCAGATTGCGGATTAGGTGGCAAAGCCAACGCGGGAACACGGTCAGGGTCAGTAGCAATTAAATCACCTTCGCGTTTATTCCAAGTTTCAAGCAACTCTTTTGAAGGCAAGCAGCCAATTAAACCGGGATGCATAATGCCAGCAAATTTCACATTCGGCACATGGCGCGATGTTGTATAAATACCGTGAAAATCCCAAATAGATTTACGCGCTTCTGGATAATGATCGACCAAAAAACCGCCGCCATTCTCTTTAGCAAAAATACCGTTAAAGCCCCATTGCTGGTCTTCAAACGTACCAACATCTAAAATCTCAACGACCATCAAGTCGCCAGGCTCAGCGCCTTCGACACCAATCGGGCCGCTCAAATAATGTACTTGGGTTAAATCTACATCGCGAACATCGTTTGCACTGTCGTTGTTACCAATTTGCCCACCTGTCCAATCCATACATTCCACACGGAACTCATCGCCAGGTTTCACCATGGCGATCATTGGCAAGTCTGGATGCCAACGGTTATGAATTTGGCCATCTTGTTCCCATGGCTTTTTATCCAGATCTAACTTAACTAATGTTTTCATTTATTTCCTCCAACTTAATTTCAGTTACATTCAAAAGTTATAATCAACAGCAAGTTTTCACACCTTTTAAACTCCGATACGCATTAGGTAGCAGCTATAAATTAGGCATTAAAGTCATTCAAAAAACCCTTGTATAAACTTCAATGAGTTTTTCAATATGGTTAGAATAGTGATGCAGGGGAATGATTGAAATACGTCAAAGTGCGTAGTTGATTTTTAAAAATAAATGCTTGATATGTGTTAATTTCAAATGATGCATTTACTGACAAGGCAACAGAATGAAGCAGACAAAAAAATATTATAATTTTAATAAATATTTATTTATTCATATAGTTATATCATCTTTATCACTAATAACTTTAGAAGCATCTGCTGCAGATTGGACTTCTATTAGCAAAACAAAAGAATATGAAATGTTAGTAGATATGGATTCTTATAATGAATCTGAAGGGCATCCTTATATCACTACAAAAACGATCTTTAAAAAGCTGCAAAATTACCACTATAAGCAAAGTTATTTTACCTACCTCGAAAATCACTCAATCACTCAATTTAATTGCGCGTTACATACATCGAGAAACACGATGACCCGTTTTTATGACAAAAAGAATAATTTAACTGGTAGTGAAAAAGTAAATAATGAATTTAAACCTGTCGTTGTCGGTTCAACAAACGCCTCACTTGAAGGGCTTATTTGCCAAGTGCATAAAATGGTTGGTGGCCAGTAAACTAGAGCTTCGCCAGACTGTGATGTAATCAAAATAATCTTTGAAATGTGCTTTAGATAACACAAAGATGGCGAGCTACAGCTGCAGCTCGCCAGATGGTTGAGTCTTTCAAATCAGCAGAGATACCACCTCATTAAAGGTGTCATCAGAATTGAATTTGCAAAGCAACATTGAATGAATTGATGCTGTCGCTACCAGTCACTTTTGTATCGCCATACACCGCAGTGATTAATGCGTTATATGGCTCAATGATGTAATTCACACCAATTTCATATCTCTTCGTATCCACATCACCTGCTGTATTTACACTTAACGCATTAGTAGCGCCATCAGCTTCAAATTTTTGATAGCGCACAAATGGCATGAATTGACCCCAACCCACTTTTTGGCTAAATAAGTAAGCTGCTGCTGCAGAATAGGCTTTACCTTGCTCGCCCAAGAGCACATCATCGGTGTCGTAGTCATAATAAGCAGCTTCAAATGATGCTGTACCAGGTCCTACATCTTTCTTCTCTAGTAGAAAATCAACACTGTATGAGGTGTAATCACCTACGGCTAAAGTAGTACTTACAACGCCGTCTTTTTTGCTACGTCCAGCAACCCCGATCGCTAAAACATCCTTGGCGCCAAAATAATTACCCGTGCCGTAGTAACCAGGTTCAGCATCCCAAAAATCATATTGCAATCTACCTGCATACATCAGCTTGTCTTTATCACCGGCGGTTTCTGATAACGCACCCACACCGCTAAATTTGAAGATATTGTCGCCTTCAAACGCACCAAATGAATAAGCTAACTTACCATCTAGTGCATTACCGACTACCGCCACACCCTCATCGCGGCCAATAATTCCGCCATTCCAACCATATCGTGATGCAACATTAGCCCAGTAGCCACCACCCATTGAGTAGTAAGGACCCGCCATATTGGCACGATCACTTGGTGATAAAAATCGACCCGCCCAGATGGTTAACTCTGGCATTATTTCAAATTGCACGTTTGCATCAATCACTTGAAAGGTGTCGTTTCCACCAGATTTCTCAGTGTTTAACATCCCTTTAATGTATTTATTTAAAGAGCCAGACACATACAAGCGTGCACTGTCCAAAGAAAAATCATTGGAACGATCATTGCCATTTGCAGCACCATCTTCAACAGATTTGTAGCTAGAAATAGCGCCAAAGCCAAGACTGATTGATTTGTCTTCGCCAAATGTAATCGTTGCACCTGCATTTGCTTGAGTAGCAGCCATGCTGCTAGCTGCTAGAATTGCCGAAAGCAATACGTTTTTTTTCAATGTCACATTCATCTCTAACGCTCCTTTAAGGGTAATAATCATTTTTAAAACGAAATTGTTTGGCTTGTATATCCAGACTGATACTTTTAAAGAAAATGCTATGTAGGTCAGTGCTGGACATATTTGTCATGTTGCTAGATTAGCGATGAGGACTTGACTTAGAAATACGTCATTATGCGTAGGTGATTTTTATTTCTTTAGCTTAAAACTGTGATAACTTTTAGCGCATATTCAACTTGAATAAAATACTCATATGAAAAGTTTAGTCTTAACTCTTTTTGCAGCATTATTTTTGAACGCTTGTGGCGAACTGTCTTACAAACGTGGTGCTGGCGTTGCTGACCTTGAAAATACCAAACGAACCTGCCAATCCAAAGGTAGTGAAATAGCGATAGAAAAGTGTTTAGAAGATAACGGATGGACGGTGCAGAAATTAGACAAATTAGATCTATTTGCAGAGCCCTCTATTTCGGATACATCGATTAAAAGTGACATCCAAACTACTGAAGAAGCCGCAAACCTAAATACTGAAAACTCAGATAAAAATATCGTTTCAAAAGATAAAACTGCAGCAGCAAATGCAACTACCCACTCAAGCAATACAAGTCCAAATCAGCTAAAAAACACTACACAGACTAATCCTCTTGATATTTATACAGTGAATTCATGGTGGAAAACTGGAGTAAATGCAGATGCGTTTAAATCTGATAGCAACCTCTGCGTTGCAAAGCTAGGCGAGGCACATAAACCAGATAGCAAAACCCAAAGGGTCACCGCAGGATTTATTATCTGTATGAAAGAAAAAGGCTGGCGGGCAATTAAAAAGCTGAATCAGTAGAATATTTACCAGTGAGAATTAATCGTTACTTTTGTTCTCTTATTCCTGATTGTTTTAGCTTTTGAACAGCGCATACTGGATAAGCGCTATCTAAACATCAATTAGGTATCGCCGTAGCAAATCCATTAGCATGAGTTTTACTTATGCTAGTACGCTCCAAATAGCTTCACTAACCTTGATACACATCAAATCACCTCACTCCCAATACTCGTAGAATCGAAGGACTAAATTAGTCTTTGTTAATTCTTAAAGTGGAGTGTATAAAAATGAAAAAAACGTTATTAATCTTGGCATTAGGCGCAGTTTTTACGCCTGTATTTGCGCAGGCTGAAGCTGGTGACTGGGTGGTTCGTGCACGTATAGTAGATGTTAGCCCTAATGAAGATAGCAACCTTGGGAAAACTGTTAATAAAAATGTTTTACCTGGCGCGATGTCGCCAGGCGCTGAATTATCAGTAGACAGTAATGTGATTCCTGAATTAGATATTTCTTACTACATTACTAAAAACATTGCAGCAGAGCTTATTCTTGCCTTGGGTACCAAGCACGATGTCAGCATTAAAGGTGATTCAGCAGGCATTATTGGCAATCAAGATTTAGGTAGTATTAACGCTTTGCCACCCACATTAACATTGCAATGGCACTTTAATCCAGACCAGACTTTTGACCCTTATGTCGGTGCAGGCGTTAACTATACCAACATGCTGGATCGTAACCTTAAGTATAGTAGTGGTGCAACAGCGGGCAGTAAAATTAAGGTCGACAGTGATAGCTGGGGATATGCGTTACAAGCTGGGTTGGATGTCAATTTGAAGGATGGCTGGTTAATTAATGCTGACGTGAAGTATGTAACGATTGATACTGACGTCAAGATGCAAAACCCTCTTGCTGGTAATCGCTGGACAAAAATTGACTCGTTAGATATTAACCCATGGGTATTCGGTGTGGGTATTGGGAAGAAGTTCTAATCGTGAGTGTTTAATAACTCAATTATTTAATAATTAAGGCTTGCTGGCGCCACCTTAGCCTCTGTCTTAATCGGCAGAGGTTTTTTTTGCTAAAATTTTCAATTACACAAATTAGACACACCAAATTTTTACTTGATGCATCAAATCCATCCAAATTGCCCAACCTGCCGCGGCACTTAATAAAAATCCTGCTAAACGCATACTTGTATTTTCACTTATATATTTGCCGCCATTTTTCAGCTTAAGCCAAACCCAAGGCCCCACCATGAGTGAAATACTAGTGCCGATGGCGAAGGTAGTCATACTGAGCGCACCATTGATCGGGTTAGCATTCAATGAAGCCACCAACAATGCAGAATATAACAAACCGCATGGCATTAAAGCCCATGCCATTCCTGCAGATAAAACGCCACCGGGTAAATGCGGCAACTGATTGATATGTTTCCAGATTCGACGGCTAAACTGATCTGCCCACACTGGCTGACGAGCATAGGCCAGTAACATTAAGCCCCAGCTCAATACCAGCACATGAAAAAAAGTCCACAAAGGGTGTAATGCCAGCGTTTGACTGGAAAACCACGCCAAACCATTTACTGAACTGGCAGCCACAGCACCAAGACTGCTGTAGCCGATTAATCTACCTGTTTGAAATTTCCATAAATTATAATTGCCACCAGATCCTTTTTGGATACTAGTGCATGTTGCTCCGCACATGGCAATGCAATGAGGGCCGCCGGCCAAACCCATAAAAAATGTAGTGAGTATCAGCGAAGACTGCATAACGTGGTTTCTTAGATGATTTTAGAGAAGCGTGCACGATTACGGTCAGCTTGTAAATACCGATCAAATAGCATGGCAATCGCGCGTACAAAAAACCAACCGCGGCTTGTCACTTGCAAGCTACTATCATCCATGTCTAATAGGCCTAAGTTTTCAAGAACCTTTAGCGCATCTTGAATACCTGAAAAGTATTCTTTAAAGTTAATCATGTAGGCAAGCTCAATAGATTCATAATCAACCTCACCTTGGCACATGATTGCCATAATAACTGCACGACGCACTAAATCGTCTCGCGATAATGCTAAGCCACGCACTACTGGGAAGCGACCTTGATCAAGATAATCATAATATTCCTCCAAGGTTTTAGCATTTTGGCTGTAAGTTGCGCCTACACGCCCTATTGCTGAAACGCCTAGACTAATTAAATCACAATCGGGTTTTGTGCTGTAACCCTGAAAATTACGATGTAATCTGCCCTGCCTTTTAGCAATTGCCAAATCGTCATCTGGCAGCGCAAAATGATCCATGCCCACATACACATAACCTGCGTTAAGAAATATCGTTAATGATTCCGCTAACATTGCGTGCTTAGCCTGTGCATTAGGTAACTCATACTCACTAATACGACGTTGTGGTTTGAAGCGCTCAGGCAAATGCGCGTATGCATAAAGCGCAATTCTGTCTGGCTTGAGTTCTACAATCTTATTCAACGTACGTGCAAACGATTCTGGTGTTTGCTTAGGCAAGCCATAAATTAAATCAACATTGACTGAATCAAATTTTAAGCGTCGAGCAGTCTCAACTAGGGAAAATACCTGTTCAGCTGGCTGAATACGATGCACTGCAATTTGCACCTCTTCATCAAAATCTTGCACACCGAAACTCAAACGATTAAAACCTAACGCAGCTAAATATTTAAGGCGGGTGTCATTCACTGTGCGTGGATCAACCTCAATTGAATACTCACCCTCAGGAGATAACACAAAGTTCTTTCTCAGTAATTGCATCAATTGCGTGAGTTCTGCATCACTAAAAAAAGTGGGCGACCCTCCGCCCAAGTGCAACTGAGAAATGGTTTGCCGAGTACCTAAGTGCTTCACATGCAAATCAATTTCTTGGCTTAGATACTCTAAATACTCAGCACTACGCTCATGATGTTTAGTCACGATTTTGTTGCAAGCACAGAAAAAACATAGCGATTCACAAAATGGGATATGTATATAAACCGATAGAGGAAGTGCATTGCCGCCTACGCGCCGTTGCTCTAAAGCCAGGATATATGCATCTTCTGTAAATGCTTCAACAAAACGATCTGCAGTTGGATACGAAGTATAGCGTGGGCCTGAAACATCAAAACTACGCAGCATCTCTGATGTCACGACAGGCATCTGTACAGTGTTTTTAGTAGTCATCTTTCTACTCCTTAATATTTCAAGACTTTGCCAGTTTTAGTAATAAAACTCCTTGATATAGGTCAAGCGACATCACAGTAATGTGATGGATAATTCAACTTATAGAATATTTTGAGAAATAAAGATGCTGAGCAGAATATCTACCAACATAGAAACTAAAACTGTATGCTTAGGAGGTGAAACTATCTCTTGGCAAAATATGAACCCGCAAGCCATCAAAGTCGCTTGCTCGAACTGCAATCTGCGAGAGCTTTGCATGCCGATTGGTTTTAATCAGGATGACATGCAAAGACTGGATGAGGTTGTCGCCACACGTCGGCGAATCAAACAGGGTGAAAAACTATTCAGCAATGGCGACCCGTTCACATCGCTTTATGCAATACGTACTGGTTTTTTTAAAACCTGTGTTTCCACTGAAGATGGCCGTGAACAAGTAACAGGCTTCCAAATGGCAGGTGAAATCATTGGGCTGGATGGTATTGTCAGTGACTTTCATAGTTGTAATGCAGTTGCAATTGAAGATGCCGATGTCTGTGTCATGCCTTTTGCCAATGTTGAAGAGTTATCGCGCGAATTTCCTGTATTACAACGCCATGTACACAAGATCATGAGTCGCGAGATTGTGCGTGAAAACAGCGTGATGATGCTATTGGGCAATATGCGTGCAGAAGAAAGGCTTGCAGCTTTTCTTCTAAATTTGGTGCAGCGCTTACACGCCCGAGGATTCTCGCAATCAGAACTGATGCTTAGAATGACACGTGAGGAAATCGGTAGCTATCTCGGCATGAAACTGGAAACCGTGAGCCGTACTTTCTCAAAGTTTAGTGATGAAGGTATCATTGAAGTCAAACAACGCTATGTCCGTATTATTGAACCTGATGCGCTTAAGAAAATATATAACCCTCAAAGTTGTTAAGTCTATTGGTAGTTTAAGCACACAAAACCTTCAGTTAGATGCCGTTGTATGACTTCACACAATTTCCTGACAGTTTCTGACCACAACCGCGATGTAAGCGGCATGAAATATGTATATCCCGTAGTTTCACGTCGTGCAGGCGGTGTTTCAATCGGGATTAACCTCAACATTAATAATGCATGTAATTGGCGCTGCATTTACTGTCAGGTTCCTAATCTCACTCGCGGTACACCGCCACCCATCGAGCTTGATGTTCTGGAAAAAGAGCTAAGAGCGTTTCTCACAAACCTGCTACATGGCGACTTTATGGAGCGCTATGTTGCAGAAGCAGACCGCCATCTTAAAGACATCGCATTTTCAGGTAATGGCGAACCAACGAGTGCTAAGGAATTTCCTCAGGTTGTTCTGCTGGTCGAAAAAATATTGCGTGATTTTAACGTGCTAAATACACTGAAAATTCGGCTGATTACCAATGGCAGTTTAATGGATAAGCAGGCAATACTTGATAGCATAAGTCATTTAGCGAAATACAATGGCGAAGTCTGGTTCAAACTGGATGCTGGTACAAAAAAAGGAATATTGCGTACGAATGACGTCAACATCAATCCACAAACCCATATTCAACGCCTCAAAAACTGTGCAGAAGCATGTCCGACCTTTATACAAACTTGCATGTTCGCACTGGATGGTCAACCACCTAATGCGCTTGAAATTTCAGCTTATTTAGCACTGATTAATGAGGTTAAGGATATTGTAAAAGGTGTTCATTTGTATGGATTGGCTAGGCCATCGTTTCAAGCAGAATCAGATCGACTTGGCCGTCTGTCTCCAGAGCGCCTTGAGATAATAGCGCAACGCATACGCACGCTGGGTTTAACCGTGCATGTCAGCGCCTAGGTTAATAGCTAACCTCCTGTAGAGTCAGCCAAGAATCTCGCCACAGCGCGTTTAAATGGCACCATGCGATTTCCAATATGCAAAGCGCCAGTACGCAACAGGCGAAATGGTGGAGTATCATTTCCATAAACCTTTGCAATTGTATGTGTGGCAAGGAATAATGGGCGAGTTTCGCGACGATGCACTCGCTCATAACGCAAGAGTAGATTACTTGAGGCGATGTCTTCACCTGATGCAATGGCAGCTTTGATTTCAAAAGACAAAGCCGCACTCCCCTTTAGGCCAAAATTAAACCCATGTGCAGTCACTGGGTGCATACCAACTGCAGCGTCACCAATTAATGCGCACCTAGGACTTATAAATCGTTTTGAATATACGGTTACTAATGGGTATGCATGACGTGTTGAAACAAGGTGCATAGCACCAAGCCTATGTTTAAACCTTGCTGAAATCTCTCGATTAAAATCATCTTCATGCATTTGTATCAACACATCAATTTCTTTTGGCGGTAGCGTGATAACTATTGATGATTGTTGATCATTCATCGGCAACAATGCTAAGGTTTGACCATAATCAAACCATTCCCAAGCTGTTTGCTCGTGCGACACTGCATGCTTCATTGTGCAGACCATCATCGTTTTGCCAAAATCATGCATGTCTGCAGCAATACCCATCGCACGACGCGTTTCAGAAAATCGACTATCTGCAGCAATTAACAATTTTGTTTGAACGACCTCACCATTATTAAGCACGACTTTGATGTAATCTGCATTCGTCTGAATACTTGTTACCTGAGTATCAGTCTTAAGCTTAATGGCTGATAATGACTTCACCACATCGTATGCTGCTTTTCGAATAACATGATTAGCAACCAAGTAGCCAAGCTTACTTTGCTGCGTGTCGCGATGATTGAAATTTAACGAGACTAAGGATGACCCATTAAACACACGTGCATTTCGCAAGATAGAAATCTCTTTCGCATCAATAAGTTGCCATAAACCTAGCGCTTGCATGAGTTGAGCAGAATAATGTGTAAGGGCAATCTCACGTCCATCAAAAGCCGGTGCTGATAATGCAGCTTCTGCCTGACGATCGACTACAACAATACGTAAACCAGAATTTGCAAGTGATGCCGCAAAAGATAAGCCTACTGGCCCAGCCCCAATAATGGCAATATCGACATCTATTTGCATGAATTAAGGTGACTGGTCATGCGAAGGCTTAATTCCAGTAGCGGCATGATTACGTGCCTGTCCTGCCGGTGCAAGACTATCACGCTGCTCATTTAATGTATGATTGATTTCAATCCCGTTACGATAATAATTATCATCAATGACAGGGTCAGGCGATGTGATTGCAATGTACATCGTGATAAAAGTAGCAATGACAACAATGAGTGGTCCAGAGATGATTAACCACACATGCCCATAATGCCACCATGGTTTGGTGTCCAATATTTCCATTACAAACTCCTTAAATTAGCAAATAATATTTTGTTACTAATATCTTGGCACAAGAAATATTGAGTTTTCTGTGACAGTTTCTTTACTCTCAAGCGCTTGTATCTCAAACTTAATTTTATGAGAACCAGATTCAACACTACCATCAGGTATTTTTAAGTCAACTATGACCCAGCGTGATTCAGCCGGTTTAACCATCACAGCTTTGTTTTCTTCAGAACCCTCTACATTTTCAGATTCAATTTCCAAATCTTTGAGACCGCTGACGTTAAGTCGATAATATTGAATATTTTCCGTACCATTCATGATTTGCAGTCTGTATACGTTTTCTAACATACCATCGTCAGTCAATCGCGCCATCACGCCACGATCACGTATTACATTCACTCTAAATGGTGTTCTTAACCATAAGCTCGTCAGTAATCCTAAGACTAACGCAATTAGAATTGCGCTATAGATGATGACGCGTGGACGTAAGATGCGCCGCAGCATTTGGTTATGAGACCACTTTTTAGTGACTGCATTTTGCGTAGAGTATTTAATTAAACCTCGCGCATAGCCCATCTTATCCATCACTGTGTTACATACATCGACACAAGCACCACAACCAATACACTCATATTGCAAACCATTACGTATATCAATTCCTGTCGGACAAACCTGCACACACAAGCTACAATCAATGCAGGAACCTAACTCCTGGCTATTTACCTCAGCATTGCGTGACCGACGACCACGAGGCTCGCCGTGTGCTTCATCGTAGGTAACGACTAATGTGTCGTCATCAAACATCGCACTTTGAAAGCGTGCATAAGGACACATATATTTACACACTTGTTCCCGCATGAACCCAGCATTGCCATAGGTTGCAAACCCATAAAAACATACCCAAAACGTATCCCAAGGACCTACATTAACATGGATAAAATCGCTCATTAATTGTCGAATTGGTGTGAAATAGCCGACAAAAGTAAAACCCGTCCACAATGCAAAAACAATCCAGACAAAGTGTTTTCCACCTTTCTTAACTAGTTTTTTAGTCGAAAATGTTGAGGCATCCAGCTTCATCCGGGCAGCACGATCACCTTCAATCTTGCGTTCTATCCACAGAAAAATTTCTGTATATACAGTTTGAGGGCAAGTAAATCCACACCATAGCCGTCCTGCGATTGCTGTAAAAAGAAAAAGTGATAATGCAGAAATGATCAGAATCGCTGTCAGATAAATCAGGTCTTGCGGGTATAACACCAGGTTAAATATATAAAAACGCTTAGCTTCCAAGTCAAACAATAGTGCCTGACGTTGTTCCCACTCCAACCATGGCACACCATAAAAAAACAGCTGGGTTAGCCAAATCATGACCCAACGCCATTTAGTAAAGAATCCGGAAATACTGCGCGGATAGATCTTGTCTTGCGCAGCATACAGAGAAATGACGACCTCGTTTAAAGGTATCTTTTTTTCCTGCAGATTACTGGAGGGAGTTTGGTTCATTTATCCAACGTTCAATGATTATCAGGAGCTTAACGAGTTAAATTATTAAGGTTAATTATTTGATATACCCCAAACATAGGCTGTTAAGACGTGTATTTGTGCCGGGGTAAGTTTTTCTGCTTGTGCCGGCATCTGGTTAACTTTCCCTTCATTAATACGCTTAATGATTGCCGCCTCTCCAGCGCCGTGTAGCCAGATTCTGTCGCTTAAGTTAGGCGCACCAACGAGTTGATTTCCCTTGCCTTCCAGACCATGACATGCGGCACAGATAGCGAATTTTTCTTTGCCCAATCCTGCTCGGCCAGAGTCATACATGCTATTAGACAAACTGAGCACATAGTTTGCAAGATTTTTCACATCTTCTTCATTACCCACTGCCGCCGTCATAGGCGGCATCATTCCAACTCGACCACCAGTGATGGTTTCCTGTATTTTCTCAGGGCTGCCACCGTGTATCCAATCATGATCAGTTAAGTTAGGGAAGCCGCGGCTACCGCGTGCATCTGAGCCATGACATTGTGCACAATTATTCATGAACAGCCTCTCGCCAATCGCTTTTGCTTCGTTATTATCAGCAAGCTCCTCTACTGGCATTGCAGCAAACTTAGAGTAAAGCGGCTCTAGTGCTTGTTTAGCCGTCGCCATTTCCTTTTCGTATTGATTGACTTGAGTCCAACCAAATTTACCGGCATAAGAACCTAGGCCTGGATACACAATCAGGTAAAGAAGAGAAAAAACAATGGTAAGAATAAACAGACCTACCCACCAGCGAGGAAGTGGATTGTTCATTTCACGCAAATCTTCATCCCAGACATGACCGCTAGTATTATCGCCATTTGGACTGACTACTTTAACTTTGCTAGTGAGCCATAGTAATAAGGCGCAGCCAAAAATACCCAACAATGAAATGGTAGTGATGAAAATAGGCCAAAAATCACTCGTAAAATCATTCATATTATTTCCTTATATTCTTTACGTTAAGTCTTCTTTATTTTGGTCTTCTGCAGTGTGGTCTTCTTGAAATGGCAAATTGGCAGCATCTTTAAAATCTGATGTATTACGGTGCCGCCAAGTCCAAACCACAATGCCAATAAACACAATGAAACTAGCGACAGTAGCCAATATGCGAAGTGTATTAATATCCATTTTCCGCGCCCTCTTTAAATTGGGTCACTTGAGGTGAATACCCAACACTTGCAAATAAGCAATCAGTGCATTTAGCTCCGTCTTACCTTTTACATCTGCCGCAGCGTTTGCGATTTCAGCATCGGTATAAGGCACACCCACTCTACGTAGGGCTGTCATATTTGGTGCCATTGCCTCAGCATCCACGGCTGTATTTTCTAGCCATGGATAAGCTGGCATGATTGATTCGGGCACTAAATCACGTGGATTAATTAAGTGAATACGGTGCCATTCATCGCTATATTTCCCACCAACACGATGTAAATCTGGACCAGTTCGTTTACTGCCCCATTGAAATGGATGGTCGTAAACAAATTCTCCTGCAACAGAATAATGTCCATAGCGCAAAGTCTCAGCACGGAACGGACGTATCATCTGTGAATGACAGTTATAGCAACCCTCACGGGTATAAATGTCACGTCCTGCAAGCTGAATAGCGGTATACGGCTGCAAACCTCTAATTGGCTCGGTAGTGGATTTTTGGAAGAAAAGTGGAACGATTTCCACCAGCCCGCCAAAAGCCACTACTATCAGAATCAGCACTATCATCTTAAAGTTACTGGTTTCAATACTTTCGTGACTAAAGCCTTTCTTAGCTTCGCTATTGTTAGTCTGGTGATTAGTATTATTTAAATTAGACATAATCATTTCCTTAAGCATGAGCCGTAACGTGTGGAATGTAAGCAAGCGCAGGTTTGCCGCTGGTAGCCGTTTTAAGTACATTCCATAACATGATCAGCATGCCACTCAAGTAAAGCAAACCACCTAGTAAACGTATCAAGTAGTAAGGATGTTTTGCTTTAACACTTTCTACAAAGGTATAAGTTAAAGTACCGTCAGCATTGATTGCACGCCACATTAACCCTTCCATTACGCCAGCTATCCATAATGCAGAGATGTAAAACACGATACCGATTGTGGCTAACCAGAAATGCCATTCAATTGCCTTCATGCTGTACATTTGTTTTTGCCCAAACAGACGTGGCACCATGTAATAGAGCGCACCCATAGAAACCAGCCCTACCCAACCCAGCGCGCCAGAGTGCACATGGCCTACAGTCCAGTCCGTATAGTGAGAAAGCGAATTAACAGTTTTAATTGCCATCATCGGCCCTTCAAATGTACTCATGCCATAAAAGGACAATGACACAATCAAGAAACGTAAAATTGGGTCTGTACGCAATTTATGCCATGCGCCAGACATCGTCATAATGCCGTTGATCATTCCACCCCAGCTTGGTGCTAAGAGAATCAGTGAGAAAGTCATACCTAAAGACTGCGTCCAATCAGGTAATGCGGTGTAATGAAGGTGATGCGGACCCGCCCACATATAAGTAAAAATCAGCGCCCAAAAATGTACAATTGACAAACTGTAGGAGTAAACAGGCCGTTCTGCTTGTTTTGGAACAAAGTAGTACATGATGCCTAAAAAGCCGGCAGTTAAGAAAAAGCCTACTGCATTATGCCCATACCACCATTGCACCATTGCATCCTGTACACCAGCATAAGCTGAATAAGACTTCATATAACTGGCTGGCATAGCCGCACTATTCACAATGTGCAATAAAGCAACGGTAAGAATAAATGCACCAAAGAACCAATTGGCAACATAGATGTGCTTAACTTTGCGTTTAGCGATTGTGCCAAAAAACACTACCGCATACGACACCCATACCACTGCAATTAAAAGGTCGATAGGCCATTCTAGCTCTGCGTACTCTTTACCTTGTGTATAACCCATGGGCAAAGAAATAGCCGCAGCAAGAATCACCAGTTGCCAGCCCCAGAAAGTAAATGTTGCTAACTTTCCACAAAACAAACTCACTTGACAGGTGCGTTGCACCACGAAATACGAGGTAGCAAACAATGTACAGCCACCAAATGCAAAAATCACAGCATTGGTATGCAATGGGCGCAGACGACCAAAGCTTGTCCAGGGCAAGCCAAGATTAAGTTCTGGCCAGACGAGTTGCGCAGCAATAATCACGCCCACTAACATACCCACCACGCCCCAAACTACGGCCATAATGGAAAATTGCCGAACAACGGAGTCGTTATACGTGGTTGCTTGTGTATTTAGGTCTTGCATTTGATACCCCCATATTTCTTGTTAGTTAAGTATCTATAAATACTTATTAATAATTCTTTGTGAGTTTTACATGTGCCATTTTCTCGTACGGTGCCAATATCCAGTTTGATTTAAATCAATCTTCATGCAGAATTCTCTCGCCCTCCTCATCGATGTCTTCAAATTGGCCGGAATTGATGGCCCACCACAATCCACCCAAAATCAACAACACTAGGATGACGGAAAGAGGAATTAGCAAAAAAAGAATATCCATTAGATTTTTTCCAACAAAGGGGAACTCATTCGAGACAAGCGTGCTGCATTGAGAATAACCAAGAGAGAACTTAGCGCCATGCCTAGGCCAGCCAGCCAAGCTGGCAGCAATCCCACCACAGCCAAAGGGACGCAAGTTGCGTTGTACACTGCCGCCCATATCAAATTCTGTTTGACGATACGCATCGTACGTTTTGCTTGTAATATCATGTGCGGCACCATAGACAACTGCCCACCCATCACCACAAAATCAGATTGCGCTTGCGCAAGGGGTACGGCCTGACCCATAGCGACTGAAACATTGGCGCTGGCCAGTACAGGCCCATCGTTCAATCCGTCACCTACCATGGCAACCTTGCGGCCTTGTTGCTGTAAAGATTGAATATGGGCAAGCTTATCCTGTGGTGTGCAGTTAGCATGGATATGATGAATACCAACGATTTTGGCGATACGTTCCACCGATTGCAGCCTGTCTCCAGACAGCACTTCTACTTGAATGCCGCTTGCCAGCAAATTTTGAACTGTAGTGACTGCGTCAGGTTTAATGGCCTCTATGATTTCAAAACTTGCTAACCAGCCATGTTCAGAAACCAAATGTACGTTTAAGGCATCCTTATTTAAGACGTCCCCATCTGGATGATTAATAAGACGGCTATCCTGACCACAAAATTTGGTGGACCCAAGCTTTAAGCTGCCATAAACAGAATCTGCTGTCAGTCCATATCCCGAAATCTCCTGTACGTTAATTACCGCAACATCTACTTTAGAGATAGAGAGCTTGCCAGCCGCCTCAACGAAAGCACGCGATACAGGATGCAATGAATATTGCGCCATATCTGCAGCAATTTGCAGGGCTTGCATGCTGCTTAATTTTGCATTGGTGGAAATACTGCCGACTGTCATTTTGTCATGCGTTAGTGTGCCAGTCTTATCAAACACAACTGTGTCTATTGTAGTCAAGGCCTCTAATGCCTGCATCCTGCGCACCAGCACACCGCTACGTGCCAATGCACCCGAGACTGTTAACATGGCAGCAGGTGTTGCTAAAGACAAAGCACATGGGCATGTGACAATAAGTACAGCAACCGCGGCCATCAAGGCGCGGCTGTGATCAACATGCCATAAGATAGCAGCTGAACCAACGGCGGCCAACAGCACTGCAAGCAAAAATGGCCGTGCTATACGGTCTGCTAATAATGCCAACCGAGGTTTATCAACTGCAACACGCTCCATCAGCGCGACAATCTGTGCATAACGCGTATATTGTCCAATTTTGTCTATCCTCATATGCACTACGGCAGACAGATTGTGGCTACCCGCAATGACTTCAGCACCAATGACCTTTGCCACTGGTCGCGACTCACCCGTTAACAAAGCCTCGTCAGCATTAGTGTTGCCATAAGTAATGATTCCATCTGCTGGAAATGCCTCACCAGGAAATATACGAACCTCGTCCCCGATGCCAAGTCTGCGCACAGCAACGCGCTCAAAGTTACCATCAACCTTTATCCGCTCAACGCTATTAGGCAAACGCTGCATCAGTGCATCCAATGCACCAGCAGTTCGATCACGCATACGCAACTCTATCCATCGACCAGTTAACAAGAAAAATACAAACATGGTCAAAGAGTCAAAGTAAACCTCGTTACCCCACCAGCCAGAAGGCTCAAAAGTTGCGGCTGTGCTCACGGCAAAAGTAATCAGAATGCCGATTGTTACTGGCATATCCATACTGATTTGACGTTGCTTTAGATCATTGAGTGCATTGCTAAAAAATGGGCCACATGAGAAAAACAGAACTGGCAATGTCAATATCCAAGATGCCCAGCGCAGTAAATTCAACATATCTGGAGTCATTTCACCAGGCATTGCCACATACGCAGGATATGCATACATCATTACTTGCATCATGCAGAATCCAGCAACCAGCCAACGCCAAAGTGCCAAGCGTTGATTCTTGCGACGGATATCTTGTGTAAAAGCATCTGCCGCTGGCATGGCGCGATAGCCAGCCTTGCTAACCGCACTCATCCAGTCCGATGGTTTAGTTACGCCAGAAGACCATATGACGCGGGCACGGCCACTGGTCGCATTTACAACAGCATTTCTTACCCCAGGAACTGATTTAAATGCTTTTTCTACATTAAGTGCACAAGCAGAACAATGCATACCTTCAATAACTAACCTTGATTCCCACTCTTGCGTTTCATTATTGTGCGACTGGCTAAAACTAGTCCATTCTACTGCTTCATCTAGTGCAATCCACACGTTCTCATCTGGGTTAAAACCAGCTGTCACAATCTTGGAATGTAATGAAATTGAATCGCTCACGCTATAACAATACAGATTGTTTAATGTTTATTGGTTGATCTAAATCAATAACTACTGAATCAGGTTGACTAGAATTAGTCGCAGCACGTATTATCCAACGCTATGAAAACCCCAAAAAGACTTGAACCGCTCCTTGAAGATGGCTTAATTGACGATGTAGTCCGCCAGTTGATGAGCGGCAAAGAAGCAACGGTTTACGTTGTACGCTGCGGTGATGATGTGCGTTGCGCCAAAGTTTATAAAGAAGCAAATAAGCGCAGCTTTCGCCAAAGTGTAGATTACACAGAAAATCGTAAAGTAAAAAATAGCCGTCAATCTCGCGCAATGGCAAAAGGTTCAAAGTACGGCAGGCAAGCGCAAGAGGAGGCTTGGCAAAGTGCTGAGGTCGATGCCTTATACCGCCTAGCCGATGCTGGTGTTCGTGTACCCAAACCGTATAATTTTTACGAAGGGGTATTACTAATGGAACTGGTGACCGATGCACATGGTAATGCCGCACCCAGATTAAATGACGTGGAATTTAGCGCAGAAGACGCTCGTATTCACCACCACACTTTACTTAAAGAGGTGATACGCATGTTGTGCGCAGGTATTGTGCATGGTGATTTATCTGAATTTAACATTTTAATGAGCAGTGACGGCCCTGTAATCATTGATTTACCACAGGCGGTAGATGCGGCAGGGAATAATCATGCGAGTAGCATGTTGGAACGAGATGTGGCTAACCTGAGTAGCTATTTCGGCCGTTTTGCACCTGAGCTACTTACGACCCAATACGGTAAAGAAATTTGGTCACTTTATGCACATGGTGATTTAACGATAGACACTGCACTTACTGGTCATTTCAAGCAAAGCACAAAGCCAGTCGATCTAAAAAGCGTTATCAGGGTGATTGATGATGTTCGTATTGAAGAATTTAAACGCAAGCAGCGTCAGGCTGAAGCAAAAAATCCAACAGATTGACTAGATACCATGAGAATTGAGTTAACTTTTAAAGTTAACAAAAATTAGAGCAAAAAAATGGCCCTATTAAGGGCCATTTTTTTGGATGCTGAGTTACTAAGCTTTCTGGATGTTAGAAGCTTGTTTACCTTTAGGTCCATCTGTTACGTCAAAACTTACGCGCTCATTTTCTTTCAAGCTTTTGTAACCGCTATCAACGATTGCTGAAAAATGTGCGAATAAATCATCACCACCTGCATCAGGAGTAATGAAACCAAAACCTTTAGAGTCATTAAACCATTTAACTAAACCTGTAGCCATATCTTATTCCATACTTTAAAAAGGGAGGCACCCTAAATGAATGGGATTTTTAAATATTAGTCTTTAGAACTGAACAAATTAAACATCCAAACGCCTAAGTTACTTTTTACGGGTAAACAAATATTATGTCAAGCACTATTTTAACAATTTGTTACGAAATCATTATTGCGTCACTAAATTGTTGTTTTTTTAGCACTAAGTGCCAGACTTAGCTGATGAGGGCTGATTGCTAAATCAAGCTTTAGAAGCTATAATAACGCTGTTATACAATTATTGTTTAATCATTTAATGCTGTTTAGTTATTTGAAAATAGTAATTTTTATTAGTGCTTCAAACTCCATGAGATTGTCGCTTGATAATAGTCTCAAAACAAATTATTGGAGAATGTACATTGGCAAAAGAAGAATTAATTGAAATGAGTGGCGTGGTAATGGAAATATTACCAGATTCTCGCTATCGCGTGACGTTAGATAACGGTCATAAATTGATTGCTTATACTGGTGGTAAAATGAAGAAAAACCACATCCGTATTCTTGCGGGCGACAAGGTAACACTAGAGCTATCTCCTTATGACATTAATAATGGCCGCATTACTTTCAGACACATTGAGTCTAATAGCGCGACCTACACTCCAAGAAAACGTACTTATTAAACAGTTTTGCTGAATAATTAAGTAAAGATTCAAAAATTAAACCGCTAAATGCGGTTTTTTAATTTTCAGCGTTTATAATTCTTACAGCTTTTTATCAGAAGTACTTGAAGTCAGAAGTTTTTGAAATTAAGTACTCTTGAATTAAAAACCCATATATTCAACATTCATCTCATCAGGAAAATCAACATGGCAGGTGCTAGTCTTTTAACACTTATTGATGATATTGCAACTATTTTGGATGATGTTTCTGTCATGACCAAAGTGGCTGCAAAAAAAACGGCTGGCGTTCTAGGTGATGATTTAGCGTTAAATGCTCAACAAGTTTCTGGTGTAAACGCCGACAGAGAACTACCTGTCGTTTGGGCTGTAGCTAAAGGCTCAGCGCTCAACAAACTAATTCTGGTACCAACTGCGCTTGTGATTAGCGCATTGATCCCTTGGGCAGTTACGCCTTTACTGATGCTTGGTGGTTTATTTTTATGCTTTGAAGGTGTTGAAAAGTTATTTCATCAATTTTTTCATCATGCTGAAATCGACCATAGCAACCCTAAAAAACTGATAGGTCAGGATGAGAGCCTCACCATAGAAACTTCTGAAAAAGAAAAAATTGCAGGTGCTGTGCGCACTGACTTTGTATTGTCAGCTGAAATTATTGTCATCACCTTAGGTACTGTTGCAACAGAAGTATTTAGTAAGCAAATAATTGTGCTGGTAGCCATCGCAATTATTATGACGATAGGCGTCTATGGCTTGGTTGCAGGCATTGTTAAGCTTGATGATGGCGGACTACACTTAGCCTCAAGCACAGGCAAAAGTTTATGGGCATCTATAAAACGTAAATTAGGGTTTGGCATTTTAGCTTTCGCACCCTACATGATGAAAACCTTATCTGTAGTTGGTACTGCTGCCATGTTTTTAGTTGGCGGTGCAATTCTCACCCATGGCATTACTAGCGTGCATCACTGGATAGAGAGTTTTGCCGGTAGTTTTAATAACGGCTTTTTACACGCGGTAGTTCCTGCACTACTCAATGGTACCTTTGGTATTGCGGCGGGTATAGTTGCATTGATGGTTGTAAGCGTAGCAAAACGCTTAATTGGCAAGTTAAATTTGGGTCGGAAAAAAGCAGTATAGCGATTATCTAATGTATAGACTACAACACACAAGATTAAAATAATAGTAAACCGACTTACTATTAAAAAATAAGAACCAATTTATACGGGTTCTTATTTTTTCTTGCATTATTTCTATATTTATGGAAATATAGAAATATGAACACTAAAAATGCCGTTACACTACTTGCATCACTTGCTCAAGAAGCTAGGTTAGAAATATTTAGACTACTGGTACAAGCCGGCCCTAGCGGTGTGGCGGCCGGTGAGATTGCAAATAAATTGAATATCCCTACAAGTACCCTATCCTTTCATCTTAAAGAACTCACGCATGCTGGGTTACTAAATGCAGCACAAACAGGTCGATTTATCTATTATTCAGCAGCCTTTAATGTAATGAATGACTTGCTAGGATTTTTAACTGAAAACTGCTGCCAAGGCGTTCCAGCTTGTGAACCTAAGTTAGGTAATACAGAATCCAACGAAAAGGAGTAAATGATGAAAAGAATGCATGTGCATATTTCAGTTGAGGATTTGAGTAAAAGTATCAATTTTTACAACCATTTATTTGGTGCTCAACCAACTGTCCATAAACCAGATTATGCCAAATGGATGCTAGATGACCCGCGAGTAAACTTTGCGATCAGCCAGCGTGGAGAATTAGCCGGTCTCAATCATTTAGGTATTCAGGTCGATAACGATCGTGAACTTTTGGCATTAAAATCACAATTGGAAGCCGCTGATTTATCTATACTGAGTGAGTCTGGCACTTGCTGTTATGCAAAGTCTGATAAAAACTGGGTTCAGGATCCATCTGGTATTGCCTGGGAAACTTACCACACGATGGATAACTCGCCCACATTTAGCAACAAGGTGGGCGATGCGAACGAACCTACTTGTTGCGTGCCTGTTCAAGAGAAAGTTTCATTTATGTCTCGCAAAAGTCTTACAGAATAAAATTAAAAAATGATTAAAAAAATAAGTAGTTTTGAGCGTAATTTAACTTGGTGGGTAATCGGCTGTATTTTGGTTGGCATAACGCTTGGCAAATTCATCCCAAGCTTATTTCAAGCAATAGGTGACATGCAAATAGCACGGGTGAATCTACCTGTCGCTATTTTGATATGGCTGATGATTATCCCCATGTTGCTGAAGATTGATTTACGCAAAATGAAAGATGTCACTGAGCATAGCAAAGGTATCGTAGTGACATTAGCCATCAATTGGCTAGTCAAACCTTTCTCTATGGCACTATTAGCTTGGATTTTTATTAGGCACTTTTTTGCACCCTACTTACCTGCAGACCAGATTGACAGCTATATTGCAGGGCTCATTTTACTGGCTGCAGCACCCTGCACGGCTATGGTATTTGTATGGAGTAACTTATGTGATGGCGATGCTAAATTCACACTTTCACAAGTAGCAGTGAATGATGTGATTATGCTATTTGCCTTTGCACCTCTAGTAGCCTTACTGCTAGGCGTTTCTAGCATTACAGTGCCTTGGGATACCTTAGCTATTTCTGTACTGTTATTTATTGTAGTACCTATAGTAATTAGCCAGATTTGGCGAGGGTTACTAAACGGCAGTCAAGTTAGATTAGATGCAACATTAGCGAAACTACAACCTCTTTCACTAAGCGCTCTATTAGTTACTTTAGTTTTGTTGTTTGCGTTTCAGGGCCAGCAAATTTTGGCACAACCTGTCATTATTTTACTTCTCGCTGTACCTATTCTGATTCAAGTGTATTTGAACGCTGGCTTGGCTTATTGGTTAAATAAGAAATTTAAAGTAGCGCATTGTGTAGCTGGACCTTCGGCTTTAATTGGAGCCTCTAACTTTTTTGAGTTAGCTGTAGCCACAGCAATTGCAATTTTTGGATTCAATTCTGGCGCAGCACTAGCTACAGTCGTCGGCGTACTTATTGAAGTTCCAGTCATGTTGTCCATAGTTGCGATTGTTAATAAAAGTCGCATTTGGTATGAGAAATAATAACTACTGATAAAAAATAATGGAAACAAATCAAAGCAACGAACCAAATCGAGCTGATCTTGATCAGCTAAAAGGTGCAACTTTAGTAGAGTTTGGCACTGATTGGTGTGGATATTGCCAGGCAGCCCAACCTATTATTGTATCGGCTCTTATCAATTATCCACGCACACTACATATCAAGATTGAGGATGGAAAAGGACGTCGCTTAGGTCGCTCATACTCAATAAAACTTTGGCCGACACTGATATTTCTCAAAAATGGCACTGAGATAAAACGTTTAGTAAGACCAGATAACCCTGAAGTTATTGCTGAAGCCTTGGCTGAGATAAATATCAAGTAAACTGCCTGTACTTCGCACTTAATTCGATTAACTGATATGAACACAACAAATATAATAGGTTATTTTGCAGCTTTTCTAACTACCGCAGCATTCCTGCCACAAGCAATTCACTCTTGGAAAACACGTGATTTATCAGGCATTTCACTACCCATGTACAGTATGTTCAGCCTTGGTGTTGCCTGCTGGTTAATATATGGCTTAATGATAAACAGTTGGCCGGTAATTATTGCCAATGCAATTACATTATTACTAGCTTGTGCGGTGCTTTTATTAAAATTAATGCATAAATAGGAATGAATCTCTAATTGCTATTGGAATAGTATTTAGATTCATTCAATACTATTCCAATAATAAAGTCACAGAATATTACTTGCCTAGTGCGTACACCACGATGCTATCACCCGCCGTATAACCAAATATAGAGTTACCACCTGCCGCAACAGCGATATATTGCACGCCGTCAATTTCATAACTGATAGGTGGTGCGTTTACACCAGCATCTACATTCGCTTGCCATAGCAAATCACCGGTATTGCTGTTGAATGCATTAAAGTGGCCATTACCCTCACCTACAAATAGCAAGCCACTACTTGTGGCTAATAAACCACCTATCAATGGTTGCTCAGTTTTAACCTGCCATTGCATTTTACCTGTGGCTAAATTGATGGCAGACAATACTCCCCATCGCGGGTCTTTGGTTGGTTCAGATGACGCATAGCGAATGGCTGGTGTACCATCATGTGCTGGCTCTTCTACTAGTTTATATACGATTGGTGCATGGATAGCTGCGACAAAACCAGTTTGGCTGTTCTCATCCAATGCAGTTGGGCTCCAGTTAGCACCGCCCAGAATGCCAGGGTACAATACCGTGCCTTCTTTGGTTGCTTTAGCAAAAAGATTCTTTTGCGGTACGAACGCATCGGACTTAATAAGTAACTTACCTGTCACCCTGTCATTGACATAATACCAACCTGTTTTGCTAGCTTGCCCAACCGCGGGAATACTTTTGCCGTCTTTTTTGTAGTTGAATAACACTGGCGGACTAGCTAAATCATAGCCCCATAAATCATGAGGTACTTGCTGGTAATACCATTTGAGCTTGCCTGTTTCTGTGTTTAAAGCAACCAGTGATACAGTATATAAATTGTCACCAGGTCGAGAAATGTCATTCATCTGCGGTGATGGATTGCCAGTACCGAAATATAGCGTATCGGTTTTAGTATCAATTGCCGGAGTACTCCAAGCAGAACCTCCACCGTAACGCCAAGCATCTTTGTTTTCAGAAAATGTTGATTTTTCAGCCGCGACATCTCTATTAAGTGAAATACCATCATCGGTAGTTTCAACAAAACCTCCCTCCCAACCTTGCGATGGAATCGTATCGAACTGCCAAATACGTTTACCGCTTGCCACATCATAAGCTGCTAAAAAGCCAGGGCGTCCATAGCGTCCATCTACACCAACTACCGCACCTAATGGCGCATCTTTAGTCGGGTGATCTAGGTGCAAACCATAACCTACGCCAGTCACGCCTACAATAACCTTGCCGTGATAAACCACGGGCGCCATGGCAATACCAATACCTGTGCCGCCATAGGCTGCCTTGTGCGTATCAGATTTACTCAATGAGGTAATGTTTTCAGTAAGCGCAGTATCTTCAGCTACATCTATATCCCAAAGCTTGGCGCCATTCTTGGCATCTAGTGCAATCAAGCGTGCATCTACAGTACCGATGAATACTTTGCCATCGCTCACTGCCACACCTCTATTTGCTGGACCACAACACATTTTCCAGTCAGCTTTTCGCACGTGTTTATAACGCCATATCTCTTTACCAGTTTTTGCGTCTAATGCTGCCACATGATTGTATGGCAAAGACACGTACATCACGCCGCCAGTGACAATTGGCGTAGATTGAAAGCTCGCCACTACACCGCTTTTAAATTGCCAAGCTAACTTTAAATCTTTCACATTTTGCTGATTGATTTGGGTGAGCGGCGATAAACGTTGATTCGTAAAATCACGACCAAAGCTAGGCCAGTCTTTATTTGCAGGTTGAATGTTTGATTGTTTATTAGCTAAGCCACTACAAGCCGTAATGGCAAGACAGCTAATTAAAACAAAGTTTTTTAAACAAGTATGCATAGCAAGTTTCTTTCAACTGAATGTGTACAAAATTCGCAATAATAAAAAATTATTACCAAAGTATACAGATGTGTATACTTTTTGCAATTTTTACAAAAAAATCACACCAAATATTTATTTCTATTCTCTTGAATCTATTTTAAATGGCCTGCGTATATCTCATTTAGAAATCTGTAAATCGTTTCTGACCAGCGCTATTAGTTATTCACAAAAATTCAGGAGAGCATCCATGCGTAAGCATAAAAGCAACGCTTTGGTTGAGCAGTTTCAATATGCAATGGATAAACACAACGTACCATTTTCAGCACAAAACGAATTATTGGCTAAATTAGCACCTATGTATCGCCAAATTGAAACCACGACAGGTGCTGCAGTGCCACCAACCACGTTGGCAGGTCAGGAAGCAACGGCTAGTAATCTATGGTAACTTAAGTAATTAAAATCCCACTAGGTATGTTTGACATTTGCACTCAGTGGGATTCTTAGCAGAAAATTATTAAAGTAAATAATCATTGATAATAATTTTTTAATTATAAATTTATTGTTAATATGAGTTTTGATGTTTAATTTAAAACGTGATTATTTAAAAACTGAATCGATCAAACACTATGGCAACTAATCAACTTAATACCCCTGCAGACCTGGTAGAAATGCTGGCTAGAACCAGCCAAGGCGATAGACAGGCCTTTGAAAAACTGTATCAGGCAACATCGGCGAAACTATTTGGCTTAGCTCTCCGGATATTAGCGAGCAGAGACTTAGCCGAGGAAGCCTTGCAAGATGCTTTTGTCAAAATTTGGCATAGTGCAGATACCTATCAAACGGACAAAGCTGCGGTAATGACCTGGATGACAGCGATTGTAAGAAACCGCTGTTTAGACTTATTACGTGCAGCGCCGCGTGAACATGGCTTGAACGAAGATGAGAGTTTTGATGATTGGGCATCGGATGATTTAGGGCCTATGGAAGCTGCAGCCACGCAAAGTGATACAAAAGCGTTGATGCAATGCATGAGCCAACTGGCACCCCTGCAAAGACAGGCATTTGCATTAAGTTATTTTCATGGTTTAGCCCATGAGCAATTAGCACAACAACTCGCACAACCTTTAGGAACAGTAAAAACTTGGTTGAGGCGCGGTTTAGAAACACTTAAGAATTGTATGGGGAGTTCAAGATGAGATATGACGACCCTAACACGCGTGATTTATTAGCCGCAGAATATGTGCTTGGTACGTTGCGTGGCGCTGCCCGCAGACGCTTTGAATCACTCGCAGCTCAACGTAGCGACTGGAAGCTAACTGCAAGCTGGTGGAGTACCCGTTTGCATTTGCTGGCAGATACCGCCCCTGCTGTAGCGCCGCGTAAACAAGTATGGCAAAACATCTCCACTCGGCTTTACGGTAATAAAACTGCGGCTACGACCAGCTGGTGGCGATTACTAGCACTTGGATCAACTGGCGTAACAGCAGCTTTGGCCGTATTGATGTTTACCAGAGCACCGGAAATTGTTGAGGTGCCAGTAAAAGTTGCAGTTAACGTACCGGTAGAAGTACCAGCAACCGTAGCGTTGCTAGCAGGAGAGGATGCAAAACCGGGTTGGATATTAGCGTTAGCTAAAAATAAAGCGGGGCAATCTGAAATAAGAATGACTGCATTAGCCAGCTTAAAACTAGCATCTGATAAATCATTTGAACTTTGGCTACTGCCGCCTGACAAATCTGCACCCGTATCACTGGGTCTGATGCCTCAGAAAGGGAATCATCAATTGGTTGTTAGTGCAAAAACAGCAGAACTACTGTTGCAAAGTGGCTTAGCTGTGAGCTTAGAACCAGTGGGAGGCTCACCTACTGGGCAGCCTACAGGCGCTGTGTTGTACCAAGGTAAGTTAACGCAAATTTAACTAAGTATTTTCATAAAAAATACTTAGCAGAATATAAAAAATAAAGGTCAGCAATGCAATTAACAAGTTTAGCAATTAACTTAGCAGAAAAAGGCTTAGTGCCTGATAGTGTAATCAGGCAAGGTATTCGCCGTTTATCACAAACGCGTTTAGATGAAATTAGTGCAAGCAACTGCGAAATAGGTGCGCAAATAGAATCAGATTTTATTGCCGCAATGAATGCCGCACCTATTGCTCTAGTTCCAGAACTCGCCAATGCGCAACACTACGAAGTGCCCGCTAAATTTTTTCAGTTATGTTTAGGGCAGCATCGTAAATACAGTAGTTGTTTTTGGCTATTAGATACTAAAAATTTAGACGAAGCAGAAGCTAATGCTTTGCAACTTAGCTGTGAACATGCAGATTTACGCGATGGTCAGCAGATTCTGGAACTAGGTTGCGGCTGGGGCTCGCTCACCTTATGGATGGCAGCACACTACCCTAACAGCCAGATTACAGGCGTATCCAACTCAAACTCTCAGCGTGAATATATTACTGCTACAGCTAAAGAACGAGGCTTAAACAACGTTAACATCATCACTTGTGACATGAATACCTTCACTCCAAGTGAGCATAGTACGCAAACACAGTTTGATCGCATCGTATCAGTGGAGATGTTTGAGCATATGCGCAACCATCAACTTTTATACGGCAAAGTGCATGATTGGCTAGTGCCGGGAGGTAAGTTCTTTATGCATATTTTTGTGCATCGCTCCACGCCGTATGCGTTTGAAGTACAAGGGGATGACGATTGGATGAGCCAGTTTTTCTTCTCTGGTGGCATGATGCCTAGTGATGACTTACCGCTACGTTTTCAGCAAAAATTAAAACTTAACCGACGCTGGCGTTGGGATGGTACACATTACGAAAAAACCGCCAATGCATGGCTGGAAAACATGGATAAACATGAGGATTCAATCACGCCTATTTTAGAAAGTACTTATGGCGCGAATGAAGCGATTAAATGGCGTAACCGCTGGCGCATTTTCTACATGGCATGTGCAGAGTTATTTGGCTACAAAAACGGCCAGGAATGGTGGGTAACGCATTATCAGTTTGAACGCCCGCTTTAAACTTTAATGCTGGTTTAAACACAAAATTCATTTTGGTCATTATCAATTTTATATTGTTTCAAATTGCATGGTTTGCCTGCGTATTGGGTGCAGCAAACGCGATGCCTTGGCTAGGTGTAGCAGTCACTGTAATCATCATTATTTGGCATTTGTATCAGGCTAAACAGGCTAAACCTGAAGCTTTATTAATGCTAATTGCCTTAATCATAGGTGCAACATTTGACCAAATCATGCTGTCGTATCAGTTGATTGATTATGTGCATCATGGTTGGAGTGCATCAATAGTACCTGTGTGGATATTAGCGCTTTGGTTAGGCTTTGTGACTGCCCTAAACGTTAGCTTGCGATGGATGCATGGCCGTAAATTAGTAGCGTTTCTTTTTGGCGCGATAGGCGGGCCACTTGCCTATTTGAGTGCATCAAAACTAGGCGCAGTCTCACTGCAAGGCATCAATAGCTATATAGCTTTATCCGTAGGATGGGCCGTCATTACGCCATTATTATTGCTGATTTCGGCAAAGTTTGATGGCTATAAAAAATAATAACTTCAAGCAATTTAAACTTAAGGGGTTAACGTAGTGATTCATTGGCAAATATATATGGCAGGGTTAATGTCTATTGGTTTGTTTGCATTAGCAGGCTGGTTAATTAGCCTGGCGCGCGACAATGTCACCCATGTAGACAGCATGTGGAGTTTGTTTTTAGGGATGTCAGCCTACACTTATGCCCTATTCTTTTACGAACTTAACCCGCGCACTGTTTTAGTATTAATCTTGGTCACACTTTGGGCTATCAGGCTCTGCGGCTATTTAACCTGGCGTAACTGGAATCCGCACGAGGATCATCGCTACGCAGCAATCAGAAAAAATAATGAGCCACATTTTTGGTTTACCAGCATTTACATCATATTCGGCTTGCAAGCAGTATTGGCTTGGGTAATCTCTATGCCATTATTTGGCGCAATAGAATCTAAAACAGCCCTAAATGGCTGGGATTTCTTAGGTGCATTATTATTTGCTGCGGGATTTATCTGGGAGACAGTCGCAGACTGGCAGTTATCGGCTTTTAAAAGCAAAGCTAACAATAAAGGTAAGGTTTTAGACACAGGTCTATGGCGCTACAGCCGCCATCCAAACTACTTTGGCGAGTTCTGTGTTTGGTGGGGGTTTTATTTAATCGCCTTAGCCGGCGGCGCTTGGTGGACGATAGCGGCACCAATATTAATGACCTTGCTGTTACTTAAAGTAAGTGGTGTCGCTCTATTAGAAAAAGACATAGCTGAACGTCGCCCTGCTTATGCCGAATACATTAAACGTACCAATGCCTTTTTCCCCGGACTACCAGAATGAAGTCTACCTAAATTAATACTTTACGAATGAAATTTTTTTGATTAAATCGACTCAAAAAGTGCATCTGAAAAGCGTTAAGTTACGTATAAGCTGTAAAGGATATTTAAAACATGAAGAGTACTCAGTTAGCAATTTTAGTCACAGTATTATTAACTACGCAAGTAGCAATGGCTAAAGATTGGACTTTTGATGTGTATTTAGATAAAAGTAAAATTGGCCAGCATACTTTCAGCCTAAGTGACGAGAATGAGCTCACAAGTAAGGCAAAATTTAATGTCAAAGTGCTGTTTATCAATGCTTATCAATATGACCATAAGGCAGTAGAAAAATGGCAAGGTGATTGTTTAGCTAGCTTGGAAGCGCACACGGTTGAAAATAAAGTGACCACCGATGTTAAAGGCAAATTAGTTGAGCCCAACTTTATCGTCGATGAAGGTAAAACAAAGCAAAGTTTGCCTGCATGTATGATGACCTTTGCATATTGGAATCCAAAAATGCTAACGCAAACGAAACTACTCAATCCACAAAATGCTGAATGGTTAGATGCCAAAATAACAAAAATCGGGGCAGAAAAAATTGATGTTAAAGGCAAGAGTACTGAAGCGACTCATTACAAGCTTGACGGAAGCCTAAATGGTAAAAACAAATTAAAAATTGAGCTGTGGTACAACGCGAATAATGATTGGGTGGCGTTAAAGTCTATCACACCTGAAGGTTATACCATTAATTATAAATTACGTTAGGTTTAAATCATAAATGACTGTTACTTATATAAAAAGATTATTAATTATGACGATATTAGCCAGCATATTATCGGCTTGTGCAACAGGCAATTTAGCACCGATTGCAACTGTTCCAAAGGTAGATTTACCAAAATTCATGGGTAGTTGGTATGTAATTGCGGCGATTCCAACAGCGATAGAAACTGAGTCATATAACGCAGTTGAAAGCTATAAACTGGAAGCAGATGGCTCGATTGCCACAACATTTACCTACAACAAAGGCAGTTTGAACGGTAAATTGAAGACCTATAAACCACGTGGCTTTGTGATTGAAAATAGTGGAAACGCTCTTTGGGGTATGCAGTTTATCTGGCCGATAAAAGCAGAATATCGTATCGCGTATTTGAATGAAGATTACACACAAACAGTAATAGCGCGCAACGCTAGAGATTATGTTTGGATCATGGCGCGCAGCCCTAACATTAGCGATGCAGACTATGAAAAGCTCACTAAGTTTGTCGCTAATCTTGGTTATGATTTGAGCAAATTGCGCAAAGTACCTCACGGTGCTAATTAAAAAATTCAGGAGATGAGTGTTACTAGTAAATTTTACTAAGGCGTTTACTCACATATTATGTTAAAAAAACTTATTAAATGGTTTGATAATAATGCTGTCGAAATTGAAGGCAATGCTATCGTTCCGCATGCCGACTGGCAGCAAATTGATTGGACACGCGTCATCCCTTTTGTACTTATTCACCTAGCGTGTTTAGGTGTGTTTTGGGTAGGGGTTAGTTGGTTCGCGCTTTGCTTTGCTATTGCGCTTTATGCTGTGCGGATGTTTGCAGTCACTGGTTTTTATCATCGCTATTTTTCACACAAGGCATTTCGTACCACTCGCACATTTCAATTTATACTGGCAGTTTTTGGCGCCTCTGCGGTACAGCGCGGCCCCTTGTGGTGGGCTTCGCATCATCGCAGCCACCATATCAACTCAGACGAAATCGAAGATGCGCACTCCCCTGTGCAACACGGTTTTTTGTGGAGTCATCTAGGCTGGTTTCTATCTAATAAAAATTTCGCAACACAAACCGAGCGTGTGAAAGAATTAACAAAATTTGTTGAGCTAAGACTGTTAGACCGTTTTGACGTGATTGTGCCAGTGTTGCTTGCTGTTGGTATTTACCTAATTGGCTATTGGTTAGAAAGTGATTATCCTGCACTTGGTACAAATGGATTGCAATTACTAGTTTGGGGCTTTGCCATTTCAACAGTCGTTTTATATCACGCTACTTTTACTGTCAACTCTTTGGCGCATGTATGGGGTAAACGCAGATATGCAACCACAGACCATAGCCGCAATAATTTGTGGATCGCACTAGTGACATTGGGTGAAGGCTGGCACAATAACCATCATCATTACCCAGGCTCTGCCAGGCAGGGGTTTTATTGGTGGGAGATTGATTTCACCTATTACGGCTTAAGATTGTTAGCCGCTTGCGGGCTGATTTGGGATTTGCGTACTGTGCCAATTGCCATACGTGAATCACGAAAAATAATTCGTGCATAATATAGTCATTATTTAAATAATAATTACAAAGAAAGTCGTCGATTGAAAATAGCGATTATAGGTAGCGGTATTGCTGGCAATACGATTGCCTACCACTTACATAAGCAACACGAAATTACCGTGTATGAGGCCAACAGCCATATTGGTGGACATACACATACGCATCATATTACGCATGAAGGCCGTGATTACAATGTAGATACGGGGTTTATTGTGTTTAACGACCGCACATATCCTAATTTTATCGCCTTGCTGGACGAGTTAAAGGTCGCTTGGCAACCAAGTGAAATGAGCTTTAGTGTGCGCGCTGAAAAAACCGGTCTTGAATATAACGGCACAAGTTTAAATAGCTTATTTGCGCAGCGCCGTAACTTTTTTAAACCATCTTTCCACAAAATGATTCGCGATATCTTGCGCTTTAATAAAACCTCGCTAGAACTACTTAATGATGGCAATGAAATTAGATTAGGCGATTATTTGCAGCAAGGTGCTTACAGCCAGCAATTCATCGATAACTACATCATCCCGATGGGGTCTGCCATCTGGTCTACAGAAGCGCGACAAATGTTAGATTTTCCAGCCCGATTTTTTGTACGGTTCTTTCACCATCACGGCATGTTAACAGTGAATAATCGCCCACAATGGCGCACTATTACTAATGGCTCAGCAAGTTATGTCGAGGCACTGACTGAAAACTTTCAACATAAAATCAAGCTCAACACACCGATTGAAAGTGTGCGTCGTTTAAAAGAATCTGTGCGCGTTAAACCAACATTTGGCGAAGAAGAAAAATTCGATTACGTGTTTTTTGCCTGCCACAGCGACGAAGCCTTAAGAATGCTTAGCGATAAAACCCAAGCTGAATCAGAAATATTAAGTGCCATTCCTTATCAGGAAAATACGGTGTATTTGCACCATGATGTTTCACTGATGCCAACACGTAAACTAGCGTGGGCTGCCTGGAACTACCATGTGACCGAAGCACCTTCAGACCGCGTTGCAGTGACCTACAACATGAATATACTGCAAAATCTGCAAAGCACAGAACCTTTGCTTGTTACCTTAAACCATACAAAACTGATTAACCCTGCAAAAGTGATTAAGCGCCTGAAATATATGCATCCTATTTATACGGTTGCGGGTGCTGCGGCACAAGCTAGGCATGCTGAGATTAGCGGCAAAAACCGTACTGGCTTTGCTGGTGCATACTGGCGCAATGGCTTTCATGAAGATGGTGTAGTCAGCGCACTTGCGGCGCTTAAACACTTTGAGCAAAGTGGTATCGCTTAGCCCTTAACTATGCTTAACAGTGCAATTTTTAAAGGTTGGGTAACACACAACCGTTTTGCTCCCAAACCGCATAGTTTCCGTTATAAGGTATTTATGATGTACCTGGATTTAGACGAGCTGCCGACTTTATTCAACGGATTCAAACGCTGGTCTTATCAAGCTAAGAACTGGGCATGGTTTAAACGTGCAGATTATTACGGTAACCCTGAAATACCGCTCAAAACTGAAATTAGCACATTAGTGAATCAAGCCACCGGACAAAGCCCTCGCGGGCCAGTATGCTTGCTCACCAATATGCGCTATTTTGGCCACTGTTTCAATCCTGTGAGTTTTTACTATTGTTTCGAAGCTGACGGTATCACTTTACAAGCGATAGTGAGCCATATCACCAATACCCCTTGGGGCGAAGACTATGCTTATGTGCATGATTTCAATGCAGAAAAATCCACCAAAAATACTAAGAGCGGTGAACTGACAACATTCAAATTAGACAAGAATTTCCATGTGTCGCCATTTATGCCTATGGACATTGATTATGACTGGGCATTTAAGCTGAATAATCAATCTACGTCACCTCAGATATTTATTCACATGAAGAACCTGCAAAACGGTAATGAGATATTTAACGCGACATTAGCGTTACAGCGCTCAGAACTGAACGAACATGCGCTTAATTGGCTATTAGTTTCATACCCTTTCATGACCATTAAAGTAGTAGCAGCGATTTACTGGAACGCCCTGCTTTTATGGCTAAAACGTGTACCTTTTTATACGCATGCAAAAAAAATATCATGAAACAACCATATTCATTGAACATCTAGCCTAGCAAAGCGTCATTACAAGTTGAACAAAAAGTTTGAATGCTGACTTTTAAATACAAATCTTTTGAATCCAAACTAAAAGCCTTTTCGTATATAACTTTATGACGACACTCACTTCATTACCTCAAGAAACGCTGACCACCAGCTTAAAGCAAAAAAGCCGTTCAAAATGGGTGGCTAATTTTGCTAAAGCGCAAATATTGAAGCGCCTGCAAAACCTTCAAATGGGGCATTTAACAGTGCTAGATGGCAATGAAAAATATTCATTTGGCAAACTTCACGACGACGCTCATGCTATTAACGCCACCATTAAGGTGCATGACCCACGCTTTTATGGCGAAATCGCTTTCGGCGGCAGCATAGGCGCGGGTGAAGCCTATATGCTAGGTTATTGGTCTGCAGATAATCTCACTAATGTCATTAGACTGATGTGCGTGAATCAGTCAGTGATGGATGCGCTTGAAGGCGGTTATCAATGGCTCACTAAGCCGTTAATGAAAGTGCTGCACTGGCTTAATAGCAATACCACCGAGGGTAGTCGCAAAAACATCGCAGCGCACTATGATTTAGGTAATGACATGTTTGCGCTGTTTCTAGACCCAACCATGATGTATTCCAGCGCGATGTTTAATGTGCAAACACCAACGCTGGAATCAGCTTCTGAACTCAAACTCAAAACCATTTGCGATAAGCTAGACTTAACATCCACCGATCATGTAGTAGAGATTGGCACTGGCTGGGGAGGCTTTGCGATTTATGCGGCCGCACATTACGGGTGCAAGGTCACCACAACTACCATCTCTATACAGCAATATGAACTTGCAAAAGCAAGAGTTAAATCCGCTGGCTTAGAAGATAAGATTACGTTATTACTAGAAGATTACCGTGATTTAGACGGCCAATTTGACAAGTTAGTCTCAATTGAAATGATAGAAGCGGTAGGTCACCAATTTTATGACACTTACTTTGCCAAAGTTGGCTCACTGCTAAAACCTAACGGCATTGCGCTTATACAGGCCATCACGATTTCTGATCAACGATTTGAAAGTGCTAAAACATCAGTTGATTTTATACAGCGCTATATTTTTCCAGGCTCATGTATTCCCTCTAACACGGCCATGCTAAATAGTGTTACCAAAGTGAGTGATTTACGTTTATTCGATTTGGAAGACATCGGCCCGCACTATGCAACGACATTGCGTATGTGGCGTGAAAACTTCTTTGCAAATATCCAAAGTGTACGCAAACTAGGCTATTCAGAAGAGTTCATCAAAATGTGGGAATTCTATTTATGTTACTGCGAAGGCGGCTTTGCAGAGCGTGCTTTAGGTGATGTACATATACTGCTGGCTAAACCTGAGAATCGCCGAGCTGCATTGCGTTAAAGTTTAAGCATTAAAGTTCAAATATTGTTTTATCCAGCTGATTTGAACTATGGTTTAATAGTGGGCAAATTTTGCCCACTATTCTTTTGTACTGTTAGTGCGCTTTAGCGACACTAACAAAATTAACCCACATGATGCAAAAGCCACCTATAGAATCGCAAGCAGAAATTGAATGGCGCGATGGACAGCCCTATGCAAGAGCGTTTCAAGACGTTTATTTTTCAAGCGATGATGGTTTACTGGAAACTGAATACGTATTTTTGCAAGGCAATTATCTACAATCAAGATGGCAGCAGACAAATTTCCACGCTTTAAGTCGAAGTCAGTTCACGATTGCTGAAACTGGCTTTGGTACGGGGTTGAATTTTCTATGTGCTGCGAAGTTATGGCTTAACGTTGCACCCATCAATACCACTTTACATTTTATCAGCACAGAAAAATATCCCCTAAGTTTGCATGATATGGCGAAGGCTATAGCTTATTGGCCTGACTTAAACCCATTAAGCCTGCCATTCTTAACGCAATACCAGACCCTGCTTGATAATACAGAAACCATATCCCTTTTTAATAATCGCATTCAGTTAACCTTGCTCTTAGGTGACGCCATCGCCCGCTTTCATGAAATACACAATGAAATAGATGCTTGGTTTCTGGATGGTTTTGCTCCCAGTAAAAATCCTGAGATGTGGCAACCAGCACTTTTTGAACGGATGGCGATATTATCAAGCTCAGAAACAACATTCTCCACATTCACCAGTGCTGGGGAAGTGCGGCGCGGCTTGATTGCTGCAGGTTTTGACGTCAATAAACGCTCCGGATTTGGCAAAAAGCGTGAAATGCTCACTGGTCGCTTTCTAGGTACTAAAAATCTACTCGAACCTAAATATGTTGCCTAAAACAGCGATTGTTATCGGTGGTGGCATTGCAGGTTGCAGCACAGCTTATGCATTGGCCCAGCGAGGTATTCACGTAACGCTATTAGAGCGCCACACCACCATTGCCAGCGAAGCTTCAGGCAATCCATTAGCAATGCTCTACCCTCGTTTAAGTGGCGATAATGCAGCAAGTCAATTTGCTTTAACGGGCTATTTATATAGTCTGCAATTATTTAAATCATTAAATTCAGAGCCAGCTGATTTTAATGCTTGCGGTTTATTACAGCTAGGCTTTAATGCAAGGGAATTAGCGCGCATTAAGAAAGTTGCTGCACAAAATTATCCAGTGAATATTTTGAAATATGTCACCCCGCAAGAAGCAAGCAATCTTGCTGGCATTGAAGTTTTGCATGATGCGTTGTATTTTCCTGATGCAGCCTGGGTTAATCCTAAACGCGTTTGCAAGCATTTAATTGAACATGAAAATATTGAATTATTAACTTTAATTAACGTTAATAACATATTGAAAAATAATAATTTATTTGAAATAAATTATAATGAAAACTTAATAAAAAAAGCAGATATCGTGATTATTGCAAATGCTAACGCAGCGCAGTATTTTGACCAATCAAACCACATCATCACGCAGGCTGTGCGTGGGCAAGTCAGTCAATTAGCAGCGACTGCAACTAGCAAAAAATTACAAACCATTGTATGTAGCGATGGTTATCTAAGCCCAGCTGTAAATGGCCAGCACAGTCTAGGTGCTACATTTTCCAGCGAGCCTGATTTAGAAAAAAAAGTTTCAGCAAGTGACGTCGGTTTAACTTTAAGTGACCATGATCATCTGGCTAATTTAAAAGCACTCAACACAATATCAACGCCTTTGAACTTGGAAATGCAAAACAACGTAATAGGTGGGCGTGTAGCGCTAAGGTGCACTACGCCAGATTATTTTCCATTAGTTGGTGAATTAGTGGATAGCAATGCATTAAAAGCCGCACCACCCCGCCCTAATGCCGCCACTGAATCATTACCGTGGATTAACGGGCTTTATATCAACGTAGCACACGGCAGCCGTGGCTTTACCAGTGCGCCTTTATGTGCGGAGCTATTGGCGACAATGATATGCGATGAAGCACTGCCTATTTCAGCCGAGCTAGCTGGCTTACTCAATCCTAACCGATTTTTATTGCGTGAATTGGGATTGAAGCGACTGGCTAAAACAATAGCAATTTCAAGTTAAAATAGCGCTATGTCACAATCTCATTATTCAACCGCTTTAGAACTTTATCGCGCTGGTCAGTTATCGCAAGCCGAACTCACCTTTCAACAAGTGCTCGCTACTCAAGCGAATCATGCTGATGCACATCATATGCTGGGCATTATTTGCTACCAAACGCATCGTGCGGCAGATGCGGTTAAACATATCGCGCAGGCTTTAGCAATCAGCCCCCGCCATCTCGATTATTTAAACAACTATGCATTAGCCTTACGTGCCGATCATCAGCTAGAAGCTGCATTAAAGTGCTTACAGCAAGCGATTTTATTGCAACCGAAAGACTTAGATGTTCAACTTAATATTAGCAATACTTTACTCGAACTCAACCGTTTTGAAGAAGCCGCAGGCTATTATCGCCGCGTATTACGTGTGTTTCCTAAAAGTGATGATGCCCAGCGAAATACTATAGTCGCCGCACTTTGCCATTGTTTATCATCCCTAGGCAATCAAGCACATGCACTGGGTAAATTCTTGCAAGCTGAAGCCTGTTTTCAAGAAGCCTTACTTTTTAACGCTCAAGATGCAGCTTTGTATTACAACTTAGGCAATGCACAGCGTGAACTTGGCAAGCCTAATGAAGCAGAAAAACAGTATCAGCAAGCAATTAAACTTACCCCAAACGATGCAGACATTTACAACAACCTAGGCAATGTGCAACGTGAGTTAGGGTCGCTAGATTTAGCAATAGCAAGTTACCAAAAAGCAATCGCCATCAACCCTCAGCTTTACCATGGGAAAGTGCATCTAGTACATCAAAAACAACACATCTGCGACTGGCAAGGCTTAGAAGCTGATATTAGCGAAATTCGTGAATGGGTGAAGACCGTGCCTACTGCACAAATCTCCCCTTTTGCATTTTTAGCCATGCCTAATACAACTGCAGAAGAACAAAAACAGTGTGCTGACAACTGGGTGAATAATCGATATGCAGGCTTGACTGAATTTTCTAAGGAATTGAATTTTAATTACTTTACTAAAGAAAACCAAGAAGACTTAGACAGAATGCGTCATTCCGTGCCTGACACGGAATCTAGTGACCTAAAGACTCTGGATACCGACCTGCGTCGGTATGTCAGCTTTAAAAAAATAAAAATTGGTTACTTATCTGCAGACTTCAGGTTACATCCGCTTGCATTTTTAATCAGCGAACTCATAGAGTTACATGACCGAACTCGGTTTGAGATAATTGGGTTTTCATACGGGGTAAACGATAAATCTAGCGCAAGAGCCAGATTAGAAAAATCCTTTGATCAATTTCATGACATCAGAAATCTAACCGAAATTGACGCTGCGAAAAAGATGTATGCTTGTGGCATTGATATTTTGGTTGATTTAACAGGCTTTACCCAAACAAGCCGTAGCGGCATCGTCGCATTGCGCCCTGCTCCAATTAGCATCAATTGGCTTGGCTTTCCTGGAACTATGGGTGGTACAAATAAGGCGCCACTGTTTGATTACATTCTGACAGATAGTTTTATCAGCCCACCTGAGTCAGCCAAGCATTACGCAGAACAACTGGCATTGTTACCACACAGCTATCAGCCCAATGATCGTAAACGTCCAATCGGCAAAACACCTACGCGTGAGGCTTGTGCGCTACCAAATGATACTTTTGTATTTTGCTGCTTTAACCAAACTTTTAAAATCACCGATGCTGTATTTACGGTATGGATGCGCTTACTGAAATCTGAGCCGAATAGTGTACTTTGGCTATTAGATTGCAACCCGTGGGCTAAGAAAAACCTGATTCGTGAAGCCGCTAATCATGGTGTTGCTGAAGATAAACTCATTTTCGCGCCTCGAGTTAGCATTGCAGACCATCTTGCACGGCACGCGCATGCTGACTTATTTTTAGATACACCGACCTACAATGCACATACCACTTGCAGCGATGCGTTATGGATGGGAGTGCCGGTATTAACCTGTGTAGGTGATACCTTTGCGGCACGTGTCGCTGGTAGTTTATTAAAAGCTGCAGACTTAAACAATTTTATTACATACTCACTGCAAGATTATGAAAATAAAGCAATTTACCTTGCAAATAACTCCACAACTCTTTTAGAAGTAAAACAAAAGTTACTTGCAGAAAAAATAAGTTCCAAGCTATTTGATACCACACTATTTACAAAGTCACTTGAGAATACTTATCTAACAATTTGGCAGCGTTACTTAACGACCAGAAAAGACTAAAAACTAAGCTGCTGACAGTTCAAAAAATTATGCTAAAGTCACAAAAAATGTAATTTACTTACTTATAATAAAAATCCAGTGGCTTCAAAAATAAGCAACTACATAAAAAAATAGTCATAATCTACATTAGGAACTTAACATGGCAGCAATCGACATTACCCCTATTTTAAAATTTATGCTGGATAAGGGTGGTTCTGACCTGTTTTTTAGTTCTGGCGCTGCAATTCATATTGAAGTTGAAGGTGAAACGTTGCCTATCAACGCACAAATTATGGTGCCAGGCATGATTAAGGAAATTGCATATTCCATTATGAGTGCCGATCAAATTAAAGAGTTTGAATCTACCTTAGAGTGCAATTTTGCGATCGGCAAAAAAGACATCGGCCGCTTCCGTGTTAACGTATTCAGGCAGCGTGGTGAAGTAGGCATGGTCATCCGCCATATTAAAACTGAGATTCCATCAATTGATTCGTTGGGTTTACCCGTAATTTTACAAGAGCTAATCACTAGAAAACGCGGCTTGATTTTAGTAGTTGGCGCTACCGGGTCTGGCAAAACTACCACACTCGCTTCAATGATTGATCACCGCAACGCCACCAGTACGGGTCACATTCTCACACTTGAAGATCCAATTGAGTTTGTGCATCACCATAAAAAATCAATTGTGGACCAACGTGAAGTAGGTATAGATACGCTTTCTTTTGAAAATGGTCTTAAAAATGCAATGCGCCAAGCACCGGATGTAATTTTAATTGGTGAAGTACGTGATATGGAAGGTATGAAAAATGCCCTAGCCTATGCTGAAACTGGGCATTTATGTTTAGCCACTCTACACGCTAACAACGCTAACCAAGCCCTTGAACGCGTAATTTCATTCTTCCCGGAAGATGGTCGAATAGGCTTATTACTTGGTATGTCGATGAATTTGGTAGCGATTGTTTCTCAACGCTTAATTCCTGGCAAACAAAGTAAACGCGTTGCCGCAACTGAAGTGTTGATCAACACACCATACATCGCCGAGCTGATCCAAAAACAAAAAATGAGTGACATTAAGGAAATCATGGCGGATAACAATGATATTGGCATGGGTACATTTGACCAATCATTGTTCCGTTTATTTGCAAATGGCAAAATTGATGAAGATAATGCTCTTGCCAACGCTGATTCACGTAATGACTTATCGTTGAAAATGCGTTTTGCCGCTGAAGGTAATCGCGGCAGTAGCTTTAGCTAACCTTGCTATCAGTTAGACTCGTTGAAAGCCGCAAATACAGCGGCTGTGACAATTAAGGCACCACCCAGCCATTCGTTCCAAGTCATCACTTCATGTGCTAAAAAATATGAGGCGATGGCAGCTACTACTAACTCAAATAGAAATAGCACAGAAGCCCTCGTAGCGGTAATTTGCGTGACACCATATTGCACAGAAAGCGTTGCGGCCATCACCAGTAACGCAATAATCACCATGATTAACCATTGATTCAGAGTAAAAAAACTGGGCGCAGGGAATGACTCTTTTACAAATGGCATGATTAATAGCGCCATGACAAAAACACCGATCCAAACGGCAAACGACTTTGTGCGCACGCTTAAATGGGTAGATTTTCGCGTGATTACATTGGTTAGTGAGAACCCCATACCTGATGATAAGGCAATCCATTCTGCAGTATTTCTAGGAAGTGGCCATGCACCTGATTGGCCGGTAAAGTCATTCAACATGATAAATGCACCGAGCAAGGACAATGCAATAATCATTAATCCCCGCCCATTAGTACGCTCTTTAAGCCAAAAATGCGCCAGTATCAATGTCCATAGCGGCGATAAATAAAACAACAGCATGACCCGCATGACTTCGCCGTCAATCACAGCTAATACATAGGCTAGATTCGTCCAGCCCGCCACAATGCATAACCAGATAATACTACGCGGCTGACTAAAAAAATCGCGCCAGTGCTTTGCGAAATAGGCGCCAGCCAAAATAAGGATAATGCCGTAAGTGTAAAAGCTAGAGGCAACGCCGGCAACGCCAGCTTCGGCCATAAGGCGGTACGGAAACCAGATGACTCCCCAGCAAAGCGCGCCAAACAATAAACTAAAGACGGCTAACGGATGATTAGTTGAATGGGGCTTGGTTATATTTGTGTTGTTATTACTCACGTGAGGCCCTTTTTACTTAACTGCACACTTCTTGAATTAACTTTGAATCTTAATGCTTTTAATCTAGCAGATTTAAATCCTAATGGTTACACAACATTGCACATCTTTAAGCTAGCTTTTAATTAAAGTCTGCACTTTGGATAGCTAGCGCGCTATATTACAATATCGTCTATGAATCCAAACCTTAATTTATTGCAACCTTACCCTTTTCAACGCTTACGCGACTTATTCAAGGGCATTACACCGAATCCAGCTTATTCTGCCATCAACCTATCAATTGGTGAGCCTAAACACGCCACACCACAGTTGATTAAAGACGCGCTGGTGAATAATTTGGCTGGCTTGGCTACCTACCCCACAACTATAGGCTCTTTAGCACTCCGTGAAGCGATATCCAACTGGATTTCACGTCGCTATGCTGTGCCTAAGCTAAACCCAGAAACTGCTATCCTGCCTGTCACAGGTAGCCGCGAGGCATTGTTTGCCTTTGCCCAAGTCATTATAGACAGTACAAAATCAAATCCCGTTGTAATTTCACCCAACCCGTTTTATCAAATTTACGAAGGTGCAGCATTTTTAGCTGGCGCTGAGCCGTATTTTTTAAATACTCTGCCACATAAAGTTTCAAAACATAGTCATGTAATGGATTTTGAAAGTGTGCCTGTAGAGATATTGAAACGCACACAGTTAGTCTATATATGCAGCCCTGGCAATCCATCTGGCAAGGTAATGACGTTAGCTCAATGGAAAACAATTTTTGAGCTTGCAGACAAATACGATTTTGTAATTGCAGCGGATGAGTGTTACTCAGAGATTTATTTTGATGAAGCGAACCCACCACTAGGTGCACTACAAGCAGCTCGCGAACTGGGTAGAGATTATAAGAACCTTGTTATTTTCAGTTCACTTTCCAAACGCTCAAACGTACCGGGCATGCGCTCTGGCTTTGTTGCGGGTGATGAAAAGATAATTGAAAAATTTGCACTCTATCGCACCTATCATGGCTGCGCAATGAACCCAGCAGTACAAGCTGCCAGCATGACGGCATGGAATGATGAAGCGCATGTCATTGAAAATCGCAGATTGTATGCCGAAAAATTTAATACGGTAACGAGTTTAATGAATGGTGCATTAGAAGTCGAAATGCCCGATGCGGCGTTCTATTTATGGGCTAGAACAAAAGAAAGTGACACCGAGTTTGCATTAAAACTGTACCGTGATTTCAATGTCACAGTGCTACCGGGCAGTTATTTGGCAAGAGAAGCACATGGCGTGAACCCAGGCAAAAATTTTGTTAGGTTAGCACTAGTCGCAAGCTTAGATGAATGCATTGAGGCTGCAAAACGCATTCAAAATATGAACGCTTAAACTTAAATCAATTTATTAGATTTTATCGCTAATAAATTGATTTATTTCATTAAATACCAATTCGTTTAGGTGCGGATTTAAACAATCTAACTCAATAATATCATCCATACCCCGCAACCAGGTCAGCTGACGTTTTGCCAGCTGACGCGTGGCAAAAATGCCTCTATCGCGTAATTCAGCAGCATCATATTCACCTGCCAAATGCTCTAAAGCCTGTCGATAACCCACACACCTCATTGAAGTTGAATCAGGTGTCAGTTCTGGATATTTAGTTTTTAACGCCCTCACCTCATCTACAAAGCCTGCAGACAACATTTGATCAAATCGTAACGCAATGCGCTCATGCAATACTTTACGATCACTAGGTACAAGCGCTAGTTTTAATAACTCATAAGGCAATGCCTCACTGGTTTGTTTGGCATATAACGCCGTCATGCTCTCGCCAGTAATTTCAAACACTTCTAGTGCCCGCTGTATGCGCTGTGCATCGTTTGGCTGCAAACGCTCCGCAGTACTGGCGTCAATCAAAGCGAGCTTTTCGTGCATGGCTGGCCAGCCAATTAAAGCGGCTCTAGCGTCTAATCGCGCGCGGACTTCTTGATTCGCTTCAGGCAACCCACTTAACCCGCCTTGCAAGGCTTTGAAATACAGCATAGTGCCACCAACCAATAAGGGAATTTTGCCCCGTGCAGTAATTCCAGCCATCAATCGCAATGCATCACTTCTAAAATTCGCCGCAGAATATGCGCTGGTAGGGTCAATGATATCAATCAGGTGATGTGGCGCTTTTGCCAATGTCTCGACATCTGGCTTAGCAGTGCCAATGTCCATATCGCGATAGACCAGTGCAGAATCTACGCTGATTATTTCAACAGGTAATTTTGAAATAAGATCGACGGCTGCATCAGTCTTACCGCTGGCAGTTGGCCCCATGAGGAAAATAGCTGGTGAAAACATTCAGTCTTAAAATCCTCTAACGGCTTTAGTCAATGGGGCTAATGCACGTTTCAACTCCAAAACTATTTCTTGAGTTTCTATCGTAAATTGATTAATTTTTTCTAAATTTAGAGTTTCCTTTGCATTTTGCTTATCCATTGGTTTTGACGCATCATGAATTTCTGTCATAAAAATTTCCTGCTCTAAATCTATCCAAATTAACCAAGGATTGTGTGCAATCATATTTCGGCGTTTCAGAAGGCTATCCAGCTTATTAATTACTGAAAGTGCTTGAGCTTTTTCAGCATCTAAATTTTCAATTCTTTCGATTAATTTTTTAACCAAATCCATACGACTTTTAAATGTTTGACGACCCAGCAAGTCATTCAAACTATCTTTTGAAAGCTCCTTTATGTATTCATAAGTTAGCGCTTCAATTTTAGCAAACGTCCAAATCGCACGACCTAAAGCCAAAGACAATTCATCACTTAATGTTTCCAAATAATTTTCATTATGTTCTTCTGCCATGTTTTATTTACCCCGCATGAACATCTTATCTAAGTCCGACATTGATACTTGAAACCATGTTGGGCGCCCGTGATTACACATGCCAGAACGCTCTGTGGCTTCCATATCGCGCAATAAGGCATTCATCTCAGTGATAGTGAGCATACGATTCGCGCGTACTGCTGCATGGCATGCCATCGTACCTAATAACTCATTTCTGCGTTCTGTAAGCGCTCGACTTGCGCCGTATTCGCGTAAATCGCGCAGTACATCTCTTGCTAATGTGACGGCATCTGCATCTTGCAGCATAGTAGGTACGGCGCGCACAGCCAAGGTGCTGGGGGAGAGAATGGCAATATCAAAACCTAACTGCTGCAGACTGCTATCATTTGTTGCAAGCGCTTCTTGCACGGTGGCGACTTCTAATCTATCTGCATTGAAACTCACAGGAATGAGCAACGGTTGCATAGGCACTGCTTTATTATCCAGCGCATTTTTCAGTTGCTCATACATAATCCGCTCGTGTGCGGCGTGCATATCAATCACCACTAAACCCAGCTTATTTTGCGCCAATACATACACACCATGAATTTGCGCGACGGCAAATCCTAACGGAAAGTCATCTGCTGGCGCTGTTGCTCCACCAGCTTCAAATTCTTCTGCATAGCATACTGGGCTTGCAAACTGGCGCTCTTGCTGCGCATTACCATTTGATACGCTGCCATTTGCACCAAAAAGTGTTTGATAAAAGCTATTTGGCTCATTAGCAGCTAGATTGATTTGCGATTGATAGGTTGGGTAAGGCTGATTGCTATTGTTGGCAAATGGATTATGGGTTGCCTGATTCGCCGTGACTGCATTAGAAACGCCAGTCGGCGTGGCGAGTGCTTTATGCAGCGAATGGAAAATAAAACGATGAATCGACTGGCCTTCCCTAAACCTGACCTCGGTTTTACTTGGGTGTACATTTACATCGACCAGATTAGGGTCTAGCTCTAAAAACAACACAAAGGCTGGGTGGCGATCATGATGCAGCACATCTTGATACGCTTGTCGGATTGCATGCGCAATGAGCTTATCGCGCACGAAACGGCCGTTTACGTACACATATTGCGTATCACGGCTATTACGATTGTAGGTAGGCTTGGCGGCTATGCCCCATAAGCGTAGTCCAGCGGCAGATTCATCTATAGCAATCGATTCTGCTGCGAATTCTGTACCTAATACTTCGCTGAATCTTTTCTCGGGCGGGCTAACCGCATAACGGCTAAGCGCCCTGCCATTGTGTTGCAACATAAAAGCGACATCTGGACGCGAGAGCGCTACACGATGGAACGCCTCTTCGCAATGACCAAACTCAGTGCCTTCAGTCTTTAAAAATTTACGTCGCGCTGGCGTGTTAAAGTATAAATCGTTGACTTCAATGACCGTGCCCGCATCAAGTGCAGCGGGTTCAATTAATGAAATCTCACTACCATCTGAAGCAATGCGCCATGCATGTTTGGTTTCTTGTGCCCTACTGCTAATTTGCGTGCGGGAAACTGAGGCGATACTAGCTAAAGCTTCGCCACGGAAACCCAAGCTCCCGACAGCTTCTAAATCTTCTAGTGTGAAAATTTTACTGGTAGCATGCCTTGTAAGTGCCATTGCCAAGTCATCTTGCGCAATTCCCCTGCCGTTATCAGCTACGCGCAATTGCTTAACACCACCTTGCAATAGCGATACCTGAATATCGGTACCGCCCGCATCTAAGCTATTCTCAAGCAGTTCTTTAAGCGCAGAAGCTGGCCGTTCTACAACTTCGCCCGCGGCGATTTGGCTGATGAGTTGGTCAGGCAGTAATCGAATAGAGTTTAGGCGTATTTGCATAGCGCCATTTTACCTGTATTTGATATAAATTGAGTTTACTTACCAACCTGATAATACAATTTTACCAATGGTATTACCTGCCTCAAGCTGGGCGTGGGCTGCACGCAAGTTTTTAGCGTTGATGGGTGATATAACCTCACTCACGGTGGTTCGTAATGTACCGCCATCAATCAGCTTTGCTACCCGCTCTAAAATATGATGCTGCTCTATCATGTCCTCAGTTTTAAACATTGAACGCGTAAACATAAACTCCCAAACAAACGTAGCACTTTTGCTTTTGAGTAAATCTAAATTAACGGACTTAGCGGTTTCTACAATCGAGCAAATCTTGCCTTGCGGCTTAATCAACTCTGCCATCATTTGAAAGTAAGCATCGGTATCGTTGTTGCATAAAATGTAATCGACCTGTGGAATTTCAATGGCTTGCATTTGCGCAATTAAATCTTCTCGGTGGTTAATCACATGGTTTGCACCCAAATTAGTGACCCAAGCAATCGTTTCGGGGCGCGAGGCAGTCGCAATTACCTTAAAACCAGCCACTTTGCTTGCAAGCTGAATAGCAATTGAACCGACACCGCCTGCGCCGCCAATAATCAGGATGCTTTTACCCTGGTTTTTTGTGGCATCTACAACAATTCCAAGACGGTCAAACAAAGCCTCCCAAGCAGTCACTGAAGTAAGTGGCAAAGCAGCTGATTCTTCAAAGCTTAGTTTTTTAGGTTTATGGCCGACGATACGCTCATCCATCAGTTGATATTCAGCATTGCAACCACTTCGTGTCACATCGCCTGCGTAATAGACCAAATCACCAACGTTAAATAACGTGACTTCTGAACCTACCTCCACCACTTCGCCAGCAGCATCCCATCCTAAAATTTTAGGTTCTAACTCTACCTTGTCTTTAGGTTTTCGTATTTTGGTATCTACGGGATTCACTGCAATCGCGTTAACACGTACTAATACATCTCGACCTGATGCTCTAGGTTTTGGTAATTCCAAATCAAGAAGTGACTCTGGATCTTCTATCGGCAAGTATTTAGTGAGCCCAACAGCTTTCATGACGATTCCTGACACATTAACATTCAAAAATTTATTCAATATGCTAATTATGCGCCATGCAATAAGTGTTTTTAATGGCTTTTTACAGCACATTACGATAAATTCGAACTTATGCTTAATGAATATATTAATCAATTTAGTGCAGCACGGCATCTAAAAAGACATCATCACTTTTATTTAGGGCCGACCAATTCAGGCAAGACCTATCAAGCGTTAATTGCATTAGAACAAGCAAAATCAGGTGTTTACCTTGCACCTTTAAGACTGCTTGCGATGGAAATTCGCGATCGCTTGGTAGCGGCTGGGGTGCCTTGCAACCTGATTACAGGCGAAGAGCGTGTGCTTATGGCAGGCGCGAAACATACAGCCTCCACAATTGAAATGATGAACCCCTCAAAAACATTAGAAGTCGCCATTATTGATGAAATTCAAATGTTGCAAGATGAGGATAGAGGTAGTGCTTGGACGGCTGCACTAGTTGGCGTGCCGGCTAAACGAGTTTTTATCTGCGGCTCTACTGCAGTAACAGCCCCTTGCATAGCCGCTATTGAGGCAATGGATGAAAGCTATGAAATTACTTATTTGGATCGTAAAACACCTTTAGTATTAGAAAATGAAAGCCTATGCGGCAAACGCTATAGTCGACAAAAGATTAAACCTAAACTACAAAAAGGCGATGCGATCATCGCCTTTAGCCGCAAAGATGTACTCACTTTTTCTGCGCGTTTCAGGCAATGGGGCTTCACCGTAGCAAGCATTTATGGTGCACTGTCGCCAGAAGTGCGCCGCACGGAATCAACAAGATTTTGTGATGGTGCTGCAGATATTTTAGTGGCCACTGATGCTATAGGTATGGGTTTAAACCTACCGATTCGTCGCATCATCTTTAGCAACATTCATAAGTTTGATGGTGTTGCGTCCCGGCCGCTGAACGCAACTGAAGTACGGCAAATTGCGGGGCGTGCTGGTCGGTTTGGTATTTACGATACAGGTTATGTAAATGTATTAGAAAATGACGAGCTCATCCACATTGAACATATGCTCAATATGGATGACACGTCAGATTTATCCAAGTTGCCTGTCAGTATAAGTTTTAATCAAATTGGGCTATTAGCGACTCAGCTACATACACGAAAGATTGCTGAAGTACTTACGTATCATCAGCAAAGAACGCGTTTTAACTCGACACTATTTGCACAAACGTCACTCAGCAACCAGATTGTTCAAGCAATATTGGTCGATGAACATGCGCCTGAAATGTCATTGAAAGACAAATTCATATTTGTCTGTGCGCCTATCTCGCTCAATGTGGCATTTGAAAAAGACTATTACTTGCTGTGTTTGCAGAGTGTAGCCCAATCTCAAATTCGCCATTTACCCGCAGCACCTGTTTGGCTAGCATCTATAAGCCCAAAACATTTAGAGGTGGCCGAGATACTCAGCCATAACCTAAGCTTGTACGCATGGTTAAGTTTTAAGTTTCCCAATATTTTTGTGGATGGTGATGATGTTAGATCATTACGACAACGTGTGAGTTGTTATATAGAAAATGCCCTGCTTACACAGGCAGGTTACGGGGATACTAGCAGAGAGATTGATTATTTGATGATGCGTAAGCGATAAGCTGAGTACCCAGGCTTCAAGTCATTATTCTTGTGCAAGCTTAGTTTTAGCTAACGCAGGATTAGTAGAGAAATACTTTTTTATCCCTGCCAAAATAGAGGCCACCAACTTATCTTGGTAGTCATCATCGTTCAATCTACGCTCTTCATCTGGATTACTGATAAAAGCTGTTTCAACCAAAATAGAAGGAATATCTGGCGATTTTAATACTGCAAAACCAGCTTGTTCTACATGGTTTTTATGTAGCTTGTTGATATCGCCGATTTGGTTTAACACAGCCTTACCTAATTTCAAGCTGTCGTTAATCGTCGCTGTTTGTGATAAATCCAGTAGAGTTCTTGCTAAAACCGGGTCTTTATCATCTAGGCTTACCCCGCCGATTAAATCAGATTCGTTTTCCTTCTTCGCCAAATAGCGCGCACCAGCACTGGTTGCACCTCGCTCAGAAAGTGCGAATACAGAAGAGCCTCTTGCGGCAGGGTTAGTAAATGCATCCGCATGAATCGATACAAACAAATCAGCCTGCAACTTCCGTGCTTTTACTACACGACCATGTAACGGAATAAAATAATCGCCATCACGGGTTAGCACCGCACGCATGCCAGGTTCAGCATCAATTTTAGCTTTAAGTTTTTTGGCAATAGCTAATGTAATATCTTTTTCACGGCTGCCACTTGCCCCACGCGCCCCAGGATCCTCACCGCCATGCCCAGCATCTAAAGCAATGGTAATTTGACGACCATCTTTTTTAATATCGCCGCTCTTAATATCTTTGTTACTGAAGCTATTTTTCTTGGTTACACCTGCATTTGCATTCGAATCTGTGCCAGAAGTAACCTCTTGATTTGGCTCTATAACAATTTCTTTATTACTTAATTCTGGCTTTGAAATAACTACAGTGCTGGTTTCATTTGGTTCAGCTTGCTGTGGGGGTAAAGGCTCTACAATGATGCCAGGTTTAACTCCATTATCAGATTGAGTTGAATTACTGGGAACAGCGTCATTGCCAATACTATTCGCTGGGCCCTGTGCGACCTGACTATTTTCAACAGTAGGATTCTCACGTTCGGCTAGCATCGCCATGAGCGGGTCTTTAATTGGGTAAACATCCAATACCAGCCGATGTTTGTAATCGCCAGTAGGCGCTAATACAAAAGCATTTGGTTTGACTTCACTTTTTAGATCCACCACTAAACGCACTATTCCGGCTTGAAATTTAGCCACCCGAATTTGCTTAATATAAGGGTCACTTGCCAAAATCTTATCGCTTAAAGACTTTATGATTTGGTTGAGTTCAACATCTTGAATATCAACCACAATTCGATCTGGATTTTTAAGCATGTTCATTTTATAAACAATTGCAGCTTTAGATTCCAGCGTAATCCGTGTGTAATCTTGTGCTGGCCAGACGCGAGCTGCAACTACATTATTTTCTGCTTGCGCCATGCCAGCCACAACCATGCTTAAGCTTAAAGTCAGGCTCAATTTTAGGCAAAGAACAGTTAATTTTCTAAGTGTGCTATTAAGCGTATTGTATCGAGTCAGGTTGATTATCATTATGTAGTTTTGTTATTCATTGCCAATAGACATTGTTGTCCTAGTGTTGAATGTGCAGATACCATCAGATTGCGACCCTGCATGTCATCTTTCATCGTAAAAGTAATGTTAAGGTCTGGTGTTGGCAATACATTTTTTGCTTTTTCTGGCCATTCAATTAAACAAATGCTTTCGGCATTGAAATAATCTCTAAAGCCAGCAGCATCCCACTCTTCCTCATCATTAAATCTATATAAATCAAAATGATATAAATTATATCCAGACTTTGCATTAGATTCAATGACATAAGGTTCGACTAAAGTATAAGTAGGACTTTTAACCTTGCCTACATGGCCCATCGCGTGTAATAAACCGCGTACTAACGTGGTTTTACCCGCGCCTAAATCACCATGTAAATAAATGGTTAAATTAGGCTGCATCACTTTTGCTAAAAGCGCGCCAAAATTCAGCGTAGCTGCTTCGTCGACTAAATCAAGTGTAAAATTATTATCCATGAGTAAATCCACTAACGACTTTAGCAAACTTGCCGCCGACATTAAACACTGGGGCTTGGAATTTGGCTTTAATCATATAGGCATCACCGATACCAACTTGCAGGCTGAAGAGACTAAACATCAAGCATGGATTGCAAAAGGTTTTCATGGTGAAATGGATTATATGGCAAAACACGGAGTGAAGCGCACTCAACCTGCCGAATTAGTACCAAATACCGTACGCGTAATTTCTGCGCGATTAGATTACTTGCCGCCTAATGCCGCGGATAGTGAAGCTGTAATGAATGACAGTGCAAAAGCCTTTATCTCCCGCTATGCACTAGGGCGGGATTATCACAAGGTCATGCGCAATAAACTGCAAAAACTCAGTGCAAAAATTCAAGCTGAACTCGCCAATTATCAACATAATCAGCATGAAATTCATAATTTTGAATACCGCGTATTTACTGATAGTGCACCTGTACTTGAAGTCGCACTGGCAGAAAAAGCTGGCCTAGGCTGGCGTGGCAAACACACCCTACTCCTCAATAAAAATCGAGGCTCGTGGTTTTTTTTAGGTGAAATTTATACTAACTTGCCTTTAACCATAGATGAACCATCACCTAATCACTGCGGCACTTGTACTAGCTGCATCGATATATGCCCGACAAATGCCATAACAGCGCCTTACGAGGTAGACGCTAGGCGTTGTATCTCCTACCTAACCATTGAGCTGAAAGGCAGCATTCCAATCGAATTCAGGCCGTTAATTGGCAATCGAGTATATGGCTGCGATGACTGCCAACTGGCATGCCCATGGAACAAATTTGCCGAAATCACAAAAGAACCAGACTTTGCTGTAAAAAATGGTTTGGATAACATCAGTTTAGTGGAATGCTTTTATTGGTCTGAAGATACATTTAAGAAAAATATGGCTGGTAGCGCCATTTACCGTATTGGCTATATACAATGGCTGCGAAATATCGCAGTAGGTTTAGGTAATGCTACTAGTTCACCAGAAATTTTGAGGGCATTACAAAGCCGAATGAATGACGAATCTGAGTTATTGCGTGATCATGTTGCTTGGGCATTATCACAACATCAAAATTAAAACTATTAAAAAATAATCTGACACAAGATTATTGCCACCCTGTGCTTTCAAGATAAAACTCGCTAATCAAAGCCTTTGTTTTTTGCCAACATTGCTGCTCCAATAACACCCGCTTTATCACCCATATCAGAAAGATGTACATTGACCTTGCCGCGTAGAACTGGAATCAAATTTGTTTCTAGCTGCTGAAGAAAGGCTTGCTCCATCAGCGGCCAAGCTGCGCTCACGCCACCTCCAATGACAACATCTGTGACATCAATGACTTTTAAGATTTGTGCCAATGCCTGAGCGAGTGAATTACCAGCAAGTGTATAGGCTGCAATGGCGGCTTGGTCGCCGTTTTTAGCGTGGTTTGCAATTTCTTCCGCATGACATTGCTGTCCTGTAGATTCAAAATAAGTAATAGCAATGCCACTGGCTGAAGCGTATTGTTCCATGCATCCAGCATTGCCGCAACCACATTGCCTGCCATTATTTTTAATGATGATATGCCCTACTTCCATCGCTACACCATGCTGCCCTGGAAATGGCTGTCCATTCAAAATCAATCCACCACCTACGCCAGTGCCTAACCCCAGATAAACCAAACTTTGTGTATTGTTGCTTCGCATCACATATTCGCCATAAGCGGCGGCTAGTGCATCGTTTTCTATAACCACAGTTAATTGTATAAGTTGGCTTAAATCTGCACTTAGGTCTACATTGCTTAAGCCTGGCAAGTTAGGTGATTGAGAGATTTTTTGTGTTTTAGTATCAATAAACCCTGGGAAACCGATGCCTACCTTAGATATATTTGGATACTGAACACGTACACTTTGTATTGCAGCAGCAATGGTTGCCAAAATGGCCTTCCAAGCTTGCTCTGGGGAGTGTTGATGAGCTTTACAAAGGTTTGAGAAGTCGGCATGAAACCGCATTTCTTCTAATAAACGCGGTTTACTGCCAATGTTACTGGCATCGTAATCAACGACACCTACGCGTAGATTTGTGCCGCCAACATCAATGCCAATGAGCATCGCCATGCTTTATGCTCGCCCTGTACGCACAACAGCTTCGGCAAAGCTTGCCTGCTGCGCTGCTGACAACTGCTCAGACAGCTGCTGCCAAGTAAAACGCCAGTGCCAATTGCCAGTGCAAGTACCGGGCGTATTCATGCGATGTCTGGTATCTAGCGCCATTAAATCTTGCATAGGAATAATCGCTAATTGCGCTTTGGACTCTAGTGCCATATTGATTAAATCATTTGGCATATCGATTTGAATCGGATTGCTCTGATGTTCTTCTGACTCAGATGACTGTAAATATGTACGCACATGCTCGTGCTGTTGTTCCTCCATAGACTCATACCAACCTACAGTGGTGTCATTATCATGCGTACCTGTGTACACCACGCTATTGACATCAATATTGTGTGGTAAATAAGGATTATCTTCCTCTCCACTAAAAGCAAATTGCAAGATTTTCATGCCGGGCAAATTATATTTGATGCGTAGAGCATCGACTTCTGGCGTAATGATGCCTAAATCTTCCGCGACGAGCGTCACATTTGGTAGAGCTTGCGTAACGGCAGCAAGTAATTCATCACCAGGCGCTAAAGCCCATTGTCCATTCATGGCAGTTTCTTCAGTACATGGAATTTCCCACGCAGCCTCTAAGCCCCTAAAATGATCAATGCGTACCATGTCAAACAATGCGCTTTGTGTAGCCATGCGTGATACCCACCATGCGTAGCCATCGGCTGCCATTGCATCCCAGTTGTAATGAGGGTTACCCCAACGCTGGCCAGTTGCACAAAAGTAGTCTGGCGGTACGCCTGCTACAACAGACATATTTTTATCCTCATCTAGCTTAAATAGATGTGGTTGTGCCCAGACTTCTGCGCTGTCGTAAGCGACAAAAATAGGAATATCTCCAAACAAATACACATTTTTACTCGCAGCATATTCTTTAAGACTATGCCATTGGGTAAAAAACATGAATTGCGTGAATTGAATGATAGCAATTTCTTCGGCAAGCTCTGCATGTGCATGCTGCAGCGTTGTTAAATCACGGTTTTTGTAAGCTTCAGGCCATTGATCCCAACCTGTACGATTAAACTTAGCGCGTAGCGCAAGAAACAAGGAAAAATCATTCAGCCAATGCGCTTGCTGACTACAAAAATCAACGAATGATGGTTGCATTTCAGCTTTTTGAATAAACACTTGATAAGCTTTAGCTAATAACTCAGATTTATTAAATGACTCACTATCAATAAAACTAACCACTTCATCAAGTGTGAGCAAACCTATAGTTTGTAAAACATCTAAGCTAATAAAATCTGGATTACCGGCGTGTGCAGATAAACATTGATAAGGTGAATTATCTGCATGCGGCATGTTGATTGGTAAGGTTTGCCAAATTGTCACACCAAGCGTGTTAAATAGATCAACCACACGCATGGCCTCTGCGCCTAAGTCACCCACGTAATACGGGCTTGGCAGCGAACTAATATGTAATAAAACCCCTACTCGGCGTTGATTCAAAAGCGATAAATTAGCTGGCTGCGTCATTATTATTTACATTATAAAAGGTCAAATTACGGCTAAAGCTTTTAGGCTTGTTCTTTGCTTTTAACTATCACGCCTGACCTCGGCGCTTACATCAAAACTAATGAATACTATTTATTACTTATGCTGTACCTCGACGCATAGTGCCTGCATTATCAGCATCACCGCCACCAGCACTAATTGATGTATTTAACACCGCTGGCACAGGCTGCTTCAATAAGGTATATAAGTTAATAAGGTTACGGCGATAAAGTTTATCGAAGCTAGCAACGCTGTCTGATGAGTTGTAATCGCCAAACCACCAAAACCAATCTGAACCTTCACAAATAGCAAGCTGGCGCTCACAAGCAATACGCTGGCCTGCATCTAAATGATTTGCAGATAGCACCTTGTCGTACACTTTTTTAGCTTCGCAAAGTAAATCCCATGCTAAGTTTTTATCTTTGCTCCCTATCCACGTACTAAAAGTACCGTACACCCAGCTACCAGCTGCAACTCGCGGTAATATTGGCGCAGACTTATCTTTGCCTTGATATGGTTTAGATTGATATAAATCGACCATGTCACTAAACGTGGTCATTTCAATATCAGGATGATTAGCCAACGCTGCGTAAAGTTCGCTTAAAAAATAGTAACCATTATATGGATAGTATTCCCAAGCATTTTCGCCATCTAAAATCACACTCACCACTTTAGCTTTGTCAGATGTGTTAACTTTATGAGCATGTTCTAACGTTTGAATAAAGTCAGTCACTGCATCACTAGAATGCATTTTTGCATATTCAAAACCAATTTTGTCCGACAACTGATCATCTCTGAAGAAACATAAAATATCGTTTTCACCGTTAGTTACACGGTATGGCTGATACAAATAATCATGCTTATCATCAACACTTAACTGTGATTTTATTAAGCTGTTAGCCAGTACGCCCTGCCCTGTTGCAGCCCACTCAACGCCATGTTCAGCCATAAGGGATAACGCTGCATGTGAGACACCACCTTCTGCGGGCCACATACCACGCGGCTCTGTGCCAAAATAATCTAAATGTGATTTTTTTGCTGAAAGTACATGGTAAGCTGCGCGCGCTTGACCGCCCGGATACTTAGCATTTTGTGGAAGAGGTGCATCCGGCATTGCATCTAAAGTAGACTTAAAGTCTAACAACAGCGGCAATATCGGGTGATAGTACGGCGTAGTGGAAATTTCAATTTGCTTAGTTTGCATTAACAATTTGTAGCGAGGAATTAGGCCTGATATCGTTTCGCCAATCACGGTAAACAGCTGCTGCCTATCCTCTACTGTAAATAATACACCTTTACTCATCAGGGCTTGTATTACTGTGTTATTTCGACGCAAACTCTCGCCACACCAAGCCAAGTGATACCAAACCAGTAAATCAGCTTTGTATTGCGCAGATAGGTAATGGAAATCATGCTCCGCTAATCCACATTCAGTCATAATTGGCTCGACCAATTGATATAACTGTAGCAAGCGCTGATAATGCGGAAATGGACTCAACATTTTCTCATGATGGCTTTTAAAGCAGCTTTGCACGATTAAACAACACTGTTCTTGGTTAATATCACCCAAATTAGGCTCAATCAACAATGCCAATAAAGGGTCGCGAATCCTATTTTGTTTAAACTGCTGACTGTAGTCATCAAGCTGATCTAATAAAATAGGCACATAGTTAAATGAAACGCGTGCTTTTGGATTTTCTTCCAAATGAAACGCCATGTCGCTGTAGTCTTTAATGGCGTGCAAATAAGTCCACGGCAATACATATTCGTTCGTGACCATGTCACGGTAATCTGGCTGATGCATGTGCCAGTAAAGATTGAGATATAACTTAGGGCGGCTAGGCTTCACTTAAACGTACAACCTTAATAATTAACATTAGTACTTATATTATAACTACTAATGTTAGGTGGCTAGATAGCGACACTGTATAACTATTCAAAAAAACTAGATAACCCGATGCAGATCCTGCCCCAGCATATCAGGTGTGACTAAGGTTATACCCTTTTCAGACACATAAAAACGCTTGGCGTCTAACGCTAAATCCACACCAATTTTCATACCTTCTGGAATATTACAACCGCGGTCTATCACCACATTTTTCAATACTACATGACGATTGACAGTCACTTTAGGTAAGATAACTGCGCCTTGAATATCACAATAACTATGCACACGCACATCTGAAAATAACACAGAATCATCAACTTTAGAGCCACTAATCAAACAACCGCCTGACACTAATGAATCTGTTGCACTACCGCGCCTATCATCATTATTGAAAACAAACTTAGCCGGTGGCAACTGCTCTTGGTAAGTCCAAATCGGCCATTCTCTATCGTATAAATTAAGCTCTGGGATTACCTTGGTCATCTCCATGTTAGCATCCCAATAGGCATCTATCGTACCTACATCACGCCAATAGTAATTGCTATCTTTTACACCTACGCAGCTGTCAGTAAACCTGTGTGCCTGCACTTTATATTTTTTAATAATGTAAGGAATGATATCCGCACCAAAATCGTGACTAGATTTAGAGTTACCCGCATCACGAATCAGCTGTTCATACAAAAATTTAGCATTGAATATATAAATACCCATGCTTGCGAAAGCTTTAGTTGTGTCACCAGGCATGTGCTTCGGCTTACTGGGTTTTTCTGCAAACTCAATGACACGATCAGTATCATCCACTGCCAATACACCAAAACCTTTTGCATCCTCCAAAGGCACATTAATACACGCTATCGTCATATCAGCATTACTTCTAGCATGTGTCGCCAACATTTTGCCGTAATCCATTTTGTAGATATGGTCGCCAGCTAATATCAAAACATATTCCCCGCCACCTTCCCGCAGCAAATCTACGTTCTGATACACCGCATCAGCTGTACCTTTGTACCACTCTTCTGAAATACGCTGTTGTGCAGGAATAATGTTGACATATTCGTTAAATTCGCCTCGCAAAAAGCCCCAGCCGCGCTGGATATGCTGAATTAAACTTTGTGCTTTATATTGGGTGGCTACGTTAATACGACGTATGCCAGAGTTAATACAATTGGAAAGGGGAAAGTCTATAATCCGAAATTTTCCGCCAAACTGTACAGCTGGTTTAGCACGCCAATCGGTAAGATTCTTTAATCGACTGCCCCGACCGCCAGCTAAAATAATGGCGACAGTATTTTTGGTTAATGTACTAATAAAACGATCTGAATGCTGATCTTGTGACATAACGCCCTCCTAGAGCCTGGCTAAAATAAATAACTCAATGGGCTTTTCAATAAATGTATCGTTCTAACTAGCTAAATGGCGACTAATTTGCATCTGTTTACATTTTGTTACATTATAATCATCTAAGCGCATTACAATCTAGTGAATATAGTTAAAAAACTTAAAATAATTCATACAAAAAATTAATGCTCAATTAAGAGAAAATTCAGAGAAGAATATCTTGGCAAAATCTAAAGTAACCCCGACATCTACACAGTTAGATACTAAAGCAAAATCTAATACAACAGCGGATGGATTGCGACTTATTTTAGAGGCGCGACATCATGACCCATTTAGCTTTTTGGGCCTGCATACAGTTGGCGAAAATGAGCACGTACTCCGCACCTTTTTACCCCAGGCAAATGCAGCATGGGTAAAAACTGGCAGCAGTTGGACTGAACTAGAAAAAACGCACATTAATGGCTTATTTGAATATGTAAGTAAAACTGAGCTTACAGCACCATGCTTAATTAAAATAAAATCTGGTGACAATACATACGAAACCTATGATCCATATACCTTTGCTTCTAGCATTACGCAAGATGAACTGTATTTATTTGGCGAAGGCCGCTTAAATCTAGCTTATAAAACCTTAGGTGCACAATGCATTTCACAAGATGGGATTGCCGGTGTGCGCTTTGCTGTATGGGCACCCAATGCTGAACGTGTCAGTGTCACTGGCAGTTTTAACAACTGGGATGGACGAGTTCACCCTATGCGTGCGCATGGTGCAAGTGGCGTCTGGGATATCTTTATCCCTCACCTCACGACACATGACACCTATAAATTTGAGATTCGTAATCGACACACTGGTGGCATACTAGTTAAAACAGACCCTTATGGTTTTGAGTTTGAACAACGCCCAGGCACTGCTGCAAAAATCAGTAAAAGTCAACATAAATGGCAAGACACAGAATGGCTAGCAGCACGTGAAAAACGCGACTGGCTGCATGCTCCCTTTAATTGCTACGAAGTTCACTTAGGTTCATGGCAACGCAACGATAAAGGTCATTTTTTAACATATCGAGAGTTGGCTACCACCTTAGTACCTCATGTAGCAGAGATGGGCTACACCCACGTAGAGCTACTGCCGATTTCTGAGCATCCGCTGAATGAATCCTGGGGTTATCAAACCACAGGCTATTTTGGTGTAACAAACAGATTTGGTTCACCAGATGACTTACGTTTTTTGATTGATGCCTTTCATCAAGCTAATGTGGGGGTAATCTTAGACTGGGTACCAGGTCATTTTCCAAAAGATGACTGGGCATTAGCGCGTTTTGATGGCACGGCATTATACGAACATGAAGACCCACGCTTAGGAGAGCACCAAGACTGGGGTACTTATATATTCAACTACGGCCGCAATGAAGTACGAAACTTTTTAATTTCTAATGCCTATTTCTGGCTGCAAGAGTTTCATATAGATGGTTTACGTGTAGATGCCGTGGCATCCATGCTTTACCTTGATTACTCACGCAAAGCTGGTGAATGGTTACCTAACAAATTTGGCGGACGCGAAAATCTTGATGTTATCGACTTTTTAAAACAATTAAATGTCATGGTAGGTCAAGATTTTGCAGGGGTACTGACCATTGCAGAAGAGTCTACAGCATGGCCTATGGTATCGCGCCCAGTGTATTTAGGCGGTTTGGGGTTTTCTATGAAATGGAATATGGGCTGGATGAACGATACCCTCGCCTATATTGAACATGATCCTGTGCATAGACGTTACTATCACGACAGGCTTACGTTTGGTCAGCTTTATGCATATTCTGAAAACTTTGTATTACCGTTTTCTCATGATGAAGTAGTACATGGTAAACATTCGCTACTGGATAAAATGCCGGGAGATGTATGGCAGAAATTTGCCAATCTGCGCTTGCTGATGACTTATCAAATGACCGCGCCAGGCAAAAAACTCAACTTCATGGGCAATGAAATTGGCCAAGGTCGTGAATGGAATGTGAATAGTAGTCTGGATTGGCATTTGCTCAGCGATGCATATGAAGGCCATCAATGGCATCAAGGTATTAAGCAAACTAATATTGACTTAAATAGGCTGTATAAAGAAAGCAATGCGTTGCATAGTCTTGATTTTGAAGTGCAAGGTTTTGACTGGATAGATTGTAACGATACTGATCAATCAATTATCAGTTTCATTAGGCGTGGCACAGACAATAGTTTTGCTATAATAGTATTGAATTTTACGCCTGTATTACGCAGCCAATATCGTATTGGTGTACCGCAAGCGGGTAGTTACCATGAATGCTTTAACAGCGATGCAGCTTGTTACGGCGGAAGCAACCAAGGCAATGGCGCTGGGTTGCATACAGAAAATGTAGCATGGATGAATCAAAATCAATCGCTTGTAATTACTCTGCCACCGTTGGCAGGCATAGTTTTAAAGTTAGTTTAGACGATAAAGCTAGAACAATTTTTACAATTAAAATAACTTAATAAAAGCACTATTATATAAATGGCTACATTAACAACCCTTCCGGTATGGCAAACACTTTGCCAACATCAACAAACTATTGCTACAACACACATGCGCGATTTATTCGCCAATGATCCGAATCGTTTTAACAAGTTTAGCCTTAAGTTTGATGATTTATTGTTTGATTTCTCTAAACATCTTATTAACGATGAAACGCTACCATTACTTATGCAAATGGCACGCGAAGCTAAAATTGAAAATTGGCGTGACCGCATGTTTTCGGGTGAAAAAATCAACATTACTGAAAACCGTGCCGTGTTGCACACTGCATTACGCAATCGCTCCAACACACCAGTGATAGTCGATGGCAAAGATGTGATGCCGGAGGTCAATGCAGTACTTGCACAAATGCGTACATTTTCTGAAAAAGTACGTAACGGTAGCTGGTTAGGCTATACAGGAAAGCGCATTACAGACATCGTCAATATCGGCATCGGCGGATCAGATTTAGGCCCAGTGATGGTATGTGATGCACTAACACCCTATGCTAGCCCAGATTTAAAAGTACATTTTGTTTCCAATATAGATGGCGCGCACTTAATGCGTGCGCTTAGTGTCTGCAACCCTGAAACCACATTATTTATTGTGGCTTCAAAAACCTTTACTACCCAAGAAACCATGACCAATGCGACTTCTGCACGTACATGGTTTTTAGCCGCGGCTAAAGATGAATCGCAAGTAGCTAAACACTTTGTCGCACTTTCTACTAACACAAAAGCTGTCAAAGAATTTGGTATTGATCTTGCCAATATGTTTGCATTTTGGGATTGGGTAGGTGGTCGCTACTCACTCTGGTCAGCCATTGGTTTATCTATTGCTTTATACGTTGGCATGGATAATTTTGAAGCATTGCTCGACGGTGCACACGAAATGGATAACCATTTTAAAACTGCCCCATTAGAGCAAAATATGCCTGTAATTATGGCGTTGATTGGTGTTTGGTATAACAACTTTTTTCATGTCGATACGCAAGCAATACTCCCTTATGATCAAGGCATGTCGCGCTTTCCTGCTTATTTACAACAAGCTGATATGGAAAGTAATGGTAAGTTTATTTGCCGTGATGGTAGCCGCGTACAATATAAAACAGGCCCTGTTATTTGGGGTGAACCTGGCACCAATGGTCAGCATGCCTTCTATCAACTGATTCATCAAGGTACGCAAATAGTTCCAGCTGACTTTTTAATGCCAGTGCATAGTCACTATGCTATTGGCAAACATGGCTACGCACATCACAAAATTTTACTAGCTAATTTCTTAGCGCAGACACAGTCGCTCATGCTAGGCAAAACCAAAGAAGAAGCGCGTACAGAGTTGGAACAACAAGGATTATCAGGTGATGCACTTGAAAAATTATTACCGCATAAAGTGTTTGAAGGTAACCGCCCTACAACATCCATTATGTTCAATAAACTTACGCCAAATACCTTAGGCAAGCTTATCGCGCTATATGAACATAAAATATTCGTACAAGGCATGCTTTGGGATATCAATAGCTATGATCAATGGGGCGTGGAATACGGCAAACAAATTGCACGACAAATTTTGCCACAACTCACCAATGCTGAAGTCATCACTAATTTTGATAGTTCAACTAACGGACTAATTAACTATACGAAATCCATTACTTAAGCTTTTTCTCTAACTCACTAAGGTTCAATTTATGGCGATAAACCGATTGCATGTTTTTTTTACTACAATTGGTTTATCAATAAGTTTCTCCGCTAGTGCCACCAATGGAATAAACTTGATTGGATTTGGTGCGGAATCAACATTGATGGGTGGCGCAGATACCGCAGTAGCACGTGATACCAGCGCCCTGAACACTAACCCTGCAGGTTTAGCACAAATTCATGGCCGCGCATTTGACGGTTTTGGTTCGTTATTACGTACTACCGACCTCGCACATGAAGATGCATTAAATGATCAACATGCGGATAATCGTTATACCCTGTTAGCAGGTGGTGGTTATGCACAATCACTAGAAAATATGCCTTGCGCAGCAGGTGTAGGATTTTTTACACAAGGTGGTGCAGGCGCAGTGTTTAAGCATATCAACACTGTATTTGGTACGAATGATGAAATGTCATCACTGTTTGGCATTGCCAAAATCACACCAGGTTTTGGTTGCCAAATCACTGACAAACTTTCACTAGGCGCATCTGTTAGTTTAGTTTATGCCAGCATTGAACAGAAATTCTTTTACGACACCTCAAATGCTGCTTTCCAAGGATTCAAAAATGAAGGTGCGAGCGCAGTACGTTTTGGGTTAAAACTAGGCGCACAATATAAGCTCAATGATGCATGGACACTAGGTGCAAGCTACACCGAAAAAACTCAATTACCGCTAACCGGCGGCACTGCAAAATTTAACTATTCGGGTGCAGGCTTAGGTTTAGGTATTGTTAAATACAATAGCCTCAGCATTAAAGGCTTTGCATTGCCACGTGAATTTGCAATTGGTGCGGCATTTAAGCCGACTCAAGATTGGCTACTCTCTGCAAAAATAAATTGGATTAACTGGGCAGATGCAATCAATGATGTGACTACCTCAGCTACCGATACAAATAATGCGCTAGCGCCGCAAGCAGTTGTGATAGTCAGTCCGCAAAACTGGCATAACCAAATAGTCTACGCATTAGGTGCCGCTTACAACTATGATGATTTAACCACCCTATACGCAGGCTATAATCATGGCAAAAATCCAATGCCAGAAAAGAACTCTAACCCACTCCTTGCTGCAATGTTAGAAGATCATATTACATTAGGTTTCTCACGCCAATTGAATGACACTTGGAAACTCACGAGCGGTATTGAATATTTATTGCCCGCAAAAGTCACTTACGATAGCCAGTTATTTGGTAAAGATGCAGAAGTAAGAAATGAAGGCGTATTCTTTAACTTGATGTTAAGTAAACGCTGGTAAGTACTTGCATTAAGTAAATACTTAACATTGATGATGAGTATAAAAAAGCCTCTCAAATTTGAGAGGCTTATGCTAAAAATTATTGGCTAGAACCTGAATTTCTTGAGTTTATAGCGTTAATCATGATTTTCGTTTTGTAATAAATTAGTATCAAATCCAAACACTTTTCCTGCCCAGATAAAAATCACCCAAGCCAGTATTCCAAATGGCAGATATCCAAAATAACCTAACAAAGGCATTTCTGCAAAAATGTGGATCACATTCACATAAGGAATATCATATAACCAGTAGTTTGGGTTAGTCACTGGCGTTGCGGGATGCGCACTGCCGTAATTCCAGAGCTCCCAAAAGAAACCATTCAGCAGAGTACTTATTGCCATCAACAACATTGGACTCCAATTACCTTTAGCAAGGGCTGTAAATGGTGTCCAAACATTAAGCAAAATTAGCAAGCCTGCGAAACCCAGCAGCGTCCCTATCCACATCACCCAAAATAGCGGGTAGGGAAAAAACACCATCGCCACTATCAAAATAAAACTTAAATATAACAGTGGCTTACCAGGAAGGTTTATTTTAGGGCCTTGAGCATAACGCGCTACAAGTTTAGGAAAACAATTTAGCAGCGTATACCATTCAAAAATAGCTGGCCATACGGTGGTATAAGCAGTTACATATAGCCAAACTATCGTGGCGTGGCTGAGTTGTGGCATTGTGCTATTTGGATAATACCAATTGCCCAATGCAAAATAATCAAAATACTCAAAGAAAAACCACCCTCCTAACGACACTATTGCGCTGATAAGCAAGGTTTTAGGTCGACTTGCGAATAAGGAATAACCACCAGAAAAGCGATAACTTAGACCATCTAGTGTAAAAATAAAGCCCCACCATAATGGTGTAAAAGCGTAATAGACTAAGTTACCGAATATGGTTTCACGAGACCACATTAACCACCAAAAGAACAGCGTTGTAACTAGCCCTAACCAAAACCAAATGGGTAGAGTTTTACCAGGTGGCTCTGGCTGAGGATTAAGTTGTGTAAAACCAAACCACTGAGGGAAGATTAAAAAAACAATGAAAGCCAACTCAACAATTGCCAGCAAAATAAAAATAGTTAAATTAAAACCCGGCGGCGGCTCAACAAAAACTGGCGGGAAAACCCCGAACTCTGGTGGTAAGTGTGTTTGCGGATAAGCAAACCAAGCTGCAATTAATGGCAATACCGCCATGACGATGATCGGTACAATCAGTGCTGATCGTGATAACTTAATAGACATTTTCACCTTCTCTTTATTTTTATAAAAAATGTGTTTTAGAAAACTTGATATATTTATAACATTAAGATTTGTATTTTTTAGAGCACCTCATCTGGTTGACTAAATTCGAACTGCTCTTGCACATTATCTGATCTAGCTAATTTACGTAAACGTTTATTTTCATACATACGCTCATCAGCCAAGTGCATAAGACTAGTAATATTTTCTGCTTCATGTCCGAATACCGAACCTGCGCTGGCTCCCGCAAACTCAAATCCTGCTAGTCGCATATCGTGCAGCGCTTCACTTAATGCAATTTCGATATTAATTAAATCGCCGTTGTGACTCAGTACAGCAAACTCATCACCTCCAAGACGATATAACTTTAAATCCTTACCCAAACTTTTTTGATAACACTCACCAAAGCTAGTTAACAATTTATCACCACGTGAATGACCATACATATCATTATAAAATTTCAAACCATCTAAATCGATAAAAGTCAGGCTTCCATACGACGGTAGATTAACCACTGCTTTTACTAGCGCATGCCGATTTGGCAGGCCTGTAAGTGCATCAGAATTCGCCGTTGTCATACTCAACTCTAACTCTTGTAACGCCTGATCTTTTTCACTTTGTAATTGTGAGAATTGAAATGACAATACCAGCGCTAAAAATATCACCTCAATAGAAACACTGATTAAGCCCATGTGCTCAATATAAAAAGTATATTGGTTATCAATTTTACTGAGGGTAATAGTAATTAAACCCAAGACAAAAAATATACTAATCGCTATTAAATAACGTTTAGCAGTAGCGTTATTTCGCAAACTTTCTATGATTGCGGTAACCAAGCCATAACATAAAAACATGCCTACGCCAAAACGTGAAAGCTCAAGTGCCCAGTTTGGATAAACTATTGCCAACCCTACAAATAGACACATTAAGCTGAATATAGCTGCCCCAGCCCAATAAAGGCGTTTTTTGGTTTCAAGCTTAATCTCTAACAAAGCCATCACAAAAACTACATAGGCAATATTTGAGAACAAGATTGGTATGGTAGCCCAAGACAATGAATGCACAGCAAATACATCGGCAAGCACAAGCAAAGTAGCACTATTAAATAAAAAATTACCTAAAATAAAACTTGCATACATACCTTCTGCGAGACGGTTTCGTATCGAAGCAAGCACAGCGTAATAAATTCCCAGACCAAAAAAAACACCTAAGCAAATGAGTGTAAGTGTAGTGCTGTATTTAATAGCCTGCTGATAATGACTAAGGTCATCAATGTAGGGTTCTGGAATCGCCAAGAAACTTGACGAGATAATCTCGGTAATGAGCTTGTACTCGCCTTTTTCAAGACTAAGTTTGCGACCATGCCTTAAAAAGAATGGGTTAAGCGTGATGTTTTCAATACCGCCGTCCAAACTGGCGATCAATTGATTTTGTTTACTGTAAATACGGTGCCTGAATTGTGCAATGGTACTGGTATTTTTAAAATCTACAACATAATCGCCAGATTGGGAAACCTCAAAATTAGCTACATAAGCATAATGCCCCCCAGTGTGCGCAATAGAATCAACTACCTGAAAGTTGTTTGCTTGAAATGGATCGTCAAGAAAATTTTCGGCTAAGTTAGAGTTAGCATATGGATGCACCATATGCCAAGTGCCTTTAAGATTTTGTGGGGAAGCTTCGACTATGTTTGTGGCTAGACACAATACAAAAAAAATCAAAATAAATTTGATTGTTTGTAAGAAGCTGAATTTGTATGTTGTATTATTCATTTTTTATTTAAGCAACAACCCCAAACTACTATAAATGAAATTAAGAACCTTGCATAGCTAGGGAATTGGATCTGATGTAGCATAGACGCATCAACACTCTAAAAATCTCTGCTGATTAAAGTCAACTTTATGAAAAACCTGAATAAATACAGTGTCAATCCAAAAAAATTCAACTTTTCTGACTATAAAACTACCGACAAAAGTGAGCGTAGTGATAGCAAAGAGCAAGACTCCTATGAGCTAAAAAAGCTGGCTGTTGAGATCAATGCACTACAGGATATTTTGCAGGCGGAAGGTAAACGCAAAGTTTTATTGGTATTACAAGGTATGGATGCCAGCGGTAAAGATGGTACGGTACGTCATGTATTTAGTGAATGTGATCCACTTGGGATACGTTTAGCAAGCTTCAAGGCACCAAGTCAGGATGAACTGGCTCATGATTACTTATGGCGTGTGCACCAGCAAGTGCCAAAAGCAGGCGAATTAGTAATTTTTAACCGCAGCCATTATGAAGATGTATTGATTGTAAAAGTACATGACTGGATTGATGAGGCTGAATGCAAACGGCGCTATGCTCAAATTAATGATTTTGAGCATCAGTTGACCGAAACTGGCACAATCCTCATTAAATGCTTTTTGCATATTTCAAAAGAAGAACAAAAAATACGCCTGCAAGATCGCTTGAACGACCCGACTAAGACTTGGAAATTCAACCCCAACGACTTAAAAGAGCGCGCACTATGGCCGCAATACATGCAAGCTTATGAAAACGCTATTAAGGCAACATCCACAGAACTAGCTCCATGGCATATTGTGCCTGCAGACTCTAAAACAAATCGTAATCTGCTGATTTCCAGGCTTTTACTTAATACGCTTAAAAGCATGAAATTAAAGTATCCACCCGTACCAGCAGAATATGCATCTATAGTTATAGATGATTAATTAGTGTTAACAAAAACTGATTAACGCAGCCTCACCTCACCTGCGTTGATTAATTGTTTAGTCAAAACTTCACCGACTGCGGCACTAGCGCTTGCCCCGATTCGTTTTGCAATACGGCTGGCAAAGTCATCTTGGTGGGTAAAGTCCACAATGTCTTCTTGTTTAATGACTTCACGTGCAACATAATCAGCACTACCAATCGCATCTGCAAGACCGATATTGATACTTTGTTCGCCGCTCCAAAATAAACCGCTGAAAGTATCTGAGTTTTCCTTCAAACGCGATCCACGACCTTCACGTACGACGGTTTTGAATTGCTCATGAATTTCATTGAGCATATTTTGTGCTAAAGCCTGATGTTTAGGATTAACTGGCGAGAATGGATCTAGCATCGCTTTGTTTTCACCTGCTGTCATCAACCGACGCTCTACACCAACTTTTTTCATCACTTCCGTAAAGCCGTAACCATCCATCAACACGCCAATTGAGCCGACAATACTCGCTTTATCCACATAGATTTTATCTGCTGCAGCGGCAATATAATAACCACCAGAAGCACATATATCTTCAACTACCGCATAAACAGGAATCTTCGGGTGTAGCTTTTTTTGACGCTTGATTTCATCATTGATAATACCGGCTTGTACAGGACTGCCGCCGGGGCTATTAATACGAAGAATAATACCCTTGGTACCTTTATCGTCATAAGCATCGTGCAGGCTCCCCATTACCGCGTCTGCATTGACATCACCGCCTGCTTCAATCACGCCTGAAATATCAATAAGTGCAGTATGTGCATTCGATATTTTTTTACTGCTGCCAACCCAACCCAAAGCATAAAACAACAAGATAAAGAGGTAAACAAACATTAGCGCCTTAAAAAATACACTCCAACGTCGTGATTTTTTTTGCTCACTTAATGCAGAAGCGGCAAGCTTTTCTATAGTATCGCGTTGCCATGCCGTATCTTGTGCTGCAGGTTGTTGCTGACTACCTTCTGACATAATTTATGCTTTCTAAAAATCGTTCAAAAAAAGTACTTCATTCAAATACTTGGGTCAAAACTATTACTTAAGAAAAAAGTTATCATTTAAGAGATAGTGTATTGATAACAATTTGCTGATTATGTTCAACTACTGCTATCGGTTTCAAACTTTTCCCTTTGCATGGCCCCATTACACAAAATCCTGTATCAGGCTGGTAATGTGCACCGTGTGTGGCACATATCAAATAATCTTTTTGCACCGTAAAGAACTCACCTTCCTTCCAGTCTAATTCTACAGGCACATGGGCACATTGGTTTATATAAGCGTAAGGTTTGCCGTGAAATCGCACCACAAAACCTGTAGCAAATTCACCTAAAGCAGGTAGTGAAAATCGCAAACCTTTCGCTTCATTTTGCAGGTCTTCACTTTGAAAAATAATAGTATCTTCACAATTATTCATAAGTTCTACATCTAAGTTCTTAATATTCAGTATCAATTAAAACTATGCGTTTTCAAGCAACCATTGACTTAAGCTATCAAAATCATGGAATTGCTGAATGGGATTGAGATGCTGCCAATGCTCAGCGGGCTGTGCTCCATAAGTCACCCCTAATGAATTTACTCCCGCGTTTCCTGCCATCTCTAAATCATAGCTGGTATCGCCAATCATTAATGTACGCGCTGGCAATGCCACTAAAATATCCATTAACTCATCTAACATTTGCGGATGAGGTTTTGAAAAACATTCATCTACAGTACGCGTTGCATGAAAATATTTTCCTAAACCACAATGCTCTAATGCCAAATTAAGGCCCCTACGACCTTTACCAGTCGCCACTGCTAACTTAAAACCGCGCTTGTTCAACTCAATGATTGTATCAGCTGCGCCTGCAAACAAAGGAATATCACTTTCGCCTGCGTAATAGTTTACGCGATATTGCTTTGCAAGGGCTTTTGCCTGCTCAGCTGGAATATCTCCATACAAAACTTGAATAGATTCACGTAAGCCAAGGCCAATTATGCTACTCGCTTTTTGTGCAGTGAGTGCAGGCAAGCCAACTTGTTCTGCCCCCTTAAGTAACGCTTTAGTAATCATTCCCGTAGAGTCGGCTAATGTACCATCCCAGTCCCACACAATTAAATCAAACTGCTTAGGCATTATTCACGGCCTCTTTCTCAAGTTTTTGTAAAAACTTAGTGAGCTCGGGCGGCATAGGGGCAGTTAGTTCAAGCTTATCATTGGTTAAAGGATGTCGAATTTTTGTAACTGACGAATGTAAGAACATACGTTTTAAGCCATTTTTTAACAAAATTTTATTCTTGGCAAAATCGCCATATTTATCATCACCTACAATATTAAAACCCAAGTGTGCCAGCTGTACACGCAGTTGATGCGTACGGCCTGTGACTAATTGTGCTTCCAGCAGGCTAAATTTACCAAGTAAAGGATGACTGAAATTCCTCATTAACCTAAACATGGTTTCGGAAGTTTGGCGCTCATTGTATTTGTCTTTAGAGACATCCGTCACCACGTTCACTCGGCGCTCACCATTCGGCAACAGGTATTTTTGTAAATCTAGCACCACACGTTTTTTTTGTTCTAGCCACTCGCCTTGTACCAGCATCACATAGCGCTTATCAGTTTGATTGTTACGAATCGCCTCATGCAATGCCACCAGCGCACTTCTTTTCTTGGCTAGCATCAGCACACCTGAGGTTTCTCGATCTAAACGATGCACCAATTCTAAAAACTTGGCTTTAGGTCGTTCTAAGCGTAACTGCTCAATTACACCACGGCTAATACCACTGCCGCCATGCACAGCAAAGCCAGCAGGTTTATCAATCACCAACATCGCATCGTCTTCAAAAATAATCGTATTTTCAAATTTTGAAGTTTGCGGCGTTGCTTGCTCTACTTTTTCGATTATCGTCGAACGTGTCGGCGGAATTCTGACCACATCGCCTAATGTCAGGCGGAAATCCGCATCAATACGCTTCTTATTAACGCGCACTTCCCCACTACGCAATATGCGGTATACATGACTTTTAGGTACGCCTTTTAAAGTTTTAGTGAGGAAATTATCTACACGCTGACCTTCACTTGCCTCGTCTATTGTCAGAAACGATGCAGCTAATTCACTTACCGCTGATATTTTATTTTGATCTTGAGTTGTAATGTTGTTCATGCTTTGCTTAAATGATTGATGTAGCTTATACTTTAACTATTCTTAATAAGTTAACAATGTAAATTGTTGATAAGAATACACTTAATACTAGACTAAATACTTGTAGATTTTATAACTACAAGCGCTGTACAAAATACATTGCACTAGTTTTAGTTAAAATGTTTTAAGTAGTAATATTAAAGTGACAACAAATACTTGGTTAATACCGTTCGCCACATTATAAAGTAACGGTAAGTAAAAATTAGCGCTCAAGCCGCCGCAGACAAATAAAGATAAAGCGCGACTTAAAGTGATAGTCAAATTTGGCTTACACCATTATTTGGTGTATTCGCAAATTAGGATTTACTGAAGATAGAATTTTAACGAATTTATGCCAAAACTGGCGTAAATTTAATAATTAGTTTGCTTTAACGATTAACTAACCTGTTTCAGCTTGAGTTTTTCAGCTGAAACGATTTAATGACTAGACTTAAACTGGTAGGATTTATATAACCCTCACCGTTAAACTCTAAGAAATGCGTTTATCCGCATGAGGTCTTTCAAATTAGGCCGTCTTTAATCAAATATCGTTAAATTGCACACCTACGTGCAGGCTTTATTTGAAGCCGCGCCTCTAGTTCTTTAGTGACACTCCAGCCATTTTTTGGCACTATCATTTTAATCATCTCACTTTAAATACATTTAATTTCAATGCTTTACATAAAGCACTGTGTCTGTTCCGCCTTGTATAGCGCAGGAGCAATTTATGAAACGCATGTTATTTAATGCAACGCAGTCTGAAGAATTACGCGTTGCTATTGTAGATGGTCAAAAACTCATCGATTTAGATATTGAACACGCTGGTAAAGAACAACGTAAAAGCAATATTTATAAAGGTGTTATCACCCGCATTGAGCCTTCATTAGAAGCCGCTTTTGTCGATTACGGCATGGATAGACACGGCTTTTTACCATTCAAAGAAGTGGCGCGCAGCTACTACAAAGAAGGTGCTGATGGTCGTGCACGTATTCAGGATGCCTTAAAAGAAGGTCAAGAATTAATCGTTCAAGTAGACAAAGACGAACGCGGCAATAAAGGCGCAGCACTCACTACATTCATCTCGTTAGCTGGTCGTTATTTAGTATTAATGCCAAATAACCCACGCGGTGGCGGTGTATCACGCCGTATTGAGGGTGAAGATCGCGACGAATTACGTGATGTTCTAGCCCAGCTTGATGTTCCAAAAGGCATGAGCATTATTGCGCGTACAGCTGGTATTGGCCGCAATGCTGAAGAGTTACAGTGGGATTTGAACTACCTCACTCAATTATGGACTGCGATTGACGGCGCATCAGCCATGCAAGCCGGCGCGTACTTAATTTACCAAGAAGGCAGCTTAGTCATTCGCGCGATACGTGATTACTTTAGCTCTGATATTGGCGAGATTTTAATTGATACACCTGATATTCATGAGCAGGCTGTGCAGTTTATGAACCATGTAATGCCAGGCAATGTGTCACGTGTTAAATTGTACCAAGATGAAATTCCGCTATTCACACGCTTCCAAATTGAGCATCAAATTGAATCAGCGTTTTCACGCGAAGTGCGCTTGCCTTCTGGCGGCGCAATTGTCATTGACCATACAGAAGCTTTAGTGTCAGTAGACGTTAACTCTGGCCGTGCAACGCGCGGCAGTGACATTGAACATACTGCATTTAACACCAACCTTGAAGCTGCTGAAGAAGTGGCACGCCAATTACGCTTACGCGATTTAGGCGGCTTGGTAGTCATTGACTTTATTGACATGGAAAGCCAACGCAATCAGCGTGAAGTCGAAAATGCTTTACGTGACGCATTGCACGCAGACCGTGCACGTGTACAAACAGGAAAAATCTCTCGCTTTGGTTTGCTCGAATTATCTCGCCAGCGCTTACGCCCGAGCTTAGGTGAAACGAACCATATCCCTTGCCCACGCTGTAGCGGTACAGGACATATTCGCGGTATTGAATCCACTGCGTTACACATTCTACGCATCACGCAAGAAGACGCGATGAAAGATAACAGTGCGATTATTCAAGTACAGTTGCCAGTTGAAGTAGCGACATTCTTACTCAATGAAAAACGTGCTGATATTCACAAAATTGAACAACGCATGGGCGTTGAGGTAGTGTTGATTCCTAACATCCATCTTGAAACGCCAAACTACAACATCGTACGTGTTAAACATGATGACGTAACCGATGAAACTAGCCGCGCCAGCTATAAGTTAGTTGAATTGCCAGCTGAAACGACTTACATTCCAAATGCAGAAGAAATTGCAAAAGCAGTAAGGCCTGTAGCAGCAGTTAAAGGCATTACGCCTGCAGCGCCTGCGCCTATTGTCATTGAAACGGCTAAAGATAATAACGTTACTAAATTGAATGTACCTAAAGTGTCATTCTTTACACGTATTAAAAATTTCTTTAGCTCATCTACTGTTGCAATAGAAGCACCAAAAACTGATGCTGAAAAAGCGGATGAAGCGCGTAGAGACAATAACCGTAATAATCGTAACCGTAACAATCGTAACCGTAATGAACGCAACCGTAGTGGTGGCGAGCGCACGGATAAAGATATCAATCAAAACCGTCCCGCAAGAAATAATGAGGCTAAAGCTCAAAATAAAGGTCAAGAGCCACGTACTACAGAAAATAAACCTCAGGAACAGCGTCAACAAAAACCACAGCAGCCTAGGAATGAGCAGCAACGTAATGAGCAAGCGCCTCGTAACGTCAATCAGCCAGCAAATGCCGTTGTTTCAGAAACACCTGCAAATGATGTAGCTGCAGAGCCGCGTACAGAGCGTAGCGGTGGTCGCCGTAATCGCAATAATCGTCGTGGTCGTCGTGACCGTGATGAAAGTGTCACTACTGAAACTAATCGTCCGTTTATCCCAAACGATGAAATCAATACAGGTGAAGCTACCCAAAATGCTGAACCCGTAGTAGTAACACCTATTGCTATTGAAAAAGCCGCAACTGAAGTAGCACAGCCAAAAACAACCAATGTAGAAGTAGAAAATTCTCCAGCAAAGAGCACTGAAGCTGTTACTGCTAATACTGAGGTTGTATTAAGCGAAACACCTACTAAAGCAAAAACTGAAAATAAGAAACCTAAGGCTCCTAAAGTACCTGCGCCTAACTTAGCAGAGGTAATTGCTGCAAACAAGATGGCAACTACCGATGCAGCAGTTGGTACAGCATCTGCCGACCTGCCGGCAACCAAGGCTGATAACAAGCGCCCTGCTCGCCCTCGTAAACCTAAAACAGAAACTAAACCTGTTGATTTAGCTTCTGTAGGTTTGCAATTAGTGGAAACAAAAGCAGATGCTCCTACAGTGACTGCGCCTGCTGAAACGCCTAAACCTAGTACGCCGCGTAAAGCTGCTGCCTGGCAGCAAAAAGCCAAAGTAGACGCTAATGCAGAGCCTTTAGTGATGGTGGAAACACAAAATAAGTAATATAGCTAATTGTTGAAACCTGATTGTTAAACTTCACATGGCATAACTAAATTAGTAATGCCATGCAAATTAAAAAAGCCCTGTGTAACAGGGCTTTTTTATTGGATCTAATACATTTACGCTAATATCTTGTAAATTAACCACGTAGGTAATGTACTGCGGTATAGCCAATTGCCGCCATTAATAAAGCACCGAACACATGACTCGATGTATGTACAACGGCCCAAATATATTCTTGCTTTTGCAATAATAATAAACTTTCACCCGTAAATGCCGAGAATGTAGTCAAGCCACCTAAAAATCCTGTTGTTATAAGTAAGCGTAAATTTGGGTGCTCGATGGTACCAAGTCCAATCAAACCAAGTGCAATGCCCATCATTAAACCACCACTCAAGTTGGCAATAAGGGTGCCTAAAGGCAAATTGGGTAGTAGTGTATTGAATATGAGACCCAACCCCCATCTCACCCATGCACCTATGGCTGCGCCAGCACCAACAGCTAATGCGCCCATTAAATTGATCGTGTTATTCATTTGATATTTTTCGCATAGTCGTTATTTTTACAGTCGCTATTTTTATGCTGCAATAAAATAGTAAACTCAACTGATCTTATTGATATAGTAGAATTATTATAATTGAGTTTTTTGCTTATTTTGAATCTCTTAATTTAATCGTCTAACAACAGTGCCCTATAACTTTAGCTAGAAAGTGATGCTTTTGAACTTAACACATGCAATGAAAGTACTTTTTGTCAGCTCAGAAGTTTTCCCACTCATTAAAACCGGCGGTTTAGCCGACGTGAGTGGATCGCTACCTTCAGCCCTACAGCACCTGGGGGTAGATATCCGCATTTTAGTGCCAGGTTACCCTGCGGTACTAAATCAGCTTAAAGACTTAGAAACTATTGCTACAGTGCACAATATTCCTGTCATTGGTTATACAGATATTTTGATGGGGACGATTACAGAAACCCAAATTAAAGTCATGGTCATTAAATCAGCCAGCCTTTACGAACGAGATGGTGGTCCATATGCCGATACAGATGGTCAAGAATGGCCAGATAATGCCCTACGCTTTGGTGTTTTATCAAAAGTAGCCTCTATTCTAGCGGGTGCGCAATCGCCATTAACTGAATGGCAACCTGATATTGTGCATTGTAATGATTGGCAAACGGGTTTAACGCCTGCCTACATGAAGTTACTTGAAAAAACAGAAGTTAAATCAATTATCAGCTTACATAACATGGCTTTTCAAGGATGTTTTCCGGCTGAATGGGTCACAATTTTAGGCTTACCAGCTGCAAACTTTACTATGGAAGGTTTCGAATACTATGGTCAATTGTCTTATCTAAAAGCAGGAATCTATTATGCGGATGAAATCAGTACAGTTAGCCCCAGTTACGCAAAAGAAATTCAAACGACTGAGTTTGGTTTTGGTTTGGAAGGGTTACTAAAAACGCGTGGTAACGAAATTAAAGGGATTTTGAACGGAATTGAAACCGAAGAGTGGAATCCCGAGACTGACCCACACCTAGTCAAAACTTACAGCGCCACTAAAATTGCAGGGAAAAAACAGGTTAAACAAGCGTTACAAAAAGTATTAGGGCTACATCTTGATGCAAATGCACCATTACTGGGCGTAGTAAGTCGTCTTACTCATCAAAAAGGCTTGGATATGTTGCTGCCTAATATGCAATATTTATTGGATTCAGGATGCCAATTAGCCTTGTTAGGAAATGGTGAAACTGCCATAGAAACCGCATTTGAGGCTATCGCCACTCAAAATCCCGGTCGTGTGAGTGTCACGATTGGCTACAATGAACCGCTCTCGCATCAAGTAATGGCAGGCTGCGACATGTTCATCATGCCCTCTCGTTTCGAACCTTGCGGATTGAACCAGTTATATGGTTTAGCATATGGCACGCCACCAATCGTTAACGCTACCGGCGGACTTGCTGACTCAGTCATTGATAGTAACGAAACAAATATTAAAGCCAAAAAAGCTAACGGTTTCGTGATGGAAGAAACGAGCGCAGAAGCGCTTTTAGCCTGTATTACACGTGCTTTAGACCTATTTAAAAATGATGCTAAAACATGGCGGAAAATTCAAAAAAATGGCATGTCACAGAATTTAAGTTGGGATAAAAGTGCGATGGAATACTTAGACTTATACCTTGAGTTATATGAGGGTAAAGATAACACTTAGGGGGAAATTAAGTTTTAGTTGAGGCTATGACTAACACTTAAAATTGCAGTTAAATTAGAATTAGAAACTTGGCATGGTAAATGCTTTTATATAATTAAGCTTCTCCAAAGCCAGTTTCTCCTCCCTCTAGGGCGTCTTGTCAGACGCCCTCTTTTTTGCCTAAATCAACTGTTGATAAGATTACTTCACAATAAAGTGTTCGCGGTAATATTTAAGCTCATCAATAGATTCATAAATATCAGCCAGCGCTTCATGCTTACTTGCTTTTTTAAATCCTGAGTAAATTTCAGGTTTCCAACGACGGGCTAGCTCTTTAAAAACGCTTACATCTAAATTACGGTAATGAAAGTAACTTTCCAAATCTGGCATATAACGTGCCATAAATCGTCGGTCTTGGCAGATTGAGTTACCACACATGGGCGACTTACCTCCGGGTACAAACTGTTTTAGAAAAGCAATCATTTGTAATGTGGCATCAGCTTCATTTAAGGTAGACGCTTTTACTTTTTCAATCAAACCTGATCGGCCATGTGCACCTTTGTTCCAAGCATCCATGCCATCTAATACAGCATCACTTTGATGAATTACAAATACAGGCGATTCACCCAATACATTCAAATCAGCATCTGTCACCACCGCGGCCAGCTCCAAAATTCGGTCAGAGTCGGGCAATAAACCGCTCATTTCCATATCTAGCCAGATTAAATTATTTTGATTAGTGCCATTAGTATTCGTGTTTCCAGTAGTCGTCTCGCCTGAAGCTGCCATCATGATTTCCATTATAATTAAGGTTATAAGCAAACTTGGTGAACTAACACCAATAAAATGCTTCACAATGTGAATATTAACTTAATTCAAATTTTTCAAAATAAATAAATTATGGCTTCAACTCTTACAATTACCTTCATTACTCTGTTAGTTACAACCACGCTCATTAGAATTTGGCTTGGCAGGAGACATATCGCCCATGTCCTAAGCCACCGCAACAAAGTACCTGCAGCATTTGATGGCAGCATTGCTTTAGACGCACATCAAAAAGCGGCAGATTATTCTGCTGCAAAAACAAAGTTAGTGATTGTAGAGGCTGTTACACAGGCTATTTTGTTGGTTTTACTCACATTAGGAGGCGGCCTACAGCTAATAGATGATGTTTGGCGCAACCTACTGCCTAGCCAAGAAATAGTTCGCGGAGCATTGGTGATATGTAGTGCGATGTTAGTCAGCAGCTTGATTGATTTACCGTTTGAATACTATAAAACATTTGTGGTAGATGAGAAATTTGGCTTTAATAAAATGACTCCAGCCATGTTTTTTAGTGATCTCGTCAAACATAGTATTGTTGGAATTGCTTTAGGTGCGCCGATTTTATTTGCTGCGTTGTGGCTAATGCAAGGTGCAGGCCAATACTGGTGGTTTTATTTGTGGGTCGTTTGGAGCCTGTTTAATTTATTGATGCTTGCCGTATACCCTACCTTTATCGCGCCATTATTTAACAAATTCTCTCCATTACAGGATGATGTGCTAAAACAACGTATTGAAACATTACTGACTAAATGTGGCTTTAAATCACAAGGGTTATTTGTCATGGACGGCTCCGCACGCAGCAGTCATGGTAATGCTTACTTTACAGGCTTTGGTGCATCAAAACGCGTGGTATTTTTTGATACTTTATTGGAAAGATTAAACGCTGATGAAATTGAAGCAGTTTTAGCGCATGAACTGGGGCATTTTAAGCATCACCATGTGATTAAACGTATCGCGCTGATGTTTTTGGTAAGCTTCTTGGGTTTAGCTTTATTAGGTTGGCTAATCAATCAACCATGGTTTTATTCTGGCCTTGGCGTTACCCAGGCAAGCAACTACATGGCCTTAGTATTATTCCTATTGGTGTCACCAGTATTTTTATTTTTGTTGCGCCCTATTATGGCTAGCTATTCACGTAAAAATGAATTTGAAGCAGATGACTATGCAGCTAAACATGCTGATGCAAAACGCTTGGTTGAGGCATTGGTTAAGTTATACCGAGATAATGCTTCTACACTCACGCCAGATCCATTACATTCAGCTTTTTATGATTCACACCCGCCGGCAAGTATTAGAATTTCTAAATTAGCGGCGTATACTTGTTAACTGATAATTAGTCTAGGTAATCCATGAAGGTTATGCAGATGAAATCACTATTTTTGTTTGGTTTACTCCTGATAAGTGTTAATGCATTTGCAGAGCCTTTTGCAAATGCTGATGCTAGCGCGGGCAAAGCCTTAGTGGATAAAAACTGTATCAGTTGCCATGCTGCAAGTTTTGGCGGTGATGGATCAGCAATTTACACCCGTGAATATCACAAAATTAAGACTTCAAAAGGTTTGCTAGCTCAAGTGCGCAACTGTAACACCATGATTGGCCTCAAATGGTTTGAGGACGAAGAGCTTGATGTCGCCAGCTATCTAAATAAAACTTATTATAAATTCACCGAATAGTTAGGTACTTTAATTATTAAAACGCAAATTGATGTAAACAATAAAGATTCATCAGAAAATAAAGCACTGCTACAAGGAACGGTTGTAGCTGCTTTCGGCAAACGCTTTCAGGTGGAGTTAATTGACAAGCAACGCATCAGTTGCGTGACACGCGGTAAAAAAACCGACATTGCCTGTGGCGACATAGTGAATATAAAACTCACTGATAAACGTGAAGGTGTAGTGGAAAATACCTTACCGCGTAAAACTTTACTTTATCGTAGCAACGCTTTTAAAAGTAAAATGCTGGCTGCAAATGTTACACAGATTATTATTGTATTAGCCACACAACCCAGTTTTTATGAAGCTTTACTTAATCGCTGCTTAATCGCCGCAGAAGCAGCTAATATCAAAGCACTCATCGTGCTTAATAAGTGTGACTTGGCCGATAACGATGATGCTAAGCGTAAGTTAACACTATACACATCACTTGGATATCAGGTACTTGCGCTGTCTGCTAAAGAAGATATCTCTACCCTTAGACCTTACCTGCAAGGCGAGGCCAGCATTTTAGTTGGTCAATCGGGAATGGGTAAATCGACCATTATCAATTCACTATTACCTAACGAGTCTGTGCGTACTAGAGAAGTCAGTCAGGTGTTAGATAGCGGGAAACACACAACCACGGCCGCTCATTTGTATCACCTTGATGATAATAGCCAGCTGATAGACTCCCCTGGTTTACAAGAGTTTGGGCTTCATCATTTAAGTACTGACGAACTTGAACATGCTTTTGTAGAGTTCAGGCCTTTTTTAGGCAAATGTCGATTTAATAATTGCAAGCATTTGCAAGAACCAGATTGTGCAATCACAGAAGCCGTAGGCTCAAATAAAGTCAGTTCTGAACGATTCGCAACTTATAAAATGTTACGCACTGAGATATCGATCTAATTATTATCATTAGTTTTAGTAGATTTTAAGCAAGTTAAGTGGAAAACGCTTAAAAAACAGAAGTGCTGTAATATAATCACTCAATTCATAATTGATGAAAATCGTTTAAATTCATCTAAAAGGTTATCCAAGTGAGTGATATACGCCGAGAAAAAACGCCTGTATCGCAATTAGATATTGGCATGTTTGTGAGTGAGCTAGACAGACCTTGGTTGGGCACACCCTTTTTGCTAGAAGGGATATTAATTGAGGATAGCGACCAAATCGCTACCATCGCCAGCTTATGCGAATTTGTGTACGTAGACCGTACCGTTTCGGTAGGTAATTACTTTACGGCACCCCCTAAAGAACAAGTTAGCATTAAGCGCGATGGCGCAATCATTCGTATAACTAGCCCAGCAAACGTCACTAAAAAACCAGATACTGCTAAAAAATCAAATCAATCTAACGATAAAGCATTTTCTTTTTTTGATGTACTAAAAGAAATTAAAGCCAGCAATCAAAGTTCACATCCCACAAGTGCGAAGAATGGCAGTACTGAGGGCATTATGTTTAATGTTCAAAGTGCGAATCAAGCTACTGACAACATAACCAACAGTGTGGTCAACTTTGGTAAGGATAGTTTTGATGAAAAGCCCTCATTAACCGCTCAAATTAAAGCAGATCTGTCAAACTTTATCTCTGCCATACCGAGCTGGATGGGAAGTCAGAAAAAACTCAAATCGACTATTGATAAAGATGCGTTAAAGGCAGACTTAGCCAAGAATGTGGTAGCAGATGATGGTTACAGAATTACCATCTATGAACCAGCTCCTCCAGTAGAAGATGAAATCGCACATATTTATCCCGTATATGAGAAATCGCAGATTGCGACAAGAGAGATTTTTGAAGCATTAGCGGAAGATCGAGAAATCAATCTAACCAATGTTACGGAATCTATTACTAACATGGTAGAAAGCATTGAGCGCAATCCCGACGCACTCATATGGCTTTCTAAGCTAAAACAAACTGATAACCATGCTTATAACCATGCGCTAAATGTTTCAATTATGCTTATGGCGCTTGCCAACTTCATGGCCTTGCCAAAAAAACAAATTAAGGACTTGGGTTTTGCCGGACTACTGCAGGACATTGGTAAGGCAAAAATTCCGCCCGAACTTTTACATAAACAGGAAAAAATTACTGCAGAAGAATTCAATGTACTAAAAAAACATGTTGATCATGCGCTTGCCTTATTAGAAATCACTGACAATATTTCTGGTACTGTCATTTTGACTGTTTCTCAACATCATGAACGCATTGATGGCACTGGATATCCATATCAACTTGCTGGCAAACAAATTAGCTTAACTGGACAGATGGCTGGATTAATAGATACATACTGTGCACTTACAAGTAATAAAGTATATGCAAAAGGCGTTTACAACCAATTGGCTTTAGAAAAGATCCATGCATTGCGCGACACTAAATTTAACGGTGCCTTGATTGATCAACTAGTACAATTTTTGGGTATTTATCCTGTAAGTACTCTCGTTGAATTAAATTCTGGTGAAGTCGGTGTTGTGATTCAACAAAACAGTGTTCGTAGAATGTTACCCAGAGTGATGATATTACTCAATCCGGATAAAACCAAAAATGAATACCCTGTCACGGTTGATTTGATTCACGCGCCAAAAACGCCCACTGGTGAGCCTTATCTGATTCTAAGAGGTTTAGCACCCGATAGTTACGGTTTAAACCCAAACAATTTCTATGCTTAGTAGCGCTTCGCCTAACGTGCTACATTCTGAACCAACAAATTCTCAATCACTCGATGATCATTTTTTTATAGATTTACCGCCAAATTTGTTACTTCAACTGATGGCTAGCTATCAATTAAAAGCCGCAAATATCACTGGCAACTATGCATTTAACCTGCAGAAATTCAATGAATTAATTCACGAGCCTCCATTTGGCGAAGCCAGATTGAGGCTAGCCGAGCTATTACCAGTTGCAACTAATTTTCCGCAGCAAATGAATTGGCCACAGTTTAATCATCAAATTAACCATTTGCTACAGGCATGGCTTAATGACTACGAATCAGGCGCTCATTTAGATTCCGCATTGCTTTTAGCCAGATGTATAACACTACAGCCTAGCCAGATAAATGCATCATCAGATTTAATGCAAGACTCTGAATTAAATGCCAAATTTCAATATTTACTCATGCATTTATTAGCGCGAGTAACTAACCAATTTGATCAATATAAATTCACACATATTCAAAACTTTGATCTAGAAACTGGCCTGCCAAATCAGCAACTCATGCTGAAAATTTTGGATAAAAATTTACAAGTAGATCCTAAAAATTCCGACTTAGGCATGGCGCATCTAGGGCTGATATTAGTAAATTTAAATATAAATTTCGGTGAGCGTTCACAATTAAATGCAACATCATCAAGTTTAATTCTGGCTGCCATACATACTATTAAGCAGCAACTTAACGAGAATTCAACTGTATGTCGCGTAGGTCCAGTTGAGTTAGCGATTATCACTAAGCATGTACGCTTTCCAGCTCAACTCAATCTCATTACCTCAAAAATTATTCATGCGTTCGAGTCTGCGCTACCACTTGAGAATATCACGCTAATATTAAAGCCTTATTTTGGCGGCGTAAGTTCATTAAAGACACAGCCAAACGGAATTGCGATGTATGACTGCGCAAAGTTAGCGCTGCATCATGCAATGGTTAATAACTATGACACTGAGTTTTACGATCAACACATTACAGAATCATTCTCAAGCACACATCAACTTGATGAAGCTATCATTCATGCACTACAACAAAACGAATTAGAAATTTATTTACAACCCATCATAAGTTTACAAAATAAAAAGTCTATTAATACAACAACGGCAAAAGAAACAAACGCGAAAGAAACTTGTATCAGTGCTGAAGTATTGTTACGTTGGCATAATGAAAACCTGCAGTCCATCTCACCGCAGAGATTAATTGACACAATCTATAAAAAAGGTTTTGGTAAAGTCTTTATACGCTGGCTCATCAACAACGCATGCCAACGGGTTGCTGAACTTAAGTCTAACCACCAACGCAATATTGCACTGACCATTAATTTAAGCGGTACAGACTTATTGGATGCAGACTTACCTGAATTACTTGCACAATCAATCGCATTATGGGAAATACCTGCAGAAAACTTAATCATTGAAATTACCGAAAATGATCTTTTAATTGATGAAGTTAAAGCGGCATTGGTGATAGATAAAATTGTAGCTTTAGGCTGTAAACTTGCTCTAGATGACTTTGGTACGGGCTACTCCTCTATGACTAGATTAAGAAGTATGCCGATTGATCTCGTTAAGATCGATCAATCTTTTGTACGTAATATTGCAAACTCTAGTCAAGATAGAGCAATTGTATTATCTGTAGTGAAGCTTGCACATAGCCTAGGCAAAGCTATAGTGGCAGAAGGTGTAGAAGATGTAGCTTGTCTAAACATTCTCAAGGAAATGAAATGTGAGAAGATTCAAGGCTACTATTATGCAAAACCTATGCATTTTGATGCCTTTATTCCATGGCTCGACGAGTTTGAAAATAAGCAGCTTATTTAAAGCAGAACAGTTTAGTTAACGATGCAAAAGCTAACTTAGCCCATTAAAAAAATCTTATCCTTGCGCGTATAATAGACAATTGTCTCAAACGTACACTTTAATAAATAAGCGATTTTCATGCACATTACCACGCGCCTTGAATTTGATGCCGGGCATCGTATTCCTAACCATAAAAGTCAATGTAAAAACTTACATGGGCATCGATATGCCATAGAAATAACGCTTTCTGGCGACATTATTACTCAAGAAAATACTTCAGAAAACGGCATGGTCATGGATTTTTCAGATGTTAAAGGTATCGCAAAAAAAGCTGTAGTCGATGTCTGGGATCATGCTTTTTTGGTATATCAGCATGATGCTGAAGTATTAAACTTCTTAAACTCATTACCAAATCACAAAACGGTGATATTTCCAACGGTACCTACCGCGGAAAACATGGTTGCAGAGGCATTCAAGATACTGAAAAGCAAATATAAAGATAGTTATGGCAATCACTTAAAGCTAGAAAAAGTACGTTTATATGAAACGCCAAATAGCTGGGCAGATGCCCTAGCATAGAATTTAAGCTTGCTTACAGATTAAGGTTTGATTTTTTTAATTCAGCGATTAAAGCAATGTGCCAGTTAGGCAATTCAATTGAAAAATCGGTGGCCAACTTGGTACAATTCAAACAAGAATTCGCTGGACGGGCTGCTAACGTATGAAAATCTCTTGTTTCAATCGCTTGAATATTTGCAGCATTCACTTTTAGTACGGGCCAGCCATGTGTTGCTTGTAATTGGTTATACTCATTAACAATCGCCGTTGCAAAACCATGCCAAGAAGTTTGACCTGCGTTGACTAAGTGATAAACACCGCTTAGATTATAATCCCATGACTTTAAAACCTTTGATATTGCTTCTGCAATACTGTAACTATTGGTTGGTGCACCTATCTGATCGGCCACAACACGCAACTCATCTTGCTCAGTTGCCATACGTAAAATAGTTTTTAAAAAATTTCTTCCATGTGCTCCGTACACCCAAGTAGTCCTAAATATTAGATGGGGTAAACTTACAGCACGAATCGCATCTTCACCTGCAAGCTTGCTCTTGCCGTACACACATAATGGCTCTGTGCTGTCATCCTCTAGATATGGGCCAGATTTAGCACCGTTATAGACATATTCAGTGGAGAAATGAATCATAGCTGCGCCAACTTTAGCCGCCTCTTCAGCCAGTATTTGCGGGGCAACTGCATTGATGGCATAGGCTAACTCAGGTTCTATTTCTGCTTTATCTACAGCTGTATAGGCAGCAGGATTAATAATCAAGTCTGGTTTTATTAATTGAATAACACGACGTATTTCATCCTGGTTTGATAAATCAAGTTGGCTACGATCTAGGCTGAGAATTTCATTATCAGGAGAAGAGTTCTGCGCCAAAAACTGCTGTAACGCATGACCAACTTGGCCACTTACACCTGTTAATAGTATTTTTTTGTACATTAAATTTTATAAATTAATAACTTTGTCTTCAAAAACCTGTGCCTCTGACAAAGCAAGACCCAACTTATCTTTATTAGACAACATTGGTTCAATATTTAAAGGCCAATCAATTCTTATCGCAGGGTCATCCCAACGCACACAGCGCTCGTGCTCAGGTGCATAATAATCCGTTGTTTTGTATAAAAATTCGGTGTCATTTTTGAGCACCAAAAAACCATGGGCAAAACCGGGCGGCACCCACAATTGTCGTTTATTCTCAGCGGATAAAATCACACCCACCCATTTCCCAAAAGTATTGGATTGTCGCCTTAAGTCTACGGCAACATCAAACACTTCGCCAACCGTAACTCTAACCAACTTACCCTGCGGTTGTGCTATTTGATAATGCAGGCCACGCAGTACATTAGCCGCAGATTTAGAATGATTATCTTGAACAAAGTTAGCTTTAACTCCCGTTAACTTTTCAAAAGTCTGTTGATTAAAGCTCTCGTAAAAAAAACCTCTGTCATCACCAAATATCTTAGGTTCAAGTATCAATACTTCGGGTATAGCTGTTTGTGTGACTTGCATTAAAATATTTGCTCGTTCAATATTAATTTGAGATATTTACCATAATTATTTTTGATGTATTTATTGGCCAAAACGTCTAAAGCAGCTGCATCAATATAATGCATACGATAAGCAATTTCTTCAGGACAAGCGATTTTTAATCCTTGACGCTTCTCTATCGTTTCAATAAATGACGAAGCTTCCAGCAACGACTCATGCGTACCAGTATCTAACCAAGCAATACCACGTCCCATCACTTCTACTTGCAAGTCACCACTTGCCAGATACTCACGATTTACGTCAGTAATTTCCAACTCGCCGCGTGGAGAAGGCTTAAGATTAGTAGCAATATCAATCACACGATTATCGTAAAAATACAAACCAGTCACTGCGTACCTGGATTTTGGCGCTTTTGGTTTTTCTTCCAAACTAATTGCTTTACCTTGAGCATTGAACTCTACAACGCCATAACGCTCAGGGTCGTGCACAGGATAGGCAAATACCTTAGCGCCACTTGTAAGTTTGGCTGCAACCTGAGTCCTGGTAGCGAGCTCATCGCCATAGAATATATTGTCACCCAGAACCAATGCACAACTATCATTACCGATAAAGTCTTTGCCTATAATAAAAGCCTGTGCAAGTCCATCAGGTGAAGGCTGTACCGCATACTGAATTGAAATACCCCATTGACTACCATCGCCTAATAGCTGCTTGAAGCGAGGCGTATCTTCAGGCGTAGAAATCACCAGTACTTCACGAATACCCGCTAGCATCAATGTTGTCAGCGGATAATAAATCATCGGCTTATCATATACAGGTAAGAGCTGCTTAGAAACTACTTGGGTTGCAGGATACAGCCGAGTCCCTGAACCACCTGCTAGAATGATGCCTTTCATGCTAACTCTTCTCCGCGCTCAATATAATGTGTTTGTACCCATTTACGGTAATCTCCGCTGGTTACGTTTTTAACCCATTCTTGATTATCTAGATACCATTTCACGGTTTTTTCAATACCTGATTCAAAGGTCTCTTTAGGCTTCCATCCTAGTGCATCTGCTAACTTTGTTGCATCAATCGCATAGCGTTGGTCATGACCTGGCCTATCTTCAACATAGGTAATTTGATCAGCGTAAGGTTTACCATCTGCACGTGGAGATTTTGCATCTAGCATTCTGCACAGTGTTTTCACTACTTCAATATTAGGTTTTTCGTTCCAGCCGCCTACGTTGTAAACCTCACCAACCTGCCCCGCTTCCAATACACGCCTAATCGCAGCACAATGATCTTCTACATACAACCAATCGCGAATTTGTTGCCCATTTCCATATATAGGTAATGGCTTACCAGCTAATGCGTTGTGAATGACTAACGGAATTAATTTCTCTGGGAAGTGATGCGGCCCATAATTATTTGAGCAATTAGTAGTGAGAGTTGGTAAACCGTAAGTGTGATGATAAGCACGGACCAAGTGATCTGATGCAGCTTTAGAAGCTGAATATGGGCTATTAGGCGCATAGGCGTGTGTTTCGGTAAAGGCAGCTTCATCTTTACTTAAAGAGCCATAGACCTCATCGGTAGACACGTGTAAAAAACGAAAGTTTTGTTTATGTTCAGTGTTTAAACCTGACCAGTAAGCGCGCACGGCTTCTAATAAATGAAATGTGCCCACCACATTCGTTTGAATGAAATCTTCAGGACCATGAATTGAGCGATCTACATGACTCTCAGCGGCAAAATTTACGACTGCACATGGTCGATGTTCTGCAAGTAATGAGGCTAATAATGTCTGATCCCCGATATCACCATGCACAAAAATATGATCTGGATTGTGCTGAATTTCATTTAAATTTTCTAAATTACCCGCATAAGTCAACTTATCAAGGTTAACTACTCTACCTAAACCTTGCTTAACCCAAGCCAACACAAAATTGGCACCAATAAAACCAGCGCCTCCTGTCACAATAATGCTTCGGTTCATAATATTAACTTTCTTGTTGTTTTATCGTTTTAAACATAACTTTAAAACATGATTTTAAATTGATGGGGTTGAATTTTAATCTAATTAATCTCTATCTTTTGTTTGCTCCAACTTGCTCCACAAACAATCACCAGATTTTTCAAGTGAAGCTAAATATACTTTATGTGCTTCACTCTCTACCTCATTCGCTAATTGAACTCTTAATGGATGTTTATCAAGTAAGCTACGTTCATTACTTCTTTTCAGCGGCGCATCCAGCTCCATCATCAAACTATCTTGGCCGCGCGTCATTGCCATATACACGTCAGCTAACAACTCAGCATCTAACAACGCACCATGCAATGTACGCTTAGAGTTATTTACACCAAAATGCCGACACAGCGCATCTAAATTATTACGCTGACCCGGACGCATTTCTTTAGCTATTTTAAGGGTATCGGTAATTTTTGCAACAACAGTTTCAACTGGCTGATGCTCGATTAAACCTAACTCTGCATTTAAAAAACCCACATCAAAAGGTGCGTTATGCATAATGAGTTCAGCATCCGCAATGAATGCTATTAGATCTTTTGCAATATCAGGAAAGCGCGGTTTATCCTGTAAAAACTCCAGAGAAATGCCATGTATTTCTTGGGCACCTTGGTCAATTTCACGATCAGGATTTAAATAGTAGTGGAAATGATTTTTAGTAAGTCTGCGATTTACGACTTCCACCGCTGCAATTTCAATCACACGGTGACCTTGAGCATGATACAAACCCGTGGTTTCAGTATCTAAAAATATTTGTCTCATAATTTTAATGCCATCTAAATTTAGTAATTGAATTATGTTGATTTCAAAAGTTGAGCTTAAGAGTTTTGACCGCTTAGCAAATTAGCCACACCCATATTAGCCAACATATCAGCTCGTTCATTGCCGATATTACCGGCATGACCTTTTACCCAAATCCATTGGACGGTATGCTGCTGCGCCAACACATCTAAAATTCGCCATAAATCATCATTTTTGACTGGCTTCTTATCTGCAGTGCGCCAATTACGGGCTTTCCAACCAACAAGCCATTCTGTCATCCCTTTTTGCACATACACAGAATCCGTAAATACTTTAACATGGCATGGTCGCTTTAACGCTTCCAACGCACGAATTACTGCCGTTAACTCCATACGATTGTTGGTAGTGATCGACTCACTACCAAATAATTCTTTTTCGCGGCCTTCGTGACTAATCCACGCACCCCAGCCACCTGGACCCGGATTACCTTTACAGGCACCGTCAGCGTAAATCTCAACATGGCTTATATCAACCAATGTCTTCTCAACTTGGGTTTTCGTCATTGGAATATTATTATTCATATTACGTTCTATAGCGTCACTTTGTAATTTCAGATTCATTTATTGTACTTATTGTCATTGATTGCACTTATTGATTGTACAGCCCTATATTGTGAAGGACTGGACGAAGTTGGCCGAGTGATTAAAGTTGTTGCCAGCACAGGTTTTTTCCAATTTGGTTTAAGAGACGTCATACCAGCTACACGCTTTTTTGCCACGATAAAATATACGCCACCTAGCATTGCACAATATTTTTCGCCAATCTCATCCATAAAAGCACAACGTTTTTGCCATCTAGCTTGTTCAAAAGGCGGCACATGACAACACATTTCCACCAATGCGATTTCAAAACCCAATAGTGCCAGCCAATCTTTCATGCGCGTTAATGCAATAAACTGTCCATTCCATGGAAAGGTATTTTGAGTGGCCAATATTTTTTTAAAACCGGCTTTAATGCCCCAAGTACTGATTGAGTTAAACCCAGAAATCAGCAAATGTCCTTCTGGCATCATTACTCGCGCAGCTTCACGTAACACTTGATGCGGCCGCTCACTAAACTCTAAACGATGCGGCAATAATAAAAGGTCCAAACTCATATCTGCAAAAGGCAAGAAATCATCTTCACAATACAAATGATTATTGAGCGCTGCGATTTTAAAGGTAGAAGACTGATAGCGATTAGGGATGCGCGAGTTTCGTAATAAATCAAGGGGTAGCTCACCCATTTGCAAGGCATTAAACCCAAATAAATCAACGACAGCCATGTCGTATAAAGCCTGTTCTTTTTCCTGTAAATACTGGCCCACGGTTGAGCCAAACCAGTCTTGTTGTGCGTTTTGTATGCTCATCTTTTAATTGCCGCTGTTACTTCTAACAACGATTAATATTTCTATTGACATTTTAAGCACCCGCACAAATGATAGTAATCATGCAACAACCCTTACAAATTATACCAATTTCAGCATTTAAGGATAATTATATCTGGCTAATTCACAATGGCGTGGATGCCATTATTGTAGATCCTGGCGATGCAACACCTGTGCTGGAGACGCTGTCTAGACTGAAATTAAGCTTGCATAGTATTTTAATCACGCATCATCATCACGACCATATCGGCGGCGTGAGCCAGTTAATCAATATGTATCCAAACATAAATGTATATGCCCCTAAATTAGAGCAATATCAATTTGAGCATATCGCTTTAGTTGAATCTGATGTCATTAATTTAAGTGAATTTAACCTCATATTAGAGATTATTGAATTACCGGGCCACACATTGGGTCACATCGCTTACTACTCTATAAATACTGGTGAAAAATTACTGTTTTGTGGCGATACCTTATTTGGCGCGGGTTGTGGAAGATTATTTGAAGGCACAGCTACGCAAATGTTTAGTTCTTTGCAAAAATTGGCCGCCTTGCCTAACGATACAAAAGTATATTGCACACATGAGTATACGATGCACAACATCCATTTTGCGTTAACACTAGAGCCTAATAACCAAGCGCTTATCGAACGATTCAACGAAACAATGATGTTAAGAGGCCTGAATTTACCAAGCTTACCGTCTTCGATTGCTTTAGAACTTGCAACCAATCCATTTTTACGTTGCAGCAGCAAGGAAATCCAAGCATCTATTCACCAAAATCACACCACGCCATTAGAAGTTTTCAGCTTGATTAGAGAGATGAGAAATCATTACTAATCATCAATATAGCGCATATTTATAAAGTAAATATTTACATCTTTTTATCTTGACGTAGCCTACTTTTTTTCGGTACTATAATTTACTACTTCGTTTCAGTATTGTGACTATGAGCCATTTTTTGTTTTACCCATACGTTTTGCGCATTTGTCATTCTATAAAATCTGCGACGAAACCTAGCTTAAGTTTTAACTCGCCCTGTTTTTCTCGCATTAGTCATGCTATTTTATGCATTAGCCCGCTTGTTTTCGGCTTACTTACTAGCATGCCATCGTATGCAGAGTCTAATGTAATGGGTGAAGAAATTGTTATCTATGGTGATGATAACTTTAAAACTGCACCTAACGAGATATCAAATAAAGATTTAAGCAATAAGAGTTTAGAAGCTAAAGATACTAGCAGCGACAATTTCGGCTCCGGCAATTCGACGCCTAAAAAACTTGGCGGTAGCCGCTTGGGTGATTCACTCGAAAGCAGTATTCAGATAAATAATAATGAAATAGATGTTATCAATACTGCGAATGACGATTTATGGCAACGCATTAAAAACGGCTATGCCATACCTAACTCAACTTCAGGTCTCATTGCCAAACATGAAAACTGGTACAGCTCGCGACCAGAATATATGAAGCGTATGGTTGAGCGCAGCCAAAAATACTTGTTTCATATTGTTGAAGAAGTAGAAAAACGGGGCATGCCAACTGAAATTGCGTTATTACCTATGATAGAAAGTGCCTATAACCCACAAGCGTATTCAACTAGCCGCGCCTCTGGAATTTGGCAATTTGTTCCATCGACAGGTAAAGATTTTGGTCTTAAACAAAACTGGTGGGTAGATAATCGACGAAATGTCACGGCGGCTACTGATGCAGCGTTGACTTATTTACAGAAACTGCACGGTATGTTCGGTGCCTGGGACTTAGCCTTAGCCGCCTACAACGCTGGTGAAGGTACAGTGGGTCGAGCTATTGAACGTAACCGAAAATTAGGTTTACCCACCGATTATGAAAGTTTGAGTCTTCCGCCGGAAACAAAAAATTATGTGCCTAAATTACAGGCCATTAAAAATCTCATGACCAATCCTAATAACTATGGCCTTCAAATTCAAACTATCGCAAACAGCGCCTATTTCAGCAGAGTATCTGCACCGGCTCAAATTGATGCGCATTTGGCCGCGAAGTTAGCAGGAATCAGCGACGATGAATTTCTTGCGCTTAATCCAAGTAACAACCGCCCGGTCATTACGAGTATTGGCGATAAACATGAACTGCTATTACCAATTGCTGCGGCACAAACATTCAAAAACAACCTAGCCTCGTATAATAAACCTTTAGTAAGCTGGCAAACATACCGCGCAAAACGTGGCGAGCGCATGGATAAGATCGCTGATAAATTTGGCATTCAGGTCGCACAATTACGTACTGTGAATAATCTACCAGCACAGAAAAAAATTAAAAGTGCTTCTACTATATTGGTGCCTAACGGCAATAAAGCAGATTTTAATATTGCAAAAAATACATCACCTGAAATTACTTCTAGCGCAGCGGATAATTTAAGTACGGCTGAAATCTCAGAAAACCTGAATTCTAAAAATCAGAATTCAGAAAACATAGATTTGGCAAGCGCGCAAAATGATGTATTCAATGATAATGAAAAAAACTCAGCAAATAACAGTGATGAAATTGAACCTGCAAAGCAACGTAGCGTCACACACAAGGTAAAAAGAGGTGAAGCTATGCAATCAATTGCAAAACGCTATGGTGTTAGCGTTAAGCAAATTATGGCATCAAACTCTTTGAAGAATAATCGTGTAAAAGCGGGACAATTACTTACTATAAAAAGCGTAGTTACAAATACTAAGGTTGCAAGTAATTCGACATCTAAAAAAGCCACTAAAATTGCACTTAACAAAGACAAAAAGAAAACTTATACCGTGAAACGTGGTGACACTTTACATAGCATTGCACAAAAATTTGATGTTGCAATTACAGATATTAAGCGATGGAATAGAAATGTCACCGCTAATATTCAGCCTGGGCACAAGCTTACTATTCACCAATCAGATGCTGCATAAAATGTTAATCAACTATCATTGGCATCTTGGCTTAGCCTCCGCTTATGCAAGCCGCTAAGCATCAGCAAAAAAAAAATCAAAGTAATAAGCATCAATCCGTTTCAATAGGATTTGTAGTTGCCGTAGTTTTCGCCCTGCTCACTGGTTGCGGAGACTCATCCACCTCAACCAAGTCTTCTAATTCAGTTGATTATAGTAAAGATTATCCGGCCACGAACGGCGGCACGCTAATAGATGCGATGACTGGCGAACCAAGTGGCTTAATTGCCATGATTGCGGGCGAGTCAGCCGCCTCAGCTATTGCAAGCAATATATTCAATAGCTTACTGAAGTATGATAAAAATTTAGATTTAACAGGCGAGCTGGCGGAGTCTTGGGAAGTTTCGAAAGACCAAAAAACCATCACGTTTCATTTAAAACCTAATCTTAAATGGGCTGACGACAAGCCCTTAACCAGTGACGATGTTTTATTTACCTGGCAAAAAGTCACCGATGAAAAAACCCGTACACCTTATGGGTCTGATTTTAAGCTAGTCACAAAAGCTGAAGCGCCTGATACAAATACTTTCAGAGTGACTTATGCAGCGCCTTATGCACCTGCATTAGATACTTGGGCAGGCTTACATATACTACCCAAACACTTACTCAAAGATCAGGATATCAATACGACAGCATTTGCGCGTAACCCTGTGGGCAGTCATTACTACAAGCTCAGTAGCTGGAAAAATGGTCAATATCTTAAACTCACCCGCAACGCGAACGCCACTCAAGGCCAAGCCAGAATTGACTCATTACTCTCACGTATCATCCCTGATAAAGCCGCACAGTTTTTAGAGTTAAGCGCAGATAATATTGACTCAATGGGCTTGAACCCTATTCAATATGCAAGAATTTTCCCTGCAAGGCCTGAGCTGAACAAAAATATTGCGCTCTATAAAGAGCTAGGTAACAGCTACACATATTTAGGTTTTAACCTAAAACGTAAACCCTTCGATGATATTCGTGTACGGCAAGCCATTAACTATGCGATTAACAAACAAGAAATTATTGATGGTGTTTTATTGGGCTTAGGCGAGCCTGTGGCGTCCCCTTATAAACCAGGCACACGTTGGAGCAACCCTGCGCTCAAACCTTATCCTTATGATCCCAACAAAGCAAAAGCGCTACTTAAAGAAGCTGGTTATGAAGACCATGATGGAGATGGTATTTTAGATAAAGACGGCAAGCCTTTCGCGTTTGAAATACTGACGAATCAAAATAAAGAACGTGAGATGACAGGTGTGTTGATACAACGCCGACTCAAAGAGGTCGGCATAGATGCAAACATCCGTGTACTTGAATGGGCGAGCTTTTTAGGGCGATTCATCAAACCTAAAGAGTTCGATGTGGTAGTACTGGGTTGGAGCTTATCGTTAGACCCTGATCAATACAGCATTTGGCATTCTAGCCAGCAAGCGCCAGGGCAGTTTAATTTTATAAGTTACAGCAACCCGCGTGTAGATAAATTACTAGAAGCTGGCAGACTGGAGCTTGACCCTGATAAACGGGTTAAAATTTACCATGAGTTTGCAAAGATATTGCAGGAGGATAGCCCTATCGTTTACTTATCTGCAGGCTATGGCTTATCAGCCATACATAAACGTGTACGAGGCATCAGCAACCCAGCTCCACCCGCTGGCATTGGGCATAATACTTACGAATGGTATATTCCTAAAGCCTATGCACGTGCGGAAATAAGCGAACACTAATCATGCTCAAATACTTACTCAAACGCTTTTTTTGGATGATTCCGCTCTTGGTTGGAATTAGCTTGATTTCGTTCTTTATCATGCACTTGGCACCTGGCGATATCACCACCAGTGAGGCGAGTTTTAATCCAAAAGCCAGTGAAGAATCCAGACAAAAATTACGTGAGTTGTATAGTCTCGATAAGCCTGTGATTGTCCAATATGGCTTATGGCTAAAACGTATGGCAACACTGAATTTCGGCACTTCTTTCGCATCTCATCAACGCCCAGTCTTTTGGCAAACTAAAGACAAAGACGGCAATGTTACATTGGGCATGATACAAGAGGCATTGCCTATTACCTTACTTATCAATGTGTTAAGCCTAATTTTAATCATAGGTATTGCACTACCTCTAGGCGTTGTTTCTGCGCTCAAGCAGAATCAGCTTGCAGATAGAGGTATCACACTGTTTGTATTTATAGGGTTTGCTATTCCTGGGTTCTGGCTTGCATTGATGCTGATGTATTGGACTGGCGTACAACATAATTGGCTGCCTATTTCTGGTCTGGAAAGCTTAGGTCACGAAAATATGCCTTGGCTGACCCAAACCATAGACTCACTTAAGCACCTGTTTTTGCCTGTATTTATTTCAGGATTAACTGGCCTTGCGGGCATCTCACTTTTTGTACGAAATGGCATGTTGGAAGTGTTGCATCAAGATTACATCACAACTGCACGTGCAAAAGGCTTAAACGAAAATCGCGTAGTCTATGGACATGCATTACGCAACGCACTATTGCCTCTAATCACTATTTTTGGATTGAGCATTCCAGGTTTAATCGGTGGTTCAGTGATTGCGGAAAGCATTTTTGCCATTCCTGGTATGGGGAAATTATTCTATGACGCAGTATTGATGCGCGACTTTCCCGTCATTATGGGCATACTCACCATTGGTGCAATACTCACTCTCATTGGCAACCTACTCGCAGACGTTGCTTACGCTTGGGCTGACCCGCGCGTGAGACGCGGCGTCATGCAATAAAGAAAGGTTGCAATGAAAAAGGCACTCCATAATCCATTGGCATTAATAGGCTTCATCATTATTGCAGGCATCCTGTTACTTGCATTAATAGCGCCGTTTGTTGCACCTTATGACCCTGATGCAATCGATGTAAAAGCTATTTTATTATCGCCCTCTTCGCTGCACTGGATGGGCACGGATGGATTAGGTCGCGACGTATTCTCACGCATGCTCTACGGTGCTCGCATATCACTGATGGTAGGGTTTGTAGCCGTTGGTATTGCTACTGCTATCGGCATCGTTCTAGGCGCGATTGCAGGCTTTTATCGCGGCTGGGTAGATACGGTAATCATGCGCATCGTTGACGTCATGCTTTCAATTCCAACCTTCTTTTTGATTCTAGCCGTCATTGCATTCTTAACGCCTTCTATCTGGAATATTATGATTGTGATTGGCTTAACCTCATGGATGGGTGTCACGAGATTAGTACGTGCCGAGTTTTTAAGTTTACGTAACCGAGAGTTTGTTCTGGCGGCACAAACTTTAGGGGCTAAAGATGCCAGACTCATTTTCACGCATTTACTACCCAATAGTTTAACGCCTATTATCGTGAGTTCTATCCTAGGGATTGCCAGTGCAGTACTTGTGGAGTCGGGCTTAAGCTTTTTAGGCCTAGGTGTACAAGCCCCGCAAGCTTCATGGGGCAACATTTTGACTGATGGTAAAGAGTATATCCAGTTCGCATGGTGGCTCTCTCTGTTCCCTGGGCTTGCGATATTGATTACCGTGTTGGGGTATAATCTGCTTGGAGACGGGTTACGCGATGCGTACAACCCTAGAAGCAGTCAACATTAATGTGATATTTGCAATATTGTTATTGTTGGCGATGCTTAAAGATAATATTAAAGAATAACGATAGATAAGGACAATGTCATGGGGTTTTTAGCAGGTAAAAAAATACTGATCGCAGGTTTATTGAGTAATCGTTCAATCGCTTACGGAATCGCGGCAGCAATGAAACGTGAAGGCGCCGAGCTTGCTTTCACTTATCAAATGGAAAAGCATGAAGGTCGTGTCGCTGGCTTAGCTGCAGAATTTGATTCTAAGTTAGTGTTTCATTGTGATGTGGCTGAAGACAGCTTGATAGACGCACTATTTCCAGCCATTGCAAAGCACTGGGATGGTATAGATTCAATCGTACATTCAGTTGCTTTCGTACCAAAAACCGCCTTGGATGGCGACTACCTAGATGCAGTCACACGTGAAAACTTCCGTATTGCCCATGATATTAGCTCTTACAGCTTTGCTGCACTGGCTAAAGCTGCATTACCGATGATGCTGGGTAGAAATGGCAGCTTGCTGACGTTGAGTTATCTTGGTGCAGAACGTACTATGCCTAATTACAACGTGATGGGCTTGGCCAAAGCCAGCTTGGAAGCTAATGTACGCTATATGGCACAGAGCCTAGGCCCTAAAGGTATTCGCGTTAATGCGGTATCCGCTGGTCCAATTAAAACGCTTGCTGCTTCTGGTATTGCTGATTTTGATAAAATGATAGGTTTTAACGAAAAACATGCTGCATTACGCCGTAACGTAACGATTGAAGAAGTAGGTAATGCAGCTGCATTCTTATGTAGTGATTTAGCTTCAGGAATTACTGGAGAGATTACTTATGTAGATGGTGGCATGAACATTACTGCAGCTGGCGTCATTGAGTAAATAAATATCGACTTTTTTACCAAAGAAAGTAGTTAAAACAAAAAAGGCACTTCAAGTGCCTTTTTTGTTTTTGTTACCTTTATTTTTATTACTAAGTGTTAACTACAGATACTTAAGTATTAATTAGAAACCAAGTATTAATTATTAGCTGCACTACCCAGTAAAAGTTTTTCATTTACTTTCACTTTGCTTTTTTCACGTAGTGATTGTTTATAAGCCTCTAAATACTCACTGGCTAAAGCTGCATTTAGCTCTGTTCTAGCCGTTTTTTTAGCTTCAGCATCATCTGCAGTTGGAGTGTCGACTTTAATGACCTTAACAAGTAAATATCCCTGCTTAGCATCACCAATTCCGGAGTAAGCGGGTAACTTATTGGTGTTTGTCTTAAACACCTGGTTCATCGCAACTTCTGTTAAACCTTGCGCATTTTTGCGGTCTACGGTTACTTCTGGAATCCATTCTAGATTAGCGACTTCTTTACCTTCACGTAAAGTCTTTAATGCAGATTCACCCTTGGTCAAAGCAAGTTTAGATGCAGCC
>JBKJUR010000024.1:0-14040 GCA_046590165.1 Methylotenera sp.
AATGTGTTGCCTGGGAATTCGATCATCTCGCCGGCCATCACGTTTGAAAGACCGTGAATACGTACGATACCATCGGTTACTGAAATTACCGTACCTTGAGTACGCGCTTCAGCTGAGGTAGAAAAATTTTCTAATCTGCTTTTAATCAGTTCACTGATTTCTGATGTAGATAACTGCATTGTTGCTCCTAAATTTTCTTTGCCTAAGTTATTACTTACTTAAACCTTAGCTTTTTACCTTTGTAGGTAGTTTAAGCTGAAAGCGTGTACGCTAAATTTTGTAGCTGACCTTTGACGGACGCGTCTATCACGGTATCGCCAACAATAATTTTGATGCCGCCAATGAGTTCTGAATCAACAGATACAGTGGCTTCTATTTTTTTGCCAAACTTAGCTTCTAAGCGTTTTACTAAATCTTTAATTTCTGCAGCGCTAGGTTTAGCCGCGGCAACAATTTGTGCATCTAGTGTGCCTTCATCTTGCGCTTTTAGTTCTTCAAACGCGCTAGTAATGGCCGGCAAAATAGACATGCGATTATATTCAACCAACACTTTAATCAGGTTTTGTCCGTGCTCGTTAAGTTTGTCACCAGCCACTTTTAAAAAAGTGGCTAGCAAGTCACTACTGACTACTTTCGGATCTTGAATATAGGCCTGCATCTGCGCGTCGTTAGAAACTGCAGCAGCAAAGCCTAGCATTTCAGACCACTTAGCAAGAGACTTTGTTTCTTTACCTAGTTTGTAGGCCGCAACCGCATAAGGCCTTGCGATGGTTGATATTTCAGCCATGACTTATAGCTCCGCCGCGAGTTTAGATAGCATTTCGCTATGTGCTTTGCCATCAATCTCTTTACGTAAGATTTTTTCAGCGCCGGCAATTGCAAGTGCTGACACCTGTGAACGTAAGCCTTCTTTTGCACGGTTCACTTCTTGGTCGATTTCAGCTTTAGCACCAGCTAAAATACGATCGCCTTCAACTTTGGCTGTAGTTTTAGCTTCTTCAACGATTTGTGAGCCACGCTTTTCGGCTTGGCCAATAATTTCACTCGCCTTTTGCTTAGCTTCATTCAGAGTGATTTCTGATTTTTTAGCTGCTACATCTAAAGCGCTTCTACCTTCTTGCGCTGCGGCTAAACCATCAGCAATTTCCTTTTGGCGTGTTTCAATCGCTGTTAATAGCGGTGGCCAAACGAATTTCACTGTGAACCAAATCAACACAGCAAATGCGATGGCTTGTGCGATTAGTGTAAAGTTAATGTTCATTTTTGATCCAAATTAAATATCATTAAAGCTTAAATCGTTAAGACGTTGATCACTTAAGTGACAAGTCATTAGAGACTTTAATCATTCAAGCTTAGTCGTTAAATATAAGTGTTTGAGCCAGAAATTGACTCAAACAATCAATTTAGCGGCTAATTACTGTGCAACTACGCTTAATAATGGGTTAGCAAATGCAAACATCATCGCTAGACCAACACCAATAATGAAAGAAGCATCGATAAGACCTAATAGCAAGAATACTTTACCTTGCAATTGTGGAATCATTTCTGGTTGACGTGCAGCGCCTTCCAAGAAACTTGCACACATAATACCAATACCGATACAAGCACCCGCAGCGCCCAAACCAATAATTAAACCAATACCAATGCCTGTGTAGGCTTGAATCATTGCTAATGCATCCATTTTGTTACCCTCTCTAAAATTAAACTAACAACTTAACTACTAAAAAAATAAAAACTACTTAAAAAACTAGTGCGATTCATGCGCCATTGCTAAGTAAACAACAGTCAACATCATGAAAATAAATGCTTGTAATGCCACGATTAAGATATGGAAGATAGACCAACCTGCACCTAAAATCGCACCAAAAATCGTGCCTGAGATGCCTGTTGATGCCCATAAGCCAATTAACAAGAAAATCACTTCACCCGCATACATGTTGCCGAACAGTCGCAATGAATGTGAAAGCGGTTTTGAGATATATTCAATCAGGTTAAATAGAAAGTTAGCCGGCCATACCCAGAATTTAGTACCGAATGGTGAGCAGAACAACTCGTGTATCCAGCCGCCGAGGCCTTTAACTTTAATCGAGAAGAAAATCATTAATATCCACACCGCAAGCGCTAAAGCAAAAGTAGTATTGATATCAGAAGTAGGTACTGCACGCCATTTTTCTACACCAAAAAACGCTAATGATTTAGCAACGATATCTACTGGTAAAAAATCCATGGCGTTCATTGCGAACACCCATAAAAAAACCGTCATTGCTGTTGGTGCTATGAAGCTATGACGGTTACCGTGGAAAATATTTTTAACTTGGTCATCCACAAAACCAAAAACCAACTCAACAAAAGCTTGACGCTTAGTTGGCACCCCAGCTGTCGCACCGCGCGCTACCAGCCAAATTAAACCCATGACCAACATACCTAGCAATACAGACATGATGAGCGTATCGTAATGCAGCACCCAAAAGCTACCATCGCCAATAGGCTTAGCATTAAAGCTTAAATGATGGGCAATATAGCTTGATGGTGTTAATGCGTGTTCTGCTTGCTGAGCGTGTTCTGTAGCCATAATCTATTATTTACTTTAACTAAAATTCGTTTCTAAGAAAATTTTTACACTTTTAACTTACTGAGTGCTGCACCTGAAAACAGGGCTGCAGCCGCTAAACCTGCAATCAATGCAAACGGCACTAATTGCTGATAAAGCTTAAATACAGTCACCAGTAAAACGATGATGACTAAAATCTTAACTGCTTCTGCTTTCAACAAATTAACTAAAATCGCTGAAGCGTCTTGTTTATTTGCACTTCGTTTTGCAACCATTGCAGCAGCACTTGCACCAAGTAGTACACATGCACCACCTAGCATTGCTGAAATACTCGCATTTAAACCTGAAACAAACATCGCGATTACTGCAACTACCAATGTAGTAACCAATTGAATTTTAAGCATTTTACTAAAAACATCTGATGTATTAGTGACTGACAAAGACTTAGAATCCAGTTAAATTAATGTAGTTTTCAACGCTTTAAATAACTGCTTTTTGCGTTTGTTGATTTTTGTAATGCAGTAAAGTCCGCGATTTTGAATTATTACCACTTTTTAGTCAAGAGTTAAGTTCAAGCAAAATTAAACACTTAGCGCAAATATTGACTTAATTAACGTGAGATTTTGGCAATAATTTCATCCAATTGGTCTAAATTTGCATAGCTAATCTTCATCGTACCAGCGCCATTAGCACTCGCTTTAATGCTAACTGACGCCCCTAATTTGTCACTTAATGCTTCTTGCAGCCTTAAAACATCATGATTAACAGGGGTTTTCTGCATTAGTTTTTGCGCTGGATTTTGTGTAGCCTGACCCATCTGCGCGTGATGTTTTTTGACTAAATTTTCTGCTTCGCGTACAGATAAATTATTTTGTAGGATTTGTTCAGCCAGCATCACCTGTTGCGCACCAGCCAGTCCGACTAATGCACGCGCATGACCCATATCCAACTTGCCATACATCAACATTTCCTGCACTGGCATGCATAAAGTAAGCAAACGCAATAAGTTGGATACCGCAACACGCGAACGCCCAACCGCTTCAGCAGCTTTTTCATGCGTCATTGCAAATTCATCAATCAAACGCTTAATACCTTGTGCTTCTTCTAATGGATTGAGGTTTTCACGCTGGATATTCTCAATCAATGCCATTGCGAGTGCAGATTCATCTGCAATTTCGCGCACCAAGACCGGCACTTCTTCCAAGCCAGCCATTTGACTCGCTCGCCAGCGGCGCTCACCTGCGATGATTTCATAATGCTCATCATCTATATGGCGCACCAAAATCGGCTGCATGATGCCCTGTGTTTTGATTGATGCTGCCAAAGTCTGCAAAGCTGCCTCATCCATGTAACTACGTGGCTGATATTTGCCCGGGCGCAATTGGGTCACTTTAAGCATAAGCAATGAATCCGCCTCGCCCACGCTGCCCATATCGCCCGCTAGAAGGGCGTCCAAACCGCGACCCAAACCTCTCATACCTTTTAATTTAGCCATTATTCTATTTTGCCTGTGATTCTATTTTTAATTGATAGACGCGTTTAGTGATGCCATTTAAAATCATAACCCAATACTTAAGCAGCTTTTGCAACCAGTTTTTCTCGGTCTATGATCTCTTGTGCTAGCTCTAAATAAGCTACCGAGCCTTTTGAACTTTTGTCGTAACTCAACACCGGCACGCCATAACTAGGCGCCTCAGCTAATCGTATATTGCGCGGAATCACTGTTTTATAAACTTTATCGCCAAAATGGCTAATAAGTTGGGCAGAGACTTGTTGCGCAAGCATATTGCGATTATCGAACAGTGTACGCAGCAGGCCTTCAATCTCTAAAGTCGGGTTCAAATGCGCGCGTACTTTTTTAATGGTATTTACTAAATCTGACAAACCCTCTAAGGCGTAATACTCACATTGCATAGGAATCATCACCGCGCTGGCTGCCGTAAGCGCGTTCACAGTCACTAAATTGAGGGCAGGGGGGCAATCTAAAAGCACTACATCATAGGCATCATTCAATTTTGAAATGGCTGCTTTTAAGCGAGTTTCACGCGCCAGCTCATTCACCAACTCAACTTCCGCGCCCGCCAACTCTCGATTTGAAGGCGCAATATCAAAACCACCTTTTTCACTAGTAACAATCACTTCTTTCAGCGACTTTTCACCAATCAATACATGATAAATACTCAGTTTTAGATGTGCTTTATCTATGCCGCTTCCGGTGCTGGCATTGCCCTGTGGATCTAAATCTATCAACAACACGCGTCTACCCAAACTTGCCAAACTTGCCGCTAAATTCACACAGGTAGTAGTTTTACCTACGCCGCCTTTTTGATTGGTGATTGCGAGTATTTTCATATTGTCTTTATATTTATAGTTACTTTTAATTATTTTGATTCTATAAAATTACTGGGTTTTAATGTAACTTGGTTTCGATATAGCCGGTTTCAAAAATACAAGATGTCGTTCTGCATCTAAACCTGCTACTTTCAATACTTTAATTTCGCCAGGCTGAATGCCTGACTTTATAAAGTTTTGGCTTTCAAACTCATGATTTGGCACTACGCCTTTCATCGCCAACCATTGCCCATTATCCGCGAGCAAATGCTGAGTGAGCTTAATAAACAAATCAATTTCAGAAAATGCACGCGAAATAATCACATTAAATCCTGCACCTTCATTAAAGCTTTCTTTTTTTAACGCCTCTACACGTCCAGCTTCTACATGAAAATTAGCTAATGCCAACTCACCTTTAACTTGCCGCATAAAACTAGTTTTTTTTAGCACGGAGTCAATTGCAGTTACTTGTAACTCAGGCAAACAAATCGCCAACGGGATACTCGGCAACCCCGCGCCTGCACCTACATCCAGTAAACTCTTAGGTGATAGTGCTTGAACATGCAGTAACACACTAAGTGAATCCAGCAAATGTAGCGTCACCATTTCTAATGGGTCGCGAATCGCCGTGAGGTTATGCACTTTGTTCCATTTATCAATCAGCAGCACATAAGCAATCAAGTTGGCTTGCTTTTCCGTGCTCACCTGCAAATCCATCTCTAGCAAGCCAGCTTCTAGCTTGGCTTGCAGCATGCTTTTTAACATCATGCAGCTTGCTCTACTTGTTTATTACGAGATTTTCGTTTTAAGTACACCAATAACAATGAAATTGCCGCTGGTGTAATACCTGAAATGCGACTGGCTTGACCTATCGTTTCTGGCTTTTGTGCATTTAATTTTTGCTGCGCCTCAATTGGCAAGCCATGAATTTCACGATAATCTAAATCGCTCGGTAATTTTGTATTTTCCTGACCGCGGCTACGCGCTACTTCATCTGTTTGGCGGTCAATATATCCTTGATATTTTGCGGCGATTTCCACTTGTTCACGCACCGCGGGCTCAAGCTCCCCTAAACCTTCAACACCTAAAGTTAGTAGGGCATCGTAGCTTACTTCTGGTCTACGCAATAATTCAAACAAGCTATATTCATGCTCTAACGGCTTGCCGAACATTTCCACCATTTTTTCTACTGGCAAATTAGCAGGTTGCACAAAAGTTCTTTTCAAGCGTTCTTGCTCGCGCACCACAGCCTCTTGTTTGCGACTAAACGCTTCCCAGCGCACATCATCCACTAAGCCTAATTTACGGCCGATTTCGGTGAGGCGCATGTCTGCGTTATCTTCACGCAGCTGCAGGCGGTATTCCGCACGACTAGTAAACATACGATACGGCTCGGTAACGCCGCGTGTTATTAGGTCATCTACCAACACACCCAAGTAAGCTTCATCACGCGCTGGGCACCAAGGCTCTTTACCTTGCGTATAAAGCGCAGCATTAGCGCCCGCCAGCAAGCCTTGTGCAGCGGCTTCTTCATAACCGGTGGTACCGTTAATTTGCCCTGCAAAAAACAAACCCTGCACGGTTTTGGTTTCCAGTGAGCTTTTTAAGCCACGCGGATCATAGTAATCATACTCAATGGCATAACCAGGGCGCAGAATATGCGCATTTTCTAAACCCTTGACTGAACGCACCAAAGCCAGCTGTATATCAAACGGCAAACTGGTTGATATACCGTTTGGATAAACTTCATTGGTTGTTAAGCCTTCAGGCTCTAAAAATATTTGATGACTTTCTTTATCGGCAAAGCGGTGAATCTTATCTTCTACACTTGGACAATAACGCGGGCCTACCCCTTCAATTACGCCTGTGTACATAGGAGAGCGGTCTAAACCGCTGCGAATAATGTCATGCGTATTGGCATTGGTATGCGTAATCCAGCAGGGCAGTTGCGCAGGGTGTTGTGCAACATTACCTAAAAATGAAAATACAGGTACAGGGTTATCACCTGGCTGTTCAGTCATCACAGAATAATCAATGGTACGGCCATCAATACGCGGCGGGGTACCTGTTTTAAGGCGGCCTGCTGGCAAGCCAATTTCACGTAAACGCGCCGCCAGTGAAATCGCTGGAGGATCTCCCGCACGACCTGCACTGTAATTTTGTAGCCCAACATGCACCAAACCGCCTAAAAATGTACCTGCAGTAAGCACCACTGATTTTGATTTAAAGCGCAGGCCGATTTGTGTCACTACACCTGCTGCACGGTCGCCATCTAAAATGATGTCGTCTACTGCTTGCTGAAACAACCAAAGATTAGGTTGGTTTTCTAATCTTCTTCTGATAGCCGCCTTGTATAAAACCCTATCAGCCTGCGCACGAGTAGCGCGCACCGCTGGACCCTTACTTGAATTTAAGATACGAAATTGGATACCGCCTTCGTCTGTTGCAGCCGCCATAGCTCCGCCGAGGGCATCAATTTCTTTTACTAGATGACCCTTGCCTATGCCGCCAATGCTTGGATTGCAAGACATTTGACCTAGCGTTTCGATATTATGTGTCAGCAATAAGGTTTTCTGCCCCATCTTTGCGCTCGCAAGGGCCGCTTCGGTGCCCGCATGACCACCGCCGACGACGATGACATCGAAAATATCTGGGTAACTAAATTCAGCTTTTTGCATCTTTTAACACTTACATTTCAAAGAATTAGATTTTACTGCAAAGCTCGTGTTTAGTCATGCAAAAGCATGTTTTTACGGCGGATTTAAACTTTGTGTTAATCCATTGTTTCACGTGAAACTTAAGGCGTCTTACACTCTGGACATAATTACTTAACAAAGTTGGCATAAAATTCGCTTAAATTAACTAAAGATGTACGATAAATATTGCTAAAGGCTTTTCAAACAGAGCACTTTGCTGTACTTTTATGGCACTTATGTATTTATGCACCGCGTTAGGGCAAAACATAAAACCTAGGCAAGGTAATACTAGGCAAAATATTAACTAAAACAACCCTTTTATTCACAGAGATGGAGTATCAAATGAAAAATTTAAGTATCGTATTAGCAGCATTATTAGGATTTACAGCGCTTGCTGCTCAAGCAGACGTTGCTAATGCGGTTAAATTAGAAAAAAAATATGCGGCTTTTGCTAAAACAGCTAACCCTGAATACTCAAGCCCATCTGCCGTAGATGGTAAATTCTTTTTCAACCGTAAAATTAAGTTAGCAAACGGTACAGAAGCCGCTTGTGCATCATGCCACACAGCTAACCCAGCTGATGAAGGTAAACACATGGTGACAGGTAAACCAATTAAACCACTATCACCAATGGTTAACTTCAAACGCTTCAGCGATGTTGAAAAAGTTGAAGAGCAATTCACTTTACATTGCAATGACATTATTGGTAGCGATTGTACTGCTGCAGAAAAAGCGAACTATATTGCTTATTTACTAACAGAAAAAACACCTTCTAAAAAACAGTAAGTAAATAAATTGCGCTTAAAATATGTTTGGGATCCGTTTGTAAGAATTTTCCACTGGTCTTTAGTCGCGGCCTTCACAGTGGCGTTTTACACTCACGCATCCGAATGGGATCGCCTAATCCATGTGCGGGCTGGTTATATAGCAGGCGGATTGCTGGTTGCCCGTATCGTATGGGGATTGTTGGCCACAGGCTATGCGAGCTTCGACAGCTTTCCATTAAATCCTATGCACGCAGTCAAGCATCTTTATCGCGTACTACAAGGTCATGCCAGACATTACATCGGACATAATCCAACAGGTGGGTTAGTCATATATGCTATGTTGGCAACTGGCCTAACAGCGGTAGGATCTGGCTGGCTTGTATATAACGAAGGCTGGTTAATTGATCAGCCGGACTTATTACAAGCGATACACCACTATTCAACTTGGGGATGGTTAGCACTCGTTGCTATACATGTCTCTGGTGTGCTGGTTGAAAGTATATTGCACAGAGACAACTTGATTTGGGCAATGATTACAGGCTGTAAACGTGTTTGCAAAATCGATGAAAGGCTCGCTAAGCAAAAGATAAAACAAAATTAACAGTAGCTCATTAATGAAATAGCAGTGTTTCACGTGAAACACTGCTATTTTTTTATGCTGCATATAGAAGAGTTAATTGTTTTAATTATCATAATATTCTGCATAAAGCCTGCTGATCCAGTATTGGCTGGTAACAGAATCAAGCACTTAATAGTGCAACCCTAATTTAACCAGCATTGATAATTACATTATTTACTAAAAAAATTTGTCAATAACAACTCCTCAATCTCCATGATTGTAACTACCGCCTCAATTCCAGTTAACAAACCCTTAATATACAGAGCACTTACTTAGCCCCACTGTATGAGCTAGGAAAACTATAATTCCAATCTTCCGAGACTCCTTTAAGTATCCTCAATTTTACTTTTGAAACTGATCCTTATAATTAATCTAAAGATATTACAGACTCAAATGCTTTATTAAGGTTATCTTATTTAAAATAACCGCTCTATGATGCTGGTCAATAATGTTTCACGTGAAACACTATCTTTATCTTGATTTATACCGTCGTTAAACTAAAACACAATAATTTACATGCACATCGCGAATTACAGATTTTGGCTATTGACTAGTGCGTGACAGCGCGCCTATAGTGTAGATAGCGATTAGTGCATAACCACGGCGCTTTCATAGAACAAAAAATTGAGGAGAACTGTATGGCAGGGAAATTTGAGTTAAAAACGGCTAAAAGCGGACAATTTCATTTCAATTTATTAGCAGGTAATGGTCAAGTTATCATGCAAAGTGAAATGTATGAAAGCAAGGCCAGCGCACTAAACGGTATTGCATCTATTCAAAAAAATGCAGCCGAAGATAGTCGATATGACCGTCTAGTTTCCAAATCCGGTAAACCATACTTTGTACTCAAAGCTGGAAACCACCAAGTCATTGGTCAAAGTCAACAATACGAAAGTGAAGCAGGGCGTGATAATGGAATTGAGTCTGTTAAGAAAAATGCACCAGAAGCCGAAGTGGTTGATTTATCAGCTTAAAATTAGATTAGTCCCATAAACTTGAGCGGATGAGTATTGTTAAACAAAAAGGCGCTAATGAGCGCCTTTTTATTTTCCAATACAGAATTTACTAAAAATCTCGCCTAGTAAATCATCTGGCGTAAACTCACCAGTAATGCTACTTAATGCATCTTGGGCAAGCCTTAATTCTTCTGCCACTAATTCAGCTGATTTTATTTGGGCACTTGCACTGCTTAAATGTGCATCCACTTTTGCCAGCGCATCTAAGTGTCTGGCACGTGCCATAAAAACACCTTCAGAATTATTTTGATAGCCCGCCAGTTTGAGTAAATGACTTTTTAGAAGATCAATACCCACACCCGTTTTAGCTGAAAGATGAATGTGCGCTACTTGGTCAATATCTTGAATAAAAGCTGACTCATTGGCCACGTCAATTTTATTGTGTACCCAAATTTTGCGTATTTCTTGCGGTAAACGGGCTAGAATCGACTTTTCCGTCTCGGTAATACCATGAGCTGCGTCTACCAATAATAATGCGATATTGGCCGTTTCTGCAGCCCGCCAAGTTCGTTCAATTCCGAATTTTTCTACTTCATCGTTAGTTTCACGCAAGCCCGCAGTATCAATCACATGCAAAGGTACGCCGTTTATTTGTATCGCATTTTTAATTGTGTCGCGTGTTGTACCCGCAATAGGCGTAACTATAGCAATTTCTTCACCAGCCAATTGATTCATCAAACTGGATTTTCCAACATTTGGCTGGCCAACTAAAACTACATTAATACCCTCACGTAATAAACTACCCTGTTTAGCTTTCTCAAAAACTGAAGTTAGTTCTTTAATAATTAACTCTAGCTTTTCCGCCACATGACCTTGTGTAATGAAATCAATTTCTTCTTCAGGAAAATCAAGGCACGCCTCTACAAACATACGCAAATCTATCAGCTTTAAAAGTAATATATTGATACGCTGTGAAAACTCACCCGATAGTGAACGTACTGCACTTTTAGCCGCTTCAGTCGTTGCCGCATTGATTACATCAGCGACAGCTTCTGCTTGTGCTAAATCAATTTTGTCATTCAGGTAAGCACGGCGGGTAAACTCACCCGGCTCAGCTTGGCGTGCACCAAGCGCAATGCAACGGGCAAGCAAAATCTGCATAAGTGCAGTACCGCCATGGCCTTGCAACTCTAGTACGTCCTCGCCTGTGTAGGAGTGTGGGTTGGGGTAGTAAATGGCGATACCTCGATCTATTAGATCACCATTTTCCTGCTTGAAATCGAGATATGCCGCATATCGTGGGGCAGGGCAAATGCCCAATATTGCTGCTGCTATATGTGCTGCAGCCGAGCCTGAAACTCGTACAATACCAATGCCGCCTGCGCCTGAGGCCGTGGCAATCGCGGCAATGGTATCTTGAGGACTAGTGCTTTCCACCTGATTTTTTAAGTAGCGCTTCAGCATGTATGGTTTTATTGATATACCACTGTTGCGTGATAGACAATATGTTATTCACCAACCAATACAACACCAACCCAGCTGGGAAGAAGAAGAAGAACACGCTGAATATCACCGGCATCCATGTCATCACTTTAGCTTGGATAGGATCTGTAGGCTTAGGATTGAGTCTTGTTTGAAGGATCATAGTCGCACCCATCAGCACAGGCAATATGTAGTAAGGGTCAATTGCTGATAAGTCTTTAATCCAGCCAAAAAACGGTGCATGACGTAACTCAATTGAGCCTAACAGCACCCAATATAATGCAATGAATACTGGGATTTGAATCACGATGGGCAAGCATCCGCCCATAGGATTGATTTTCTCTTTTTTGTAGAGCTCCATCATCGCCATCTGCATTTTTTGGCGATCATCACCAAACTTCTCTTTCATGGACTGCAGGCGGGGTGCTAACTCACGCATTTGCGCCATACTGCGATAGCTAGTTGCTGAAAGCTTGAAGAATGCGGCTTTAATCAATAGAGTAAGCAATATAATAGCCACACCCCAATTGCCAACAAAAGAATGTATTTTTGATAATAGCCAGAACAATGGCGATGCTACAACCGTTAACCAACCATAATCCACCGTGTACTCTAGGCCAGGCGCAGCAGCTTTTAAATCTTTTTGTGTTTGTGGGCCTGAAAAGAAACGTGCTGGAACAGTTAAACTAGCGCCTGGAGCAATGGTAGCTAGGGTATTTTTAGTACCAATAATGTACATTTTTTCTGTAAGTTTAGTACTGTAAAACTCACGTGCTACACCCTCTTTGGGTATCCAAGCACTCACAAAATAATGTTGTAACAAACCTACCCAGCCGTTGTTAGTATCAAGCTTAAGAGGCTCTTTACCCATATCAGCAAATTTAAGTTTTTTGAATTTAGTTGCCTCAGAATAATAAGCACCGCCAGTAAACGTAGGCATTAGCTTAGAGCCTTGATTTGACTCATTATCGTGCACAATTTGATAATACACCGCAGGGGTAATGGCGGTTGCCGAATCATTTTTTATTTCATAATTAACATCAATGACATAATTATTACGATGGAAGGTATACACTTTATCTACTGTTACACCATTACCAGCCCAACTTAAACGCACGTCTAAGCTATCGTGACCCTCTTGCATTTGAAAGCTAGACGCTGTGGTGGTAAACACTGCTTTATGCGTAGGTAAGTCGCTACCAATCAAACCCGTTTGTGCAACATAGGTCATCGGTTTTGCTGCATCATCCAGTAAAACAAAATTCGATTTATCGTTATTTGATGCACGATGTTTTAGCAACTCTAACCTACGTAAATCACCACCTGTAGTTTCAATGTCTGCTTTGTATAAATCGGTAGTCACATTAATACGCTGACCTGCTAGCAACTTGTAATCGCCGTCTACCACTTGCTCTGCTGGTGTTGCAACGGTTGCATTTGCATTCTGACTAGTAGCGCTATTAGGAATGCTATTGTCGTTACTAGTTACAGTTGCAACACCAGCAGTAGCACTTTGCTGCGCAACAGGTGCAGGTGCATTTTTATTTTGCCAGGCATCCCACAACATCAAGATAGACATCGAAAAAATAACAAACAGTATTAAGCGTTTTGTATCCATGATTTTATTTGGCGGTCTTATAGGTTAAATTTTGAGTTATCGGTATGTGTGCGTTTAAGGAGCAGGGTCGTGTCCACCAGCGTGCCAAGGATGACAGCGTAGTAAACGACGAACAGTATAATAAGTGCCTAGAGCGGCACCGTGTTTATGGAGAACATCAAGTGCATATTGCGAACAGGTGGGATAAAAACGACATTGTTGCCCAAAAAATGGACTCAGCACTGTTTGATAAGCTTTAACAATCCAAATGAGTAGACGCGCTATTATATTCATTAGTACTTTATAGTAACTATCATCATTTTATAGGTAGTGCACTTAATGCCGCACTTGTTTGCAAATCTGTTTTTAGTTCTGGTTTGACGCGCTGATTGATTTTTTCTATCAAAGTATCAAACTCTTGTTTAATTTGAAAAAAATCTACTTTATCAAACTTTTTTTGCACGCGTATGACCAAATCAACATCAGGAATATTCTGTTGATTTAATCTAAAAAACTCACGTAAAACACGCCGCATGTAATTTCTGCTCACTGATAATTTAGCTGTTTTTTTACCCACTACCAAACCTAAACGTGCGGATCGCAACGCATTCGGTTGATAGTGTATAGCTAAATGTTGTGCAGAAATACGTTTGCGGAAATTAAAAACGGATGAAAATTCATCCGTTTTAATTAGCTTGGCTGGTTTAGTAAGTCTAAACGATGCCACTGCTTTACTTTATGCTCTAAAAATTTAGTAGTGTAAAAACTTAAGTATCAGCTTAAATTACCAATAAAGCCCAAATAGACTTTAAAGTTTTAAACTATAGACCTAAGCGTTTACGACCTTTTGCACGACGTGCTGCAATAACAGCGCGGCCACCTTTAGTTGCCATACGGACTAAAAAGCCATGTGTACGGGCGCGGCGTGTTTTAGATGGTTGGTAAGTACGTTTCATGTAATTCTCCAGCAAGCATAATGCTATAAAGGGCGTTATTAGACACGATAACCCTCTATTTTGTCAATGTTTATTTAGTTTAGTA
>JBKJUR010000062.1:0-18537 GCA_046590165.1 Methylotenera sp.
GCATTTTTGCGGTCTACGGTTACTTCTGGAATCCATTCTAGATTAGCGACTTCTTTACCTTCACGTAAAGTCTTTAATGCAGATTCACCCTTGGTCAAAGCAAGTTTAGATGCAGCCTCTAGCTTGAGTAGCTCCTCAATACCACCTTTTACTTCATCAAAGCTACGAGGCGCTGCAGGCTTATACTCAAGCAAACGCGCAGAAACTAGGTTGTTAGGTGAAACCTCAACCGCTTCAGTATTGCGATGCTCTTTAAGTACTTCATCAGAAAAAACAAGATTCATGATTTTGTCATTTTTGAAGAATTTAGCTCCATCTGTACGGCTTAACCAAGCAGATGTTTGCACCTGACCGCCAAACGCCTTAGCCGCTGGTTCTAAACTACCTGATTGTTCATAGACCATATTGCTAAAATTCTCAGCTTGTTCTGTAAATGCAACTTGTGCTTTCTGGAAAATAAGCTCAGCTTTAATCTGTGGTTTCAAGCTGTTGAAATCAGAACTTTGACCAGTAATTTCAGTCACTTTGATAATATGGTATCCAAACTCAGACTCTACTAAATCGCTCACTTGATTTACTTTCATATTGAAAGCAGCTTCCTCAAATGGTTTCACCATTGCGCCACGACCAAAACTACCTAAATCACCGCCCTTAACTGCTGAACCAGGATCTTGTGAGTTTTTCACAGCTAATGTCTCAAATTGACTTGGATCTTTTTTAATCTTAGCCAGTAATTCCTCAGCCTTTTCTTTTGCTTGTTGTTTTTGCTCAGGTGTCGCACTAACACCAAAGCCAATCAAGATATGGCTTGCACGTCTTTGTTCATTGCCTTGGAATTTAGATGTGTTTTCATCATAAAACTTCTTAATTTCAGCATCATCCACTTTCACGCTGCCAATTAAACTGGCTGGTGAGAGTAACAAAAATTCGATTTTCACCTGCTCAGGTACAACCAGTTTATTTTTATGTTGCTCATAATAAGCTTTCACCTGTGCAGGATCGATCTTTACCTGTCCCATAAAGTCTTTAGTTTTTATTTCTGACACAGTCGCTACGCGTTGTTGATTTGTAAGGTTAAAAACGTTGTCTGCACGCTCTTTAGAGATAAACCCTAATTTGGCAATACCATCTTGAGCCTGCTGCGCTAGCAGATCAGCTCGCATACCTGCTTCAAACCTTGATGGTGTAATACCATTTTGTTGCAAAACTTGATCATATGATTCTTGTGAGAATTTACCGTCTTTTTGGAATTCTGGCATACCGGTAATATAGGTAGATAACTGTGCGTCACTAATAGCATACTTAGCATGACGGATTTCATCAGCTAAAAGTTGTTTATTAATCAGTTGATTTAATACTAACGCTTTAACCTCAGGACCATCTAATTGCGCTTGGTCAACTTTACCTTCAGATTGCAAGCGATTACGTAGATTTTTTAAAGCATTACTATATTCTTGTACAGAGATGCTGTTATCGCCGATTTCAGCCACTGCAACATTATTACCAGCACTGTTTAAATAAGAGTCAATACCAAATAGTGCGAATGGGCCGCAAATTAAAGCCAACAATACCTTACCAACCCAACCTTTTGCCACATCACGAATGTTATCTAACATAGTTACTTTCTATTCTTAATATAATTCACTAAACTTTAAATATTTACTTAAATTCAATACGGAATTTTAAATAAAAGACTGAGGATTTTTTAAACTGCCCATTACCTTGAAGCGTAATATAGCACAACATGCTTAGCTATACGAAACACTCAACTTGAAAAGCGATTAGAGAGAAATTAAGATACATTTTCACTCTAGTAGTTCTGTCATTTATTCAGTTCATCACAAATCTAGAAACCAAAATAAAAAATAGCGAGTCCGAAGACTCGCTATTTTTATTTTTGCGGTGCAGCAAGTCGAGCATCAACTTGTTACACCATTAATCTCTGCTTGCCGCGAATTTTACAGGGTAATTTGCTTTAAAACAACTTCATGGTTATTAAAACCAAGAGTACGTAACCTTTACAACTCAAAGTGTTAGCAACCATCCATTTTTACAACAAGTAAAACAGGCAATTTTAATTTCAAACTAAACTCTCAAGCGAGGTCAGGTTTAACATGCAGGTATGTTTTTATGTTTGATTAAAATGATTTTGACACAGAAAAAACATAACGCGAATTGACGATCTGATGATTCGATTTAAAGCCATAAAAATCATGATGACCTTTGTCAATATCCGTGTCATGGTAGCGTACGTCTACGTTGTAGCCGAATACATTACGGCTTACACCGGCGTTCCAGTGCCACCAGTTTAGTTCTTCTTTTCCATTACCGTTTCCATCTAAGTTCGGGCCGTGATTATTGAAAAACTGGTAACCCACCCCTCCAGATAAAGTAAAGCCATGAGGAAGAGAGACACTTGGATGTATAGCGATGTTGTGTGATTGCAGGCCTTTTACTCCAAACCAGTCAGTTAAAGTTGGAGAGTACTCTAGCTTCATATTTAAAGCACCATACTGCTTATCGATATAGTTAAACATTTCCAAGTAATTGGAATCACTTGATCCTGGATAAATATACTGAAATAAGAAACCATTGTAATTAATACCTGTATCTGCAACATTTTTAGTCGCAAAACCAACATACGGCCCATATATAGCATTGATATCTGGATTATTGCCAGCGCTATCTGTACCCGGAAATAAATTGTTTGCCATATACAAGCCAACATACACGCCACTATCATGAGTCCATGTTAATGAACCTTTGATTGAGGGTATCTTTCCATCATTGGTTTCTGATTCACCACGAAATACGTAATCGGAAGCGAGCTCAATCCAAGTGCTAAATTTACCTCCCAATACTGTGTCGCCATCGAGAAATTTATCAAAACTATTTGTTTCACTAATAGCTTCGTGCTCAGGATCCTTACCTGCTGCCATAATATTTCCACACCAAAAAGCGGTTAACATTATTGAACCGGCTAATGTCATTCTTTGTATACTAATTTGTTTTTTCATGATTTATCTTCTAAGATTAATTATTCTTGTACAGGCCGGCAGGTCGTACCTTTTGCAGGAACCATTCCTGGTCCTAGGTCAACTAATGAAGTGCGAACATAGGAAACTGGTGGCGCTACACTTGGATAAGTAAGTGTTACTTCACTTGGTACTTTTTTGCTTTCAGTATTTTTTGCACCGCGCTTGGTGTTATATGCATCAGTAAAAACGCCGTACTCACCTGGCTGCATTTTGTAGGTAACAGCTTTGGTACCTACCCCAGCATTTGCTAAGTACTTTGTGGCATCATTCCAATCTCTACCGTCGAGGTTGCTATAAAACTTAATGTCAACCAGCACTGAGTCGCATAAGGGCGTTACTTCTTCAAGTTGAGTAGGCCAGCCTGATCCGCCTGTAGTTTTTGGATATCTTCCCCAATCCCCACCTTTTAACGGACATGCACCTCCGCCACCAAACGCTGCACGGTTAGGATGATGTACACCATAAATTGGTAAACCTATTGCTTTAGATACTTCACCATTTTCAAGATGAAATCTTGGCGACTGAGTCACACTGGTTTTTAATTTCAACCCTTCGTTTTTGATAGCATCGTAGTAATCTCCATCGGGGCGAACATAACGCAGATCAGCATTATCTTTATTGTCATAAACTGCTGTGATGAACAAATAAGGTTTATTAAAAAAGGGTCGCTCTACTAAATAGTATTCAGTATTAGTTTTAGTGGTATCAATGGCTTCCCATTTGACGTGAGTACTATCCTCATTAGGCTGGCCGACATTTACCCATGACCTTGCATCAGGGAGTTGATTTAACCGAATCACCTTAGTGTAGTTTTCATTGACGTCAAGACCAGCACGCTTTCCCAATGGCCCGATGATATTTGCGCCAGGCTGCTTAAAAGCAAAGTTCATGACTTGCTGTGCATACGGATAATCATTTTCGGACATCGTACAATACCAATTAGGTAGTTCTATTGGCTCGTGTTTTGCGTACTTATTGTTATATTTTGGATGCGTAATTGGTAAGTCGATATAGTTTAAATGACCATCTTTATTTAGTCTCTCATCTGGATATTTGTAGCCCGTCCATCCTTCTTCGGGTAAGAATGCACTGTAATCACTACTAATCTTTTTCAGGTTATCCTTCGCAAACAGATTAGAGTTCTCAGTCAATCCTGCTGCACCTTTTTTCAAATACTCACGAACAGTGCCGCTTTCCTGTACACGCCACAAACCATGTTTTCCTTCACCAATCATGGTCAATACCTGCTCGGCAACATTAACAAATCGGTAAGTATAATTAGTGCTCATATATCCAAAATAAGCTGGTAAATGCGGAATCTGCGAATGGGTTTTATTAGGCCGCCCAACGCCTAATAATGCTTTTTGCCCATCACTCTCACTAATGTTCTGATCACTTGTGTAATAGAATGGGTCACCTTTAGTCAAGTCATCAAGCCTGATACTATCTTGAGCATGCGCAACCATCATTGGTAAAGTTAACATTACACACAGTGATAGTTTATGCGCTACATTTAATCTCTCCATTTTATTTCTCCTTCCAATAATCTATCTAAGGGTTATGGGATGCAATTATTGCATCCCCGTAATCAACTAGGCTCCATCACGTGCTCTTTGGCCGCAGACATAGCCAACACCATAGTTATCAGATGAAAATGTAATGGTCGCGCCTTTTGGGAAAAACAGCACATCACCGGCTTTCGCTTTAACTTTTGAGCTGCCATCAGAGACATACATTGAGCCTTCTAAAATCACTTTGGACTCATCATAGGTATAGGTATAAGTTAAGGGAGTACCTTTCTCCATTCTGAATAAAGCACAGGTGATTGGGGCTTTAGGATCATTAGATGAAACGATGTCCTCAAGATAAGCATTAGTGCCAGCGATATTCATGGATTTAATTTTCATGCCTTTAGCATTTTTTATATATTGCATTTTCGGACCTTTTCCTGGCACATCAGCTCCATGTGCAATTGATAAAGTTCCATAAGTTATTGCTGACAAAGCAATAACTGTCCCTAGTAAATAAGATTTTTTCATCACGAACTCCAGTATTTAAATAAGTAATAGATCAACAATAATGTTTCTTAAAATGAAACAATGTTCTTTTTAAGGAACAATTGCATTTATAATCCCCATAAAGTTACTTGTCAAGTTATTTATTACTTTGTGAGTAAAATATAACTTGGATTATAAAAAATATAAATAGGAGTTTTATAACGGGCTGTGAAAGCAGGTATGGATGTTTTACTTTCGACAAAATAAGATCGAAAAGTAAAAATAAAGAACTAAGAATGTGGAATGATTAATGATGAAACAATTTGGGATAAAACATTTGCTCCATGAATGAAGCAACTAGAAAACTACTGGGAAGACAGTAATTTATACATACGTCTAATAAAACACTGGGCAAGCCAATATCAACAGCATAGCTCTGCTCAGCCGAGCATTAGTCTAGGACTAGCCCCATTTATTAGAGATTTAACAAAGAAAAACTGATGAATGAAAACACTAAGAAATATCGTGCTTAATGACTACTCGTTAAGCGCTTTCCGTATTGAGACTTTAGAATTTGAGAAACTACTGTTTATTTAGATATTTCCAAACTAGGCTCAAAGGCAAAAACCAAAGTTTTAAATGCGCTAGTGGCAGCAGGATTACATATTATTGATAACCATAAATCTTTAGCTAACCCCGTTTTAACTTGAAGCTTTGCATGTGTCATAAATTTTGCCGTTTGTCCCGCCTGTGCATGATCCAAATGCGTGAGGTATAACTTACGAGTGTTTTCATCAAACAAGTTTTCCAAACTGTCTTGTGCAAGTTCTTCAACAGAGCTATTTACCAACTCAGCGAATCTAGCATTTACATGTAGAAAGTCATTTGCTGATTTGTAATATGCAATTCCAATCAGTGGTTGTTCGAACGTTGATTTCCATTGCTCAACTGTGACTTTAAGAGAATCTTCTATTCGTTTAAGTGTTGTTATATCTTGATTGACTTCAATAGCACCAATTATTTTATTATTAATATCCAAAAGTGGAATTGCCGACATAATAATTGTGCGTAACTCGCCATCAAAAGCCTCGATATTAACTACTTCGCCTCGATTAACCTGACCATGCTCAACGGCTCTAGCGAGCGTCCAATCACTGCCCCGTACCTGTTTGCCTGTGCTTTCCCACCAGCCTTTATACTCACCATAACCTTCTAACTCAACTAATTTTGTTCCACCCCAAATACGCTCTGCTTCTGGATTAACTGTGAAGATGCGACCTTTATCGTCGGCAATAAATAATCCAACAGGGATGGTTTCCATAACCTTACGCATCATATATTCACTGTGCTCAAGGTTTTTTTCCATCTGCTTCCGTTCGGTAATATCGATGCTTATCGCAACAACTTTAATTGGGCGGTCCTGAGAATCAAATAGAAGTTGGCCACGTGATGCAAACCACCTTTCATCAGCATTTGTAGACGACAGGCTAAAATCCCAGTCCCATCCCAAATTACTAGACGCAAATTTTGCTTTGAGAGTATCAAGATCGAAATCTCTAAAAGGCAGCAAATCGGAATGCAAATTGTCAATTGACTGACCAAATATTACGTTGCTGTTTGAGGAGGCTGTAAGCTCATCCGTCAGGACATTCCACTCCCATGTAACAATACGAGCCATCTCTTGAGCTAGATTCATGCGAGCTTCGTTTTCCATGATCTCACCAAGAAATTTACGACGCTCATCTGCCACGGAACCACTAGTGACTAGGCTTTCCTGTAGCTCCTCTAAAGCTTCATCCCCATAGCGGAGCCAAATCCAGTTAACATCAAGAAATTTTGCCAGCAAGCGAAGGTTTTCATACTCAATTTCACCCCCACGCGTCCAGCGGTGTACTGAGGGTGTTGATGTGCCAACAGATCTTGCAACTTCTGCAAGCGTTAACTGTTTTTGCTCCAACAATAATTTAAGCCTGTCGGAAAAAGAAATCTTTTTCATTTGCATCCAATTAGATTGGTTATTCAGATCGAATATTTAGACTGGCATTGCGACTGCCTATAAATACTATTCTATTTATAAATTAATAGTTTATCCCATCTTTCGATACATTTAGTATACATAAATTATATCGTATGCAAATAATTACTTGGCAGGTGAAAGTTGCTGAGAACAGGCTTTAATTAATAGTATTTGAGAGTGTTCACCGTTCATTATTAATCATGAAATTCCACTTAATTGAAAATTAAGATTGTTCTTACTCAGCCCTAAAACATCTACGCAAAGATTACTAATACCTTAGAAGTATTGTTTAGCCTGTGGCACAAAATTATACTTTCTCTACTTAACAAAAAGCATTCCGAGAAAATATATGGACATTATGCCTAGCAAAGCAGATGGAGGTTTAGCTGTTGCACTTCAGCGACATTATGCAAGAAATCAAAGATGGGGGTTTATATGGGCAATGTGGCTGGCGGTTTTATGGGGGGCTTGGTATGTCCCTAGCACCGCACTTTGGTATGAAACCCCGTATTCAAATATACCTTTAGATGCAACTTCTTTGCGGCTGGCTGCCACTGCCGTTATGACTTGGATTCATGCAATTGCCGTCTTCTTCTTTTTACTTCTGTGGAATACGGTTCTCAGTAAAGTGTCCGATTATGGTCGAACCATTGTCAAATTCAAGCAAATCTCTAAATGGTACGCATTGGCCTCATTGTGTGGCGGTCCCTTAGCTATTTTTGGCTCATGCTTGGCAATGTTTTATGCAGGCCCTATCTTTGCCGCAATCAGCTCACTACTCTTTCCTGTCGTTGGCGCGATTATCGCCAAGCTTTGGTATAAAGAGAAAATCAGCAGTCGAGCCGCGCTTGGAATGGCAATAATCATTGGCGGTGGCGTAGTAATATATGCACCTAGTTTATTTGGAGAAGTTAATAACGCTCACCCCCAAGCTTGGATAGGTTACTTGGGAGGAGCGATGTCTGCTTTAGGATGGGGCTCTGAGGGTGCCGTAGCCGCAAGGGGTATGGACGTAAGTGATCCCGATGTGGGCATTCAATGCCGCTTCACATTTGAAATTATTTTCTGGAGTTGCCTGATTTTACCTGCTATTGCTCTGTTTACGACAATCCCTATAGGCAAGCTCATTTATGAAACTGTTACCAATGGCAAGGCCATTCTATGGATTTTACTGGCATCAGTGACCCACGCGTTTTGTTATACCAGCTGGTATAAAGCCACCTCATTGATTGGTGTAAGTCGATGTGGCGGAATTGGGAATCTTTACGCAGTATTTGCAATTCTGTTTATTTCTGCTTTCACGTTACAGGTTCCAGAATGGTACTTCCTGGTAGGACTGTCATTAACTATTGCAGGTAGTTTTGTGATGTTTAGTGAACCGGCAGAATCCGTATCGCAACTACGTGATGTTGCACTAGTAAAGGGATCTTTATGAAATTGCATCAGAAAGGATTTCTACTAGTGCAACTGAGTGAATGTGAAAGTATGTGGGACCATGAACTTGTAGCTAAAGCGCTATCTGAATATAGGTTATCTGGTTTACATTGGATCAGTACAATAAGAGTTGCACTCGAAGAACTAGCCTCGGCTGGGCTGGTGACTCGCGTTGCCGGAAAGGTCTGTGATGGTAGTCACGCCGGTATAGGTAAGGTACTGTTTAATTACAGATTATCCGAATTCGGACGAAGTCGTTTACACGACACTGGCTTACTACAAAAAGGTAAATAAAATGAGTGAGTTTTGGGGTTACCCCTATGCAGATACAGTAGCAATCATCATCATTTCTGGGTTAAGTGTAATTTGCTTGCTATGTGCGAAGCTATTCCTTAAAAGCTACTAAGTGCTGGTGTTGCACTCAATCGCTTTTATAGCCAAGGCTGAGTTTGTCCTTATGGTCGGCTCTTGGCCGAAAACCGTCCAAGAGCCACTGTTCGCTGGTGAGAAAGTCTACTCAATGTTGCGCTAACGAAGTACACGTAGAGATAATAATCACAGCAGCTATTAAGTTCACCAACAATCGGCTTACTCCCTAATTCATTGCTCACTATAAATTTTTGCCACCTAATTCTGCAAAAAATAAATACTCATGCAATAAAAAAAGCCCCGCTGTTGGCGGGGCTTTTATTGCTAAGTTACAACTTGACGAAATAACTCAGACTTGTTGGCGGAGTGGACGGGACTCGAACCCGCGACCCCCTGCGTGACAGGCAGGTATTCTAACCAACTGAACTACCACTCCATTACATTTACATAGATTGACTTAATTAAAAGCACCTACGTATTAAATTTTGCGTTACCTAACTTACAATTTATTTTGCATCAAAATTTGAGTAAACCCAAATTTTTTACAAAATAAAGAGTGCCTAAACTACCAGCACTCTCAATTTTACAATTAGGAACGACTTAGTCACACTTTTTGCTGGTTTATGGTGGGTGCTAACGGGGTCGAACCGCTGACATTCGCCTTGTAAGGGCGACGCTCTACCAACTGAGCTAAGCACCCTGCTTAACCAACAAAAACGCTAGTTTACAGCATCTTTAAGCGCTTTACCAGCCCTAAATTTAGGAGAATTTGCAGCTTTAATACTAATTGTTGCACCAGTACGTGGATTGCGACCATTACGAGCCTCGCGTTTACCAACATAAAACGTACCAAAGCCAATTAGAGTTACTAAATCGCCGTTTTTCATTGCTTTTGTAATTGAAGCGGTTGTTGCATCTAAAGCACGACCAGCAGCAGCTTTCGAAATACCAGCAGCATTTGCAATATCGTCAATCAGTTCTGATTTATTCACGTGTAATCCCCTCATTAGGTTTGTTAAATAAAGACCAAGTGTTATTTGGACATTAACTGCCCGTACAGCTTTATATCAAGCCAACAAAGGCTGTGTCAAGCTTTTATCGGCTTGTTATTTCACTTATTTATTTAGTGCTTAGTTCCGGCAGCGACAGAAGTTGTACTTTCTGTAGATTTATCAGTAGCTTGAACTTCTTTTGCAGGAACTTCATTAACTTCCGATATTTCAGGCAAAGGTACAGGCTGTGAAGCCAGTGCTAGAGATAATACCTCATCTATCCATTGCACAGGATGAATATCAAGGTGATTTTTGATATTTTCAGGTATATCAGCCAGATCTTTCACGTTTTGCTGAGGAATCAATACGGTTTTAATACCACCGCGATGTGCTGCAAGCAGCTTTTCTTTCAGTCCACCAATTGGTAATACTTCACCACGCAATGTAATTTCACCGGTCATAGCGACATCTGCGCGTGCTGGAATACCCGTTAATATCGAGACTAAGGCTGTAGTAATGGCAATACCTGCACTCGGTCCATCTTTAGGTGTAGCACCTTCTGGAAAGTGAATATGGATATCATTCTTTTCATAGAAGTCATCATTAATACCTAAGCGCTTGGCACGACTGCGTACTACGCTCATTGCAGCCTGTGTTGACTCTTTCATCACATCACCTAATTTACCTGTAGTCGTAGTTTTACCTTTACCAGGCAACAATACCGCTTCAATAGTCAGCAATTCGCCACCTACAGACGTCCACGCCAGCCCTGTGACTTGACCAATTTGGTTTTCCTTAGCTGCAACGCCATAATCATAACGCTGAACGCCTAGATAGGTTTCTAGTGTTTTTGGTGTAATGCTGATTTTTTTAGCTGCTTTGGCGCCCTCTTTAGCTTTGGTAGTAAGTAGTTCTTTAACTACTTTGCGGCAAACCTTTGCAATCTCTTGCTCTAATTTACGTACACCAGCCTCACGTGTATAAAAACGTACGATATCACGGACAGCAACCTCAGAAACATTCACCTCATGCTCTTTTAAGCCATGTGTTTTCAATTGCTTAGGCAATAAATAACGCATTGCGATATTTACTTTTTCATCTTCGGTATAGCCTGAAAGATGGATAATTTCCATACGGTCTAGTAAAGGCGCAGGGATATTCATTGAGTTAGCGGTAGCAACAAACATCACATCTGATAAATCATATTCAACTTCAATATAGTGATCTGCAAACGTATGGTTTTGCTCAGGGTCCAAAACCTCCAACAATGCTGAAGATGGATCGCCTCGCATATCCTGACCAAGCTTATCAACTTCATCGAGTAGGAAAAGTGGGTTTTTAACACCAACTTTTGTCATGCTTTGCATGATTTTTCCTGGCATTGAACCTATATAAGTACGTCTATGACCACGGATTTCAGACTCATCACGCACGCCACCTAATGCCATACGCACAAATTTACGATTAACCGCCTTAGCAATACTTTGTCCAAGCGATGTTTTACCAACACCTGGCGGCCCAACTAAGCACAAAATAGGTGCTTTAATTTTATCTACTCGCTGCTGAACCGCTAAATATTCAACGATACGTTCTTTTACTTTTTCAAGACCGTAATGATCGCCGTCTAAAACGGCTTCCGCAGCCAATAAATCTTTACTGATTTTGGTTTTCTTTTTCCATGGCAAGTTAATAAGCGTATCTATATAGTTACGCACCACAGAAGCCTCAGCAGACATAGGCGACATTAGCTTTAATTTTTTGAGTTCGCTGGCGACTTTTGCAAGCGCTTCTTTTGGCATACGAGCAGCATCAATGCGTTTTTCGAGCTCTTCCATCTCGGCATTTTCATCTTGCTCACCAAGCTCTTTTTGAATCGCTTTTACTTGTTCATTTAAGTAATATTCCCGTTGAGTTTTTTCCATTTGGCGTTTTACACGGCCACGGATACGTTTTTCAACTTGCAGAATATCAATTTCGCCTTCCATCAAACGCAATAAGTGCTCTAAACGTTCAGCAACACTGAACATTTCCAAGATTTTTTGTTTTTCGTCTAGTTTAAGCGTTAAGTGTGCTGCAATAGTGTCTGCCAAGCGGCCAGCTTCATCAATCGTAGCCAATGAAGTGAGAATTTCAGGTGGGATTTTTTTGTTAAGCTTAACGTATTGGTCAAATTGAGCAAATACTGTGCGCATTAAAGCTTGTATTTCAATGTCGCTCTCAGCTTCTGGAATCAAGTCAGCCCGTGCAGCGAAGCATTCTTCCGTTTCAATAAAACCAGTAACCTTGGCGCGTTGCACGCCCTCTACCAAAACCTTAACAGTGCCATCAGGTAATTTCAGCATTTGCAAGACAGTGGCTACCGTCCCTACATCATATAGATCCTCAGCATCCGGCTCATCTTTATTGGCTGATTTTTGTGCTACCAATAAAATCTGCTTGTCACCTTCTGAGGCGAGTTCAAGCGCTTTTACTGATTTAGCACGACCAACAAATAATGGAATCACCAAATGGGGGTAAACAACAACATCGCGCAAAGGCAATACTGGCAATAAGCCGCTATCTGGCGTGTATAAAGGTAATGATTTTGTCATGAGGACTTCCAAAAGTTAAGCCAATTTTTAAATTAGGCCAGTGAGTTAAGCCAAAAACGCCTACATATAATTTATGGGGCTGAACTCATACAGTTCAAGCTTTAATTTAACAGATTTAACGCTTAAATTAAGATTTATGCACTAAATTAAATGCTAAAAGTTTAAAAATTAACACTATTAATAAGGCTAACTTCAAGCCAGATAATTATTAACATACGCAGTACTAATATTTGCGATGCTAAATATCTAAAAAAATAAAGCTGGCATACCCCGTGAAGAGCAAGCCAGCTTAATGTTAAAAGTGCTGTTAAACCTTAATCCATGAGCGTATTAGATAGCTTTATTCTAGCCAACAGCCTCTTCAGCAGGTTTATCCGCATAAATTAACAATGGCGGCGTGTCACCACGAATCACACCTTCGTCTACGACTACTTTACTTAAATTATCCAATGAAGGTAATTCATACATAATTTCAAGCAAAGAGTGTTCCATGATTGAGCGTAAACCACGTGCGCCAGTTTTACGCTCCAGCGCTTTTTTAGCAATTAGCAGCAAAGCTGATTCTCTAAACTCAAGATCTACACCTTCCATCTTGAATAATTTGATGTATTGTTTTGACAGCGCATTTTTCGGCTCAGTCAAAATAGTCATCAGTGCAGCTTCGTCTAAAGACTCTAGCGTTGCTACTACTGGCAAGCGACCGATAAACTCTGGAATTAAACCAAATTTAATTAAATCTTCAGGTTCTACATCACGCAATACAGCACCCACTTCACGGATATCGGCTTTGCTTTTTACTTCAGCACTAAAACCAATACCACCTTTTTCAGAGCGTAAACGAATCACCTTCTCCAAGCCATCAAACGCGCCGCCACAAATGAATAGAATATTCGTGGTATCTAACTGTACAAATTCTTGATTAGGATGCTTACGGCCACCTTGTGGTGGAATTGAAGCCACTGTACCTTCAATCAGCTTAAGCAATGCTTGTTGCACACCTTCACCAGATACATCACGGGTAATAGAAGCATTTTCTGATTTACGGGAAATTTTATCCACTTCATCAATGTAAACAATGCCACGCTTAGCCTTTTCAACGTCATAATCACACTTTTGCAATAATTTTTGCATGATGTTTTCAACGTCTTCACCCACGTAACCAGCTTCAGTCAATGTAGTTGCATCGGCCATTACAAATGGTACATCCAATAATCTCGCCAATGTTTGCGCAAGTAAAGTTTTACCTGAGCCAGTAGGCCCTATTAATAAAATATTACTTTTTGCAATTTCAACTTCATCTTTCTGACCACCATCAGACAGATTGTTGTGGCCTAAACGCTTGTAGTGGTTATACACCGCAACGGCTAAAGTTTTTTTAGCTTGCGTTTGACCAATGACATATTGATCTAAGATTTTGCAGATTTCTTGTGGTGTAGGCAGGCTAGCATCAGTTGATTTTAAGCCATCGGTGTTTTGCACTTCTTCTTTAATAATATCGTTGCATAAATCAACACATTCGTTGCAAATGAACACAGAAGGTCCTGCAATGAGTTTTTTTACTTCATGCTGGCTTTTGCCACAGAATGAACAATAAAGTAATTTATCGCCGTCGGCTTTAGTCGCCATTGATTATTTCCTATATATGATCTTAGCGCTGATACTTATGTTAATTACAACGCTAAAGTATTACAACTTAAACTTTAATCCTGAAAGCTACAAACCAGAACTTATGCTGGTTCAGTACGACTACCTATGACCTTATCTATCATGCCATATTCAACTGACTGCTCAGCACTCATAAAATTATCGCGTTCAGTATCGCGATCAATTTCCTTGGCGGTTTTACCTGTGTGATGCGCCAAAATCGCATTTAACTTTCCACGCAAATATAAGATTTCTTTTGCATGAATCTCAATATCAGATGACTGGCCTTGAAACCCGCCAGAAGGCTGATGAATCATCACGCGTGAATTAGGCAAGCTAAAACGCTTACCATTTGCACCAGCTGCCAGCAAAAACGCTCCCATACTGGCCGCTTGACCTATACATAGCGTACTTACGTCAGGCTTAATGAATTGCATCGTGTCATAAATCGACATACCAGCAGTCACTGAACCGCCCGGTGAATTAATATACAAAGAGATATCTTTATCTGGGTTTTCAGCTTCTAAAAACAGCAACTGTGCAACGACCAAATTAGCAGTCATATCATTGACTGGACCAACTAGAAATATGACGCGCTCTTTAAGTAAACGTGAATAAATATCGTATGAACGCTCACCACGGCCACTCTGCTCAACGACCATTGGGATTAGCCCAAGGTTTTGCGGGTCTTGGTATTGAGCATTCATCGCATGAATCGAATTATTCATTAAGCATTTCCCATTAAATCATCAAATTTAACTTTTTTATCAGTCACTTTAGCTTTAGACAATACCCAAGCCACTGCATTCTCTTCAGTCGCTAATGCTGATGGCTCATCCAAACGTTTAGGATCAGCGTAATACCATGTTACTACATCGGCAGGACGCTCAAAACTTTGTGCGAACACATCTACCATGGCACGAATTTGATCGGCACTTGCATGCAAGCCATTGGTATTGATTAACTCGCCTAGAATCAAACGTAATTTAGTACTGCGTTTTGCTTGGTCTTCGAACATTGCAGGCTCAAGCTTGATATTGCTTAAATCAGCACCGCGTTGTTTTAAGTTTTGCTCAGTAGTTTGCATCATGCGGTTGATTTCAGTACCCAGCAACACACGTGGAATTTCAAAATCAGCACTTTCTACCAAAGCTTGAAACACCTGTTCTTTTACTTTAGCACTGACACGCTTGGCAACTTCTTGATTCAAGCTTTCCTTGATTTCAGCCTTCATTTTTTCTACATCACCATCTTCAATGCCTAAGCTTTTCGCAAAGTCAGCATCAAGTTCAGGAAATTTAGGTTGTGAAACAGTAATGTAGCTAACATCATAAGCTACTGTTTTACCAGCTAATTGCTCTGGACTATGGTCAGCAGGATAGGTGATTTCAAATTGTTTTGAACTGCCTGCTTTAGCACCTGCCAATTGCTCATCAAATGAATCTACACGACCAGCTTCGCCTAACACCAAATCAATTCCAGTGTCGCCAGTTGACTCAACCTCTTTGCCATCAATTGATGCCTTAAGCGTCACGTTGATACGATCACCTTTTTTAGCCGCACGTTTTACTGGCTCGTAGCTAACACGTTGTTTTACCAAAACATCTAGCGTTTTTTTAACGTCAGCTTCACCCACTTCAAGTACTGGGCGTTCGATTTTTAGTTTTGACAAATCGCCAAATACCACTTCCGGAAACACTTCAAATGTTGCTGTATATTCTAAAGTTTCAGAAGCTGAACTGAATGGCTTGTGCTCGATATTAGGGTAACCCGCAACACGTAATTTATTTTCTTCAACAGCATCGCCAAAGCTTTGTTCAACAGCGCCAGAGTACACTTCATCGCGCACTTGGTTACCATACTGCTGATTTACTAGGCCGATTGGTGCTTTACCCGGTCTAAAGCCTGCAAATTTTGCAGTCCGTGACATTTGCACTAAACGCTGTTGGATTTGTGCTTCAAGTGGTTGTAGTGGAACCGTAATAGTAATACGGCGTTCTAGTTTGCTAATCGTTTCAACATTTAAGGCCATGCGGATTGTTCCTAGATTCTAAGTGCTGACTGCGAGCAGATGTAAGTACATACGTGCGTTACAGCCATGCTTCAATAATAAGTTGGTACGAAAAAGAGATCACAAAAATTTGTATTTGATTAGATAACAGCAGGGGTTAACTTCAAACTCGCGCTATCTTTAACTAATCAAAGAACACTAGATTTTTGAGCGCAGTAATTCGCTTAATTTAAGCGAGAAACTATAGCATACTAGGCTTTTGTTAACAAACAGCACTCAGATAATTTATACTATATTTTCTGTGAGGTTACTTCACTACACCAAAATTAAGAGTAAATGTAGCATTGAAAGTTCAGCCTTGCCAAGCTATAACAAGACTAAACTTGATGATGAGTATTAACGAATACAGGCATGTTTTCCAACGGCAATGGCACACTACCCCGAATCATATCGGCAAGTTTCTCGGCCATCATAATCGTTGGCGCATTTAAATTTCCGGTAATAATTTCTGGCATGATAGAGGCGTCAATCACGCGCAAACCTTGCAAACCATGCACCCGCGCTTCGGCATCCACCACCGCCATATCATCATAGCCCATCGCACATGTACCACACGGATGGTAAGCTGTTTCGCCATGTTCACGCACAAAAGCATCAAGCTCTGCATCGGTTTGCACGTTAATACCAGGTGAGATTTCACGCCCCACATAAGGTGCAAGTGCCGGCTGCTGCATAATCTTGCGGGTAATACGTATTCCCGCACGAAACTCTCGCCAATCCTGCTCGGTGGACATATAGTTAAATAAAATGCTCGGATGTTCGTTTGGATCTTTAGAACGTATACGTACACGACCGCGGCTAGGCGAGCGCATAGAACCCATGTGCGCTTGAAAACTATGTACTTTAATAGGATTGCTGCCGTTGTAATTGATGGCGACTGGTAAAAAGTGGTATTGAATATTTGGCCAAGTAAAGCTTTCATCGCTACGGATGAAACCGCCCGCTTCAAATTGATTGCTAGCGCCGATTCCCGTACCAAGAAATAGCCATTCTGCGCCTATTAACGGCTGATTATATAGCTTTAATGCAGGCACGATGGATACAGGTTGCTTGCATTCGTATTGCTGATAGATTTCAAGGTGATCTTGTAAATTAGCCCCCACGCCTGGTAAGTCCAACACTACTGGTATACCTAATTGATGCAACAAATCAGCAGGGCCAACGCCAGATCGTTGCAGTATCGGCGGTGATGCAATTGCACCAGCACACAACAATATTTCTTTTCTGGCATTCACCTGTTTTGTAAGACTACCTTTTATATAAACGACACCCGTTGCACGCTTACCAGAAAATAAAATACGGTCAGTCAGTGCATGAGTGACGATCTTTAAATTGGGTCTTTCCCGTGCTTGATCCAAGTATCCACGGGCAGTACTGGCACGACGACCACGTGGCGTCGTGGTTCTATCCATGGGGCCAAAACCTTCTTGCTGATATCCATTCAGGTCATCAGTGCGCGGATAGCCAGCTTGCACACCGGCATCTACCATGGCGTGATACAGCACATTATTACCATTTTTTGGTGTGGTCACACTAACGGGACCGCTACCACCGTGATAATCATTTGCACCTATATCCCGGGTTTCAGCGCGCTTAAAGTAAGGTAGACAATGTTGATATGACCAGTCACTCAAACCTTCTCTCTTAGCCCAGCCATCGTAATCCAACGCATTGCCACGGATATAACACATACCATTGATGAGTGATGATCCGCCTAAACCCTTGCCGCGCCCACACTCCATACGGCGATTATTCATATTCGGTTCTGGATCAGTTAAATAAGCCCAATTGTAGCGTCTGCCTTGTAACGGATACGCCAAAGCCGCGGGCATTTGTGTACGGAAATCTAAACGGTAATCTGGCCCGCCGGCCTCCAACAACAATACGCTGACGTCAGCATCCTCCGTTAACCGAGTAGCAAGCACATTACCAGCAGAACCTGCACCTATAATGATGTAATCGAACTCTTGTTGTTTACTCATACTTTCATATTCCCTGAAGCTCGCAATTAAACAATACGCTTAAAATACTGAAGTGTAATTGCCTAATTCCACTTGAATAGACTTAACGCGCGTATAGTTTTGTAATGTCATTAACCCATTCTCTCGCCCTACCCCTGATTGCTTATAGCCACCTACAGGCATTTCAGCAGGCGATTCTCCCCAAGTATTAATCCAGCAAATACCCGCTTGTAATTGATGGATCACGCGATGCGCACGACTTAAATTTTCAGTTAAGACACCCGCGGCTAGGCCATATTCCGTATCATTGGCGCGACGAATCACTTCGTCCTCATCGTCGTAGGTCAAAATACTCATTACAGGACCAAAAATCTCTTCACGCACGATAGTCATATCGTCAGTACAATCAGTAAACACTGTAGG
>JBKJUR010000053.1:0-7714 GCA_046590165.1 Methylotenera sp.
AAACAAAATCAAGAAAGCAAAATCTAAGCCCAGATAATATTAGGTGGCGACCAAGCAAAATGGCGCACTGTATTTTTTGCATGTCACTTAAGCACCAATTTGGTGCTTAAGTGATAAAATTATTTCTGTATACAGTACCGTTAACTCCCACCATTCCAACTATTTACTGCTCAATTTCATGGCTAAATTTCATGAAAGATCCATCATTTATCTAATGTAAATTTATGTTATGCACCCTTGTAAATAACGATGCCTTGCACTAACCTTATAGATAGTGAATGGATTTAATATTCATACGAATATGTTCAATTTCTGGAGAATAAAATGGGTTTGTTTGATAGTGTTGCCGGTGCGGTAATGGGTAAATTAGGTGGCGAACAAGGCAACATGGCGCAAGTAGCGATGGAGATGTTTAACCAAAACGGTGGCTTAGGTGGAATTATTCAAAAATTCAAAGAAGGTGGATTAGGTGAGCAAGCTGCCTCTTGGGTAGGTAAAGGTGAAAATTTACCAATTTCAGCAGAACAAATCTCAAGTGTTATAGGTAATGGCGCAATTGCAGAAATGGCCGAAAAATTTGGTCTCTCGCCTGATGTTTTAAGTAGCAAAATTGCAGAATATTTGCCTAATGTTGTAGATAAATTAACACCAGATGGTGAAGTCAGTGGTGATGCTGGTGGGTTGCTAGGAAAAGTAATGGGTATGCTTAAGTAGCATCATAAAGAACTAACATCAAGTACGTGCAATACTGAAACTAAAAAAGGGCGATAATTCGCCTTTTTTAGTCACGAAGCTTTCATAAAGCAAAACCTATTAAAAAGGGCAAGTCTGCTAAAATAAGCCTATGGATATCATAATATTAAAAGCTTTTATTCTGGGCATCGTTGAAGGCGCTACTGAATTTTTACCTATCAGCAGCACTGGGCATCTAATCATAGCGGGCGATTTACTAAATTTTAACGATGACAAAGCCAAAATCTTTGATATTGTGATTCAACTGGGCGCGATTTTGGCAGTATGTTATGAGTTTAGAAAGCGTTTAATCAACACGCTTACGCATATGACGCATCAACCATCATCTCAATGTTTTGCAATCAATTTAATCATTGCTTTTTTACCCGCAGCCTTACTGGGGTTTGCGTTTCATGAGCAAATCAAAGAATATTTATTTACCCCCCTCACCGTGGCTGTTGCGCTGATCATCGGCGGCTTTGTTATTTTATTCATTGAAAACACTGCAAAAAAACCTGTTACTTTTGATGTGGAAGTAATGACGAGTAAGCAAGCTCTCCAAATCGGCTTGGCACAATCTCTATCGCTAATCCCAGGGGTCTCTCGTGCGGGTGCTACGATATTAGGCGGCATGATATTTGGCCTAAGTCGTCAAGCTGCCACCGAATTTTCATTCTTTTTAGCCATCCCAATTATGTTTGCCGCGACAGGCTATGATTTACTCAAAAGCTGGCAGTTACTTTCTATAGATGATGCCGTGATGTTTACTATTGGCTTTATCACTGCGTTTATTTCTGCTTTGCTAGTGATTAAAATGCTATTAAGATTTGTTGCTACACACGATTTCAAGGTATTTGCTTGGTACCGCATCATATTTGGCGCAATAGTATTAGTCTATTTTGGTATCTTATCGTAAGGTTTAGTTTTAGGCAAAAAAGTTTTACTTTCTCAAGGTAACATCATGAACCGTTACGCTGACTTAATTGCTACCTTAAACCAATTTTCAAAACCTGCAGCTACCGAACCACTAGCATTTGGTGAGGCCATGGATGCACTGGATCATAACGCCTATACATTCACAGCTACACTGGCAGTTTTACCTTTTTTGCAACCGATACCACTGGGATTTTTTGCACTGATTGGCAGTGCAGCATTTATTGCATTAGGCTTGCAATTGTTTAAAGGCCAGCAAACTTTAGTCTTACCTCAAAAAATTCGAGCTGTTACCTTAAATTTGCGCACACGTAAAGCATTAGTGAGCACTTGCCTAAAAATTATCGGCTTTTTTCGACATTTCACTAAACCGCGTTTAAGTTTTTTGGTAGAAGGTAAGCTAGGCCAGCAACTTGGTGGCTTTATTTTTATGGCGGTAGGAGTATTGGTCGCTATTCCGTTGGGTGGTGTTGTGCCATTCAAAAACCTATTCCCCAGCTTAGCGGTTTTATTTTATTGTACAGGTGAGATTGAAAACGATGGTTTAATGGCTATTTTTGCACTGATATGCTTAGCATTAACGGTTATTTTTTATGGCTTACTGTTTTATGTGGTGTGGAAATTTGGCACAGCTGCGATTAACCACTTTTTTTGGAAATAGTCAGCTAATATTTAGTACCGCACTGTGTATGTGCATCGTGCTAGCATCGAAATAACATTAAATTGTAGTATTTAATTTTGTAAATCTTGTATTGAGAATCATCATGAAAAAATTCCTTAAATATTCGGCCTATGGTCTGGGCGGCTTAGTTGGCTTGTTTATTATCGTGGTGGCAATCGTTGCCGCCACCTTTAATCCGAATGATTATAAGCAACAAGTCATTGATTTAGTACAAACTAAAAAAGAGCGGACACTGAAACTGGATGGTGACATTAAGCTCGCTTTTTGGCCAAAAATTGGGGCCGATCTAGGCAAAGTTTCACTTTCCGAACATAAAGGTAGCGCTGAATTCGCGGCAGTTGATAGCGTGAAAGTCTCGCTCGCGTTACTACCTTTACTCAAAAAACAACTGATTGTAGATACCGTTTACGTGGATGGCGTACGCGCAAATATCATTAAATACAAAGATGGCACTACCAATTTTGATGATTTACTCAGCAAAGAAGAAGAATCTGAAACCATTAAGTTTGATATTGATGGCGTGAACGTAACCAACTCTGCTGCTAATTATTCAGATGAAAGTACTGGTGCTAAATACAGCATCTCAAAATTTAATCTTAAATCTGGTCACATCGCTTTAGCGGAACCCGTCGATTTGGAAACGAATTTCACTATTACGGCAAATCAACCTGCGATTGCTGCTGATGCAAAACTAAAAGGAAGCTTCTTAGTTGACCCCGAAGCGAAGCATTTTGTAGCTAAAGGATTAGATGCATTGATTAAAGGTGATTTGCTAGGTGGTAAAGATGTGAACATTACGGCTAGCGGGAATGTTGATGCCAAAACGCTAACCAAAGAATTTTTAGTGGATGGCTTAAAATTAGCGGCTACAGGACAGTTTAGCGGTGCAAAACTCACGATTGATTTAAGCGCACCTGAACTCAAAGCGCTAAAAGATGAAGTGACTAGCAAACAAGCTACCGTAAGTTTGGTACAAGAAAAAGGTAGTGATACTTTTAAGGCTAATCTAGTGTTAGCTGACATTAAAGGCTCACCAAAAGCATTACAAAGTAGCGGCATTAGCGGTGACATTTCAGGTGTACAAGGTAAACGTACCATTAATGGTAAATTCTCTTCGCCGTTTAATGGCAACCTTGAAAATCTGGTTTTTGATTTACCAAAGCTCGCTGGCAACTTGGATATTAAAGACCCAGCATTACCAAATGGGGGAGTGAAAGGTAACTTTAATTTGAGTTTACACACTGATGCGAAACAAGAGTTAGTGAATAGTAAATTTGATTTAAAAATTGACTCGACTCAGTTAAATGGTGATGTTGCAGTAGTGAGTTTCAAAAAACCTGATATCAAATTTAACCTGAATGCTGACACCTTGGATTTGAATAAACTACTTGGTGCCAATAGCACAGATAAAAGTAAACCAGCAGACAAAACACCTGCCAATCAAAAACCAGCAGATTTATCTGCTTTGAAAAATTTGTTGCTTGATGGAAAAATTAAAATTGGTAATTTAATTTATCAAAAATACCGTTTATCCGGCCTCAATGTTGCCATTAAAGCGGATGGTGAAAGGCTGACATTATCGGGCCTCAACGTAAAACTTGATGACAGCCAAATTAAAGGCAACTTAGCCATTAGCCAGTTCGCCAAGCCGCTATATACGTTTGATATTGATATAGATAAATTAGATGTAGACCGATACGTTTCCGCTAATACTGGCGCCACGCCAGCAGCAAGTAAAACCAGCGATAAACCGCTAGATTTAAGTGCACTCAAAGCGTTAAATGCGGACGGTTCCTTGCGAATCGGCAGCCTAAAATATGGCAAAACGAAAGCTTCAAATATTCGTATTGACTTGAAAGCAGACGGTCAAAAATTAAGCTTGAATCCACTAGCCGCAAAAGTGGATGATAGCCAAATTAACGCAAATCTTGGCATTACCCGCTTCAGCGATCCTATTTACACCTTTAATGTGAATATTGATAAATTAGATGCCGACAAATACATCACAAAAACTGACCAAGACGCTAATAAAAGTCCTAATGCTAAAAGCACTGGTGACACTCCGATTGATTTGAGCACACTAAAAAAGTTAAACGCTTCGGGCGAGGCGAAAATCGGCTGGCTTAAATTAGCAAATGTAAAAACGCAAAACGTTGTTGTTGGCTTAAAAGCGGCAGATGGCATTGCTATTGTTTCACCATTTTCTGCTAATTTATATCAGGGCAGTATGAACGGTATACTGAAAGTAGATGCCCGTGCAACGCCAGCGATTGCATTTAAACAAGATATGAAAGATATATCGATTGGTCCTTTGCTGGTTGATGCTATTAACAATGATATGTTAAGTGGTAAGGGTGCGCTAAATGTAGATGTCACAGCATCAGGCAATAGCGTGGGTGCACTTAAAAAAGCGCTTGCTGGTAAGGCTGCCGTTAACCTTGCAGATGGTGCAATTAAAGGGGTAGATATTGCTGGTACGCTGCGTGATGTTAAATCTAAAGTTAACCTTTTTAAAGATAAGAGCAGCATTGGTGCCGACCAAAGCAAAAAAACCGACTTCAGTGAGCTAACCGCTTCTTTTGATATTAAAAATGGTATTGCCCATAATGAAGACCTTGCTATGAAGGCCCCTGTGTTACGTTTAGCCAAAGGCGATAGTCGTGGTGATATTGATATTGGCAAGGAAACAATTAATTATCTAGCAAAGCCTAGTGTGGTTAAATCTTTGAAAGGACAGGGCGGGGCTGATTTAGATGCTTTAGCGGGATTTTCTATTCCTGTAAAAATTACTGGCACTTTTGCTAGCCCCAAATATACAATGGACTTTGCCGCAATTGGTGCGGCAGTAGCTAAATCTAATTTATTAGATAAAGTGGGTGGTGAAAAAGGCGCTGCTGTAAAAGAATTGATAGGCGACGGCGATAAAGTAGATGCAATTAAAGGTTTATTAGGTAAGAAAAAAGCTAGCGATGCAACTGCACCTAGCTCCTCTTCGGCTGCACCTGCCGAAGCACCGAAATCTGCGGAAGATCAGGCGAAGGAAGCGGCAAAGAAAAAACTAAACAAGATGCTTGGTTTTTAGGTGAAGCACCTTTAATCAAAGCATCTCATTTAATCAATTATTAATTCTGTCCGGGCGCATTCTCGCTGTTGCCAGGGCCATTATGTTTATTATGACCAGGTGCATTTTCACTATTACCTGGGCCATGTGGGTCGTGTCCTGGCGGTACAATAATACAGCCGGTTAATAATATAATTGCTGTCAGTAAAGTGATTACACTGTATTTCATTTTAAAGTCCTAAGTTAATTTAACGCTCGATACGATTGTATCTTACTGGAAATAATTTAAAGCATGTTAAGTAATCCAATGTATGCCTTCACAGAAACTCGAAACAGTTAATGAGTAATTTTGCAAATCGCCTGATTGCTTGGCAAAAAGTACATGGTCGCCATGATTTACCTTGGCAAAATACTACTGACCCTTATGCTATTTGGGTTTCAGAGATTATGTTGCAGCAAACACAAGTGACGGCAGTTATTGGCTACTATAGCAAATTCATGCAGCGATTTCCTGACATCGCAACGCTCGCCAACGCGACCCAAGATGAAGTGCTGCAACACTGGAGCGGCTTAGGCTATTATTCGCGTGCACGCAATTTACATAATGCCGCACAGACCATCATTGATGAACACGATGGTGAATTTCCACAAGGCTTTGACACTATTCAAACGCTTTCCGGTATCGGCCGCTCCACCGCAGCTGCAATAGCCTCGTTTTCATTTAATCAGGTGCAAACTATATTAGACGGCAACGTTAAACGCGTATTAGCGAGACATTTTTTAGTCGAAGGCTGGCCTAGCAGCCCAAAAACTGAAAAACAATTATGGGCACTGGCTGAAGATTTATTGCCAAATCATGACATGGTTGCGTACACCCAAGGGCTCATGGATTTAGGGGCGACACTTTGTACTAGAAGCAAACCGAAATGCAGCGTGTGCCCACTCAATAATTCCTGCGAGGCTTATAAACAAGATAGAGTCCGTGAGTTACCAACACCCAAGCCTCGCAAGGCAATCCCTGAAAAAAATACCACGATGCTAATTTTGCTGCATGGTAATGAAGTGATGCTGGAAAAACGTCCACCAACTGGAATTTGGGGTGGCTTATGGAGTTTTCCTGAAGTTGAAACTGACTACAATACTGAAGCAATAGTACTTAGCCGCTTTGCGATACATGCAGAAGCGGATGAGCCGCTTGCCACATTAAGTCACGCCTTTACACACTTTAAGCTTCATATCCAACCTCAGCCGCTACATGTAGTAAAGCTAGACTCTAGAATTTGTGAAGCCGGCCAAATTTGGCTTAGCATAGAAGATGCAGTTGGCGCAGCGATTCCAACACCCGTGCGTAAAATTTTGCAGTCACTCCAAAATAAGCAATCTAGGCTAGTATAAACAGGCTTTAAGCCGCATTGCCCGTTAAAAGTAGTAAGCCAATAGGCCGTTTTCAGTTATTTCTACCCATTCAGCATTCTCCATTTACGCATCACTTAAAACTTTATAGCCCTAAAGGGTCATTGATACTTATAGCACAATCGCTACAATGACTTTTCGCTACCTTATATTCATGCGGCATAGCTATTGCTAAAAGAGTTTGTACAAATCTTGAATGCGAAAAATATAAAAATGAAATCTCATCTTAACCTATTGTATATAAAGCCGTTACTAATCCTAGCTGGATTGATGGCGTGCGCCAACAGTATGGCGAACGATGTTGAATCATCAACAAATACACTACAAACTGCCGAAAACTCGGCGACTATAAGCGCTGTAGACTCACAAGAGGTTAAAAAGGCGTTTAAGAACCCCAACGCCGTGCTGGTTGAAATGGCGTTCAAGTTCAAAAATATACAAGGCTCTGCCCGTGATTATGCAGAAGTAGCAGAAAAATATTGTAGCGCTGCGCAAGCCGGAGACGCAGATGCTCAATATGCCCTTGGTTGGATGTACGCTAATGGCCGAGGCGTGCCTGTAGACCACAGCATTGCTGCACAGCTATATACCAAGGCTGCAGAACAAAACCATGCGCGTGCAATAGAGTCGCTGGCTGAACTACCTGGCACTGCTTCAAAATCTGCTCTACCTGCCTGCATGTTTCCTAAGCCACCTGTAATCACAGTAACAAAAAATGAAATAGAGCAGAAGACGATTTCTGATAAAACTGCGGCACTATTTTATTCTCAAGGCCGCATCTTAAAGCTTGTAGATAAGCTTGCACCCCGTTATATGATAGACACCAACTTAGCGATGGCCTTTATTGCTGTGGAATCAGGCTTTAATGCACAAGCAACCTCACCTAAAAATGC
>JBKJUR010000068.1:0-3612 GCA_046590165.1 Methylotenera sp.
TATTTACGCCATGAACAAGATCTAGACTTAAAAGCTTTTCAGATTAAATTCGACGTATTTTCACTAGAAAGCGCACTCTATTCAGAAGGTAAAGTCGAGCAGACCGTGCAAGCTTTAATTAAAAGCGGCCATACCTACGAGCTTGATAATGCGCTATGGTTAAAAACCACTGATTTTGGCGATGATAAAGACCGTGTGATGCGTAAGTCCGAGGGTGGCTATACCTATTTTGTACCCGATGTTGCTTACCATGCCGACAAATGGAATCGCGGCTTTGTTCGTGTGATTAACGAGCAGGGCGCAGATCACCACAGCACCATTACCCGCGTTCGTGCAGGTTTACAAGCTTTGGATGCTGGCATCCCAAAAGGTTGGCCAGATTACGTGTTACACCAAATGGTTACGGTGATGCGCGGTGGCGAAGAAGTAAAACTATCGAAACGCGCAGGTAGCTATGTAACACTGCGCGATTTGATTGAGGAAGTCGGCTGCGATGCGACCAGATATTTTTTAGCAGCACGTCGCTCAGATTCACAATTGGTATTCGACATTGATTTAGCCAGAGCGCAAACTAACGATAACCCTGTGTACTATATTCAATATGCGCATGCCCGTATTTGCAGTGTGTTAACACAATGGGGTGGTATTGTTTCGCAATTAAATAGTGTAGATTTAAGCCCATTGAACAACGCACACGAAACTGCGCTGATGCAACGCTTGAGTACATATCCTGAAATTGTGGCTAATGCCGCCACTGAACTTGCACCGCACACTATTGCTAATTATTTAAAAGATTTGGCAAGCGATCTGCATAGCTATTACAACGAATATAAATTTTTAATTGATGATGAAACCGTTAAACTAGCGCGCTTGAGTTTAATCAGTGCCGCTGGGCAAGTGCTTAAAAACGGATTAGATTTACTTGGCGTTAGCGCCCCAGAAAGAATGTAAGGAGTAAGATTGATATGAGTAGAGATTACAAACCAAGCCCAGCAAAACCGAAAAGTAAGAATGGTGGCAGTCCATTTTTAACGGGCTTATTGGTTGGCTTTTTATTAGGTATTGCGGCATCGTTAGCTGTAGTTATGTACATTAAAGGCGGTGATAGCCCATTTGCCAATAAAACAGAATCTAAAAAATCGATTGCAGATAGAATCAAAGACAAAGCTAAGGAAGCAGATAGTGACACTAGCGCCTTGCCTACGGCTGAAAATCCAAAAACCAATGAAGATGATAAAACACGTTTTGATTTTTATACTATCTTGCCGGGTAGCGAAAGCAAAGTAACCGCAGAAGAAGAAAACAAGCTGAAAGAAGATGTGAAACAAGCCGACGTACCAAAAAGTTACTTTTTGCAAGTGGGCGCTTTTCAAACAGAAGTAGAAGCTGACAATATGAAGGCAAAATTAGCGCTACAGGGTTTTGAAGCTGTAGTACAAACCGCAACCATCCCTGACAAGGGCGTGTGGCACCGCGTACGCGTTGGTCCGTTAAACGATTTAGACCAGATTAACAAAACCAAAAGTGAATTATCAAGTAATGGTTTTAAGGCAGACTTAATTAAAGTGAATAGTGAAAATCAATAATTGGTTGATATTACCCATATTCATTAGTACCTCAGATTAATATTTTGGAATTGTCAGCGAAAAGTAAAGTCATACGTTTTAAAATACGCCAAGTTAGCAAATGTAATCTCAACGTATCATTTCAAGTTAAAGTGTCATTTTAAGTTTAGTAAAAAGGAAAGTTAAAGATGAATAGCCTGTCAGTAAAAAAATTATTTAGTGTTTTAATGTTATTAACTTCGTTTAACGTATTAGCCGCGGATCCCCAACTAGGTAAAGAGTTCGACAAAACCGCCCAAATCATTCCAACCGATACCCCTAATAAAATAGAAGTCACTGAGCTTTTTTGGTACGGTTGTATTCATTGCTATCAAATGGATCCTATCTTAAATGCATGGGTAAAAAAATTACCAGCCGATGTAGTATTTAAACGTGTTCCTGGTTTGCCGCGTCCAGATTGGGCACCAATGGCAAAAGCGTTTTATGCGCTGGAAGATTTAAAATTAACTGAAAAATTGCATACCCCTTTATTTGAGGCTATTCATAAACAAAAAGTGTTAAATCCAAGTGATGAAAAAGCCACGATTGATTGGATTACTAAACGCAGTGGGTTAGACAGAAGCAAAGTTGACGAAGCATTCAAATCATTTACTATGAGTAACAAGCTTAATCGTGCAGCACAATTCTTCCGTGCATCAGGCGCAACAGGCGTACCTAGCATCATCATTGATGGTCAGTACATTACCTCAAGCACGATGTCTGGTGGCAATGAGCAAGCATTACAAACTGCTGACTACATCATCGCAAATGTACGTGCAGATAAGGCCAAAGCCGTAAAAAAGTAAGTAAAACAAAAACATGGTGGTTTCAAGACCTGTTTAGTTATTTTCATAAATAACTTGTTTTAATTATTTAATAATAAACCCGCTTTTACTTCACCGTAAAAGCGGGTTTTTAACGTCTATAATATTCAGCTAATACGACAGGAGTAGCTTCATGAAAGTCTTTATCACAGGTGCATCCAGCGGTATTGGTGAAGCACTCGCTACAGAATATGCAAAACGACACCAAAATGAAAACACCACCATAGGTCTGGTAGCTAGGCGCAGTGAGCACTTACAAAAGCTGCAAGCAACATTGCAAGACACATATAAAATCAAATGTGCAATCTACCCATTAGATGTACGCGATGATATAGCCCTAAGCAAGGCGGCGGCAGATTTTATAACACAAAATGGCGCACCAAATGTCGTGATTGCCTGTGCTGGCGTAAGCCGCGGCACACTGACTGAACATCAAGAAGATATTGCCGCGTTTCAAGCGGTCATGGATATTAACGTGATGGGCATGGTACATACCTTTCAACCTTTTATTTCTGCGATGAAAGTAAGCGCTAAGTCGGGTGAAACAACTCAATTAGTCGGCATTGCCAGCGTGGCTGGCATACGTGGGTTACCAGGAGCGGGGGCTTACAGCGCAAGCAAAGCTGCTGCTATCAGCTATTTAGAAAGCTTACGTGTAGAAATGGCTGCCAATAATATTGCTGTAACTACTATTGCGCCTGGCTACATTCGTACGCCGATGACGGATGTGAATCAATATAAAATGCCATTTTTGATGGACGCTGATATTGCTACAATTAAATTTGTAAATGCGATTGAGCGCAAACGTCGCTTCTGTGTAATTCCATGGCAGATGGGTTGGCTGGCAAGGTTTATGCGTTTTATTCCGCCTTTTTTGTGGGACTGGGCAATGAAAAAAGCACCTTACAAGCCAAGGCTAGATTGGGACTGGTTATAACTTAACTCTCTAGCGGCGACGCCGATCCACAAGCTTTAATACATACACAAATACAACAAATGCAAGGCAAGTACCCACTGAAAACGCAAATTCTGTAAATACCGGCGGTGCTATAAGGATAAAACCATGCCCTTTAATCAGTGATGAAAAACTGGAAACACCAAACGGCATCATAAATAGTCTAAAAGTTTGCCATGGGTCTGTAGGCTTAGCTTCAGGGTTGTTAATACTGAGTAATAAAGCAAAA
>JBKJUR010000036.1:0-29135 GCA_046590165.1 Methylotenera sp.
AGTGCATCTGTGTCGTTAGTCATACCTAAGTTCATTGCAACGCCAGCCCAACCACCGATACCTGAAAGCGTACCAACGTATTGTTTACCTTTGTTTGCATATGTGAACGCATTACCAATCACGCCAGAACCAACTTGGAATTTCCAAAGTTCTTTACCTGATTGTGCATCAACCGCTTTGAACCAACGATCTAAAGTACCGTAGAACACAATGTTTGAAGCAGTAGTTAAAGCACCGCCCCAAGCTGAGAATTTCTCTTTGTTGTACCATACTTTTTTGTTGGTCATAGGATCATAAGCGCCGAAGCCACCCATTACGCCGTCAGGACCAGCAAACATCGTTAATGTAGCACCAACCCATGGTTGACCAGCAACGTATTTAGACTCAACTGGCTCGTATGTCATACAAACGTGGTTAAGTGGTGTATACATTAAACCTGTTTTTGGTGAGTAAGCAGCAGGTTGTTGATCTTTAGTACCCAAAGCAGCTGGACATACGCCTTTTGCATTGTAATCTTGGTGAGTTGAAGCTGATGCTAATTTTGCTGGCACGCCAGTTTTTAGATCAACACCAGTTGCCCAGTTTACGAATGGATGTACTTTTTCAGCAGCAACTAATGTACCGTTACCAGCTTGCCATGTGTATGCAAAACCGTTACGGTCATGATGCCAAGCGTATGTTTTACCACCTTTGTCGAACAAGATTACTTCGTTAATACCATCGTAATCCCACTCATCGTGTGGAGTCATTTGCATACCCCATTTTGCAACGCCTGTGTCTAAGTCACGAGCGAAAATAGTCATAGACCATTTGTTATCGCCAGGACGGACATCTGGGTTCCAAACTGATGGATTACCTGTTCCGTAATACACTAAGTTTGTACGTGCATCATACGGCCACCAGCCCCATACAGAACCACCACCATGTTGCCAACCATCTTTAACTGCTTGTGGTTTTAACCATGTGCGTGTACCTAGTTCTTTTTCGCCAATTTTCATTTCTGAAGCTGGTAATGCTTTGAAAGAACCGCCTTGTTTGTTACCACCGTTCACATCAGCGTAAACTGATAGAGCACTGTAAGCTGGGTTTGCTGAGTTGAAATCAGCACCGATTAACATTTCAGCATCAGGACCTGTTGAGTATGCTTTCCATGCTAATGAACCATCTTTTAGGTTGTAAGCTGCGATAAAGCAACGTACACCGAATTCAGCACCTGAACAACCAGTTAATACTTTGTCTTTGATCACGTGTGGTGCGTTAGTGTTTGTAGCACCAACTTTTGGATCATTCACTAATACTGACCATGCTTTAGCACCAGTTTTAGCGTCTAGAGCAACCAAGTTGCCATCATTTTGTTGTAGATAGATTTTACCGTCGCCGAAGCCTAAGCCACGTGAAACGTTATCGCAACATAGTACAGCTTGTACTGATGGATCTTGTTTTGGGAAATATGACCAAACGATTTTTTGATTGTCGTTTAAATCAAGTGCATATACGTTGTTTGGGAATGCTGTATGTACATACATCATGTTACCAACAACGATTGGTGAACCTTCGTGACCACGGTTTACACCAGTAGCGAATGTCCATGCAGCTTTAAGGTTTTTAACGTTACCTTTGTTTACTTGTGCTAAAGCACTGTAACCATTGTTTGAATGGTTACCACGTGGGTGAGCCCAGTTATTTGCGTTTGCAATTGCCGCTTCTTGATCTGCAGCTGCAGATGCCACCATAGGCATTGCTACTGACAAACCAGCAACTAAACCAAGTGCTAACTTAATTTTGTTAACTTGCATTTTAATCTCCAAAGTTATACTACTAAGGGTTTATAAATATTGTTACGTACTTATTTAAAACTAAATTTGTTAAAGTTTTTTGATGTAACCTCAAATTTTTTAACTATTGTTTTAATAAACTAGTTAACTTTATTTCCATCACATTTTCATGTGCGTACAGAACTATATTCTAGTCACATACTATTTGCAATACATTAGTTACAATTTATTTACAATTTATTTAACAACATGAATGATTTTATTTTAGTTAACTATGAAGCTTTAGTTACAATTCATTAACAATTAGTTCAACTCATTTACATATAAGTGTTTTTGCTATCATTGCCGAATGCTAAAATGCATTAAATTGTCATTAAAAATCAACTAGAAAGCGCTATTTTAATTATGCAAAAAATCACTCACAGCTTATATCCTGAATTAGATGCTTTTGAAAAAAACCACTTAAAAGTAAATGAGTTGCATGAAATTTATTATGAAGTGTGTGGAAATCCTAAAGGAATGCCAGTTGTTTTTTTACATGGCGGACCAGGTAGTGGATGCAATCCTACGCAACGCCGATTTTTTGACCCCTCCCATTACCGCATTGTTTTAATTGATCAACGCGGCTGCGGTCGCAGTACGCCACAAGGGGCCACGCAGTACAACACTACCGCAGATTTAGTGTCTGACATAAACGCTATCCGTGAAACTTTGAATATTAAGCAATGGTTAGTTTTTGGTGGCTCGTGGGGTAGTACGCTGGCACTTAGTTATGCTCTATCTTTTCCACAACACGTTACTGGACTTATATTGCGCGGCATCTTTTTAAGCCGCCCTTCAGAGCTAAACTGGTTTTTGGGTGACGTTGCACATTTCTACCCTGAAGTTTGGCATGCGCTTATCTCATATTTACCACTAGATGAACGAAATGATGTGTTAACTGCATATAGCCAACGTATATTTAATAATGACAGTACCGTTAATACTCCTGCAGCAGAACATTGGAATGCATTTGAAAATGCGATTATGCGTTTAGTGCCTAATGAAGCTAATGGCACTGATAGTAAAGAGCCTAAATCCGATGCGGCTATTATTGAGCAGGCGGGGATTGAGGTGGCTAGAGCGCGTGTACAAATTCACTACATTCAGCATCATTGTTTTATTGATGGCGAAGCGATATTAAAAGACTGCCATAAACTTGCAGATATTCCGACTATTATTGTACAAGGTCGTTATGATATGGTCTGCCCACCTAAAAGTGCTTGGGAGCTAAGTCGTGCAATGCCGCATGCGGAATTTCATATCATTCAGGATGCTGGACATTCTGCTATGGAAGTTGGCGTAACCTCAGCTTTGGTCGCTGCCACTGAGCAATTCAAGCATCATCTGAAATAAAAACTTAGAGATTTAACCAGCCGTAATATCATTAAGTGTAACTATGGATAAAATACCTGACACCAATAAACAGAACTCTAAGTTTCAAGCTGGCCTGCAAAGCGCCATTGATACGCCTCGTAATGCTTATGCTAAACAACGTTACAACACGCCACTCTTTGTATTACATGAAACTTTAAGCGCGTTTGGGCGGCACAATACACTGGGGTTATCTGCATCACTTTCTTTTTATGCCATGTTCGCGCTTATTCCACTTGTCTTATTAATGTTTTTTTTGCTTAGTCATCTAGTGTTAACTTCAGACTATGCAATAGTAAAACTCGCCATCATCACTAGCAATCTAGTACCAAAATTAAGCAATACTATAATGGTAGAAGTGTATAACGCGGCGCAACAAAAAGCTGCCTGGGGTGCACTAGGTTTATTTGTATTGCTGTGGGCAGTTACTCCATTAGCGGGTGCAATGCGCTCAACTTTCTACAATATTGCAGCACTGGTGGAAGCTCCATCGTTTATTAAACGTAAGCTTAAAGATATGATTGCAGTATTGGGCATGTTGCTACTGTTTTTTTTATTTACATTTGCCGGCCTAGCATTAGATAAAGTAATAGCGTTTATTGGTGTTGGTACTCAATACTTACAATATGACGTAATCAGCACAGCCACTTCATTAGTGGTGACTACGTTATTAATAGCGATCTTTTATTTTGTATTTTTTCCCGTAAAACTTTATCTCAAACATATTTTTATAGGCGCTTTCTTTACTGCAATCCTTTGGCTAATGATGCGCCCTGCGTTCAGCTTGTTTTTATCCGTTAATGAATCTTACGGCTCTGTATTTGGCAGCATGAAAAACCTCTTCATCTCGATTACTTGGCTATATTTTAATTTTGCTGTTTTTTTATTGGGTACCGAGTTAATTGCCACGCTGCGTAAAAAAGACGTGCTCCTATTAAAAGGTTTATTTAGCGACAATTCGCTACAGCAATCAAAACTCGAATCTAATTACATGCAAAAATTGATGCAGCGCTATGGAAAAACCTTTCAGCTCGGGGAGCATATTTTTGACCAGGGCGACTCAGCGCGTAATCTATATTACATGCTGGATGGACAAGTGCAGCTTGTACAGCATGGTAAAGTGATTCGCACCATTGAAGCTGGCGATTACTTTGGCGAATTAGCATTACTATCTAACATGCCCGCGGTCGCAGACGCGGTTGTGACCTCGGAACAAGCTGACGTTGTACTAATCTACCCAGATAATATTGAAACACTATTGTTAGATGAGCCAAAAGTTGCGATGAAATTTCTACGTCAAATGGCAACTAGACTACAAATGCATAGTGAATAATTTTTACACTGAACTATTTAAAAACCACTTTTTTAATTATCATGTGATGACTTAAGCACATTACATCAACATAATATTTGGCAGCAAAACATCCCTGTAGCGAAAATATGGCAAAGCAACCTCATCTATCCACTAAGCAACCCAGTCAACAAGAAATACAACCCGTACTTTATTTGCTTAACTCGGGCAAGCTTGCTGAAGCGGAATCTAGCGCAAAAAAACTATTAACTCGCTACCCCGACACGTTTATTCTTTATCAAATTTCTGCAATAGCACAAGATGGCTTGCTTAAATTTACTGATGCGATTGCAAATTATTACAAGGCAATTGCCTTGCAACCCAATTCACCGGATTTATATTTTAATTTGGGTATCGCACTCACTAACGTAGGCAGACTTGACGATGCAGTCACGAACTATCGACAAGCAATTTTATTACAGCCTCAATTCTTTGAAGCGCATGGTAATTTAGGTACTGTATTACAAAAACAAGGTAAGCTTGAAGAAGCTATCGCCAGTTACAAGCGCGGCTTAAGTATCAATCCGCAAGATGCACGAGGACACTTTAATTTAGGTACTGCCTTGCGTGACAATGGTAATCTTGAAGCAGCAGTCAGTAGCTATCAACAAGCGATTTTACTATTCCCCAATTACCCAGACGCGCATAACAACTTAGGTGAAACCTTGCGCGACCAAGGTAATATGGAAGCCGCTGTTAAGTGCTACCAACAGGCATTAACACTTAACCCACAGCATCCTCAAGCTAACTACAATATGGCGGAGTTCTTGTACTTAGCAAAACGTTTTGATGAAGCCATTCCATTTTTTGAAACTTCTCAATTAGATGATTGGCAGGCACGTAGCCTCTATTGTTTGTACAAGGCGGAGCACTTTGATGCGTTTAAAGCTAAATTAGATACTTTAGCTAGGACAACCCGCCACACCTCACCATTTATCGCCACGCTGGCTACTCACTACGCCATCAATTTTGGCATAGAGAACCCATACAACTATTGCAAAAATGGCTTTGATTATGTTTACCAGCAAAGCATTCCGGAACTTAGTTCACCAAACAGTACACTACTTAAAGAGTTATTACACGACATTAACAATACCGAGATTGCCGAACGCAAGCAGGGCATGCTGCACTTCGGTACACAATCAGCTGGAAACTTATTCAAGCGCCCTGAGGCTTCTTTCAGAGCACTATCTGAACTCATAAAGCGAGAATTCATCAATTATAAAAATCGTTATCTAGGGGCAGATTGTGAACTGATAAAATCATTCCCAAGTACACTAGAGTTTACCAGTTCCTGGTATGTAAAAATGCGTCAAGGCGGACACCTGGATCCACACATTCACGAAATCGGCTGGATTAGTGGCGCGGTTTATTTATCTATGCCAAAAAATAAACAACATCCCGACGAAGGTTGTTTTGAATATGGGATGCACGGTGATAACTATCCCAAAAAACACAATAATTTCCCCGCAGAATTAGTTGCTCCTAATGTAGGTGATATTGTACTATTTCCATCCTCGCTATTTCACAGAACCGTGCCATTCAATTCAAACGAAGAGCGTATTTGTATCGCATTTGACCTTAAGCCAACCACCCAAATGGGGCTAAGAAATAGATATTAATTTCTTATATAAATGTGTCAAAATTATTCACTTAGTTGACGAAATTCGGATTCTAAAAATTAATAACGAAAACGTATCTGTAAAAAATTAAGTCATATGCTTATTCTTGGATTTAAAATAACCACATGATTTAAATAGGTAATTTTATTAAATTCACCCAAACTTTTCTATCAAGCCATTTTTTCGTTAACTTGGCTTAAATATTGCTCCATAAATTATATATAAGTTAGACACTAGCTTATATCAGGTAAATAATAATGACAAATATACAATTATTTGATGATTGCTCGGTATTAATTGTTGATGATCAATCAACTAGCAGAACCATACTGTCGCATGTTGTAAAAAGTATTAATCCTAAAACTAATGTGGTTGAAAAAACCAACCCAGAAGAAGCCTTGGAATGGGCTACTGAGAATACAGCAGATTTGGTACTGGTAGATTATGTAATGCCGGAAATGAATGGGGTCGAATTTGTACGGTTGCTAAAAACATTACCTTCCTACAAATATGTACCTGTCATTATGATCACCATTAAAAAAGATGCGGCAACCCGTTATGCCGCCTTAGATGCTGGCATAACGGATTTTTTAAGTAAACCAATTGATGTGTATGAGTGTACGGCACGCAGTAAAAATTTACTCACTATGCGCCAGCAGCATATTGCACTACAAACAAAAAGTAATTTGCTTGAGGGTCTAGTAAAGACCGCGACAGTAGAAATTAGAGCTAGAGAAAAAGAAACTTTAATGCGACTCGCGCGTGCTGGTGAGCACAAAGATTTTGACACCGCGAAACATTTACAGCGGATGTCGCTTTACAGCAGGGTGATTGCCGAGGCAATTGGTTTTAATGAAGAGGATGCTGAAATTATTGAGCTTGCCTCACCTTTACACGATATTGGAAAAATAGGCATTCCAGACAGTATCCTACTTAAAAAAGGTCCTTTGGACGCTGAAGAGTTAAAAATCATGCGTAAACATCCACTTATTGGATATGAGATTTTACAAGATAGCCCCTCTAAATATTTACAAAAAGGTGGGGAAATTGCATTAGCGCATCACGAGCGTTTTGATGGTACTGGTTACCCACATGGCTTGAAAGGAAATGAGATCCCACTTTCCGCACGTATTGTCGCCGTTGCAGATGTTTTTGATGCATTAACTAGTGTGCGTCCTTATAAAGAGGCTTGGAGTATTGATAATGCGCTTGAATATATACGTAACGAAAGTGGCAAGCACTTTGATCCAGAGTTAGTGACTGTCATGTTATCCATACGTAATGTCATTGAAAAAATTTACAAAGAACACTCAGCAGAAGTGCATTAGCATCATGAAAGTTAGCGATATTCGTAGTGCAACAAAATTTAGACAAACGGCTCTGCTAATTGATGATCAGCCAACAGTATTAGATATTCATGCTGCAATTTTGAAGTCACTTAAAATGAACTTGAAAATTGTGAAGATGACCGACCCAATCGAGGCCTTGGACTGGATGCAAAATAAGCAGGTAGATTTAATCATTACAGATTTTCGTATGCATCATATGGATGGCATGCAATTTGTATTGGCAATCAAAAAAGCTTGCAATGCTTTATTGAATTCAATCATTGTTGTCACAGTACTTAAAGATAAAGCGATACACCAAGAGTTACTGACCGCTGGCGCAGCAGCATGTTTGACTAAACCTGCACAAACGCAAGAATTAGCTGCAGTTGCTAAAACCTTACTTGAGCAAAGCAAAAAAAATTACAGCCTCGGGCTAATTGATTAGCGAGAAAATATGCTGACACCCCTTAATAATTGGTACGTAAAAGCCGCTAGCCACTGTGACCCTCTTGAACTTGAGCAGGCCACTACAAGGTTAGCTATAGGCTCTTTCTTTACCTTATACCTGCTAGTCACGTTTGCAATCAGTCAAAGCATTTCACATGGTGAAATTGTTGGGTTTTATTGTTTAGTTATTTTTGAAGTCTCTGCCGCTATATTACTAATTGCAGTAAGCAGAAGTCATCAAAAATCCCGCGCTAGAAGATTGCTAGGTGCGTGGCTAGACATTATCGGAACATCAACCTTTTTATCATTAGCAGGCGATGCTGGTGTTGTGCTAATTGGGGTTTATCTTTGGGTAACATTTGGAAACGGCTTTCGCTTTGGTAAAAAATATTTATTCCATGCACAAGCAATTAGCATCTTAGGTTTCTTAGTAGCCACCCAAGTGAATCCTTTTTGGGCATTACATAAACCTATTGTTTATGGTTTTTTCTTAATGCTCATTGCACTTCCAATTTATGTGGCTAAATTAATTGAAAGGATGCATGAAGCAAGACACAAAGCTGAAATCGAAAGCATGAAAGCAGCTGAGGCCAGTCTAGCTAAAACAAGATTTGTTGCTAATATGAGTCACGAGATTCGCACCCCGCTAAACGGCATTATTGGTATCAGCACTTTATTTAAAACCACCCCACTCAATGCAGATCAACAAGACTTACTGAAAACTTTAGAAAGCTCATCTAAATTACTGTTGTCTTTATTGAATAACGTATTAGATTTTACAAAAATTGAAGAACGTAAATTTACCATTGAAAATGTAGCGTTTTCTCCTAAAGAAGCCGTAGAGGACACACTTGAGATTTTTCGTTCTCAAGCAACTTCTAAAGGCATTCAATTGGGTGTCAGCATCTCCGATTCATTAAGTAATTTAAAAGGTGATGCTTTTGTATTACGCCAAGTGCTAGCCAATTTGATGGGCAACGCCGTTAAATTCACTCAAGATGGTAGCGTGTCCATTTCAGCTATCGTCCTGCATGACGGAGAAGAAAAATCTACTGTACGCTTTGAAGTTGCAGATACTGGCGCAGGTATTCCTGCAGATAAGCAAAATAAAATTTTTGAGAGTTTTACACAAGCAGACTCTTCCACTACTCGCAAATTTGGCGGCAGCGGGTTAGGGTTAACTATCGCAAAACACATGGTAGAGGCGATGGGGGGCAGTTTAAATTTTCAAAGTACAGAAGGAGTTGGGAGTATTTTCTGGTTTGAGCTAACCTTAGAAAAAATCATTGCAATTGAATCTAAAGTACAAACACCAGCACTTGCATTAGCCACATCATTGGCTAATGAGCGAAAAAATCAAAATACTGACTCCCTCCATATTTTGGTATGTGAGGACGATAGCACCAATCAAAAAATACTTACACGCTTACTATCATTACCAGGTCATAAAGTAGAGATTGCATCAAATGGTGATGAAATGCTTGACGCACTTGAACAAAGGAAATTTGATCTAGTGGTAACCGATTTAAATATGGCCAGAATGAGTGGTACTGATGCATTAAAACTTTATCGCTTTACTGAGCCTAACGATAAACATACTCGTTTCATTTTATTTACGGCTGATGCAACATTATCTGCTAGACAGGCAGCGACTGAGGCTGGGTTTGATGCATTCTTAACCAAACCAATGGATGCGGGAACTTTATTTCAGACTATTGAAAATGTTCTCAACCTCCCAGCTAATACAGCTACAGAATGGATGAACAAGGCACTTAATAAACCAGTAAACATTGATGCTGCACTTAAAATTAGCAATACATCACTGGACTTAGACACCTTAAGAGAACTTGAAAAAATTGGTGCAGGTGATGATTTGTTTATGCATCGATTACTCAGAAACTACCTAACAGATTGCGTTAAGCTCATTGATAAAATTGAGGCTACCGTTAAAAGCAAACGCTATGGTGAGTTACATGATTATTGCCACGCTTTAAAAGGTAACAGTCTGAGTGTAGGCGCTATACAGCTTGCTAAAATTACAGAAATGATTGGTCATTTAAACGCTTCAATACCCTCAACACAGGCTACTGATTTGACCAATGAATTGAATAGCGAATTTTCCAAACTGACCGTTGCAGTTGAAGACTACCTCAGACGGCCTGAGGCAGCCTCAAACAAATAACTTTGTTCAAGCCGATTGTTTGGTATCAATATGTGAAACTTCAGTACTTACTTTTGAATTTTGGGCTCGCACTAGACGCTCCATTACTTTTAAGTTACGTTCATCTAAGCGTAAGGCTGCTTCAACCCAAATTTCAGTAATATCATAAAGCTCTTCGATAGTTAGTGGATTAACGCGTTGTTTTGCGCGATTAATTGCTTGAAAAGAATTCAGCGAACGATGATTTTTCTTAACCCATTGATTCAGTGCATACTCACCTTGCCCATCCTCCGCCAAGACATCCACAACACCCATTTGGTATAGCTCTTCACCTGTGTAGATTTTTCCTGAACGAACCATTTTTTCTGCAGAAGGCATACCTATTTTACGAGATATAAAGCTTAACGCACCCATGCCAGGAAATAGATTAAATAGCACTTCTGGCAAACCCATTATCGCACTTTTTTCAGCCACCATGATATGTGCTGCAAGCGCCGCCTCAAATCCACCACCCATTGCTTGACCTTGAACTAGCGAAATAGTGGTAACAGGAGCCTGCATATTATAAAAAGTCCACACGTTATTGACGCACAACTTCGCATAACTTAATAACTTTTCGCGCGCTTTAGCTCGAATCAACTCACCAAATACCGATAAATCACCGCCGAGATTGAAAATTCCAGGTACGTCTGATGCCAACACTAAATAATTGGCCTGATTGACTTTACCGTTTATAACTACTTGGCCATGCATTTTTTCTAAACTAGATTGGCTTTGATGCAACTCCGACATACATATTTTATTGAAGCACGGTCTAGGTTCAGGGTTCATGTAATATGACATAATCCCGAATTCTTCTTCAAAATATGTCCTCATTTGCGTTAATGCGACACTATTTGTTTGCTGAAAATCTACGACAGTGTTCATTTCAATTCTCCTAGTTTATTCAATAGATCAATGTAAGACTAAAGTTGTTGTACAGTACTTTAATCTCAACACAAAACCATCTCAAGGTGAATCTCATGATAATCCAAACAAATATAAGTAGATATAGATGTTTAATTACATAATTTTTCTATATTTATTTAATCGCAATCTTAAAAACTATAAAAATGCTATCTAATTTAAATTTTCAATTCATCAAATGTTAGTCTTTGACTAATGTATTTACTTTCCCTTCAAAATTTAACCATTGCTGATTCTCGTAATCGTATAACTTGCAATGCCGCTTTACGCGTGCCAGCCAGGCAAATGTGAATTTTTCAGATACAGCTTTTTCACCGATTAGTAAATTCAGTTTTTCCTGTGCCATTGAAAGCTTATAGCATGGAATACCTATATGAGCATGATGCGCCGCATGATCATAAACATGATGGGTCAGTGCTGATAAAATTTTAGGAAATTTTAAATGTACTGAAATATAGTCCTGTCGGCCTTCTGCATTTCTGTTTGGCTTGTTCTTGAACCAAATGATCTTAGGATGTGTGTGTTGTACATAGACAGTAAATGCAAATAATGACTGAAACACATAAAACGGAATAATAAATCCACATGCCACAGCTGTTATTACTGTAGTTTCTGAGTACATGGGAGCACTGACTAGTATCGCCATGAAGCCAATAGAATACAGGGTTAAATATATTGTGTGAGGCCAAGCTGAACGCTGTACATGCTTGGGCATGCGATCACGCGGGAAATACTTAGCCTGCCACCATCGCTCAAAAATATAATAAATACCAAAAGACCATAATGAAGTTGATCGATAAAAACGATATTTAAATTTCTCCCAAGCAGTTAGATTTTCATATTCAGATAATGAAAGAGGTGTATATGAATCGGGGTGTAACTCATTGGTATTATGATGATGCAGATTATGATGGTCATAAATCCACAGTCGATAATTAAAAAGGCCTGGTGTAAATGCGACGATTGCTATTAATTTATTAAGCAAACGTGATTTAGTAAGCACATTATGCGCAGCATCGTGCCCTATAGTTGCCAGGTTGGCCATTTTGACCCCTGCAAAAATACCTGCAATGATTTTTATTGCCAACCAAGGCGCAAATAATATCGCAATTAAAGCACCAAAATAGCTTGCAATATCAATCAAAAAAATCAATAAACCAACACTTGTGACTGGCGTTGCATATTCTGACAATGCAACTCGTACTTCTTTCGCTGAGGGTGATGCAATCAATTTACTAACCTCTTAAATTTTTTGATAAATTCATATGACAGCACCTTAATTTAAAAAGAATAGGTATATTGTGCACTGAGAATATTGGCATAATTATCGTAATCACCTTTTAGATTATCCCTTAAAGCTGGTATCGCACTTTCAGTCGCTTTATTTAAAGTACTGCCTTCAAAAAATATGTGGGTATAAGCAATATCCAAACTACTATTTGGTGATAGTTTGTAGCCACCACCTAAAGATAGCCAAATTCGGTCACTATCTGGAATTCTTGGCGTTCTGTATTCATCTGGCACCGGGCTTTCATCATAAGCAATGCCAGCGCGCAATTTAATACGATCGTTGTATTTATAATTTGTTCCTACTGCAACCCTGATTGCATTCTCCCAGTTTTGAGGAATGCTAGCGACTTGAGCACCTGAACTTCTTACTACGGTTAAATCTTTGAAAGAACTCCATCTTGTCCAGACAATATCCCCAGATACACCCCATTGATCATCTATTTGATGGTACAAAGCCAATGACAAATTATCAGGCGTTACAAGTTTGGCGGTTACATTACCTTTTGAGAAAGCTGGATTAGCGGCTAATGGCGCTGGTACGTTACTAAAAGAAACTGTGCCTTCTAGTTTTTCATGAATCTTAGATCGATAAGATATGCCTAAACGTGTTGCATCAGATATTTGGAATATTGCTCCGGCATTCCATCCAAAACCCCAATCATCTCCCTTAATTGTAGCTATACCATCACGTCTTTGAAATAATGCCGGTACTCCCAGTAGCGTTCCAAAATCTACCGCATTTGTCAGTTCTGCTTCAGTACGCATTGCTGAGACACCAAAACCTAGAGAAACCTGTTCATTCACTTTAAATGCAATGGAAGGGTTGATGTTAATGGTTTTAAGGTCTGACTTTATACCCTGATAACGTCCTACCCAGTCTTTGTCATATTCTGTCTTTAGTCCAAATAGTGGGCTGATTGCTATGCCTAATTTGACGTCTGGTGTAATCGCTTTTGCATAATAAATATTGGGAATAAATGCCCAACTTCCACCATCTCCGCCATCTCCACCTGGTGTTGCAAGCCCTCCTGTAGCTGCAGAGCTTGTTGAACCATCATTATCAAAATTAGCTGAAGGTCTGGCTGCATGCACATCTATTACCAGCTGTTCATCAGGTAGATAAGTCATCCCGGCAGGATTAAAATAAATTGTACTTGCGTCTTCTGCAGCTGCAGCACCCCCTGCAAAAGCATTACCCATCGTTGCACTTTGTTCTACGAGACCAAACCCAGCAGCACTAGCTGTCTGCATTGTATGGAGCATCATTACAGCGAATAACGACTTGAAATAAATGTTTTTATTCATCACCTATCCTAAATTTATGCACAAAGAATTATTATTAAAAACTTAAATTGTTAATAGATTTAAAGCTAAATCATATTCGCATAACAACTATGATCACTTGCAATACTTGTTTAAACTTGTTTATCTTAGGATAGTATCGTAAAAAAAGCTCACCTAGGTGAGCTTTTTTTGTTTTTGGTGGCCCCCCTGTGAGTCGAACACAGCACCAACGGATTATGAGTACAAGCGAGTGCTCACTATCACTCTACAAAGCTAAAGAAATGTAAGTAGTTTTTTCTTGAAGATTTTGATGGGTCAAACAATCCGAACCTATGCCGAACCTTTTTTCAAAAAGCTTCACTTACTTATTTCCTAAAATTAAATTAAAACAATCAGTTAGAGTCACCTAAAGCTGAACCGAACCCGAGCCTGACTTCAAAAGGTGTGTTGTATAAAATCAAGTGGAAATATTGTTGTATGCTGATATCTATCTAAGCTGCAATCTGAAATGGCATTTTCATTTTATAAGCTTTTTAGCATCTTCATGTTTGTACCTGAAGCTGAGAATCAACAAAAACGCACCTCCTTATCACTAAATTCAAAAAGTTAGATTACAATCACTACAGAAAATAATTTACCGCTTTTACACGCAACCTAAACCAACTTAGGTTTCAGGCAGACTAATAACTTTTAAGAATAATATAAAAAATGATAAGTAATACAGAGTTAGCATCCAAATATTTAAAAGTTATGAAAAATATTGATGTTAGTTACCTTGATCTTTTGCACCCCGATACAAAGTGCGGTAGTAATATGTTGTCAGGTTTATTTCTTCCAAGTATCCCAGACGGTTATGAGCAATCACAAAATAAAATTATGATTATTGGTCGGGAAACACGTGCCTGGAATGTACTTAAGGCTGATGAAAAGTTTGTTAGTTTGGATGCTTACATAGAAAAAGCTATGGCTACACACACAAATCATTCTTATAAAGAATTGAATAAGGATAAAAAATCAAGAGGCCAAAGTTACTTTAATTTTTTCCGTAAAATTAAAAATAAATCCGGTGGGTCTGGTTTGATACATGCGAACCTATTCTGCTTTTCCTGGAACAAAAAAGGCTTGGATAACTGCCCGCATTTAAAAGTGGTAAAGGAATACTCTGAAGTGCTCTTAAAAACCCAAATTGAGTATTTTAAACCAGACATAATTATTTTTGCTCATGGTTCAGGGGGCAATAAATTTAGGCGTGAAATATTTCCTACTACAGGTGATGGTAATGTGTGTTTGCCTCCACTTAAACCCATAACACATTTGCCCTCTGATAAAGATTTTTGGGAGTTTAGTCTCAATGGCAAATACAAAAGTTATAGAGTTGCACACCCTTCAAGTACGACCACACTTTCAAGACAGGCACATGACTATTTGATCTCAATATTACCACCAAGTTAAAACAAGCCTAAATAGTTTGCTATTGAAAAATCACCAAAAATGATAATTTGAACTAATTCAGAAAGTAACGCTTGAACATTCTAATCAATCTTCGCCTAAGCTCCACCGAATTTATCTGTGAAAGTATTCTGCCTACAGTGGCACTTTGGAATAATGTTAATCCAGACAGCTTATTGCTGACGTTCGGAGAAAAGCCTGATCTCAATGCTGATCTAAATATTGATATTATTAACACCAACCAAATCAGGGTAGGATTTCTGCCTGAGAATGATAGTAACGCAGAATTAAATAGTTCTCCAAAAGTTGAGTTGCACTGGCTAACCATCTCAGAACCGATACCTTCCGAAACAAATATGCTCATTATATTTCTTACATTTTTAGTGGGGCTTGTTAAAACTCCAAGTCAGATGGGCACATATATGGTTGACTTGATAGATTTGAAAAAAGTCATGGAGTTTGGTAACGAGGCAACCTTAATATGTTTTGAAGATTACGATATTCATTGCCAAGTTAGCTCAATCCGACCGCTAAGCAGCGCAATGCTACTAAATTCAGATTCCTCAATAAGCATGAAGTTGTCTATGGCAGGTAGTTTAACCAAAAAAAATGACGATGGCGAAAATTACTTAGGCATTCTGAACATTACTGAAGCCAGCTTTCTACCTAGAAATAATATGGTTCTATTTATCAATAAATCTTAAATCAAAACTAATCATGAAGTTTATTATGATTAAAAGGATATTAACTAAAGATTCTTTAATACTTATTATTTGATTAATTGCGAACGTTTAATTTGGCCCCACAGCCACTATTACGACAAGTGATAACTTCTAAACGGGCAAGATGAGGGATCAAATGTAATTAATAAAAAATCGCATCATTAATAAATCAGCATAATGGCACAATTGAACTTGTAGTTTTGCGTGAGTAAGGTTACATGAAAATTCCCTGTCTATGCACCAAGAAAATGGTGAGGTGAGCAAAAAGCTGCACTGCACCCTAGACCAACCTAAAATCTCACGAAATTCCATTTTCCTTTACAAAGTCTCTTTGTAACATGCTGTTTGTAGGCTATGGGATCTTTTGGCGATTTGCATTTGTGACGTTTCTGATTACAGTAATGACAAGCAGCAACAATATTACTTTCGACATCTTTGCCGCCATCTTGCTTGGCTTTAAGATGTTCAGCAGTACATTGAAATAACTTAGCTTGCTTGATAGTAATTTTGTATTTCTTTGCAAACACTTGAGGATCATCAGTCCACATTGGTAACTCACAATAGATACAGCGACCTTGTTGAAGGTTGAAAGCTTTCACACGGGATTTGATTAAAGTTGTCGGCATAGCGAGCTCCATAAAATTAAGGGAACCCCATACGCCTGAGACAGGACTGACTGGGAACCAGTCGACAGTATCGTATCTGGCCAAAACAGTACGCAAACAATGAGACGCACTGATATGAATAATATGTATATTTATTGAGTATTGCAACAATCTTTTAAGACAAGTGAACTATCAACTTAAACCATTGAAATCCTGAGTTAAAAACATACCAAGAATAACGCAACATAATGGCACATTGAAACTTCGGCGATGGGCTGAGTATCACCCCGGTAAAAAAGGCACGTATGCGAACAAGAATGGCGCGAGGGGAGCCAGTTTTGCACTCACCCTGCCCGAAAAATTAGCTACTAGACCACCACTCCATCAGCTTTTGGCTTAACCTTCATAGCTGAATTAATAATTACTGATACTTTATTACTCGCATCTTGCAAAGACTTTCTCGACAAATGTGCGTATCTTTGGGTCACTGACGGGTCGCTGTGGGACAGTATGTTTTGAATGGTGTAAAGACTCACTCCTGAGTTTGCCAGCATACTTGCATGGGTATGGCGCAGGTCATGTATCCTAAAGTCAGTCAAATTAGCTTTCTTTCTGAATTTATCCCACACTTTATGAATGCTAACAAAGGGCTTTCCTGTTTTGTGATTAACGAACAAATACTCATATTTACCTTCCGTGTCTAAATTGTTAATAATTTCCATTGATGTTGAGTTAAGTTGAATGTGACGCACCTTTCGACTCTTGCTGTTTTCTGCAGCAATTTTAAGTGTCAAACTTTTACGATCGAGTTGACTCCACCTCGAACTCAGAATTTCCATAAGCCTTCCGCCGCATGAAATTAATAGCAAACAAATCTTTGCAACCATTTTGCAAGAGTCTGTCTGCAATACAACGAGCAGTCTTTGTAATTCATCTTCATCCAAATAGCGCTCTACTTTATTATCAAGATTAAAGAGCGGTAATTTAGCTGCAGGGCTTTTCTCAATAAGGCCAGCATCTACTGCTCTTGAAAACATCACCTTGAGTAGTTTCAGATGCAAATCACAGCTAGCACCGGCTAATCCCTCTTCCTTAAGTGAAATGTGAAAGGTTTGTAACTGCTGACGTGTAATCTGATTGAGTCTAAGATGCCCGAATTTAGATTGAATGCGCAGGCGGAAAAGCTGCTCTTCTCTAGTATGGGATCTTTTCATCGACTTTGATACTGGGTAGTAAACATCGTTCCAATAGTCATCTAAAGTCATAACAGATTTTCTAGCTGCTTCTTCAGCACGTGGATCCGCACCAAGCGCAATTTCTGCTTTCAGTTCCTTTACTTTGCGGCGAGCATCGGCAAGACTGATATCAACAGTACGACCTATTTTCTGATGACAAGACTTACCACTGGCATCTTTATAACGAAGATAGTAAGTGCCGTTACCATTACTTGAATTTCTAACTTCAACGTACAAGCCACTACGCTCATCAGAGACAAGTTCAACCCTGCTAGGTCCAGCATAAGTAGGCAAACTGTGATCAATGAGGTGCTGCGTTAATTTTATAATTGCCATACTTAACTCCTTAGTTTGTGAGTAATTGATAACGTTTAGTTGGGCTTCGCTTGTATTGGACAAATTCAAAGGGAAATTGACCGTGATAGATCATGTGAGCAAAGCATCTGCCTGCAATTCTTCTAGTAAATGCATTATCTAAAAGCGCCCAAAACTCATCACCACAAATTAAACGTAATGTGTATAACTTTTCATGCTGAAGATTAGTAATAGAATAAGCAACCTGCTTTTCAACAGCGTCATACAATGCCACTGGGGCCTTATAGCCACCGAATAAGTCAATATTTTTAATAGGGGTGGCATCTTTACGAGCTGCTATGATTTGATGAGTTTGATGTTTCATGTTTGTCCTAATTTGATAAATTTAAAATACATTCCACTCCCCCCACCGAATACTCTGAACTGTGGGGGGGGGGGGTTAAATACTGACTAATATTCAATAATTAATATTTAATAAAGGTCTGAGTCTGAGATGCTTGTAATTTGAGGCGACTTTCTGAAGGGTATGCGCCACTTCATATACCCCTGAATTTTCTTAGGGTTACCTAATAATTCTCGAAGTACACCACCACATTCACGCATTTGTTGATTGGTAGGAAACTTGAACTGTAGGCGCTGCAGCAATTGATTAGAGCTCATGGCTTCCAGGCCATTTTCGTTGATGCGTGCTAAATCTAACACCTCCAAAACTCGCTCGCGAATAACGCTAGTTATCCGATGATCTTTGTTATAAAGCTCAAGCAGTGCCTCTTCGTCCTTGGTTAGCCACCATTGTTGATTATTTGAAAAATCAATCGCTAATTGTGCAAACAACTGCTGCATATCAATGCCATGGTTATAGTTAATCTCAGTAACAGGTATAGTCCAGAATCTGGAGTTACCAGTAGAATCAATCAAAAATTCATGTTCATTGACAGTTGCGCAAAAAACGGTGCGTCTCGGATATTCAGAGTCGGCCTTACCGTAGGGTCTGCGTAATTTATCGTAGTCTGCGGTTAAAAAACCTTTTAACCTGGCGATGTCCTTCTTAAAACTTGAATCTAGTTCACCTATTTCAACAATCCAGTGACTAACTGCAGTGATAATGGAATCTTTGTTGCTAGCATCAAGATGATGATCTAGTTTTATGAAAGCCTCGCGCAATAAATCATTTGGTATCAATGCGCTAATCCAACTCGTTTTGCCCATAGACTGTGATCCTTGTAATGTAAGGACACCACGTGCTTTAAATCCATTAGGCTTAAGCGCTGCTGCAACAGCACTCAAGGTCCATCTATACATCAATGTTGTTTTAAGATGTTTTGGAAAGTCAGGATGGTGAGTAAGCGTTGCATAAAATAGTTCAAGTCGGTCACGACCATCCCATGATTTACTAAGAATCCAGCTTTGCACTGGATTAATTTGGTTCATGTCACCAATTACTTCAATGAAACTAGCTATTTGTGCCGTTGGAAGGCCATTTAAATTGGCCAAGCTATAAATATAAGCTAAACCAGTACTAGCATTAGTTCCTTCTGCATACGGGATTATAATGGAATGATTTTTATTGATTACGTTGTAACTAACTTTAATTCCATAGCCATCCAATAAAAAAATAGTATTCTCTATTGTGCCTAACAATAACTGACTACCAATTTTAGGCGGATGAGGGAATGCGTTAGCCACTAGAGCAGAGATTTGTTTTGATTTTTTAAATACACTTAAATCGGCGTGCATCTCATCCATAACTTTTGGTAAGCTTTTTTCAGTTAGATGGGCTAACGGTAATAAGTTGGGAGGGGGTGGGATATTATTTTTAGGTTGAGATTCAAGCATCACTTATCCTTAAGACGATTATTCAGAGCTACAGGCTAGAAGATGGATAATTTCCGCGGGAAATTGGCCACCTTTCGTAACATGTAAATTTATTTTTCGAGGGCGCAAACTTACTTTTTCAGCACCCAGCTGTGAAATAAAAACTTATTGCCACTCGTCGTCGGTTAATGTAATAAGAATATGCTCATTCTGAATAAGCGTTAGCAAACAAGGACCGGCAATTTTACGTTCGTCCTCATCAAGACTAGACCAGAGCTCTTCACCGCAGATATGCTTAACGGATAAAACAGAATCGTAGCAATGCATTGTTCCAGTTAGATGCTTAGTTAATAGAGCTAGAAATTGGTACGAAACCAATTGATCATTAATGAGGTAGTAGCCGAATTGATTTGCCTGTAAAAATTCTTCAGGTAATTCATTTGGCGCGCAAGGTGTGAAAGTTACTGATGGATGTTGATTACGATTAATATTGTTTTGCATGATGCTGTATATCCTTATTAAAGAGTTAAATGGGTACTGCTGCACGCATCATGAATGCAACACCCTCCTCCCCCACAAGACTGCTCCCTATACTTTTTTATAAGGAGGATACTTACTTTATTTCTTTAATATCTGAAAAGTCACGCAAGTTTTGCCAAGCCTTGTCAAATGCAGTTTTAGCTGAAAATAAATTATTGCCTTTCAAAGATAACTCGACTTTACATTTAACCCAAGACATCCCTTTTATCCGTTTTGGTAATTCTGTGGGATCATATCCAAGGCTTCTAATTGCATCTAATATAGAAGCTTCCTGTCGTCGAATTTTGTTTCTGACAATTGGAGCGGCCTTGGGATCTGGAATGTTATTGTTTAAGAGATCTGACTGTGGGTTGAGATTTATTGAATCCGCGCCCAATAGCGATGACATTTCATTAATAGGTTTACCAAACTTACATATTACCCATTCATCTAGGCTATCTAACATGATATATATAACATCGTTATCTTCATTATTTTTTTCAACACGATCAATTCTTAATTGAGATAACTCACCTTTGGCGAGCTCTTTTCTGACTTCTAATATATAAGTATGTGCCCTCTCAATTATTTCTGAGCATTTATCAATAGCGATATATTTTTGATCAATCACGTCCGCTAATAGCTCTTTCTCCGGACTGCCATCAATCGCATCTGCATAAGCGTCAGCTGCATCAAACAGCTCTAGCCTAGCTCGTTCTTTAAGTTCATCTAATTGCTCATCAAGGGTGCTAACCAAAGAATAAATATGAGGCAACATATCAGGCAATATACCCCGCTCATCTACTTTTATCTTTTCAAGACGCTCAGCACCATGCATCCAACCAATCATTTTTGCTACACATTCATCTATTGGATAAGAGTTTCTAAAATCTATAACTGTTACATCGATGGGGCTAATCATTTGAAATATTACAATCCATGTTGTTATTAAATTGTGTTGAAGTATACCGAGTAATTTTGCCCTTGCGAATGAAGCTGCTCAAAGAGTTATATGCTGATCTTCTACCATTAGCCCCATCCACACTATTTTTAGGCAATAAAAGTACATAGCTTTTCTATGAGAATTTGACGCTGACTAATCTATAGCACATAGAATTAATGTTGCCTCATCATGCTCCAGCATAAACTCACGCAACCTGTGATAATGAATAGCGCATAAGTCAGCAAATTTTTGATTGTTACTAAACGACAAATGACTGTAAGCATACAAGCAAGCTAAAATACCTAATGCATCTGCTGATAACTGACCTTCATAACCATTCTCACAGCTGACTTAATATGTATTTTCTGTAAAAGGTGCCATGTAAAAGCCACCGTTACTTAATGAATAAAACTCCCAATAGGACCCATTGTATTGCTCGGCTATATTACTAGCGATTGAGTAAATAGCAGGTTCAATATTGAGTGGGAAACGAATACCAAATAAATCTGCGCTAAGTTGAATACGTAACTTGTCAGCGACTTGCTGACAAGTAATTTTTAACTGTGTCATAAATAAACTCCTAAAGTTTGTAGATAGTTGCCACCCCCACCCACCCCACATACAACAGACGTGCAAAGTCCTCCACATAGTGCCGGATCGTTTTTTAGTATTGTGTGTTTTAGTTGGTAGGTGGTGGGAGGGGTAGGTAGATGAAGTTAATGGTTGAATGCAAGTGATGTGCTTGGATAGTTCTGCCAACCATACTCATCATCTGTATCATTGTGATGCATGACTTGATGATTGATTGCATCTGTTAGTGCCTCATCTGGTAAATCCCAAGCTAGAACGACTTCAATGGCTTCTAGGTAAAGTTGGCGGAACATAGATATTACTCCTTTTAATTTTGCATCTGTTAATAAAGTGAATTGCAATTGCTGCAAGTGAGATAAAACTGAGAGGAAATGCTAAAAATAGTACGATGAATAAAAAAATGCCAAACTTTCGGGTGGTCTCAAAAAGTAGGCATAGAAAAGTAATCACGACTAAGGTGACAAACTCCATATGTAACTCCGGATTGTTAAAAATTAAGTGAAAAATAGAGGCTCAAGGTCGGTATAAGACCGGTATAACTATTTTGTTTCGTTGCGAAACTGAAAGGGCCTTGCCTGGCTTGGGATTGCGGGCGATTAGTTTTTTGGAGCTGCGGACTTCAACTACATCGGAGAGGAATTTAAGCCTTATCAGCTGCTAATTTTTCTAATTTCCTGGCTAACCTAGCTTGTCCTTTATGCTTTACTGGTCCAGCCTCAAACAACTCAATTCGCTTGTGCTTCTTTCGTGGTTTGGGAGCAACTTGGATGTTGATGTCGGATGCAATCAATAAATTTATTTCGGTGATGAAGGAATCAGGATTAGTCGCTGCGTAACAGCGTTGATTGTCTTCGTGGATTTGTAATAGGCCTTCTTTCATAAGTGCTGCGAGTAAGAAGGCTGGTGTGTTGACTGACTTACCTGTAAAGATGCCGTATAAAACAAAAGAGGTAGTTGGCTTTCTACCTTGTTCAATGGCTTGCTGAATAGTCTTTAGTGATACCCATTCTGGACTAAAGAAGCCACCGCCACTGTTTTCATAAACACGGAAATAAATGTCATGTTCTGCATTGCAGCCAATGTGATAAGTAATTTTATGTTTACCTGAGACATTAGTCGTGGTGCCGACTTTAACGATACGATTTGTTTCTAGTGTGTTGCTCATATGCGTACTCCTAAATTTAAGATTTTTAGTTCAAAACGTACTTCATATAAGATGGTTAAAAAGCCGCACCACTAATTCATAGCATTGTTGGTGGCTGCAATATGCTCAGTGACTCTAGCTGCACGCCATAATGGTTTAGGCACGTAATAGGCAGAACCACCTGCATTGTTCCAACACATGAGAAAGAGTGCCCATAGTGGCTCACTAGCGTTCTCCTGAAGGTAACAACAACTATCCCAAGACATAACTAGGTCTGTAACATTGGGCCAAGCGCCATCGTGGGTTTCTGCCCACTTAAAATCACAGCCTAGTACTTGCTTGAGATCGTCTTCACACTCACAGACATAGGCATCACCACCTAGATAGTCTGAGTAGTCAAAAGCGGCTTCTGGTTGTTGAAGTAGCCAGTTGATTTCTTCATCGCTGATAGCAAGAGGCGCATCTAGCTGCGAAGATGGGTTACTACATAAACTTAACATGACGAAGGCTTGTTCTTGCAGCAGTCGGTAGGGGATAAGGTTAAATTGGTATTGCTGATAGGTTTCGTTGAGGTTGTGACTGGTAATCATAAATCTCCTTGGTATAGACGTAAAAAAGCCCGCATACCAAAAGGCATACGGGCGAAGATTGAAATAGGTAACTTTAAAGCTTGTGTATCATTTACAAATAGTTAATTGGATTGAGGTTTGCCAAACACATAAATTTAGACTCTAAAAACAAAAAGTTAAGATACTTAATGTTTCGCCAATATACCAACGCAGTTAGCGTGGGACATTTCGTTAATCATTAGCGTACTCCAGGTTCCATTTTGCTTTACTAAATATGCTTGTTGATCACCCGTATAGCCGCCAAAACCATTTTTAGCATTGACCGTTATACAAGCGTCTTTTTCTGATACTAGGGTAAATTTACCAAACTTTGCCGAGTCAGGATCTTTTAGACTCGCCGTGACCGCTTTCTGTACTGCAATCTCTTCACTATCCACTACTGGTGTTTTTTCACAGGCCACCAATGCCAAAGTTGTAATGATTAATAACAAGCTTTTTTTCATTGCATATTTCCTTTTTAGTTTTTGTTGAGAGTTTGCTACTTCTTTTTGGTAGCGTTTTTGTATAGACCCAAAATTGCACCTGCTGCTGCTCCAATAGCTGGGCCGACTATTGGAATAGGTACTGCAATGGCTGCGCCAATAGCTGCATATGGCGCTACATCTTTTACCAGTTCAGATTGCATAACATCTTTGCCCAACTTAGCGGACTCTGTTGCTATGGATGCAGCTAATTGCTTTGCTCTTTCATAAGCAATTTTTGCATCTTCAATATCAACTTTACCGTCACCATTAAGATCCCCAAGAAGTTCAGCAGTCGTACTGACAAACTTCCCTGCTGCTTGCCCTGCATTTTTTCCAGCTTGTAAAGTGACCCTACCGGCCTCACCTACACTTTCACTCATTGAAGATGCTTTTGTTGAGATAACTTCAAATGACGCATCTACGACTTCGGTAATTTTATTTTTCATTTTTATACTCCAAGATGGATATCGTTAAGTTTTTGTCAAATAAGTATACGACATTCCCAGCATACTGGGATGACTGGACAAGCTTTCAGGCGCAAATTCTCCCAGTTCATTGGGAGAGGATTTATCGTTGGAAATTTCGGTTGCATTCGGGAGAGTATTGCGCAGGCTAAGGCTGGAAAAAGGCTTGTCGCAGGAGAGAGTCGGCGAACTTGCGAACTTACAGCGAAAATATATAAGCTTGCTTGAGCGTGCAGACTACCAGCCAAAACTTCAAACCGTCTTTAGATTGGCAGCTGCTTTGGGACATACCCCATCAAATTTGATAGCAATGGTTGAGGACGAGGTTAGTAAAGAGCTATAACTGGACTAGCACACTTGATCTCAAAACTAATCGAAACTTGCATGAATTTCAAATGTCGATGCGCCTAGTGGTGACTGAAAACCTGAGAATCTGATTTCCTGAAAACCTGCACAGTCACTGAAGCAGTTTATGCTAAAACAGAGTGAGCTTGTCTGAAGTGGCAGAGTCCATTTTATTCAAGAGGGGTCAATTAGTGAAAATCAAGTTTCTGGATAGTTTTCTATTGCCGTCTTGGTGATTCAAATGTACTTCTCAAAAACACATAAAACATCCAAACAAGAAGCAAAGGAATAATCAAAGTTTGTAGCAAGAAAATCACTATAAGATCGATAATGCGCTCAACCCACTGTTCAGCTTTTTCTTGCAGCTTCTTTGTTTTTTCTTTCATATTTTTAAAGTGATTTTTGAAATCCAAATAGGCCTTCATTTCACTCCAAGTTTCTCCAATCCCATCAAAAATCCCTTCACTCTTCAGCGCATGTGCTGGCTTTGTTGCTTCAGTTTGAAAGTCTGTTATTTGCTTTGGTGCACTAGCAATTACCTGTTGGCTTGCTAAATATTTATTAGCCATAAATTTTTGAAATAAGACATCGGTTCCAATGACTACTATCGGAATTGCAAAGCGAGTCATCAGAAGAATTACAAGGCATTTGGACAGCCAAATTGGAATGGGTTGCAATTTAAAATACAGCAACGCCCAACCCAATATTGACAGCGTTAGTAAAACATTTACTAACCAATGGCCTCCAATGTTAATCAATATTTTTTGAATACCAAAAGCTACAGTTGCAACCAACATAAGATCCGAAAACTGCTCTACCAAATCATTGATCGGATCGAGTAACTGTCCAGGAGCGAGGTTCACGCCGAAACCCATAGGCTCTAATGCAACCTCTGTTCCTTGCGCAACCGAAATTACAGCATTTAATAATCTTGCTGTAGCAAAACTAGTGAGCGCTCTCTTCAGTCCTGCATCAACGCGCTGCTCAGCAGGTGCATCTAAGTAGGAAAACCATGAGCATATTATCAAAATAATTAATGAAATAGCGATGGCGATCTTGCGTATATTTTGCATTAAAAATTCCCATTTTATGATTTAAAAATTAATCAATTATTTAGTTTACAGAACTAAAATAGCAGGCTCAATCACAACGACAGTCCTGAGCACAACATCCTGAACTTTTCCACGTATACGGATTGAACCGTTGGTTTTGACTTTGCGAAGAAACTCATTGTCTTTATCACTACTCGGACTTAGCGCAATAGAAGCCCTCATCATACTGATTGCCTCTTTTGACTTCACTGGAAATGGTTGAGATGAAATCTTGTAGACATCATCAACATAGTCAACCTCATAAACCTTAACATCCCATTCGACCACGCTGCCAACTAATTCCTTGATAAGTATGTCACGCTGTAAATCTGTAGAGTCACTTCCAAGTGAAAATACCTCGGATACTTGCTCAGGTGTAACAGAACTAATCTTAGCATCGACAAGCTCAGCTAATTGATCCACTACTGGCTTAGCTTCGACAGGAGTCTGATTGTGACAAGCACTTAAAAATAGCGCTATCAAAATACACGAGCTATACTTAATGGCACTGGATAGTGAGTGTTTAGACTTGTTCATAATATTTTACATCACTCCAACTTTGATTTAGGTTTGTGATATTGGATATTTCCTACTGTATCAGTCTGATAGATAGTGTTGTCTTTTATCTGATACTGTTGCTTATGATAAAGCTTATTGCCAAATGAATCTGTTTCAAAAATGCGCTTGTTGTCTTGGATGGCATATGATGGTTTATGGTATTGAGTATTACCGTATGCATCTTGTTGGTAAAGCCTTTTATCCTTGGCGATTGCACTCATGCACAATAAAATGCAAGAGATTAAAATTATAAGTTTCATAAGCCTCTAGTCAGTAATTGAAGTATTTAGTTTGCTGATGCAGCAATGAAGTCCTGATAAGGTAGTATTTTTTTTGGAATACAGTAGTTTTCCGTGGCCAAAGAGATGCCCATTGGCACAACAACTCCAGTCACTTTTCCACCTGTAGCTTTGCAAGATTCTGGCTTAACATCAAGATAGATAATACGAACTGTGTAATTGGGGCAAATATCAGAACACGGGAACGTGGCAATCACATTTGAATTATTATATTTACCCAATAAATAACTTTTCTTCATCAAAAGTTCAGCATCAAAAGGTTTGGTAGCAAGTGCTTTCAGTGCCGCATCAGTTAAAATTCTCTTGCTTGCATCACTCTCATTTTTAAGCCCAGCCCACTTTAAAGCTGCTGGATCAACATTTAGAATTTCAGCATGCGCTAGGCTCGCTAGGGTAAACATATAGAATGTTGCAGTGGGAATTGCTAAAAATTTTATTGCTGCTCTCAGCCAAGGCATAGTTTTCTTATTAGATTTAATTGTCGAACTATTATGACCGCTAATCACACCATTGCCTAGAAAGTAAAAAACTAGAATTATAAAAGTATCAACCCAATCGCAACATAATGACAAACTTTTCAGCACGAGATGGGGGTAGCCATGGCGCCGACCCAATCTATTGCCTATGGATCGATGCGGGTCTAAGGTGAGATAATTTTTCAGTACTGTTCGCTGAAATTTCGCACTTCACCAGCACACGCAATGTTCCAAAAGGAGCAATTCGACATAAGTCTACATAAGCTACAAGTGTGCCATGGATAGAAAAGAAAAAGGCCTACATCGCTGTAAGCCTTATTTGAAATGGTGGCCCACTGTGAGTCGAACAACTCTTGTTAGCCAGTATCAAGAGGTAAATAAAATAAAATAAAATCCGTCAAATATACCGTTACTTATCTTAGATACTGGAGACTTGATATTAAAATCTAGATGGAAACATAAGTTCCCATCCATTTAAAATTACTATGACTTCTGTGCCTGGTTCAGTTGTCTGCGACGCGCAACAAAGCCCATCAAACCAAGTCCACCAAGAAGCATTGCATAGCTTTCTGGTTCAGGTACAGGGGAAACTTCTGAGGGAACAAAAACAAGATATCGTAGTTGAAATTTGGTTACAGGCGTTCCGACCCAAGATGAAACATTAGTGCTTGAACCCTCTATTTGCATAACCACCATGTCAATATGAAGTGTATCAAGTTTGTCAGTCGAATTTACCACACGATGATGCCCCCAAGTCGCATTCCATTTATTGATGTTTCCATTTTCATCTGCATGCAACTCTGAAGGCGCTGAATCATCATTCCATGTTAAGCCATAGGAGCCATAATTAACCATAAATGAACCATCATCTTGTATATAACCATCCCCAATAAGGGTAAGAGGTAAAGTCGGAATTGGTATCATTGTTTGATTTGGATGACCATCAACTATTTTATCTGAATCAAAATTATCTTGACCTTCGATATAACCTTCATTAGGATTAAATTTTGAGCTAAAAAGTAGACTTATTGACGGTCCTTCTTCCGTTACACTCGTAAATGAGTTGCAGTAATCGGCATCATGAACGAAATCACACGAGGTTTGGTGTAATTCAATTGGGTTAGGCGTATATGTATATACATACAACGAATCAGAAAAACCATAAGCTTGCTTATACTCGCCTTTGATCTGTCCGTCTGGTTCTATAGCAAATGCTTGATGTGAAAATAATAAAGCTAAAACAGTTAATGCACCGCGTACTGATTTTCTCATGACTTTTTCTTCTTATGTAGTTTGAATGCTTTGATTGTTATGCTTTTTCAAAATTATTGATATAGTCCGTTCGGTCTAATGTTCAACCCATTTCGGATGACTAAGACACAACTTCATTTTCAACTTCTACTGTTTTGCCTTACCATTCAGAAATAATCTTCAAGAAAATCTCCTTGTGATAGACCTAAAAAACCGCAAGGATTTAAGACTATGCGGGCTGTTGGTAGTTATCATTAGAAATATAACAATTAGCTAATCAACATATTTCTAAAGTGATAAAGCAACATAACGGCGCGTCTTCATGCACGGCATGGGGTAGCCAGGACTTCGCCACAATTACTTGCCTATGGATCACCGTGAATCCATGCTGAGCGAATTTTGCAGTACTGCTAGCTGAAATTTCGCACTTCACCAGCAACTCAAAATTGAGCATTCGGTATAAGTCATCATAAACTACAGGTGTGTCAGGAGTGTGCCATGACTGGAAAAGAAAAAAGGCCTACATCGCTGTAAGCCTTAATCTAAATGGTGGCCCCCCTGTGAGTCGAACACAGCACCAACG
>JBKJUR010000008.1:0-135309 GCA_046590165.1 Methylotenera sp.
GCTTTTTCAATCTCGTCTAACAACAGTACGCAATAAGGATTTTTGGTGATGGCTTCGGTCATCATACCGCCTTGCTCAAAACCAACATAGCCAGGAGGCGCACCAATCAAGCGAGACACCGCATGACGCTCCATGTACTCACTCATGTCAAAGCGAATCAATTCAATGCCCATGATGTAAGCGAGTTGTTTAGCGACTTCAGTTTTACCAACACCTGTAGGGCCACTGAACAAGAAGCTACCAATGGGTTTATTGCCTTGTCCCAAACCGCTGCGTGCCATTTTGACTGCAGATGCTAGGGCTTCAATCGCTTTATCTTGGCCAAATACGACAGCTTTTAAATCGCGCTCAAGTGTTTTAAGCGCGTTGCGGTCATCGCTAGAGATATTTTTTGGCGGAATACGCGCAATTTTGGCGATAATGTCCTCAATCTCTTTGTTGCCAATGACTTTTTTCTGTTTAGATTTTGGCAGTATACGTTGTGCAGCGCCAGCTTCATCAATCACATCAATTGCCTTGTCTGGCAAGTGACGGTCGTTGATGTATTTTGCTGAGAGTTCAGCAGCAGTAGTTAGCGCACTTGCCGCATATTTCACGCTGTGATGTTCTTCAAAGCGTGATTTCAAACCTTTTAGTATCTCAATCGTTTCAGCTACGCTAGGTTCAGACACATCAATTTTTTGGAATCGACGCGCGAGCGCATGATCTTTCTCAAACACGCCACGATATTCCTGATAAGTCGTCGCGCCTATACATTTAAGTGTGCCATTTGATAATGCAGGTTTGAGCAAATTGCTGGCATCCAAAGTGCCACCGCTGGCTGAGCCAGCACCAATCAATGTATGAATTTCATCAATGAACAAAATTGCATCTGGATTATCAGCGAGTTGTTTCATCACCGCTTTTAAACGCTGCTCAAAATCACCGCGATATTTTGTACCTGCCAGCAACGCGCCCATATCAAGCGAGTATACAATTGCATTAGCCAATACATCTGGAATCTCTTTTTCAACGATACGGCGTGCTAAACCCTCTGCGATTGCAGTTTTACCTACACCAGCCTCACCCACCAATAGGGGGTTGTTTTTACGGCGACGGCAAAGTGTTTGCACCACGCGCTCTAATTCAGGACCACGTCCAATTAATGGGTCAATTTTACCCGCCAGCACTTGCGCGTTGAGGTTAAGCGCGTAGTTTTCTAATGCACCATTTGCAGGTAGATCGCTTTCTGGGTCTTGGTTTCCGCCATCAGGTTTTGCTGTTTCAGCAATTTTAGAAACGCCATGCGAAATGAAGTTAACCACATCTAAACGCGTAACACCTTGTTGATGCAAGAAAAACACCGCGTGAGAGTCTTTTTCACCAAAGATCGCAACCAGCACATTCGCACCCGTGACTTCTTTTTTGCCAGAAGATTGCACATGCAGCATCGCACGTTGGATCACACGCTGAAACCCCAGTGTTGGCTGCGTATCTACATCTTCTTGACCAATGACAGTCGGCGTATGTTCTTCAATATATTGGCTAAGCTCGGTACGTAGCACCTCAAGCTTTGCACCACACGCCCGCAGAACTTCAGCTGCCGTAGGGTTATCAATCATGGCGAGCAATAAATGCTCAACCGTGATGAGTTCATGGCGCTTTTGTCTAGCGTCCATAAAGGCCATATGTAGGCTAACTTCCAACTCTTGAGCGATCATTTTTGTACCTTAACTTTCAAATTATCTTTAAACAGGAACTACGTTCATCAATACTTAATCTACAACATGCAATTTTTAAGCCAGCATTGCTTCATTTTAAGCTGACACTTTTACTATAACGCCAATACCAAACTGTTACTTCTACTCTAATGCTAGTTTTTAAGCTGGTTCAGTCACACACTGCAAAGGATGCTGCGACTCTTTTGCATGATTAAGTACTTGATTCATCTTTGTTTCCGCGATGTCCTGTGGGTAAACACCACATACGCCCATACCCTCTGTATGTACTTTGAGCATAATTTGCGTAGCTTGTTCACGGCTTTTGTTAAAAAAACGTTCTATACACTCCACTACAAATTCCATAGGCGTGTAATCATCATTTAACAGCAATACCTTAAACATGGGGGGTAATTTCGGTTTTGCAACTTCAGGTTTAAGCGCTGTGTTGTTATCTGAAGGAAAAGCGTTGTCTTTAGGGTTAGCCATATGGACCTATTTTGAGCCAACCTGTAAAAAATTCAAGCCCAATTTGAATAGGGTTATAAAAAATTAACTACTAATTGGGCATTAACTTATTGTTAGATTATTGCTTAAGGGAAGATTTTGACACTTTTGACAATACGATCTTGAGTTTGAACGATTTCAAGGGTGTGTGTACCAATTTTGAAGCTGGTATTTGGTTCGGGAATATCTTCGAAATATTCTATTACTAGGCCATTCAAAGTGCGTGGACCATCAAGTGGCAAGCTTAGATTTAATTTTTTATTCAGGTCACGCAACGTGCTGCTGCCGTCCACCAGCCAGCTACCATCGGCTTCTTTGCGGTAACTACCAAGCCTTGAAGGGGATTGTGTCGTAAAGTCACCAATCACTTCCTCCAAGATGTCTTCTAGTGTCACTAAACCTTTAAATTCGCCATATTCATCAACCACCAATGCAACGCGTTGCTGGTTCTCTTGAAACTGCTGTATTTGTGTGTAAAGCGGTGTGCCAGAAGGTATAAAGTAGGGGTCCGCAATCACCTCACGCAAGGCTTCTTTGTCTAAATCATTATTTGCATGATGCGAGCGTAATTGGCTGATGATTTTACGTATATGCAATATGCCGATAATTTCTTCGCTCTCGCCTTGGCGTACAGGTAAGCGCGTATGATGGCTATTAGAAATATGTTGGAATATATCTTCAATCGGCGCATCAAAATCTATTGTTTCTACCAGCGTGTGCGCAGTCATCACATCATCAACAGTGATTTTTTCTAAATCAAACAAATTAAGCAAAATAGCGCGATGTTTTTTAGGTAGAAAATGCCCAGCGTCCGTCACGATGCTGCGTAACTCATCCATGGTGAGTGATTGCGCTGATTCCTCAAAATTGATTCTTACACGCAAGATTTTTAATAATGCACCGACAAATAAATTAATGAACCAAACAACTGGGTACAGCACTTTGAGCAAAGGATAGAGTATATAGCTACAAAAAATACCCAATTTTTCTGGATACGCTGCTGCAATCACTTTGGGTGAGATTTCACTGAATACTAAAATAGCAAAAGTGACCGTTAATGTGCCTAACATCAGGATCCACTCACCTTCACCAAACAACTCTACGGTAATCAGCGTGACTAAAGTCGCTGAAGCTGCATTAGCAAAGTTATTGCAAAGTAAGATCACCCCTAATAACTTATCTGTTTTCGCTAACAATGCGCTGGCCAAACGTGCGCCACGATTGCCTTCTTTGACTAAATGACGCAATCGATAGCGATTGAGCGACATCAAGCTAGTTTCAGCGATTGAGAAAAAACCTGAAATGAACAGCAGTAGCGCGAGTGCGCCTAGCTGCCAAGAAATAGGAATGTTATCCAAGGTGTAATGTGTGTGGATTCAAGATGCGTTCAGTGTAACCGTGAGCGGTACAGCTAATCAAGCCTAGATTAAAGATTCACTAGGCTTGATATAAATGTGTGTTTAGAAAGAGGACTATTTATTGAGTAAGGTTTTTATATCCAAGTTTTATGGTGCAACTTCTGCATCCACCACTTCTTTATCTTTTTTCTCCACATCGCCAATCAAATTAGCACGATTGACGCCTAGCCACATTGCGATTGGGCAAGCGACCAATACTGAAGAGTAGATACCGAATAAAATACCAATCGTCAGAGCAAGTGCGAAGTTGTGCAGTACTTCGCCACCAAATAGCAACATTGAACCGACCATAGTTTGCGTCATTAAGTGGGTAATCACTGTACGTGACATTGTGCGGGTAATCGCGTTATCAATTACCTGTACGACTGATGCTTTACGCATTTTTCTAAAATTTTCGCGCACTCGGTCAAATACCACCACAGACTCATTCACTGAGTAACCTAATACCGCTAAAATTGCGGCGAGTACTGTGAGGTTAAATTCCCACTGGAAGAAAGCGAAGAAGCCAAGAATAATCACCACGTCATGCATGTTGGCGATAATCGCCGCAACTGCGAAACGCCATTCAAAACGCAACCACAGATATAGCACAATACCCACGCAGACAAAGAACAGCGCTAAGCCACCGTTGGCATAAAGCTCATCGCCCACTTGTGCGCCAACAGATTCAACACGACGAATTTCAGCCGTTGAATCTGCTTTAACCAGCGCTGCTTTTACTTGTTCAGAAAGTTGTGAGACTGACAAACCTGCTTTAACAGGCAAGCGAATCAACACATCATGGCTAGAGCCAAAGTTTTGTACAGTAGCTTCCTTCAGGCCGATGCTATCAACTGCTTCGCGCACACTTTCTAAATTAGCTGCTTGCGGATAGTTAACTTCCATGACGGTACCGCCAGTGAAGTCAACCCCGAAGTTCAAGCCGCGATGGGCTAAAAAGAAGATGGCTAATATAAATGTCACTAATGAGATAGCAGTCGTCAGGCGACCATAACTCATAAAGGGAATATCTTTTTTGATTCTAAATAATTCCATGGTATGTACTCTAAATATTCTTAATAGTAGTTATTAGCGTGAATGCTAGGCTTTATAAATCTGACCGATAGACAGTTTGGTTACTTTACGGCGATAGCCATAGATTAAGTTTACAAACGCGCGCGATACCAGCACAGCACTAAACATAGAAGTCAGGATGCCTAGTACGTGTACCACAGCAAAGCCTTTGATTGGGCCGGTACCAAACATAAACAATGCCAAACCAGCAATCAATGTTGTCACGTTTGAGTCTAAAATCGTATCAAATGCGCGGTCGTAACCGGCGTGGATGCTGGCTTGCGGAGTGTTGCCATTACGCAGCTCTTCGCGCACACGTTCGTTAATCAGTACGTTGGCATCAATCGCCATACCAAGTGCTAGCGCAATCGCGGCTAAGCCTGGTAAGGTGAGCGTGGCTTGCAACATAGATAGAATCGCTACTAGCAGTAATAAGTTAATCGCCAACGCAACCACTGAAACCACACCAAACGCCATGTAGTAAATCATCATCATCACGGCAATTGCGGCAAAGCCCCAAAGGGTTGAGTGAATACCGCGATTGATATTGTCTTGACCCATACTAGGGCCTACAGTGCGCTCTTCAATGATATCCATCGGTGCTGCAAGTGCACCAGCACGTAATAACAATGAAACGTCAGTGGCCTCTTGTGTATTGGCCATGCCAGAAATTTGTACTCGACCACCACCAATTTCTTCGTTAATCACTGGTGCGGTAACAACTTCGGTACTGCCTTTTTCAATCAGCAATATCGCCATGCGTTTACCTACGTTTTCACGCGTTACCTGCTGGAATATACGTGCGCCACGGGCATCTAATGTAACGCTTACTACAGATTGACCAGTTTGGTTATTTACACCAGGACCTGCATCGGTAATGTAATCACCTGTCAAAACTACGTTCTTTTTCACTAAGATAGCGCGACCTTCGCGGTCTTTATACACTTCATCACCCAAAGGTGCCTGGCCGTTAGCGGCTTTCTCAAGTGTGGCAGCATCGCTTTTTTCTTCGTCTACCATACGAATTTCTAACGTTGCCGTACGGCCTAAAATTTCTTTAGCTTTTGCCGTATCTTGTACGCCAGGTAACTGAACTACCACACGGTCAGCACCTTGTTGCTGGATGATTGGTTCTGCAACACCAAGTTCATTGATGCGATTGTGTAAGGTTTGAATGTTTTGCTTGATAGCAAAGTCTTGAATTTGTTTTTGCTCAACAGTACTCAACGATGCCTTAAGCACTTTTTCGTTGCCATCAACGGCTTCAACCAGTGTTAGATTTGGGTACTCTTTATTGATGATAGTTTTTGCTTTTGTAAGCTCAGCTTGGTCATTAAAGCGTACTTCAACTGATTGCCCTTCACGTGTGACGCCTACATAAGAAATCCGCTCTTTGCGTAGCGCGATTCTAAAGTCACCAACAAAGCGCTCAGCAGCCTTGCTTAAAGCTGCTTGCATGTCTACTTGCATTAAAAAGTGTACGCCACCACGTAAATCTAAACCTAAGTACATCGGTTTGGCACCTAAACTACGTAACCAGTCAGGTGATCGTGATAGCAGGTTGAGCGCTACCGTGTAGTCTTTACCCAGGTTGGTTTGCAACACATCCTTTGCTCTAATTTGCGTATCCGTGTTTGCAAACCGCGCTTTCACGCCACGAGCATCAAGATACACACCATCGTATGCAATCTTTTCCTGCTTAAAAATTGCTTCCACTTGACCCAGCAATGCGGAATCAAGTTTAGTCGTGCTTTTTGCAGGTGTAATTTGTACCGCTGGCGATTCGCCGAAGAAATTCGGAATGGTATAAATTAGCCCAATCAAAATCATGATTGCAACAAAAATATTTTTCCACATTGGATAGCGGTTCATAGTCTGGCTCTAGTCAATAACGGTGTGAGGTTTTAAAGCATTAAGGAGAAGGTCGTTGCGAATCAAATACTTTTAATCGTACCTTTTGGCAGTGCAGTTTGAATTGCTTGTTTTTGTACCGTAATTTCAGTATTAGCAGCAATTTCAACAGTGACAAAAGCTTCTGTTACTTTAGTTACTTTGCCAACAATGCCGCCGCTGGTAACGACTTCGTCACCTTTTTGTAAAGCCGCAATCATATTGCGCTGTTCTTTGGCTTGCTTCATTTGTGGACGAATAATCATGAAGAAAAACAATACAAAAATGACGATGAGCGGTAAAAAGCTCATTATATCTGTTGCTGCCGAAGAGCCTGCTGCGTATGCATTTGAAATAAACATGAGATTGCCTTCTTAAAAAATAAATTGCTTAAAAATAACTTTAAAGTACTAAAAATTAGCTTCGGATTCTAGCACAGACTGCCTGTAATTGCAGGATAGTCAATCACTAGAAATTAGACGCGTGTTGCAAGCCTAAGCTGGTATGACAAACTAGCGCGCTTTGTTGCAAATTCTGTTTTAAACGCTTCAAATGTACCCGTTTCAATTGCACTGCGCATACCTGCCATTAACACTTGGTAGTAATGTAAATTGTGAATGGTGTTCAAGCGTGAACCTAAAATTTCACCTACTTTGTGCAAATGATGCAAATAGGCACGGCTAAAGTTTTGGCAGGAGTAGCAGGCGCAATCCGCGTCCAATGGTTGCGTATCCGTTTTATAACCAGAGTTTTTGATTTTAATATCGCCGTACTGTGTAAACAACCAGCCATTACGGGCGTTACGGGTTGGCATCACGCAGTCAAACATATCAATGCCTTGTGAAACTGCCGCCACCAAGTCTTCTGGAGTGCCCACCCCCATTAAATAACGCGGTTTGTTTTGCGGCATTTTTGGAGCAGTGTGTGTCAATATGCGCAACATATCTTCTTTGGGCTCACCCACGGATAATCCGCCAATTGCGTAACCATCAAAGTCTATATCGGTCAGTCCTGCAAGTGAGATATCGCGTAAATCTTCATACATACCGCCTTGAATGATGCCAAACAGTGCATTTTCATTGCCTGCATGCGCATCTTTACTTCTGCGTGCCCAACGCATCGAAAGCTGCATAGAATCACTCGCTTCTTTTGGCGTTGCAGGATAAGGCGTACATTCGTCAAAAATCATCACGATGTCAGAATTCAGCACTTTTTGTATGCGCATCGATTCTTCCGGGGTTAAAAAGCAGCTGTCACCATTAATGGGAGAGCGAAATTTCACACCTTCTTCAGTGATTTTACGAAGCGCGCCTAAACTCCACACTTGGAAACCGCCGGAATCGGTCAATATCGGCCCATCCCATCCCATGAACTTATGTAAGCCACCATGCGCAGCAATCACTTCTAACCCTGGGCGCAGCCATAAATGAAAGGTGTTGCCTAATACAATGTGAGCATCAATTTCTTTTAGCTCAAGTGGCGACATTGCCTTAACCGTGCCGTAAGTACCAACTGGCATGAAGACTGGCGTTTGCACCTCGCCATGTTTAAGTTTGACTGTACCGCGACGGGCAAGGCCATCTTGCTTGTGTAATGTAAATTGCATGCTTATATAGTTATCTTAGCGAGATTAATAGTTTATTTATTAGGTCGCGATATTAACATACTGCTTAAAATTCGCTTTTAGGTATCATCACCCTACTGTGTACTTAACTGGAATAATTTGAACGGTGTTCAAAAACCTCAGCTTTGTTATACTAACTCTAAGTTTATTTATTGAAACTAAAATTATGGTAGAAAAAACGCCACGAACAAGAAGCAAAAAGCCCTTATTAGAAGGCGGGTTAAAAGAACGCGGAATTTACCTGCTGCCAAATTTATTCACCTCAGCTGCACTGTTTGCGGGATTTTATGCAATCGTCCAAGCCATGGATGGCAACTTTGAACATTCAGCGGTAGCTATTTTTATTGCTATGGTGCTAGATGGGCTAGATGGTCGAGTTGCGCGTATGACTAATACGCAAAGTGCCTTTGGTGCAGAATACGATAGCTTGTCGGATATGGTGTCGTTTGGTGTTGCACCTGCGTTAGTTTTATATGTATGGGCATTAAAACCATTAGGTAAGTTAGGTTGGCTAGCAGCCTTTATTTACTGTGCTTGCGCAGCATTACGCTTAGCCAGATTCAATACTAAGCTTGAAGATAGCCATCAAGATAAGCGTTACTTTCAAGGTTTGCCTAGCCCTGCAGCAGCTGCACTTTTAGCAGGTTTTGTATGGGTTTCGTACGAATACGGTGTAAGTGGGCGCGATATATTTTTCGGCGTATTGCAATGGAAATGGATGGCTTGGGGTATTACGGTATTTGCAGGTGCGTCTATGGTGAGCGATTTACGTTATTACAGCGGTAAAGACATTAACTTAAAAGACAGTGTGCCGTTCTTTGTGATTTTAGGCATCATGCTGGCGATTGTGCTGGTGTCATACAGCCCACCAGAAGTGTTGTTTTTCGTGATGATCGTCTATGGCCTTTCAGGCTATGTACTGTGGGTGCGGGATAAATTGAAACGCCCAGCTAAGCCAATCAGCTAAAGAGTAAGTTATTTATCATGCTGAGATTTATCAGCATGATAAATAAATTCAACCAGTTAGCACTTGCAGAAGTTTGTAAAACACACTATATTTCTAATACTATGTCTATTTTACATATTTCAACTGTTTTTTATGCCGTTAGCTTTATCGCTAGCACGCTGTTATTACGCAAATATCTTGCGTCACGTGTTGTTGCGCCCCGCAATCATCACCTGCGCTAGCGCGCAAACTATATCCCCCATACAATGTACTAAATACAGTATTTTTTATAAATGCTGTTAAATGCTCGCTTAGCGATAAGCTAACCTTGAGCCAATTTTATTTTAAGATTTAATCCAAATTTTAAGATTAAACTCAAAAAGCAAAATGAATTAAAAAATTCAAATTAAAAAAATTAGGTAACAGCCATGAATCAGATGATTAAACAAGAAAACTTGAAACAAGACCACATTATTATTTTTGATACTACCTTGCGTGATGGCGAACAAAGCCCGGGCGCAGCCATGACTAAAGAAGAGAAAATCCGTATTGCACGACAGCTTGAAAAATTAGGCGTTAATGTGATTGAGGCAGGCTTTGCTGCAGCAAGTCCGGGTGATTTTGATGCGATTCATGAGATTGCAAAAATCATTAAAACTTCAACTGTTTGCTCACTTGCGCGCGCCAGTGAAAACGACGTTCGCCGGGCAGGCGAAGCCATCAAGCCGGCTATGGAGCATGATCAAAAAAATGGACGTATTCATACGTTTATTGCTACCAGCAAAATCCATATGGAAAACAAGCTTCGCATGACGGAAGACCAAGTGGTGGAACGTGCTGTGCAAGCTGTGAAATGGGCATTGGAATATACCCATGATGTAGAGTTTTCTGCCGAAGACGCTGTGCGGTCTGAAATGAATTTTTTGATTCGTGTATTTGATGCAGTGATTCAAGCTGGTGCCACTACAATTAATGTGCCGGATACCGTTGGTTACTCTATTCCTGCGCCTTGGGGTGAAACCATGCGCGAATTGATTGCACGCGTACCAAATAGCGATAAAGTTGTGTGGTCTACCCATTGCCATAACGATTTAGGTATGGCGGTGGCTAACTCTTTAGCCGCAGTGATGGGTGGTGCGCGCCAAGTGGAATGCACCATTAATGGTTTGGGCGAGCGCGCGGGTAATGCGAGTTTGGAAGAAGTGGTGATGGCGTTGCGTACCCGTAAAGATATCTTCAATCTTGAAACCAGTATTGATGCGACGCAAATTGTACCTACCAGTAAATTAGTATCGACCATTACTGGCTACCCAGTACAGCCGAACAAGGCGATTGTCGGTGCGAATGCATTTGCACATGAATCTGGCATTCATCAGGATGGCGTGTTGAAACATCGTGAAACTTACGAAATCATGCGTGCTGAAGATGTAGGTTGGGGCGCGAATAAATTAACACTTGGTAAATTGTCTGGTCGTAACGCGTTTAGAACACGTTTGAAAGAGTTGGGCATAGAGCTTGAAACTGAAGATTTGTTGAATGCCACATTTGCCAGATTTAAAGATTTAGCCGATAAAAAATCTGAGATTTTTGATGAAGATTTGCATGCTTTGGTCAGCGATGAGTTCTTGTCTGAAGCGACTGAGCACTTCAAATTAGTCTATTTGCAAGTGGCCTCTATTACCGGTGAAATACCGCATGCGATTTTAACCTTGTCAGAAAATGGCGTGGAAAGTCGTGCAGAATCTGATGGCGGTGGCCCAGTGGATGCAGCGTTCAAGGCGATTGAAAATATTGCACAAAGTGGTGCAGAGTTGCAACTTTACTCAGTGAATAACATTACCAGTGGTACAGATGCGCAGGGTGAAGTGACCGTAAGGCTTTCAAAAGGCGGACGTATTGTAAATGGGCAGGGGGCCGATACTGATATTGTGATTGCTTCTGCTAAGGCTTATTTGAATGCGCTTAATAAGATACAGTCTAAATCCGAGCGTGCTCACCCGCAGGTTTAGGTTTATTTGTAAAATCGGGCAAATACTGCGTTGTTTTAGTTTGCCGTACTAATCGTACTGTCTTCACTAAAACGCCTTGTCTTTGCTCGATTTAACAAATAAACAATTTTTATGAATTATAAAAATCAAACACTTCTGGTTGTTTTAGCGCTGTTTTGTACCTACTTTATCTGGGGCTCAACTTATCTTGCCATACGTTTTGGCATAGAAAGCTTCCCGCCATTTTTAATGGCCGGGTTGCGTTTTACGGTGGCTGGTGTGATTTTATATATCGTCATGCGCTTTTTGGGTTCGCCAAATCCTACAAAAAAAGAGTGGTTAGCCGCGACTGCTATTGGTATTTTATTACCTGCCTTAGGTAATGGTACGGTGTGCTATGTGCAGCAAACAGTTTCGTCTAGCACGGCGGCACTCTCGATTGCCACAGCACCGATTTGGATGGCGATTTTTTCATCTATCTGGGGGCATCAAATCACAGTGAAAGAATGGTTAGGCATTGCTGTTGGTTTAGTAGGCATCATATTGTTGAATTTAGGTGGTAGTTTGCATGGCGATGTAGCTAGTGCATTGCTACTTATTCTTGCCGCTGCTACTTGGTCATTTGGATCAGTATGGAGTAAGCATCTTGCCATGCCCAGTGGGTTAATGGCACCAGCCACGCAAATGTTGGCTGGTGGGCTGGCGTTGATGTTGATGAGTGGATTTCAAGGTGAAACATGGCCACAGCATATTAGTAATAAATCGTGGGGTGCAATGTTGTTTTTAGTAGTGCTAGGTTCGTTAGTGACTTATAGCGCTTATCAATACTTGCTTAAAACCGTTCGACCATTAGTGGCTACTAGCAATACTTTTGTGAATCCCGTGGTCGCATTTACGGTGGGAATTTGGTTTGCAAATGAACATATAGAGGCCATTGAGTATATTGCGCTTGGCGTAATTTTAGTCGGTGTATTCCTGGTATTAACGGCAAGCAATAGCGAACCAATCAAAGAAATTAATCATTAATTTAATAAGAAACAATTTTATGCAAAATTTAGCTTTATTTGACTTAGATAACACACTGCTTGCAGGCGATAGCGATTACAACTGGAGTCTATTTTTGATAGGTGAAGGTTTGCTTGACGCCACATCGCACCATGAACGGAACGAACAGTTTTACCAAGACTATAAAAATGGCAATTTAGATATTTTCAAGTTTTTGGAGTTTCAATTAAAACCACTTGCGCAACACCAAAAAAAATTCTTGGACGAACTGCATCTTAAGTACATGGAGAAAGTCATCCGCCCGATGATGACGCAAAAAGCACAAGATTTAGTGAATAAACATCAAGCAGCCGGTGATCTATGTGTGGTGATTACCGCGACGAATAGCTTTGTTACCAAGCCTATTGCGACTGCTTATGGTGTGGAGTACCTGATTGGCACAGATCCTGAAATGGTGAATGGTGAATACACGGGTGGTGTGAGCGGCGTACCTAGTTTTCAGGAAGGTAAAGTTACGCGCATTAACCAATGGCTAGCAGAGCGTGAGCAAACATTGTCAGACTTTGATACTAGTTATTTTTATAGCGACTCGCACAATGATTTACCGCTCATGAAACTGGTGACAAATCCGGTAGCCGTTGATGCAGATGCAATATTGGCTGAATACGCAAAACAGCAAAACTGGCCGTCAATAAGTTTAAGGTAAATCTTAGTTCTTGCCGCTGGGGTTTAATGCCGCTAAGTTTGAGCAATTATTTATTCAGGCTTAGCGATGCAGCAACACTTGTAAGATAAATTTGCTGCCTACATAAGCCAGTAATAGTAATAAGAATCCTACCAATGTCCAGCGTATGGCTTTTAAACCTCGCCAGCCATATTGAAAGCGCCCAAACAGCAATCCACCATAGATTAGCCAACTGGCGATAGAGAATATCGTTTTATGATTAAGCTGCATCGGCTTGCCAAAAATATGTTCTGAAAATAGCATGCCACTGACCAATGTCAGTGTTAGCAATATAAAGCCTAATGTAATTACTTTAAACAAAAGGCTTTCCATTACCATCAGTGGGGGGAAGCTCGGTAGTTTGATGAAAGCAGTTTTATGATGCAGGTTACGTTCGGCGATCGCCATGAGTAACGCGTGCAAAGCCGCAAATGTGAATAGGCTGTAAGCAAAAATAGCAATCCCAATGTGCAGCATAAACAAGGGTGCTTCTGCCATTGGCAGATAGTGATTGCTTACATTAAAGGCTGGTAACAGTGCAAAAATAGCCGCTGGCGGTAATACAAAAGCTTGTAGGCTTGTGAGTTGATGTTTTAAATCAGCGATCCAATAAATAAGTAGCGTTAGCCAAAATATGGCAGAAAGTGCGTTAAAAAATCCTAGATTAAAACCGTTTTCAAATACACCTTGATATATCAGCCAGCCATGAATAATCAATCCAAGCGCAATCATAGCGCTATGTAGTTTTAGGAATTGTTCATTAGTGGCATCTTTTGCGTTTCGCCAGAAATCAGCGGCTACCGCTAAATATATAAATACAACCGCTAAATATGGAATTGATTTTTGCACTGAATTTATCATGGTGTAATTATGGCGCAAATATGCTTCAAATATAATAGCTTGATGTAAAATTGAATCCTAATGAATTGTTAAGAGTATGCAATGCTAGAAAATTTAACTGGGCGCCTGCAGGGCGTTATCAAAAATCTACGTGGTCAAGCACGGTTGTCGGAAGAGAACATTGCAGATGCTATGCGCGAAGTACGTATGGCACTGCTGGAGGCTGACGTAGCTTTACCTGTGGTTAAGGATTTTATTGCACAAGTTAAATTGCGTGCGCAGGGTCAAGAGGTGTTGCAAAGCCTGACACCAGGTCAGGCAGTGATACAAGTGGTGCATGATGAGCTTGCCACGCTGATGGGTAAGGCTAACGTAGGTTTGAATTTAGCGGCAGTGCCGCCCGCTATCATCCTCATGGCTGGTTTGCAAGGTTCTGGTAAAACTACTACCTCAGCCAAGCTTGCTAAATTATTAAAAGAACAAAAAAAGAAAGTATTGTTAGCTAGTGCTGACGTGTATCGCCCAGCGGCGATTGAGCAGCTTAAAACGCTTGCCAAACAACTAGAGGTTGACTGCTTTGATAGTAACGCAACGCAGAAGCCTGCAGATATTGCCAATGCAGCATTAGATTTCGCTAAACGCGGCTATTACGATGTGGTGATTTTTGATACTGCAGGTCGTTTAGGCATTGATGAAGCGATGATGGCCGAAATCAAAGCACTGCATGTTTTGCTTAATCCAATCGAAACCTTGTTTGTGGTAGATGCCATGCAAGGTCAAGATGCCGTTAATACAGCAAAAGCCTTTGGCGAAACCTTACCGCTGACGGGTATTATTCTTACTAAGCTAGATGGCGACTCTCGTGGCGGAGCGGCGTTATCTGTTCGCCACATTACTGGAAAACCCATCAAGTTTGTCGGTGTTAGTGAAAAGGTCGATGGTTTAGAGCCTTTCCATCCAGAGCGGATGGCATCGCGCGTATTGGGCATGGGTGATGTACTTAGCCTGATTGAGCAAGCGCATAAAAATGTCGATATGGCAGAGGCGCAAAAACTCGCCGATAAAGTTAAATCTGGTAAAAACTTTGATTTAGATGACTTTAAAGCGCAAATGTCGCAAATGCGCAAAATGGGTGGCATGGGTGCATTAATGGATAAAATGCCTAGCCAGATGGCTGGCATGGCCGCAAAAATGAACCCAGATGATGCGGATAAAGCGGTACGCCGCATTGAAGGCATTATCAATAGCATGACTGCGCTTGAGCGACGTAAACCCGAGGTAATAAAAGCGACACGCAAAAAACGCATCGCCGATGGCAGTGGTGTGCAAGTGCAAGAAGTGAATCGTTTATTAAAGCAGTTTGAAGAAACGCAAAAGATGATGAAGATGTTCTCTAAAGGGGGCATGGCAAAAATGATGCGTGGCATGGGCGGTATGCTTGGTGGAAAAATGCCGGGTATGCGTTAATCAATTAATTAAAGCTGCTAGGCGCTTGAGTACGCTAAGTGTATAGATGTTTGGTAGTTTGAATGGTTGTATTAAGGCGGAAAAATAGGTTCGCGAGCCTAATAAAAATAAAGGCTATAAAAAGATAATATATTTACCAGTTATGCATTGACCAAGTGCCGAGTTTCTAGCATAATTGCGCCCTTTCCTAGGTGATGCAAATTACTTAAGAAGCCAGTAAGAGAAATTACTGGGGCGTTAGCTCAGCTGGTAGAGCAGCGGACTTTTAATCCGTTTGTCGTGGGTTCGATCCCCGCACGCCCTACCAATATCTAAACGGGTTCCAGTGATGGAGCCCGTTTTTCTTTTTGCTCGACCGTAGCTAAATCGTAATCATCAAAAATGTTTTTTATCCGTGAAGCAGCATGTGTCAAATGTTCCGGCGCCAAATGCGCATAACGCTCAACCATCGTAGCAGTCTTCCAATCGCCTAATAGTTGAAGTTCATGGGCAGGCGTTTCTGATTGTCTTTGCCATGTATGTACTAAACACATACGGGTGTTTATGTTTACTAAAGTTAACGTTTATCAGAATCGGTCTAGAGTCATTACTTTAGACCAAGCCTTAACAAAGTCATTTGCAAACTTTCCTAAGGGTACAACTTAAGAGAAATGCTTAGGATTGCAAAAGTCGAGAACGGAGTTAGCACAAATTAACTTGGCACCCCCCACCTCAATCCGCAACCACGACCCGATTGCGGCCAGTTTGTTTGGCTTGGTATAGCGCTTGATCTGCCTGCTTATAGATGTAATTAGCATTATCGCCTGCCCGGTATTCGGCAATTCCGCAGCTAAAGGTGAGGGTGAACTCACGCTGGTCATCGGCATAATGCAAGACCCGGGAAAATGAATTTTGCAGTTCGTCCAGCAGCTTCGCTGCATTTTTTCTCTCAGTATCCAGCAGGATGATGGCAAACTCTTCACCCCCAACGCGCCCGATGATGTCGGTTGGGCGTAAGCGACGCTTAAGTAGCTCGGCCAGATTCTTCAGCACGCGGTCGCCAACAGGATGACCGTAAGTGTCGTTGACTGTTTTGAACAGATCCAGATCGAGCATCACAAAACAAAAAGTCTGTTGTAGTCGCGTAGCGCGCGCTGTTTCTAGCGCTAAGCACTCTTTGGTGGCGGCGTGGTTGAATAAGCCTGTAAGACCATCGCGCTCGATGTAAGAGCGTAATACACGGTAGCGCCGCAGTCTGGTGGATACTGCGGAAACCAAGTGCTCGGGGGTAATGGGTTTTGTAAGGAAGTCATCGCCGCCCAGTTTCATTGCCGTCAACTGCAGGCTGGTGTCATTTTCAGTGGACAGGAACACGATGGGTATTACCGTGTAATTCTCCAGCTGGCGGATGACAGAAGCGAGTTCTGCGCCGGTACAGCCGGGCATGTACATGTCCATGAGTATGAGGTCGGGTCTGAAGTCGGCCAAGTGGAAGAGAACGCGCATTGGGTCGGTGACCACGTCTGTGAGCATCCCAGCTAATTTGAGTGTGCCGGAATAGTGTTCTGCCAGAGCTTCGGAATCGTCCACAATGAGTACGCGTGGCGGTTCAGGTGGATGATTAGAGGTCAATTCGTCGAGGGTACTGATGAGCGTACCAACGTCTACCGGTTTTGTGATGTAGGCCACCGCACCCGCCCTAGCGGCAGCGAGTCGAGCGGGCAGGTCGCCACGGACTGAGGTGAAGATAACGGGCGCGTTGAGGTGTTTGGCCATGGTCAGTTCCATGATTGCCTCGGTGCCAGCCAAGTCGCCTTGAGGAAATATGATGTCCATCAGGATAGCGGCCAGCGCCGGATCCTCTACGACATCGTGGAGATGTTCTGGGTTATCGAAAGTTCTAACCTGATAGCCGAAGTGACCAAGCTGTAACGCCAAGTTGTCGGCCAAATTAGTGTCATCATCCACTAGATAGACGAGTTTTTTTTCGATGCCAGTTGGAATGACCACCGGTGGCGCAGAGGGCAGTCTTTGCGTGGCAGGCTGCTGCGCTGCCAAGTAAAGGGCTTTTAGCAAAGCCCTAGCAGATTTGCTTTCTGTCTCGTTTAGGCCTCGTCCAGCCTCGACGGTAGCGTCCACCAAGACTTCCAGCTGCCGTGCCACTTTGGATAGGTCCGGGTAGCCGAAAGAGGCTCCAGAGCCTGCCAGCCCGTGGGCAAGAAAGCGTAAGGTTCGCAATGCATCTTGATCCTCGCGTTTGTTGAGTGCTTGCTCTAGCTGTGCGAGTTTGTTTGGTAGTTGTTTGGCGTAACTCTGCTGCAGCAGACGTAGCTGCTCAATAATATCTAAGTTGGAACTCATGACAACATTTGTCCGTGGTGTGCTATCCAGATGCCATGCACAGTATCCGAAAGGGTCATGGGGTCAAACGGTTTAGCGATTACATCCAGCGCACCAATTTGCAGGTAGCGAGTGACCTCGCTGGTCTGTACCTTTGCAGTCATGAATACGATAGGGGTAGCTTTAAACTCTGGTAGAGCGCGTAGCGCGACCAGAGTGGAGGGGCCGTCCATGTCCGGCATCATCACGTCCAGCAGAATCAGATCGGGAGCAAAAGCCGAGACGGCGGCGAGCGCTTCTTGCCCGGAACTGCAAACTAGAAGCTGAAAGCCACCCACTGCCTCCAGTGCAATGCGGGCTATCGTCTGAATGTCGGGTTCGTCTTCCACGTAGAGAATCCGTCGCAATGTTTTTGTTGTCATTGATGCCTCTCTTTCCTAGGTTTTGCTGGTGAGGGTTCGAATCACTTTCAGAAGTTCTGGGTTGGAAACATGAGATTTCACTAGCGCTGCCGTTACGCGGCTGGCCTCCTCGGCGGAGAGGTCATGCCCAGCAAATACCAGTACGGGAGGCCGAGGGATAAGCTGGTCGATAAGGGGCAACAAATCCCAGCCGGAGCGATCAGGAAGTTCGATGTCTAGAATGACTAGATCGTAGCGCTGCGTTGATAGTAGCTGTGCTGCTGCCTCGAAACTGGCAGCGTGATCGAACACGGCTACTTCTCTGCACAGAGAAGCCACTACTTGGTATAAATCCTGATCGTCTTCAACGTGTAATACACGGCTCTTGCCGTACGCGGTGCCGCGGGTTCCGTTTTGTACTGCATTGAGTAAACGGTTTGGGTCAATCGGCTTAACAATCCAGTCCACTACATCCAGTCCATCTCCCGTATCTGGTCGTGGCGTTGCGCGTAGATGACCCGATACTACTACGATAGATAAGTCTTTGGTGGCGGGATTGGCTCTCAATTCCTGCAGGAAAGCCCTACCGTCTATGTCCGGCAGGCCTATGTCCAACGTCATGGCGGCGAAACTTTCGGTAGCGAGCAGTTTGCGAGCGGATGTTGCGTCATAGGTGGGTACGGTGTCATAGCCCGCGTTGCCTAGCATCATGCAAAGCAAGGCGGCAACGTCCCGGTCATCCTCGCAAACTAGCACCTTGAGTCGCGCCAGGGTGGTGGTTTTGACAGTTTCCGGGATGGCAACAGACTCTGATTTTATCCATTCGGGCAGATCAAAATAGAAGGTTGTGCCTACGCCTTCACTGGTAACGAAGCCGATACGGCCGCCCATTTCTTCCACGATTGCCTTTGAGATAGACAGCCCGAGGCCGGTGCCACCCTTTTGACGACTGTCGGAGGCATCTGCTTGAGAGAATTTCTGGAATACCTTATCGTGGAACGAGGTTGGCATGCCTGGTCCATGGTCGGTGACTGAGAGGCGGATGCTGCCGCTCTCCCGCGTCAGTCGCACTTCCACTGCACCGCCGGTGGGCGAGTACTTAGCTGCATTAGATAGCAGGTTGGTCATTACTTGCATGAAGCCATCGGTATCTACCCGAGCCCAGGCACCAATGAGTGGCTCAGAGATTACGAATGATACGTTGAACTGCTCACCATAGGCCTGATTGGCGGCGATGGACTGTTCCACTAACGGCTGTAACTCGCGCGGTTGTAGGTCAAAGCTCATGCGGCCGGATTCGATTTTTTCGATATCAAGGATGTCGTTGATGAGGCGCACCAACCGCTCACTATTCTTGCGTGCGATGTCTATCAGTGTCTTGGCTTGGCTGGAGACCTCACCGCTTACGCCACCGGCAAGCAGTCCCAGCGAGCCCATGATGGATGTTAAGGGTGTACGTAGCTCATGACTCACGGTGGAAACGAACTCGTTCTTCATTTGTTCTACGTTCTTGCGCGCACTGATATCCTCAAGGGTGCCCACGTAACCGAGCAAATGTTCGTCATTCCGCATGGCTGCGGCCTTATAGCTTACCCAGGTAGTTGCCCCATCGTCGCGTACAAAGCGGCATTCTGCGAAAAAGGTACGGTCATGCGCTAAGGCATCTTGCCACTTGGCCAGAACCTCATCCAGGTCTTCTGGATGGATGCCCGTACTCCAAGCCAGCCCAGTCATAGTTTCAGTAGAATAACCGGTAATTTTTTGGAACATCTGGTTAACATGCAGGCAACGCTCATCCACATCCGTGACGAAAGTGCCTAAGGGGGAGGCTTCATCCATGGCAGCAGCACGCGCGACGCTGGCCATTAGGTCTTTTTCGACTTTTTTGCGCTCGGCGACTTCTGCGGCCAATCCTTGAGCATGTTGGCGCTGCCTGCTTAACACCACGCCAATGCCAGCCAATGCTAAGGACGCGACGAGTGACATTAGGCCAAACGCGTTTTGCAAGCCAGAACGTGCCAATACCACGGTGGGATTCAAGGAGCGGGTGAGTTCTAATACGCCACGCACGTCACCTACTTTCCAGTCGGTCTTTGGGCTGGATGGACTGGTGTTGTGGCAGGCAATGCACTGCGGACGCATGATATCAGCCACTGCATAGCGGAGTACCGACTTTCCCCGGAATGTATCCATACGGAAAAATGGTTGCTGGGGATTCTTTTTTAACGCGATAAGGGCTTCGCGTTCAAAGGCATCGTGTGGGCCGCCATCCGTGCGCCAGGGAAAGGGGTATTCGCTAAAAAGTCGCCAATGTAGGCCTGAGTCGCGTTCGCTCATGCGCCGTCCCAGCTCTATGGTCAGGCTGGCCGGTAGCGGGATTGTTGAGCTTTTTCCATGGTAGTCGTGACTCACACTGAAGCCATGGCCACGAACTTTCTCGACTACCTCAGCGGTATAGACCGTGCGTAGCTCCTCCAGTGTTTCAGCCTGCAGGCGCGTTCCTTGCACCGCCATCGCAGTGACTAACTTATCTTGTAGTTGGGTCAAATTCCAGAATGCCGCTGCTGTCGTTGCGACGACGAGCACTGTCAATATCAGTACGGCATGATTGAAAAAGAATCTGCCAGTGACATTCTGCCTGGCGGCTGGGGAGTGCGGGGTTTCGTCCATTTCAGCTCCTCTTTTTAAAGAGGCCCTGCCATATCATACAGAGAGGTTTCCTGTGGCAGGACGCGCTTCTTGTAACTTATTGTTAGTCGGTGAAAAGGTGCAGCCAGCTTGACAGTTATACTTATTCCGAACCTTACGAAATAGTCATTCAGCAATAAGTAGAATCATTTTCTACTTATTGCTAGCAGCAACTTTTCAAGCTTCTTGTTTGAGTAGAAGAGTAATACATAACCTTTTGAATTACAACTGATTAATGCTAGCGTTGACATTTTAGCTATCCCATCGGGTGGGAAGTGCAGTCTGCCAACTCTTTATCGCTAGAGATTACCGAGAGCAGCATTATGGATGACCCTGCGCGCGCTTTAGATACCGTAGAACGCATCGCCAGAATGGGCATTAAATTATCGATAGATGACTTTGGAACAGGCTACTCATCGCTTGCCTATCTTAAACGTTTACCAGTTAACGAGCTGAAAATAGACAAATCATTTGTAATGAATATAGAGCGTGATCAAGATGACGTCACCATCGTGAGATCTACCATTGAGCTAGGCCATAATTTAGGCTTAAAAGTGGTAGCAGAGGGTATTGAAAACAAACGTGTCTGGAATATTCTGAAAGGCATGGGATGCGACTACGGGCAAGGTTATTTTATGAGTAAACCCATGCTTGCTGCCCAATTGTTAGAATGGGCAGCAAGCTGGACACACACTACAGTACTGGATTAAGCGGTGTTGATTAAAGAGCATTAAATGCTTCGATACTGTTTCTTCAATATTCTATTTCATCGTCGGCATCACAAATTCAGCCCCAGCCGCTTTATTGCTAGCTGGCCAGCGTGAAGTGGTTGTTTTAAGGCGCGTGTAAAAGCGTATACCTTCATTGCCATAAATATGATGGTCGCCAAAGAGGGAGCGTTTCCAGCCGCCAAAGCTATGGAATGCGATGGGCACTGGAATCGCTACATTGACGCCTACCATGCCAGCCTGAACGCGTTGGGTAAATTCACGAGCAGTTTCGCCATCACGTGTAAAAATCGCGACGCCATTGCCAAATTCATGGTCGTTGACTAAATGCAGTGCTTCTTCAAAGGTTTTAGCACGAACTATAGAGAATACTGGACCAAAAATCTCTTCTTTGTAGATGCGCATGTCTTTTGTCACATGATCGAATAAACAGGGGGCTAAAAAGAAACCTTCTTCATGACCTGCATGGCTGTAGCCACGACCATCAATCACCAGTTTCGCACCTTCTGCCACCCCTAAATCTACATATTCTCTTACTTTGGCATAGTGCTGTGGCGTGACCAATGGGCCCATATCGGCATTTTCGTTTAGCCCATGGTCAATTGTGATGCCTTTTACTTTTTCAATCAGTTTAGCAATTAACTTATCAGCAATATTACCTACAGTAACCGCCACAGAGATTGCCATACAACGCTCACCCGCAGAGCCATAGCCTGCGCCAATAAGTGCGTCAGCAACCTGGTCTAAATCAGCATCTGGCATAACGACTAAGTGGTTTTTTGCGCCGCCTAGGGCTTGCACGCGTTTACCATTTTTAGTGCCTGTGCTGTAAATATATTCTGCAATTGGCGTAGAGCCTACAAAGCTAATCGCCTGCACGCGTTTATCCGTTAACAAAACATCCACGGCTTCTTTGTCGCCATTGACGATATTAAACACGCCTGCCGGCAAACCAGCTTCAGCCAATAAATCTGCAATCATTAAACTGGCACTTGGCGTTTTTTCTGATGGTTTTAGTACGAAGGTGTTGCCTGTGGCTAACGCCATTGGAATCATCCACAGCGGTACCATAATCGGGAAGTTGAATGGCGTAATACCAGCCACTACGCCTAATGGTTGATGCATGCTATAGGTATCAATGCCCGTTCCTACATTATCGTTAAAGTCGCCTTTCATTAAGTGCGGCGCACCGCAGGCGAACTCCACCACTTCAATACCGCGCGTGACTTCACCGCGCGCATCGCTAATGGTTTTGCCGTGCTCTAGCGAAATAGCTTTCGCTAAGTCATTTGCATGTTCATCCAGCAAGGCTTTAAATTTGAACATGATGCGCGCACGGCGTAATGCTGGAGTTGCCGACCATGCTGGAAAAGCCTGTTGCGCTGCAGTAATCGCAGTGTTCACGTCGTCAACTGTGGCATTACGTAACTGCGCTTGTACTTCACCTGTCGCAGGGTTGTAGACATCACTGAGTCTAGTGCTAGTGCCAGCGGTATGCTCGCCATTGATGTAATGGCCTATGACGCGGATGTTTGAAGGCTTAGAAGTCATACTAATAGAACTCATACTAAATGCTCCAGTGCGATATTTTTTTGGTGATGGTAGCTTGATTCTGAGACGGTGATATCGTCTGCGATTGATTGCTGGTGCATTGCCCACTCCTGCTCATTTTTAAGATAACGCGTGAAATCTAAACCAGCATCGCCCGCCGCAACGATGCTTTTGATTGCCTCTGCGATGGTGTTAAAGATACGGTCAATTTCATGTTTTTCGATAGTGAGCGGCGGCGATATGGCAATAATATCTCCCGTGTAGCGTACGTGTATGCCTGATTCATAACATTTAAGATAAGTAGCAAAGGCTATTGCACCAGGTTTACCCGCTATCGCTTCAAATTCTATTCCTGCAACTAAGCCAATGTTGCGTATGTCTTTCATCATAGGCAAACCCTTTAAGCTATGCGCCGCAGATTCAAAATACTCACTAAGTCCTGCCGCTCGGTCTTCTAATTTCTCTGCCGCAAAAATATCTAAAGTAGCCATTGCCGCGGCGCATGCAATCGGGATTGCGCTGTAGGTATAACCATGTGGCAATTCAATCGTGCCAGCGGCTGAGTTTTCCATAAACGCATCGTAAATTTCACGTTTTACTGCTACTGCACCCATAGGCACAGCGCCATTAGTTAAGCCTTTAGCGCAGGTAATAATATCTGGAATCACATCAAAATAGTTGGCACCAAACTTTGTGCCCAGTCTGCCAAAACCGGTAATTACTTCATCAAAAATCAATAAAATGCCGTGTTTAGTACAAATTTCACGTAAACGTTTTAAATAACCTACAGGTGGCACAATCACACCAGCAGAACCTTGCATAGGCTCAACAATCAGCGCGGCAACGGTTGCAGGATCATGCAAGGTCATAATACGTTGCTCAAATTCATTCGCCAGTGCTACGCCGCCATCCTCAGGCACACCGCGCGTGAAGGCGTTATTTGCAATATCTAGCGGATGGCGAATATGGTCGATGCCTGCCAAACTGTTACCAAATGCTTTACGATTACCCGCAATGCCGCCGACCGCAATGCCGCCAAAATTCACGCCGTGATAACCACGTTCGCGGCCGATTAATTTATTGCGTAACGGATTACCGCAAACACGATGGTAAGCCAGTGCGATTTTTAGTGCGGTATCAGCAGATTCTGAGCCTGAATTAGTGAAGAATATTCTATCTAACCCCGCAGGCATGTACTGCGCTAGACGCTCTGCCGCTTCAAATGCTAACGGATGGCTTGATTGGAATGCAGGGGCGTAATCTAGCGTGCGTAGTTGATTAGCAACGGCAACTGCAATCTCTTCACGCCCGTGCCCAGCAGGAACGCACCATAAGCCCGCTGTACCATCCAGTATCTGTCTATCATCTATCGAAGTGTAGTAATTACCTTTCGCCGCTTTAAATAACCGTGGCATAGCCTTGAATTGTCGATTAGCCGTAAACGGTACCCAGTAATTTGACATGTTAGGCAGCTTAATTGCCGAAGTTTGTTTGGTATATACGGTATTTAAAACAGGCTTGTTCATGGGTAATTCCTTACGCTTTATCAATACGTTTAAGATCAATACGTTTAAGCCATATACTCAAGTGTTTAGTATATGCCGTCAAGACTGTATTTATAAATACTTAAGTCATTGATTTATTTGATAACAATTTTATCAATGTTATTGTATATTTAACACTTTAAACGGTTGGCGTATTAATTAGGAGTTTGTATGGATTCGGACTTAGGATTTCGCTTACGCATGGTGCGTTTACGGCACCAATTATCGCAGCGTGCACTGGCAAAAAAGGCTGGCGTCGCTAATGCCACTATTTCACTCATTGAATCTGGCAACACTAGCCCATCAGTGAGCGCGTTAAAGCGCATACTTGCCGGCATCCCAATGACGCTAGCTGAGTTTTTTTCAGATGAATTGCCGGGTATGAAAAGCGAAGTGTTTTATCGTGCACAAGAGCTCACTGAAATAAGTGGCGGTGAAGGCATATCCTATCGCCAAATCGGCTCAGCAAAAGCTGGTCATGCCTTGCAGATACTCTATGAAAGCTATGAAATAGGCGCCGATACGGGCTTGATTATGCTGCGGCATGAAGGTGAAGAAGGAGGGGTGATACTCTCGGGGCGACTTGAAGTCACGGTAGGTGAATCCACGCGAGTATTAGGTGTAGGCGATGCCTATTACTTTAATAGCCGCGAGCCACATCGCTTTAGTAATGTGGGGACTCAGGTATGCACTTTAGTGAGTGCTTGCAGCCCGCCGACATTTTAGGAAGTTGAAATCGGATTTTTACAGCTTCACCATCACATGCCTCACTACGCTGTAATCTTCAATGGCGTACATCGACATATCTTTACCGTAGCCAGATTTTTTCATGCCACCGTGGGGCATTTCGGATACCAGCATGAAATGCGTATTGACCCATGTACAACCATATTGAAGTTCTCCAGATACGCGCATAGCTCGCGATACATCTGATGTCCATACTGAGCTGGCAAGGCCGTATTCTGATTCATTTGCCCAACTCAATACTTGTGCTTCATCATCAAAAGGGGTGATTGATACTACTGGACCAAACACTTCTTTGCAGACGATTTCATCAGTTTGACGCGCACCAGCAATAATGGTGGGTTCGTAAAAGAAACCGCGACTATCGCGGATTTTTCCACCTGTGGTGATTTCAATATGTTTTTGTGTTGCAGCGCGTGCTACAAAGCCTGCCACACGGTTGCGTTGACGTTCTGAAATGAGAGGTCCCATTTCAACGCCCGTCACATTTTGTTCGCCTACTTTAATACTCGCTGCCGCTGAGGATAATTCTGCGACTAATTTCTCATAGATCTTTTTGCCTGCGTAGATGCGGCAAGCCGCGGTGCAATCTTGTCCGGCATTGTAAAAACCAAAGGTGCGTACGCCTTCTACTACTGATGCTAAATCTGCATCATCAAACACAATCACCGGTGCTTTTCCGCCTAATTCAAGATGAGTGCGCTTCACACTTTTGCTCGCGACATCCATGATTTTCTGGCCAGTTGAAATGTCACCGGTAATTGAAATCATTTGTACTTCTGGCTGTGAAATCATCGGTGCGCCAACTGATTCACCGCGTCCTGAAATAATATTGACGACGCCAGCAGGGAAAATATCAGCGATAAGCTCAGCTAATTTAAGGGTAGTTAAGGGCGTCATTTCAGAAGGTTTCAGTACTACAGTATTTCCCGCGGCAATTGCTGGTCCTAGTTTCCAAGCGGCCATCATTAGCGGGTAGTTCCATGGTGCGATGGAGGCAACGACACCAAGCGGGTCGCGGCGTATCATGCTGGTATGGCCTGGTAAATATTCGCCGGCCAGCGAGCCTGTCATGTTACGTACGGCGCCTGCAAAAAAACGGAATACATCGGCAACAGCAGGCATTTCATCATTGAGCGCCGCTAGATATGGTTTGCCGCAATTCATCGATTCAAGATTGGCTAAGTGGATGGCGTTGGCATCTATCGCATCTGCAAGTTTTAATAATAGCGTCGCACGGTCACGTGGCGTGGTCTTTTTCCAAGTTGGGAAGGCTGTTGCAGCAGCTTTAACAGCTTGTTGGATTTGCTCAAGCGAGGCTTCCGCTACTTGAGTAATCAGTTCGCCAGTGGCTGGATTGATGATGTTTTCTAATGCGCCTTGGCCAGCCACAAATTGGCCGTTGATGAATAGTTTTGTCTGGATATTTTGCATTTTAGGTTCTCACTTTTGTACAAACTTATGATTGTTATCGACTACTACCTTCTACAGATTCTGTGCCACGCGTTAAATAATACGCCGCAATAATGGGTAACGCTGTAATTAGCATCACCATCATTGCAACTACGTTGGTAATGGCGGCATCACGTGGTCTTGTCAGCTGGTTGAGTAGCCATATCGGTAAGGTGATTTCATGCCCAGCGGTAAATATAGTGACAATTAATTCATCAAATGACAGTGCAAATGCAAGTAATGCTCCTGCCAATAAGGCGGTAGTGAGTTGCGGTAATATGATGTAACGAAAAGTAGTGAAGCCATCGGCACCTAAGTCCATCGAGGCTTCTACCAAACTATGCGGCATGCGCCTAAAACGAGCAATCACATTGTTATAGATCATGACTACGCAAAAGGTGGCATGGCTCACGACAATGCTCCAGAAACTTGGAGATATTTCCAGCATATTCATTGCAGACAATAGCGCAATGCCAGTAATAATGCCGGGTAAGGCAATTGGCAATATCAGCATGGTGGTAATGGCTTCTTTACCAAAAAAGTTGCGTTTATATAATGCCGCCGCAGCCATCACGCCCATGATGATTGCTAGTAATGTGGCAATGCTGGCAACTTTAAGCGATAACACGATGGCGGAGATCACATCCTCACGCGCAAAAGCGACGCTAAACCAATGTAACGTGAAGTGTGAAAGCCAAGAAGTCTCTGGCGCCACTGCACCGTCGCTAGTTAAAAAAGCATTCAGCAAAATAACGGCAATTGGGAAATGTAAAAATACCAAACCACCGTAAGCGAGTGTTTTCAGCCACAACGGAGCCGGTGGTGTAATTGATAGATTATTAACCCTCGACTTAAAGCGCATTAAAAGCTCCTGCACGTTTAGCCAATGCAAGATAAATGCTTACTAAAATAATCGGTACCACGGTAAATGCTGCCGCTAGCGGCATATTGCCTATGGAGCCCTGCATCGTATAGACCATTGTGCCAATAAAAAGGCCACTAGGGCCAATTAATTGCGGAATAATATAATCACCCAACGTCAGTGAAAAAGTGAAAATAGAACCTGCAACTACCCCTGGAAACACCAGTGGGAAGAGTATTCTGCGAAACGTTTGTGCAGGTTTCGCACCTAAATCTGCCGAAGCTTGCAGTAAATTGCTGGGTACGCGTTCAAGTGCGGCCTGTATCGGCAATATCATAAATGGCAACCAGATGTAGGTAAACACGATAAAGCGTCCGAGGTTAGAAGTGGCAAGGGTATTGCCGCCGATGCTAGGCATTTGCAGGATATGATTGAGTGCCGATAGTAAGCCCAAATGGTTGATGCACCAATACAAAATACCTTGCTGCGATAAAATCACAGTCCAGGCATAGGCTTTAACAATATAGCTTGCCCACATGGGCAGTATGACCGCTACGTAGAAAAAACCTTTTTCGGCAGGGCTGCCATAGCGTGTCATGTAATATGCAATAGGAAAGCCAATGATTGCGGTGGCGATGGTGACGCATACTGCCATACTGAGTGTGCGTAAGATGATGTCAAAATTAGTCGTATCAAATAAACTTCGGTAATTTTCCAAAGTTAAATCTGGCGTTACCAACATACCAAAGCTATCAAAGGTATAAAAACTTTGCCATAGCAGGGCGAATAATGAGCCTAGGTAAACTACGCCAAACCACAGCAGTGGCGGTGTGAGCAATAACAAAAGAAACGTATTGTTTTTGCGGTACAGTGTATTAGCTATCCAGCGCAACGTTTTATTATTGACGTGAGTCGTTGCTAGAGATGGATTAGCTACTGTTTGCATAATCAATAAGGTATTTGGCTAATCAGCTTTTTGGTGAGTTTCTAGCATAACCATGCGGTCTCGCGACCAACATAGAGTGAGTTTTTGCTTAATCTTTGGTAGTTGTGCTTCTGTGAGCTCAGTATTTGAAAGTACCATGGTGAGCCTTTGTGTGAATGACTCATGATCCACATCAATCTCAATCTTGCTAGTGGCGCCGTGATATTGAATATCGACCACCTCACCAGCGACCTGCACAGTGTTACTTTGTGCAATATTGGTATTCGAGTAAATACTGATATGCTCAGGACGAATAGAGAAGGGTAGGTTGTTACCAGTAATATGCATGGCCAGCGTGCCGCTGACTACATTGGCGGTACCTACAAAATCTGCTACAAAGCTAGTTTTTGGTAGTGTATATAGTTGGCGTGGTTGATCGACTTGTTCGATTCTACCGCGATTAAATACTGCAACTCGATCTGACATCGAAAGCGCTTCGCCTTGATCATGTGTGACGTAAATAAAAGTAATGCCCAATTTTTTATGCAGAGTTTTGAGTTCAAGCTGCATCTTCTCGCGTAACTTTAAATCTAATGCACCTAATGGTTCATCTAGCAAAAGTACACGAGGTTTATTGACTAATGCTCTCGCTAAAGCTACGCGCTGACGTTGTCCACCAGACAATTGGCCAGGTTTGCGTAGTCCGTAATCTGCTAATGCAACCAGTGTTAGCGCATCTTCCGCGCGTTGGTAACTCTCTGTCTTTTGAACACCTTTTACGCGTAAGCCGTACGCTACGTTGTCCAATACGTTCATGTGGGGAAACAGTGCGTAATCTTGAAACACCGTATTCACTTCGCGTTCATACGGCGGTGAGCCGGTAGCCTCTTTACCGAAAATACGAATACTGCCTGCACTGGGTTGCTCAAATCCAGCAATCAAGCGCAGACATGTGGTTTTGCCTGAGCCGCTAGGGCCCAGCATGGAAAAAAATTCACCTTCAGCCACGGCGATCGAAACATCATCAACCGCTTTTACATCGCCATAATGTCGACTGACTGCAGAGAATTCAACGGCAATTGTCATAAGATTAACGCTGCAATTATCTGCCACCCATAATTGAAATATAGTCAGTAGTCCATCGACTATAAGGTACACAACCTTCTGCTAAAGAGCATTTACCTTGAGGTGTTTTCCAGAATTTAATTTCGGTAAAACGTGTAAAGCCATTATCTGTGCAGAAATCGCTACCCCCAGGTGCTTTGGTTTTACAGGCAGTAGGTACTGCGGGGTTTGAGCCAAACCACTCAGCTAAACCTGATTGTAAGTTGGGGTTGAGTGAATGTTCCATCCATTTGTAAGCACAATTAACGTGTTTTGCTTTGGCTGCCAGCATAGTGGTATCTGCCCACCCAGTTGCGCCTTCAGTTGGAATGACTGAGGCAATCGGTTGTTTTTCAGTTTTTAGGCCATTCACTTGATAAGGCCACGCGCTTGAGGCGACCACGCCTTCTTTCTTAAAATCGGTCATTTGCACAGCAACATCATGCCAATAGCGATGTGTAAGCGTCTTTTGCTGCCTGAGTAATTTCAGTACAGCGGCATATTGCTTCTCGTTCAATTCATAAGGGTCCTTAATACCTAAAGAAGGATTTTTTTTCATCAGGTAAAGAGCCGCATCGGCAATATAAATTGGCCCATCGTAAGCCTGCACACGACCTTTATTGGGTTTGCCATCAGGTAGGTTTTGCGGCTCGAATACCACTGCCCAAGAGGTCGGCGCAGTTTTGAAAGTTTGTGTGTTGTACATCAGCACATTAGGCCCCCATTGATAAGGTACGCCATAATGTTTGCTGCCTACGGTATGCCAAGCGGCATTTTGCAATCGGGAGTCCACTTTGCCCCATGATGGAATAAGGCCGGTATTGATAGGCTGTACTTTTTTACCTGCGACTAATCTTAAGCTTGCATCGCCTGACGCAGTGACTAAATCGTAGCCCCCCTTGTTCATCAGTGAGACCATTTCATCTGAAGTGCTGGCAGTTTTCACGTTTACTTTGCAACCAGTTTCTTTTTCAAAGCCGGTCACCCAATCGTAATTTTTATCCGATTCGCCGCGTTCTAAGTAGCCTGGCCAAGCAATGACATCTAGCTTGCCTTCCCCATTACCAACTTTGCTGAGAGTTTCTGCTTGTGCGTTACAGATGCCACTGGCAAGTAACACGATTAAGACTTTTCTAATAAGGCAAGAGGTCATTCTATAGCTCCTAATAAAGTTAAAAAACTTATACGAAACGCTAAAAAACTATTCTATTATTTTCTTAAATTGGTAATGATACAAGAGCCATTTTGATTATTTCATTGGAGCCATATACATTAAGGTGATTATTGGGAGAGAGAAGATTTAGTGATGCTTTATTCAATCCCATTGTCTTGCAATGGTAGCGCAAAACCTTCTTTTACTTCCTCCATTACGATATAACTTCTAGACTCTTGTGCGCCAGGTAAGGTGAGTAAAATATCGCCTAGCAGGCTCCTGTAATCAGACATTTTTGCAATGCGCGCTTTGATGAGGTAATCAAAATCACCAGACACTAAATGGCATTCCAGCACACTAGGTAGTTTGAGAGTTTCTTGTTTAAATTTGCTGAAGATTGCACCAGATTTCGTAGAAAGTTTTAATTCCACAAACACTAGTAAAGAAAGCCCCAGCGCATGCGGGTTCAAGCTTGCGTGGTAACCAAGAATCACGCCTTCTTTCTCTAGCGTTTTCACTCGCTCGCCACATGGTGTCACTGAAAGCCCGACACGTTCAGCTAGCTCGGTAATAGGGATGCGTGCATTTTCTTGCAACACTGACAGTATTTTCATGTCTATACGGTCAAGCTCACGAACTGCATGGGTGCGAATGCGCATGATATTTTCCTATTATTGAATATTGCTTAATGACTGATATGCTATATGTCATTATGAAACTAAAATTTAGAATAAATCACTAATTTATTTAAAAAATTAGTGTTATTCACTGTTAATTTTAATTTATTAAGTTAAATTAATGGGCAATTAAAAAATAAACTAGTGCTATATTCTGTTTTTAATAGCAATCTTGAGGTGCTGCAATGCGAGTGCTTATATTAGGGTCAGGCGTAGTGGGCGTTACCAGTGCTTACTATTTGGCTAAAAAAGGCTTTGAAGTCACCGTAATTGACCGTCAGCCATCACCAGGGATGGAAACTAGTTTTGCCAATGCAGGGCAAATCTCTCCAGGTTATTCTGCACCTTGGGCAGCGCCTGGAGTACCTGCTAAGGCTGCTAAATGGTTGTTTCAAAGACATTCGCCGCTTGCTGTAAAACCAGATGGCACGCTTTGGCAATTGCAATGGACATTCAAGCTTTTACAAAACTGTACCGCCAAACGTTACGATCTGAATAAAGAACGCATGGTGCGTTTGGCAGAATACAGCCGCGATTGTTTAGATACATTACGCAGCGAAATTGGTATTGAGTACGAAGCGCGAACGCGAGGCACACTACAAGTTTTTCGAACCCGTAAGCAGTTAAATGCAGAAGCAAAAGACATTACTGTACTTTCACGTCTTGGCGTGCCGTTCGAGCACCTTGACCCCGATGGTTGTGTAAGTGTTGAGCCTGGTCTAGCTTCAGTTAAAGGCAAATTGCTAGGCGGATTGCGTTTGCCAAACGATGAAACGGGTGATTGCCAGCTCTTTACAACGCAGCTAGCAGCCAAAGCGCAGCTGCTTGGTGTAAAGTTTATTCAAAACGTAACTATCAATAGATTAATCACCTCCAATCACAAATTGAGCGGCGTTGAAGTTACTACTGAAAGTGGCAAAGAAACACTGCGCGCAGATCAATATGTGGTTGCACTTGGTAGCTACTCACGTGAGTTATTGCTGGGCTTAGGTTTACAAATCCCAGTTTACCCTGTTAAAGGGTATTCGCTTACTGTGCCAATTATCCATAATGAATTAGCACCAGTATCTACGGTTATGGATGAAACTTATAAAGTAGCGATTACGCGCTTTGATAACCGCATCAGGGTGGGTGGTATGGCGGAATTAGCCGGTTTTGATTTGAGTTTAAACCCACGGCGTCGTGAAACCTTAGAGATGGTGTTGAATGGTTTGTTTCCCAATTCAGGCGATACGACACAAGCCAAATTTTGGACGGGTTTACGCCCCATGACGCCAGATGGCACGCCGATTATTGGACGCGCATCAAAACAACCTCAGCATGATAATCTGTGGCTGAATACAGGTCATGGCACATTAGGCTGGACAATGGCATGCGGTTCTGGTCAACTATTGGCAGATTTGGTAGCGAATCATCAACCCGCGATTCAAAGTGATGATTTAGCTTTTAATCGCTATACTAAAGTCTTGGGTAATAAACTGCCTGATACTGAAGTGCTGGCACAAAGTGAGCGTAAAGATTTCATACAATTAGCGCATAAACAATAACCATAAAATTACATATGTCTCGTCCTGCACTCGCTCACATTCGCCTTGATGCTTTTAGGCATAACTATCGTATAGCCAAAAAATCTCATGGAGGCAAAGCGCTGGCCGTTATTAAGGCTAATGCTTATGGGCATGGTGCGGTGCAATGTGCAAAAACAATTGAAAATGAAGCAGATGGATTTGCGGTAGCAGCAATAGAAGAGGCGCTGCAATTGCGTGAAGCAGGTATCACCAACCCGATTTTATTGCTCGAAGGCTTTTTTGAAGTGGCAGAATTGCCATATATTGTGGCGAATGATTTATGGATTGTCGTTCATCATGTGTGGCAGCTCGAGATATTGTTAGCTGCTAAATTGGCGAAACCGCTACAGGTTTGGCTAAAGATGGATACGGGTATGCATCGTGTAGGCCTATCACCTACTGAATATAGCAGTGCTTATTTGCGTCTTGTTAACCACCAGAACGTGTCGAAAATTGTGTTGATGAGCCATTTTGCTAATGCAGATAACCTAGACTCCGACCATACGCAGCAGCAAGTAGATTTATTTAAGCAAACCGTAGCTGGTTTGAAACTAGAAAATACCGAGACCAGTTTAGCAAACTCCGCCGCAATTTTAGGTTGGCCGCAGATACAGCGCACACAAGGCTTGCCTAACATCATCACACAATGGTCACGACCTGGGATTATGTTGTACGGTGCGAATCCACTGCACGCCAATCATTCTTATAATCAAAAAAATACATTAAGAGCGGTAATGCAGTTAACTTCTCGCATCATCTCAAAACGTGTAATTGCAAAAGGCGAATCTATAGGCTACGGCAGTATATTTACTGCCGAGCGAGACACTATCGTTGGTGTAGTTGCATGTGGTTATGCGGATGGCTACCCAAGGTCGGCTGTAATGGGTGCGCCGATGGCAGTAGACGGCGAAATGACTAGACTCATCGGCCGTGTATCGATGGATATGTTATTTGTCGATTTAACTGAGTTGCCAAATGCTGTGATTGGTAGCCAAGTGGAGCTATGGGGTGACCAGGTGTCGGCCAATGCAGTAGCAAGCCATGCGGGCACAATTGCGTATGAATTGTTTTGTAATGTTAAGCGGGTACAATTCAAGTACACGGATGCGTAAGCTGTCTGATAGACAACTTTTGTATCGTATTTATTCAGATGCAGAACTCATCAAATTTTTAACCACAACATCAAAAACTATTAAATAAAATTAAGAGGGATTACACATGCACGTTATTCAAACTCCAAATGCCCCAGCCGCCATCGGCCCATATTCACAAGGCATGGTGGTTGGCGATTTATTATTCACCTCAGGCCAAATCGCTTTACGTCCTGACGGTACATTAAATAATGGTGATATTGCCGTGCAAACCACGCAAGTATTGGCTAACCTAAAAGCTGTGATTGAAGCTGCAGGCGCTGACTTATCCAAAGTGGTTAAAACCACAGTATTCTTAAAAAATCTGGATGATTTCATCGCGATGAACGGCATCTATGGTGAAGCGTTCGGTAGCCACACGCCAGCTAGGTCAACCGTACAAGTGGCTAAATTGCCGCGTGATGTATTGGTGGAAATTGAGGCGATTGTTTCATTAGCATGAGTGATTTGAGTATTGGGCATCTAAGTAATATTCGGCAACTAGTTGAGCTATCGCGCTGCTCGCAATTACTCAATCACGGCCCGGTTACTTTGGTCACCAGTACGCACAAAGGCCGCCGTGACATCATGGCCGCCTCATGGGCAATGGCACTAGATTTTAACCCACCCAAAGTCATTGTCATTATGGATAGCAACACCCTAACGAGGGAGTTGGTAGATGCAAGCGGCGAGTTTGGTTTGCAACTGCCGTTACGCGCTATTGCCGCACAAACCTTGGCAGTAGGTTCACATTCGGGTAAGGGTTTAGATAAATTCTCAGCATTTAATTTAAGCACGTTTGCATCACAAAAAATTGCCGCACCGATGGTAGAGGGTTGCGCTGCGTGGCTGGAATGCAAAGTGATTCCCGATGCCAGTGACCGCTACGACATCATTATTGCTGAAGTGATTGCGGCCTATTCAAATGCAGAAGTCTATACAGATAACCGTTGGCACTTTGGCGATAATCCACTGAGTAGAACTATGCACTATGTAGCTGGCGGGCAGTTTTTTGCTACGGGAGAGTCGTTTCAAGTTGAAGCAAAAAGTAGTACTTAGGTTGTGCAAAGATGCAATTCTTCTACCATCTATAATCAAGTTAATGTATTTACACACGCATTAAAAACTTCTAATAAACGCTCAACATCAACATTACTAGTCTCTGGACAAACCAACATCATGTTATGAAACGGCGTGAGTAACACACCGCGATTCAACAAATAAAGATGAATGGCGCCTTCCAAAATATCGTTTTGTGCTGCTCTTGCTTCTTGTGCATTTTTTGGAGTTTCAACACAAAACTGTAGTTCTAACCTTGCGCCTAGGCGGGTGATGTTCCAAGGTAGTTTGTGCGACTTGATTGATGCAGTGAGTTGCAGTTCTAGCAACTCCGCTAGCGTCAACATGTGCGTATAAGCGGCTTCGGTGGCTACTTCAGTCAAAGTGGCATGTATAGTGGCAAGCGTCATCATGTTGCCAGACAAGGTAGTACCAATGCCAGAGTGTCCAGCATGTGCGCTGTCTTTGGCGGCTTTCATGCGTGTAGCCAATTCGTTACTAAAACCATAGGCTGCAGCTGGTAGACCACCTGCGATGGGTTTGCCGACCACTAAAAAATCAGGCATAACACTATTATTTTTTGCCCAGCCGCCACGACCTGTAGAAATGGTGTGTGTTTCATCCAGCACTAACAAACTGCCGTACTTGATGGTGAGTGCACGTAACGCTTCAATAAAGCCAGCTTCCGCAGGTACCATGCCGCAGTTGGTGAGGGCTGGTTCGGTGAGTATGCAGGCAATTTCATCTGTGGCTAGTTCGCGTTCAACCGCTGCAATATCGTTAAACGCCACGGCTACCGTATGCATACCTAAATCATGGACTTGGCCTAGCAGGCTGGCACGATTAATGGTGTTGCCATGCCCAGAATCTAAGTTTGTGGCATCCAACATCGCAACATCCACCATGGTGTCATCTACAGTGCCGTGATAACAACCATCAAACACTAGCAATTTTTTTCGCCCAGTCACTGCGCGCGCCCAGCGTAATACAAATCTATTGGCATCGGTCGCAGTGGTGGCAAGCTGCCAATAGGGCAGGCCGAAATGTTCAGCCAGCGCTGCACCAACATCTGGTGCTAAAGTAGAGGGCAGCATCGTGGTGTATCCGCTGCTGGCTTGCGCAGCGATTGCTTTTGCAACTGGCGCAGGGCTGTGGCCAAACATGGCGCCAGTGTCACCCAGGCAAAAGTCGGTATGGTCTATATTATCAGCGCAGATAAAGTGGGCGCCGTTTGCACGTTGTACAAATAATGGTGTTGGCGTACCCCAATCATTCATCCAGTGCATGGGGACGCCATATAAAAAATGCTGGTTGGCTAGTTTAGATAGTGCAATCGAACGCGGATGAATTTGCAAATAGCGCGCCCGTTCATCTGCAAGCAGTTTTTCGGCATTACGCTGTAAGGTATTTGGCGAGATTGGATTTAACATAGCTCTGCAAAGTGGTTCTAAAAAAATCGCTAAAATGGCTCTATTTATTAAACCAAAATTTAGTTTAACATCTAACAAATTAGGCATACAAGTATTTTGAGAAACTATATTTTTGTCATTCTTGTATGCAAAAACGGTTACGGAGCAGCAATATGAATCACGGTTTTCCTTATACATTAACGGGTGGTTTTCTCGGCCTGCCAATATCAGTTTTAGCTGATTTGGAAACCACAGGTAAATCCCAAAAACGCTTCGCCGTGGCTGGTATTGCTTGGGATGGCTGCGTAACGAATAGGCCTGGGGCAAGATTCGGCCCTAACGCAATACGCCAAGCGAGTCATATGTTATGTGGTGATGAGCATCCTTTGTTTGATACTACGCCAGTACATGACAGTATTGATTTAGGTAACTTGTTGTTGCCTAATACCAGTTTAGAAGCCATGCGCGTAGCGCTGATACCGCAGGTCAGTGCATTGATTGCACAACATGAAATGGTTTGGCTAGGTGGCGATCATTCAATTACTTTACCGCTACTGCGTGCATATTATGCGCATTACAAACAGCCGCTAGCTTGCATTCATTTTGATGCACATTGTGATACTTGGAAAAGCCATTTTGGTGAACCTTCTGGTCATGGAACTTGGGTGTATGAAGCAATTACCGAAGGTTTGGTGGACCCAGCCACATTTATCCAAATTGGTATTCGTTCTTCTGGCGTGCGTGAAGCACGTGAATATGTGCGTGCGCAGGGTGGTCGCATTTTTACCGCACGTGAGTTACGCGGCAAAGATGGTGCAGGATTAAATGATGTAATTGCTGAAGTGCGTGACCGTATGACGAAAGCAGGTAATCCGCCACTATACTTAACCTTTGATATTGATGCGCTAGACCCAGCCTTTGCACCTGGTACCGGTACGCCAGAAGTCGGTGGGTTGACTACAGCGCAGGCGATGACTTTGCTTGAAGCTTGGCATGATTTGAATTGGGTGGGTATGGATTGTACCGAAGTTTCACCGCCTTATGATCATGCAGAACTCACCTCTAATGCTGCGGCAACACTAGTGTGGACTTGGTTGTCTGGGCGCATGGCTGCAGCAAAGTAAGTTATGCTTAGAGAATAAAGGAATACGATGTCTGCCGCTACTGAGCTCAAACTCATGCAAAACTCATACTACGCAGCGAGTGCCAATGAACAACCACAGTATCCAGCATTAGACGCCGATATTAAAGCGGATGTGTGTGTCGTGGGCGGAGGTTTTGCAGGGCTTTCTGCGGCTATTGAGCTGGCAGACCGCGGTTACTCTGTGGTGGTGTTAGAGGCCAAACATATCGGTTGGGGTGCGAGTGGCCGTAATGGCGGACAAATCATCGCAGGTTTGGCTTGTGAACAGAGTGTGATTGAAAAAGCACTCGGGTTAGATGCTGCAAAAAAAGTATGGGGCATGACTTTAGAAGCTTTGGATCTAGTGCGCGAACGCGTTAAACGCTTCAATATCAAGTGTGATTTAGAAAATGGTTTTTTGGGTGTTGCCGTTAATCCAAGCAAAGGCGCAGCGCTGCGCGAATGGTTTGATGGTATGGCGAAAAAGTATAACTATGATACTGATGCAGAATGGATTTCGCCTAACGATATCAGGCAATGGATAGATAGCCCGCGTTATCACAGCGGCTACTATGATTGTCGCTCTGGGCATTTGCATCCGCTTAATTATTGTTTGGGATTAGCCAAAGGCGCAGCAAGTTTAGGGGTACGGATTTTTCAGCATTCACCTGTGCAATCGATGCAGCAGGGTGAAGTTGTTAAATTGCATACCGAAACTGGTACAGTGAACGCTAAGTTTGTGGTGCTGGCCGGTAATATGTATTTACCTGAAGTTTCGCCAAAATTAGCACCTGCATTAGCCAAACGCATCATGCCTGTTGGTACTTATATTATCGCTACCGAGCCGATTGATGCCAAAATTGCCGCAAAACTTATTCCAACTAAAGCTGCAGTTTGCGATACTAATTTTGTACTCGATTATTTCAGGTTTGCAGCTGACCACTTCTCAGGCAAGCAGCGTATGATTTACGGAGGACGAGTGAGTTACAGCGCCATGACACCGCCAAATCTTACAGCTAGCATGCAGGCACGCATGGTTGAGACTTTTCCGCAGTTAGCCAGTACAAAAGTGGAATTTACCTGGGGCGGTTTTGTAGATATCACCATGAATCGCGCCCCTGATTTCGGCCGACTAGCCCCTAATATTTATTATCTACAGGGTTTTTCAGGCCATGGTGTGGCGCTCACTGGGCTGGCTGGTAAATTGGTGGCAGAGGCGATCTCGGGTCAGGCAGAACGTCTGGATTTGATGGCGCGCATTCCACACCATGATTTTCCTGGTGGTAAATTACTGCGGACACCTGCGTTGATATTGGGCATGGCATGGTATAAGTTGCGCGATGCGCTGGGTTAAGTTAACTGTTTTTTAGGCAGGAATTTTTTACTGTAGCTATAAAACACTTCATCTCGTACCCAGCCTAGCGATTCATAAAGTGCCTGTGCTGCGAAGTTAGTTTTGGCTGTTGTTAAATCCAAACGCTTAAAGCCGTTATTCTTCGCATACTCCTCTGCGGCTAGCATCAACGCCTTGCCAGCACCTGATTTCCTTGCGGTTGAATCAACAAATAAATCATAAAGTACACAAATAGGTGCAGCAATCACTGAGCAAAATGTTGGGTAAAGCTGGCAAAAACCGATTATTTCCTGCGCACTGTTGAGTGCTATCAAAATATTAGAATCTTGATTACTCAATCGATCTTTAATAAATGTTGTTGCCAGTGCAATGTCAGCTTCCTGTTCATAAAATTGACGATATGCATCAAAAAGTTGTGCTAGTGGAGCAAGGTCATTGATGGTGGCTGTGCGAATGTTCATATTTTGGGCATCTGTCATTTTTGCAGGGCAGTCCGAATCACCCTGGCCAGTACGTTGCCATAATGCGTAATATTCTCAGTTGCTGCGTAGGCATAGCCAATTATCAGACCCTTATCAGGATTGTTACCTAAACCGTAATGCGACAATGGGTACACGCGTAAACCTTGTTCGGCAGCCAATGCGGCTACGCGGACATCGTCACATTCAGTATTAAACTCCACCACTAAATGCAGGCCTGAATCGACGGGTGATAACCGTGCGCCTACCTCAGCCACTGAAACTAATGATGCTTGCAGCAGACGCCTTCTTTCAGCATAGGTTTGGCGTAAACGTCGAATGTGGCTGGCAAAATGACCTTCTTCAATAAAGTCAGCTAAAGCGGCTTGAATCACCACTTGACCAGGCCTTTGCAGCTCGTACAAGCCGCTTTTAAAACTTGTGACCAGTTGCGGTGGCACTACCATATAACCCAGCCGAATGCCTGGATACATCACCTTAGAAAACGTACCCAAATACAGCACACGTTCGTGCTGATCCATGCCTTGCAGCGATGAAATTGGGCGACCTTCAAAGCGAAACTCGCTGTCGTAATCATCTTCAATAATCCATGCATTACTGCTTTGTGCATAGTCTAGTAACAAGCGTCTACGGCCATAACTCATGACCATACCTTTGGGATATTGATGCGAAGGTGTGGTGTAAATAAGCCGTGGCGTAACGCGAAAGTCTTTGATGTTTGGCGCCATGCCTTCGTTGTCTAGTGATACTGGGTGCAGTTGCAGTCCATTCACCTCCAGCACGCGTCGTGCAGCCCAGTAACAAGGGTTTTCTACCCACACTTTATCACCATGATCTGTAAGTAAGCGCGCACATAAATCAATTGATTGCTGTGTGCCTGAAGTAATGAGTACTTGGTCTACTGTAAGATTAACAGCGCGCGATACACGTAAGTAATCGGCAATGGCAATTCGTAATGGCAAGTAACCGCCAGCATGACTGGAGTCTAGCAGCGCAGGATCTGGCGCACGCCATTGACGATTCAATAAGCGTCGCCAAAGTGCGGTTGGAAACCTGGAGTAGTCATCATCGCCTGGTGTAAATGGCTGTACTTCGTGACTGTTTTTATCTGACTGTTCTGATGCATTATTAATACCGGCTGCTGCCATGCCACGCAGTGAAAGCCCACTATGAGATGCTGCTTTCGAGGGAGTATCCAGTACGTTATTGCTATCAGCAGAGGTTGAATGTACAGCACTGGCGGAGACTGTATTTTTTGAAAAACCATCTAACTGCTTGTAAGCCACATAAGTGCCGCTGCCAGTTTTCGAGGCCACATACCCTTCATCCAGCAATTGTTCGAATGCAGCAAGTATGGTGTTACGCGAGACAGTTAAATCTTCTGCAAGATTGCGTGTAGAGGGTAAGCGTGCGCCAGAAGGCAGTACGCGGCTAGTAATAGCACGCCTAATCGCCTCGTATATACGCCTGTGTGTTGGCATGCGTTCAGGAAAATCACCTTTAGCAAGCTCAGTTAATAACCATTCAGCAAGCACGAGTTGTTTCATGACTTAAATATTCTTTCTAAAAAATTTATTTTTGAATCGCCGTATATTAAGTGGCTCTATCTAAATAATCTAAATGGCTCTTGTTGCATAACCAATTTTAGGAATAGTATACTTAGGTATGGGACTATGCAATTATTTGTAATCCCTTAACAATTAACGATAAACCATGCCGCATATTGAATATGTCATTGAACAATTAACGTTAAAATCAACTTTGTAATGAACACAACACAACCAAAATCTGTATTAAGAAAGTCTGCCAACAGAAGGCCTGTAGTTTTACTTCCCGCTGATATCAAGCTGGTGGGTGAGCATCCATTTCATATGGCGGGGCAAAAATACATTATGGCCGTGGCAGAAGCCGCTGGTGCATTACCTTTGATTATTCCAGCGCTTGCAGACCAAGTAGAGATTGATGAGTTATTAGCCATGGCAGATGGTATTTTGCTTACGGGCGCAGTATCGAATGTGCATCCATCACATTTCGGACAGGAAGTGCTTAATCCAGCGTTACCACTAGATCCAGCGCGCGATGCGCTGACACTCAAACTGATTCAAGCTGCGGTAAAAACAGGTGTGCCATTGCTGGCCATTTGCCGTGGCTTTCAAGAAATTAACGTGGCTTTCGGCGGTAGCCTGTATCAGGCAGTGCATGAAATATCTAATTTTAAAGACCACAGAGAGCCCAAAGATGAGCCAATCGCGATACAGTACGCGCCAACACACCCAATACGTTTGGTTGCTGATGGTCAATTAGCTAATATCGTTGGCAGTGAGCAAATGATGGTGAATTCTTTACACGGTCAAGGTATTGATAGGCTAGGTGATGGTTTGATTGCAGAGGCATATGCGCCGGATGGTTTGGTTGAAGCAATTCGCGTGAATGATGCAGCTGCTTTCGCTTTAGGTGTGCAATGGCACCCTGAGTGGGAGGTGATGGATAACCCAGCTAACTTAGCTATTTTTAATGCCTTTGGTGACGCTTGCCGAGTGAGGTCAAAAGCGCGTGCAGGGCCAGAATAGCAATTCTTCAAATAATTAAGTGACAACAAGTAGATTTAAATACTAAAAATATAAGTGTTAAACATAGAAACACTGGAGAATAAAAATGACAGACCCTAAAAACTTTCAACTTGCAGATATGGATCGCTGGTTGACTGACAATAACGTGACTGAGATTGAGTGTTTAGTACCAGATTTAACCGGCGTTGCGCGCGGCAAAATTTTACCGCGCGAAAAATTTTCTACCGAACGTGCTATGCGTTTGCCTGAGGCGGTACTTGGTGTAACTGTAACAGGTGAATCGCCAGAAGGTCATGCTGGCTATGACAATGTGATGGGCTTTACCGATAAAGACATGGTGCTGCTGCCAGACCCAACTACCTTGCGTTTAGTACCTTGGGCGGCGGACCCAACCGCACAAGTGATTATGGATTGCGTAGGCCATGATGGGAAACCGATTGATTTTGCGCCACGTAATGTATTACGCCGAGTGGCTAATTTATATAAAGATCTAGGCTGGACGCCAATAGTAGCCCCTGAGCTAGAGTTTTATTTGCTTGCACGCAATACTGACCCTGATTTGCCGTTAGAACCACCAATTGGCCGTAGCGGACGCAAAGAAACAAGTCGACAACTCTATAGTATTGATGCGGTAAATGAGTTCGACCCGTTATTTGAAGACATTTACGACTACTGTGAAGTGATGGGTTTAGAGCTAGATACGCTAATCCATGAATTTGGCGCAGGGCAAATGGAGATTAATTTTTTGCACGATGAGCCTATGGTTTTAGCTGACAAAGCCTTTTTCTTTAAGCGGGTGTTACGTGAAGCCGCAATGCGCCATGATATGTACGCTACATTTATGGCAAAACCAATGCAACATGAGCCTGGCTCGGCCATGCATATTCACCAAAGTGTGATTGACAGCAAAACAGGCCACAACATTTTTAGTAAACCAGACGGCAGTGCTTCACCATTGTTTTTTCACTACATAGCTGGGCTGCAAAAATATCTGCCAGCGGCAATGTGTTTATTGGCACCTTATGTGAACTCATATCGCCGCATCGTGCGCGATGGCGCAGCACCAATCAATATTGAGTGGGGTTACGATAATCGTACAGTGGGTATTCGTGTGCCGATTTCTGACCCGGCAGCACGACGTATTGAAAATCGTGTGGTGGGCGCAGATGCGAATCCTTATTTAGCTATGGCTGTTACATTGGCTTGCGGTTATTTAGGCATTACCGAAAAGCTACAACCAACTCAGGTAACTACTGGCAGTGCTTATGCGTCGGATTATCAATTGCCGCGTGGTCTTTCTGAAGCTTTGCGCGAACTAGAAAATGCTAAGGCGCTGCATGAAGTGCTAGGTAAAAATTTCGTAGATGTGTATTTGGCCGTAAAAGAAACCGAGCACGATGAATTTATGCGGGTGATTAGCCCGTGGGAGCGTGAGCATCTTTTGATGCACGTTTAGCCAATTAGCTAAACATATTCATCACTGCAATATCAAGAATTGAGAACGACATGACTTTAAGTACCGCAACAAGTAATACAAGTAACATCCAAGCGATTGATTCAGCGCATTATATGCATCCTTTTACTGACCATAAAAGCTTGGCTGCCAAGGGCGCACGTATTATTACCAAAGCCGATGGCATTTACATCTGGGATTCCAACGGTGAAAAGATTTTAGATGCGATGTCAGGTTTATGGTGCGTAAACGTTGGCTATGGGCGCAAAGAACTGGTCGATGCAGCGGCCAGCCAAATGCAAGAGTTACCCTACTACAATAGCTTTTTTCAAACCACTAATATTCCTGCAGTAAAACTGGCTGAGCGTATTGTGAAGCTGGCGGGTGATAATTATAGTCACGTATTTTTTAGTAGCTCGGGTTCAGAGTCTAACGATACCAATATTCGCATGGTGCGCCATTATTGGGCTACGTTAGGTCAACCAGAGCGCAAGGTTATTATTAGCCGTAACAATGCATATCATGGTTCCACCATGGCCGGTGCTTCACTTGGTGGAATGGGCGGTATGCATGCACAGGGCGGTTTGCCGATTCCAGATATCGTCCACATTGAGCAACCTTATCACTATGGACTTGCCCCAACTGAAGATAAAGATGCCTTTGGTATTAAAGCCGCAAGCTGGCTAGAGGATAAGATTCTGGAGGTAGGTGCAGACAACGTGGCAGCCTTTATTGGCGAGCCAATACAAGGTGCAGGCGGCGTGATTATCCCCCCTAAAACGTACTGGCCTGAAATTCAACGTATATGTGACAAATATGGAATTCTGCTGATTTGTGATGAAGTAATCTGTGGTTTTGGGCGTTTAGGCAAATGGTTCGGCTCACAATTATTAGGCTGTAAACCAGATTTAATGACTTTTGCCAAAGGTGTTACGTCAGGCTACATTCCTCTCGGTGGCGTGGTGGTTGGTAAGCGCGTAGCCAATGTGCTTATAGAACAAGGTGGTGATTTTAATCACGGCTACACGTATTCAGGTCATCCAGTGGCTTGTGCAGTGGCATTAGCCAATATTGATATTCTTGAAAAAGAAGGTTTGGTGGATAAGGTGCTCAATGAAACTGGGCCTTATCTGGCACAAAAATACGCTGAGTTAGCAAATCACCCTTTAGTTGGAGGTGCTGAAGCTTGTGGTTTGGTGGCCGGCTTTGCACTAATGCAAGACAAAGCACATCACATTGCTTTTGATGAGACGTTGGAAGTGGGCATGATGTGCAGAAATCATTGTTTTGCAAATGGTTTAATCATGCGAGCAGTGGGTGACCGCATGATTATCGCTCCACCATTGGTCATTACCAAAGCACAAATTGACGAGATGATCGTATTAATACGCAAATGCCTGGATGCAACGCTTGCAGAACTGCAAACGCGCGGTTTAATAGCCAGTGAAAAGCTGAAAGTGAATGCGGTATAAGTTGGGTTTTTTAGCATAACTTAAGTTTTTAACATGATAGAATTATTTTAATTCTGCATTTACTGTCATGACGCAGTTGTTGAGCAAGCTTGTGACAATTGAACAGATTACGGTTGGATGGATATGGTTGAGTTTGGCCTGTAAATGATAGATTTTTAATGCATGACTTTTAGTAACTATTTAGGAGAAAATTTGATGAAATCGACCTTTAATAAACGTGTGCTGAGTGTGATGGTTGGCTTGGCTGTTGGTGTAGGTTTTGTAGCTAGCAGTTACGCAAAAGAAGAAGAAAAAGTGCTCAATATCTATAACTGGTCAGATTACATCGCGCCAGACACTATCAAAAACTTTGAGAAAGAAACCGGCATTAAAGTGCGTTACGATGTATTTGATTCTAATGAAATTTTGCATGCCAAATTAGTTGCCAGAAAGACTGGTTATGACATCGTGGTTCCTTCATCAAATTGGGCAAAACTGCAAATCGATGGCGGATTATTTCAAAAGTTAGATAAAAAACAACTGACTAACTGGAAAAATTTAGATCCTGGAATACTTACTCTTATGGCTAAACTTGACCCAGGAAACACCTACTTGGTCGACTGGATGTGGAGCTACAATACGGTAGGTATCAATGTGGAAAAAGTTAAAAAAGCGTTAGGCACAACGCCAATGCCAGACAATGCTTGGGATCTTGTTTTTAACCCTAAATATACTTCTAAGTTAAAATCCTGCGGTATTACTTATCTGGATACGCCATCTGATGTATTTTCGGCAGCGTTGCATTACTTAGGTAAGCCTGCCTACAGTAATAATGCGGCCGATTATAATGCTGCTTATGACATGTTGAAAAAAGTCCGCCCAGATATCAAGCGTTTTAATTCTGGTGGACAAATTGAAGATTTAGCCAGCGGTAGCGTATGTGTAGCCTATGGCTGGGCTGGGGACTTTAACTTGGCGCGCAAACGTTCGATTGAAAACAAGTCAGAGCAAAATATTGTGGCCTTAGTGCCTAAAACAGGCGGGTTGACATTTATGGATACGATGGCGATTCCGGCTGATGCTCCGCATCCAGGCAATGCGCATAAATTCATCAATTATGTAATGAGACCTGAAGTGGTTGCTGCCATCACTAACACTGTGACCTACGCAAACCCAAACAAAGCAGCAACACAATTTGTTGATCCAGAAATCAAAAACAACAAATCTATTTTCTTATCAGATGCTGATATTGCCAAATTAGTACCACCTGGCACAGTGGATAACAATACGCGCCGTAACATGACACGTTTGTATACACGCTTTAAAACAGGTGTGTAATTTCAAAACCTAAAAACACTACTTGCTAATCTATTTAACAGACTATTGAAGGTCTGTTGAATAGATGCGTGTTGTGTTTTTAGTGAAGCATTATTTAGGAATCACTTTTAAATAGGGGTATGTATGGCGACGGCACCGAAGGCTAATACGGTACGCGAGGATCTGCTGCGCGTTGATGGACTCACCAAAATTTACGATGGTGCTGTAAAGGCCGTAGACAATGTTTCTTTAACCGTCGCTACAGGTGAAATTTTTGCGCTACTAGGCGGTTCTGGTTGTGGTAAATCTACTTTGTTACGGATGTTGGCTGGCTTTGAAACGCCAACTAAAGGTAAGATTTTCTTGGCGGGTGAAGATATTACCAATCTGCCGCCTTATCAGCGCCCTATCAATATGATGTTTCAGTCGTATGCGCTTTTTCCTCATTTGAGTGTTTGGGAAAATATCGCATTTGGTTTAAAACGCGACGGCATGCCTAAAGACCAGATAGCAGAACGTGTTGAAAAAATGTTGGGTTTGGTGCAATTGAGCAAGTACGCAAAGCGTAAACCGCATCAGCTTTCAGGAGGTCAGCAACAGCGTGTTGCCTTAGCACGTAGTTTGGCAAAACGACCTAAATTATTATTACTAGACGAGCCGTTAGGTGCACTAGATAAAAAGTTACGTGAAACCACACAGTTAGAGCTCGTCAATATCATTGAAGAAGTGGGCGTGACCTGTGTGCTAGTGACGCACGACCAAGAAGAGGCAATGACTATGGCATCACGCATCGCCGTGATGAGTGAAGGTTATTTCTTGCAGGTCGGCTCGCCAGATGAAGTATATGAAATGCCAAATAGTCGCCAAGTGGCTGATTTTATTGGTAATGTCAATATGTTTGATGGTGTAGTGGAGGAAGATGAATCAGATCATGTGACAGTACGTTGTGACGAGTGTATGCATTATGTAGGTCATGGTATCAGTGGTAATTCAGGTATGAGTGTTGGCGTGGCGATACGCCCGGAAAAAATCCTGCTCACTAAAGATAAGCCAGAGGGTGAATACAACTGGTGCGAAGGTGAAGTGATAGAAATTGTGTACTTTGGGGCACATACTACTTACCACCTCAAGCTTAACAGTGGCAAAGTAATCAAAGCTCAGGAGTTAAATAGTACGCGTGACTTAAGCTGTGGACTCACTTGGGGCGACCGAGCCTATGCGCAGTGGAGCAATCTTGCGATGGTTGTTTTAACGCAATAAAGGGGCATGAGATGACTAAAATTAAAAGTTATGTACTTAGCTTTTTTGATGGTCGCCATGTAGTCATTGGTGTGCCATATCTTTGGTTTTTACTATTAGCCGCAGTTCCATTACTAATTGTACTTAAAATCAGCATGTCGGAGATGGAAGCGACTTCAGTTTCAAGTATGCTTGACTGGAGCAACGGCTGGCCGACGCTTAAGTTAAATTTTGCAAGTTATCTGTTTATCGGGTCAGATGCGCTCTACGTACAGACTTATTTATCTTCGATTAAATATGCATTAATTACCACGTTGATCTGTTTAGCCATTTGCTATCCGTTTGCATATTTTATGGCACGTTCTCCCAAGCATTTACAGCCTATGTTATTGATGCTGATCATGTTGCCGTTTTGGACTTCATTCTTGCTACGCATCTACGCTTGGAAGACGCTACTGGTAAATAATGGCGCGATTAACAATGCACTATTAAGCTTAGGGGTTATTGATGCCCCGCTGGAAATGATGAATACACCGTTTTCATTGCTAGTGGGTATGGTCTATTCATACTTGCCGTTCATGATATTACCGTTGTATGCCAATTTATCTAAGCTAGATATTCGCTACTTAGAAGCTGCTGCTGATTTGGGTACCAGCCCTTTCAAAACCTTTTGGCTAATTACAGTACCACTTTCTAAAGCAGGAATTATCGCGGGCTCTATGCTAGTGTTCATTCCTGCGGTGGGTGAGTATGTGATTCCTGAATTATTAGGTGGTCCTAATACGCTGATGATAGGTCGCGTACTGTGGGATGAGTTTTTCAGTAACAACGATTGGCCAATGGCGTCAGCCGTAGCTGTGGTCATGATATTGCTTATTATGCTGCCAATGGCAATTTTCAATAAATACCAAGCTGAACAAACGGAGACTAAAGCATGACAGACGCCATGAACAAGTTATTCAGCAAAGGCTGGATGATCGCCGTGTATATCTTCTTATACATGCCTATCGTCACATTGGTGATATTTTCATTTAATAACTCGCCATTAGTCACGGTATGGACGCATGCCAGCTTAAGGTGGTACACAGCATTAATGAGCGACAGCGACTTAATTTCAGCGGTGCTTTTATCGCTTAAAATCGCCTTTCTTTCAGCGTTAATTTCAGTATTTTTTGGTACGTTCACAGCCTTTGCATTGAATCGCTATAAACGCTTTTCAGGACGCACGCTGTTGTCATCCATGGCGAGTACGCCGCTGGTAATGCCAGACGTTATTGTTGGGTTGTCATTATTGCTCATGCTAGTGTCTTTGCAACATTGGCTTGGTTATCCAGAGCGTGGTTTATTCACTATTTTGTTAGGGCACGCCTTGTTAGGTACAGCCTATGCTGCAGTGGTGGTCACATCTCGTTTGCGTGAAATGGACAGCAAGTTAGACGAAGCTGCAATGGATCTAGGTTGTAAACCTTTACAAGTATTCATGTTGGTTACCTTGCCGCTGTTAGTGCCTGCATTGGTGTCAGCATTTTTATTGACCTTCACTTTATCGTTTGATGACGTGGTGCTATCGTCGTTCTTATCAGGCCCAGGCTACTCTACCTTGCCGATGGTGATTTTTTCACGCGCACGCTTAGGCTTAAATCCGACCATCAATGCAGTTGCAACGGTGACGATTACCGTGGTGACCATCGCAGTGATTGCCTCAAGCTTTTATACCTCGCATCAAGAGCGCAAACGTAAACGCGAAGTAGCACAGGCTTATAGCGATACAAATCAGTAATCGGGTTTTTGCATAAATCGAACTCTTAATGAAATGAACCCTTCTAATTTAGGAGCAAACCCAACTAACAAATCTTAATAGATTGTTAGTTGAAAAGTTCTAAAAGCAATTAAACAAGTCATCTAATTATTGAGCCTAAAGTATTTATGTCACCGTATTTAGGCCACAGTATTTAAATTGAAGCACATAAAGTAATCCATATCATCTGAGCAGGTAACACCATGTCAAGTCAGCCAATCTCTTTAGCACTAAACCACCCGGCTTTACTTAAACCAGGCTTAGCTTGGTTGGCTGGAAAATGGGTGGGGTCGGATTCAGCGGAAACCATTGTCGTCACTAATCCTGCCAATGGTGCGGTAGTTGGTTCAGTTCCGCTAATGCGGGGTACTGAAACAATGCGAGCCATTGCAGCCTCCGAGCTTGCACAAAAATCATGGAAAATGCTGACAGCAAAAGACCGTTCAGCTATTCTAAAACGCTGGTTTGATTTAATCATCTTACACAAAGAAGATTTGGCGCAACTGCTCACAGCCGAGCAAGGCAAACCTTTAGCCGAATCTCGTGGCGAGGTGGCCTATGGCGCAAGCTTTATAGAATGGTTTGCTGAAGAAGCCAAGCGTGTGTATGGAGAAGTGATTCCTGCACCTATGGGCGACCGTCGTTTATTAGTCTTAAAACAACCTATCGGCGTTACCGTGGCCATCACACCATGGAACTTCCCGATTGCCATGATTACGCGCAAAGTTGCCCCTGCATTGGCAGCGGGTTGCAGCATGATAATTAAACCCGCTGAGCAAACGCCACTTTCTGCGATTGCGTTGGCAGTACTGGCAGAAGAGGCTGGGATCCCAAGTGGTGTGTTGCAAGTAATCACTGGAGACTCACGTCAAATCGGCGCGGCTGTATGTGCTAGCCCTGTTGTGACGAAATTATCATTTACCGGCTCTACAGAAGTGGGTCGAATTCTAATGCGCCAATGTGCAGATACCATTAAAAAACTATCGCTGGAGTTGGGCGGGAATGCACCTTTTATTGTGTTTGATGACGCAGATTTAGATGCGGCCGTTGAAGGCGCACTCATTAGCAAATTCCGTAATGCGGGGCAAACCTGCGTGTGTGCAAATAGGCTTTTTGTACAAGATGGTGTGTTTGATGAATTTGCCAAAAAGCTGGCAGCTAAAGTGAATGAGCTTAAAATTGGCTCAGGTATAGATGACGGCGTCACACAAGGTCCGTTGATTGACCAAGCAGCCATTGAAAAAGTTGAAAGTCATATTGCGGATGCCGTTGCTAAAGGTGCGACATTGTTGCAAGGTGGCAAACGCCACGCGCTAGGTGGTACGTTCTTTGAGCCTACCGTGTTGGCTGATGTCAGTCCAGATGCGATGATTTTCCGTGAAGAAACTTTTGGACCAGTAGCGCCGTTATTCCGCTTTAAAACCGATGAAGAAGTGATTGAGCTGGCAAATCGAACTGAATTTGGTTTGGCTTCTTACTTTTATAGTCGAGATATTGGCCGTATTTGGCGGGTAGCAGAGGCGCTGGAATATGGCATGGTAGGCGTGAATACCGGCATGATTTCTAACGAAGTTGCGCCTTTTGGCGGTGTGAAGCAATCAGGTTTAGGACGTGAAGGTTCGCATCACGGCATTGATGATTATCTTGAGATTAAATATGTGTGTATGGCAGGGCTACAGGATTAGGATAAACAGTAATGAAAAATGATTTAGTCGCTATAGATTGGCATGCGCGTGCCAAAGTCTTAAAAATTGATGGTCGCGCTTTTATTAATGGTAAGCGCGTCAATGCAATTGATGGCAGCACTTTTGAATGTTTTTCGCCGATTGATGGGCGTAAATTAGCGGATGTTGCATCAAGTAAATCCGCCGATATTGATGCGGCCGTAACAGCTGCGAGAGCTGCTTTTAAAGATAGGCGCTGGGCTGGCATGCCTCCCAGAGAGCGTAAACAAGCCATGATTCGCTTCTCTGATTTGCTATTGGCGCATAAGGAAGAATTAGCGCTACTAGAAACTTTGGATGTGGGCAAACCTATTACTGCCAGTCTAAATGTGGATGTTAATTCTGCCGCTAACTCGCTACGTTGGTTTGGCGAGGCCATTGATAAAGTCTATGACGAAATCGCGCCAACGGCAGATGACACGCTGGCCATGATTACGCGTGAACCTATAGGCGTGGTGGGCGCGATTGTGCCGTGGAACTACCCGATTTTAATGGCATGCTGGAAAATTGCCCCTGCTCTAGTCACTGGTAATAGTGTAGTGTTAAAACCATCTGAGAAATCGCCACTGACTGCATTGAGGCTTGGTGATTTAGCACTAGAAGCAGGTATTCCCGCTGGTGTATTGAATGTTGTTCCCGGCTTTGGCGCAGAAGCTGGAACCCCGTTAGCGATGCATATGGATGTTGATTGCATCGCGTTTACTGGCTCAACGGGTGTGGGCAAAAAAATACAAATCATGGCTGGGCAAAGCAATCTAAAACGTGCTTGGTGTGAGTTGGGCGGTAAATCCCCCAATATCGTATTTGCTGATTGTAAAGACATGGATAAAGCTGCGGCTGCCTCAGCAGGTTCTATTTTTTATAATCAGGGTGAAAGCTGCAATGCGCCTTCTAGGCTTTTAGTTGAACGTTCGATTAAAGATGAGTTTGTAAAAAAACTACTGACTCATTTACCTGAATACCAACCTGGCGACCCTCTAGATGCCAATACCACGATGGGCGCAATGGTCGATTGCGGGCAGATGGAAAATGTTTTGAAATATATCGCTAGCGGCAAAACACAAGGCGCAAAATTATTAGCTGGTGGTGAGCGTGTTTTGAATGAAACAGGGGGGTTTTATATTAACCCAGCGGTATTTGTGGATGTGACTAATGACATGACCATTGCTAGTGAAGAGATTTTTGGTCCAGTATTGTCTGTAATCACTTTTGAAACACAAGAAGAAGCGATCGCCATCGCTAACGATACAGATTATGGCCTAGCTGCCGCGGTTTGGACTCAGGACATCTCACGTGCGCATGCGGTAGCACGTGCCTTGCGTGCAGGTACAGTGCATGTGAATAGTTATGATGAAGATGATATTACCGTGCCATTTGGCGGTTATAAGCAGTCTGGAAATGGCCGTGATAAGTCATTACATGCCTTAGAAAAATATACAGAACTTAAAACTACATGGATAAAGCTTTAATAATAAATAGGCCGCAATAAATAGCTGTAGGTACAGCTAAATTGCAGAAACATACTTTGAGGTGGCGATGATGAACAGCGTGAGCGATAGACTAGTGAATAACCAAGATTTACATGAAAGACGCTTAGCTGCCACCCCGCGTGGCATAGGCGTAATGGCTAACTTTTTTATTGAGCGCGCACTGAATTCTGAAGTGTGGGATGTAGAAGGTAAGCGCTATATTGATTTTGCCGGCGGTATCGCTGTGCTCAATACTGGTCACCGTCATCCCAAGCTCATCGCGGCAGTTGAGGCGCAACTAAAACAATTTACCCATACGTGTTATCAAGTGCTGCCATATGAAAGTTATGTGACGTTGGCCGAGCGTATAAACCAGCTAACGCCGGGTAATTACGCTAAAAAAACATGCTTCTTCTCAAGCGGTGCAGAGGCTGCTGAAAATGCGGTGAAAATTGCTCGCGCAAGTACTGGTCGGCCTGGCATTATTGCCTTTTCTGGTGCTTTTCATGGCCGTACCATGATGGCATGTGCGCTAACCGGTAAGGTGGTGCCGTATAAAGTTGGTTTTGGGCCATTTCCATCAGACGTATATCACATTCCGTTTCCTATGGCGTTACATGGCGTGACAGTGGAAGATTCTATAAATGCACTGCATACTCTGTTTAAAGCTGACATTGATCCTAAACGTGTTGCTGCCATCATGATAGAGCCTGTGCAAGGAGAGGGTGGATTCTACGTGACACCACCGGAACTGATGCAGGCACTGCGCAAAGAATGTGATGAACACGGTATTTTGCTAATATTCGATGAAGTGCAGACAGGTTTTGGCAGAACGGGTAAGTTGTTTGCGGCAGAACACTATGACGTAATGCCTGATGTGATGGTGATGGCAAAAAGCCTTGCAGGTGGCATGACGCTCTCAGCTGTTTGCGGTAAAGCAGAGGTAATGGACCGCCCGGCGCCGGGCGGTTTGGGTGGCACGTATGCAGGCAATCCTTTAGCTATCGCAGCCGCACATGCAGTAATTGATATTATTGAAGAAGAACAGTTAGTGGAACGTGCTAATTATTTAGGTGAAAAGCTCACTGCTCGTTTAAAAATGGTGCAGGCTAAAGTGCCAGCACTAAAAGAAATCCGCGGTTTGGGTTCTATGATAGCGGTAGAGTTTTTTGATACTGCAACAAATCAGCCATCAATGGATGCCGTAAAACGCGTACAACAGGCCGCATTATCTGAAGGCTTAATTTTGCTTAGCTGTGGTGTATATGGCAATGCCATTCGTTTTTTATATCCGCTCACTATTCAAGATGAAGTGTTTGATGAGGCGCTTGATATTATCGACCGAGCTTTATCTGAAGCTTAATATAGGACTTAATATAGGATAACTGCAAACCTTAGGTGAAGCACTCGTGGCACTTTCAGCGGATAGTTTGCTAAAACTGCGCTGGGAGGTGATTTTGTGCGCGAGTATTGAGCCACTAAATTCCAGAATGGATTGACTATTGTCTAGTGAGTGATTGGGAATGCAAGCGCTATCTCACTTGGTCTTACAGTTGCTGGTACAATAAAAAAGCCTAGTCGCTTGACTAGGCTTTTTTATTCACTTACCGGAAGCAGATTTTTAGTAAAAACTTAGCACCACAAATCGGGCAAGTACAATTAAACGCATGAAGCGGCCAGAATGCTTTAATATTGACAGGCTTTTTCATGATAGTTTAATTAACTATTTATTCATTACATACATTGTTACTTCAAAGCCAAAACGCATTTCTGTAGCTGCTGGTGTAGTCCACATAATAATCTCCTAAATAAAAACTTGAATATTGGTTATTAAATATACAAGACAGTTGTTTGATTGCTGCGTTTGTATGATTCACATATTACCCGCCCATTTATTTTCAATCCTATGTACTAAGCGGAATAGGGCGTCATGATTTTACTTAATTCAGCCTAAAAAAATAAAATGAAGTAGTGAATTTTATGTTGGTTTATCTCTCTTAATTACACAAATCAGTTTTAACTAGACTAATCAGCCAAATTTAATAGAGACTCTTATGACAAAAAATACAGCGCCACAAAAAAATGCCTTAGAAGCTTTAGAAAAAATGATTGCCAGTACTTGTTTCTGCAAACTACGCACCAAGTGTGAAGATAAAAATAGTGCTGAATGTTTACAGCACAGAAACTTGTATGCTGAGGCGATGCTAGCGCGTGATGCAAATTAAATTATCCAAATTATTGAATGCCTTGTTGGTTTTATTAAGCTAGGCTTTAGTGGTTTAGAAAGGGGCTGTTATAATTCGTCTCGATTTATTGACTTACTTTATATTATCCAAATGGATGAGGAATACATGAAAAGATTTTTGATGTTGTTAGTGATGGCATTAACCTGCCTAAGTTTATTGTCTACAGTAGCAGAGGCAAGACGTTTTGGCGGCAGCAGCAGTTTCGGTAAAAGTCGTGCAATGCCATATAAACAGCCGCAAAAAGCACCAGCTGCGGCGCCCGCGCCAGCACCATCATCTACTGGTAATAAATGGATGGGTCCATTAGCTGGTTTAGCCATTGGTGCAGGCTTGGCGACTATGTTTGCTAATGGCGGATTAGGCGGTATGGCGGGTGGTATGGGGTCAATCTTAATGGCGCTGCTAGCGGCAGGCATCATCATGTTTTTGATTTCAAAATTCAAAAAATCTAACCAAGTGCCTGTTCAATCAAATCTACAACCAAACATGCAATATGCAGGCGGAGCTTCGTCATTTAATACACCTGAAACCGCTCAGAGACCGAGCTACACGGGCTCTGGTTTCTCAAGTGGTGCGGCTACAGGCAATATCCCACAAGACTTCCCGGTAGACAGTTTTTTACGTAATGCAAAAATGTCCTTCATTCGCCTGCAAGCAGCTAATGACCGTAAAGATTTAAACGATATTCGTGAGTACACTACGCCAGAAGTGTTTGCTGAGATTTCAATCCAAATGCAAGAACGTGGCAATATAGAGCAAAAAACGGATGTGATTACAGTCAATGCTGAATTGCTGGAAGTTACTAATGAAGGTGATTATTCAATTGCAAGCGTGCGCTTCACAGGACAGCTAAGCGAAAATAACGGTACACCAGAGAATGTAGACGAAATCTGGCATATTCAAAAGAATTTGCAAGATGCTGATGCAGCATGGTTATTGGCCGGGATTCAGCAAGTGAATCTTCAGTAACTTAATCATTTAGCAACAAGAGGATTTAGTTACAAAAAATACTTGGTTTTCGGGGTGTTAGCTCAGCTGGTAGAGCAGCGGACTCTTAATCCGTTTGTCGCGAGTTCGATCCTCGCACGCCCTACCAAATAAATCAAAGGCTTTTGCTTAGGCGCAGGCCTTTTGATTTTCTTGACGCGACATAAACGTGACTAAATTCACCACGTTAGCCACACCTCCAGATTCCAATTGGCTTTCCTTATATTTTAAAGTCGATGATTTATTCTAAGCTATCGACTCCCTTCCATACAGCCACGCCGTCCGCACTTGTGATAAATTTCTTTTCATACACTTTATGGATGAGATTATTAACTTCTTTAAACTCACTTAATAATTTATAACAATCAGCTATATTCGCAGCCCCACACTGAAACGCCATATCTAACTTTATGTGATCTGTTGAGCCGACATCTATTGTTCGTTTAACTACACTAGGGTGTGCATAATGTCCACCTTCGGTAAAAGCCCATTCAATATATTTACCTTCTTTAACAACATACCAAGGACCAGTTCGCTCTTGCCAACCGAAGGGTTTGGCATTGGCTTTTAAAACAGTATCTTTGCGCTCTTTAACTGAATTTAACGCCATTGTGATAGTTGGATAACCAATTTCAATGACGTATGCCGGATCTACTTGAGTTGATTTTTTAGATTTGACTTTGCCCTTCTTTTTACTCTCAGTTTTTGTTAAAGCATTTGCATTTATTGATGCAAGGCCAATTAAAATGGCTAGTATGTAAACAATGATTTTCATTTAAATTCAATAATTTGTCTGTTCAGTGTTAGTACAAGGAGTAAGGATTAACCGTAAGCTGTTTTAAGTGAACTGCACTATTAGGGCTGTAGTTAACTCCTTCAAAAATAGAATCTTTCGGCTGTACGGTATGGGATGTTAACCGTTTAAAGTTGCGCCACTGCTTATCTATTATGGATAGATGGATCCAGAATATATGTGAGACAGAACACATACGATTGATTTTTTTTTAGACCGTTATTGCTCAGTTCCCTGAGGTTATTAATAAATTCAAACTTGAACGTCAGCAATGGGCCGTAAGCCGTCATATAAATTTTATTAAACGTGACAGATATGACGAGTGTAAGCAAGTATTTGCGAGAGAGGGTGAGTAAATAATATTAATAAACAATTGGTTATAACAACTCTTAATCCGTTTGTCGCGAGTTCAATCCTCGCACACCCTACCAATATGAAAAAGGCTCACAGCGCTGTGAGCCTTTTTCATTTAGTAGTCGATGTAGCTAGAATGTAGCCATCGAACCTCGCGTCTATCGCTATTAGTTTTTCTTATACTCAACACCATCTCTTTTCAAGCGTGAAGTAAAGTCTTCCTCACCTTTTCTAGTTACAATCACTTTACGATATGTTTCCAAGTCATCCATTAATTGATCGATTTCATGGTTGCCAACATTGAATTGGTAGAAAGTTGCAAGTGCTAATGTTTTGATAATATCAAACTCACGGTTACTAATATTTAGATGAGGATGGCTATTTTTCATTGATTTTCCGCGGCCAAATTCATCTGGTTGATAAAGTTTTGGACCGCCAGTTTCTTGAACTACCCAATTCGTTAACATGACCTTGAAGCCTGCCTTACTACCTGGATTATCGTGAACGGCTTTGAGTGATGGATTAGCGTTAAGACCTTTGTTGATATAGATCATGTCTACCAAATAATCAACCGTAGAGGCGATGTTGTAAGTGCCGCCTAAACGGTTATAAAGACTTTCTTCAGCAGAAACAATGCTGGAAAAGCCTGAAAAACTAAGGACAAGTAAAGCGAACGCTGCATATTTCTTAAACATGTTGTTTCTCCTAGAGTATTTATAGTTATTTAATTTCTTAATAAAACATACGTTTTATAACTACCGCTTTAAAACAAAACAACAACTTAAATTTACTATGAGAAAATTTTTCAAAGTAAATCGGGGTTATTGTTTACTTATGCAGCTTCTTGCACATCGGGTTGATTTTCATTGATGTTATCAACCAGTTGATGCAAGGTGCTACGAAGTTCTATAAATTGCGACTCTGGAAGCCCAGTTTGACAGGCAACCCCTTTTTGCATATCTGCAACAGAGGCTTGGATATTACGGCCTGAGTCGGTTAAAAAAACATTTACTAGCCGGTCATCCACTACGTTACGTTGGCGACGCACAAAACCTGTTGATTCCAGACGTTTAAGTAATGGTGTGATGGTGGAGGAGTCGATTTGCAGACGTTCTGCAAGACCTTTAACAGTGATGCCGTCTTTCTCCCAAAGTATCATCATCACTAAATATTGCGGGTAAGTGAGTCCAATTTGGCTTAAGCGCGATCTGTATGCACGTGTAATAGCATTGGTTGCGGCATATAACGCAAAACAAAGCTGATTTTTTAGTTTTAGATTTTCGAATTCAGACATAATTATTACAAACCATTAACAATTTTTAATATTATTAGCACACAAATTATTATTGTGCAAATTAATTGCACACAAATTAATATGGTGGTTTTAACGCCAATGAGAAATTAGCTTAAGGAGAACTCAGGCATAACGTGCAAAATACTTCTCAGCTAAAAATGGGTGTAAAAGGAATTGTGTGAAAATAGGCGCTTAAGCACGTCATCTGATGGCAGGGTGCTCGGCATGCATTGCCCCTAGGTCTAATTGTTAACTTGCAGTACTAATTGAGTGAAAAATTTAGTTACTCAAGTTAATCTGCCGAGATTTCGACCTTTATGTCAAATTTAGCACATTGATATTAGCCTTGCCAAAATAACAAATAACATGTTGTTTGTTATATTTATCTCAAGTAATTTATTACTATAAATAATATAACCTATTGTAATTTATAGTTAAATTATATAAATATCTAAGTTGAATTTGCAAAAATAGTAATCAAGATTCCTTCCAATAGTTAGGCATAGTATATGCAGTATATGTCCTATAGGTTTGTTTGAATTGTTAAGTATCAAAGTGGTTTTATCAACACAACTTAATGATTGTACATTTCAAAATTGCACCAATGGAGGAGCATGGAATGAAAAACTATATATTTGCAGATGAAAAATCAATGAGGATTTTTCAGGCTTCACAAGACTTTTTGGGTACTGATATGGCCGCTTTAGACGCAACTATGGCCAATCGACGACGAGTAATTGTAGCAGGCGTCATAACTGCCAGTATGATTGGTGGTGTCGGTGCGGCCAATGCCGCGCTAGTAAGTCCTTGTGCTGGCGTTAGTCTTGAACCATCAGTGGTAACCGATATTGTGGGAGCTGCGGTATTACCCCTTACAAGTACATTAGACGGGGCACTGTCTATATTGCTTGGCCCTTTAGGGTTAAATTCGAATCTAAATGCAACATTAGCTGGTATCGCAGCAGGTGATCCAATTAATCTTAACGTGTTGGACACGAGTGGTAATCTCGTTTCCCCATCTGACGCTTGTGATACAACTGCAGACTCATACACACTCAATACACCTAAAGGCATTTCAATCGGTGGGAACCAGATTACTGGACTAGGTAATGGTGTGGCTGCAGACGCAGGTGAAATGAACTCAATCGCTTTTGGCAATGGAGCTACTACAGATGCCGCTGCCACGAACTCAATTGCTATTGGCCCTAACGCTTCGATTGATGTCTTAGGCGTTGACTCCACCGCACTTGGTAGCGGCGCTAGCGTTAATGTAGCCAATAGTGTTGCACTTGGTGCTGGTTCCACGGCTACGACAGGAGCAGAAAGCAACTATACGGCCTTTGGCCTGACCGCAACACAGACCAGTGTTGGCGAAGTATCAATCGGATCATCTGGTAATACACGCAAAATTACTAACCTTGCTGCCGGCAGCGCAGCAACAGATGCGGTCAATGTTTCTCAGTTGCAAGCTGTTGACGATGGTGCTGTCAAATACAATCCTTTAAGTCTAAAAATGACAGTTACCCTTGGAGGCCCGTTGTCAGTAGACGGTGGTACAACTGGCGGTACTAAAATCACTAATCTAGCTAAGGGGGATGTCAGTACAAATAGTACTGATGCGGTTAATGGCTCACAGTTATTCGGTATTACCTCTGGTATGACAGCCAACATGGATGCCCTTGGTTTGAGTATGGCAACCAACTTAGGCGGTGGCGCAACTTACAACTCAACTACTGGAGCAGTTTCTGCACCTACTTATAATGTATATGGAACAACTCAAAACAATGTAGGTTCAGCAATTACTGCATTGCAGGCTAATTCCCCTTTACAGTATTCTGATGTGAATGGGGTAGCGACGCCAAATACACCTTCAAATGATGTGACCTTGGTAGGAAGCGCTCTTGGTCCAGTAGCTATACACAATGTTGCTGATGGAGTGGCACCTAACGATGCAGTGAATATGAGTCAACTCGACGCGATGCAGACTAATGTCAATAATCTTGATGCCTTGGCGGTTAAATATGACGATGCTACGAAAGATACAATTACTTTAGCTGGCCCAGTTTCTGCGGATGGCGGACAAACTGATGGTACTACCATTACAAATCTTCATCAGGGTGTGCTCAGTTCAACAAGTACTGATGCAGTCAATGGTGCCCAACTTTATGAGACTAATCAAATGGTAACCAACATGAGTAGCGGTGGTGGCATCAAATACTTTCATGCCAACTCTACACATGCAGATTCTGCTGCCATGGGGAGTGAGAGTGTAGCGATAGGCTCACGCTCTATGGCTAGCGGCGACGGCAGTATTGCCATGGGCGATAACAGCCAAGCTACCAATACTGGTGCGATTGCAATTGGTCAGAACTCTATATCAAGTGGCGTTAATTCAATTGCAATTGGTACTGGTGCGGTTGCTACCGGTTCGGTAGCCGTGGGTGTGGGTGCGCAGGCTGGCAACGGCAGCGCTTCATTTGGTGATAATGCTATTTCGCTTACACCGCAACAAGGGACGGCGCTGGGTAATGCTGCCGCTGTAGTCGCCAATCGCGGCGTCGCGCTAGGAGCGGGCGCTCAGGCAACACGGACTGGGATGAATGGTGCCACTGAAAGATATAGTAACGTATCAGTCACATCGACAGAAGGCGCAGTATCTGTTGGCTCAGCAGGTAATGAGCGACAAATCACAAATGTGGCGGGAGGTACTGCGGATACTGATGCAGTGAATGTGCGCCAACTAGATGCGGCTGTAGCGCAATCAAGTATCGATACTAACAGCCGTATTAATGGCCTGCAGTCTGATATTTCCAGCGTCAAGTATGACTCTAACGCTGGTACTGCATAGGCAATGGCGATGGCCAGCATGCCACAATCTGTATTACCAGGTAAGGTCATGGTGGCGGCAGGGGTGGCGAACTATCAAGGCCAGTCAGCGATGGCTGTTGGCGTTTCCAACTTCTCTGAAAACGGACGCTGGGTGGTTAACTTCAATGGTACTGCAAATACTCGTGGCAACGCTGGCGCTGCCGTCGGTGTTGGATTTCATTGGTAATCTATTGTATCAGCCTGTAATCGTCATAAAAGAAAATAGGAGTCGATAATCATGGGAAAAATTAACAAGCAAATTAAGTACTTTACCTTATCAATACTGGCATCATCTCTCATGTTTTTGCAGGGTTGTGCAACATCTGTCAGCCGGCTGTCGGATGATGGAAAAAGTGACGAAATAATCTTCCCTAATATTCAAAAAAGTGCTTGGGTTAAAGAAGGGATATTTCCCAATATCGACAATCTTCGTAACGTTGCACCAGATATGACTAAGGATCAACTCTACGCACTGCTTGGTCGCCCTCATTTCGCTGAGGGCATTGGCAAAGTGCGGGAATGGGATTACATTTTTAATTTCCGAAAAATTGGCAGCACTGAGGTAGACACATGTCAGTACAAGATTATCTACACATCCAGCATGCGGCTGAGAAGCACTTATTGGAAGCCAGAAGCTTGTGCAGAATGGCTGGCACAATCAGAAGCACAGCCTCAGAACGTGGTCGAGAAGACCGTAGAGAAAGTTGTGCTGGGACCTGAACTGATTAAAATGCAAATTAGCGCTGATGGCATGTTCGATTTCGATAAGTCAGAGATTACCAACTTAAGGCCAGGAGGCGTTGAAAAACTTAACCGAGTAACAACTAACCTGCTCTCTGGTGGAGAAATCGTACAGCTGAAAATCGTCGGACATACTGACCGCCTTGGTGATGATGCCTACAATATGAAGCTCTCACAGTCGCGTGCTGAAACGATACGCCAGTATTTAGTGGCTAAGAATGTACCCGCTGAACGCATCACAGCATTTGGTGTAGGCAAGTCTGTGCCACTGGTTGAATGCAATCAAAACAAACGCGACGAAACATTAATCCGTTGTCTGGAGCCCAATCGTAGGTTCGAAATTGAGGCTTGGACTGTACGCAAGATGTAATGCATCAACCAGCAAAAAATAGTTAATATAGAGTTTAACAACTGGGTGTTAGATCGAAGACTCATCAGGTAGACACTTGGTGAGGTGTACAATATTGCCCATGTCAAATACATCAGCACCTCAGCTCCGGCACCAACAAGTTTTACATGATATTTTTGGTTACTCATCCTTTCGCGGTGAGCAGCAGGCGGTTGTTGAGCATGTGGCATTGGGCGGTGATGCACTGGTGTTAATGCCTACTGGCGGCGGAAAATCATTGTGTTATCAATTGCCTGCGCTACTGCGTGAAGGTGTTGGTATTGTGATTTCGCCACTCATCGCGCTGATGCAAGATCAAGTAGATGCCTTGCAGCAGTTGGGCGTGCGTGCAGCATTTTTGAATTCGAGCCAAGACGCAGAACAAGCTCGCGAAGTAACTGCGCAGTTAATGCGCGGACATTTACAGATAGTGTACGTGGCACCAGAACGCTTGCTTATGAGTGGTTTTTTGGCGCTTCTGGAACAAATTCGAGAGGGTGCAGGGATTGCACTTTTTGCCATTGATGAGGCGCACTGCGTATCGCAATGGGGACATGATTTCCGCCCAGAATATCGCAAGCTTACCGTGTTACATGAGCGCTTTCCTGATGTGCCACGCATTGCACTCACTGCCACTGCGGATGCGCCAACACGAGCCGAAATAGTAGAGCGATTATCGTTAGAAAATGCCCGCCAGTTTGTTTCCAGTTTCGACCGCCCGAATATTCGCTATCGTGTGACGCAAAAGGCGAATGCCCGCCAGCAGCTAGAATTATTTTTAGAGTCCGAGCATGCCAATGACGCAGGTATTATCTATTGCCTATCGCGCCGTAAAGTGGAAGAAACAGCGGAGTGGCTAAAATCTCGTGGTTGGGATGCATTGCCTTATCATGCGGGTTTAGATGCCAGTATTCGCAATCAAAACCAGCGGCGGTTTTTGCGTGAAGAAGGCGTAATTATGGTCGCCACCGTTGCGTTTGGAATGGGCATTGATAAACCCAATGTGCGATTTGTTGCACATTTAGATATTCCGAAAAGTATGGAGGGTTATTATCAGGAAACCGGCAGAGCAGGGCGCGATGGCCTGCCTGCCAACGCATGGATGACTTACGGTTTAGGTGACGTAGTGAGCATGCGGCAAATGCTGGATAACGGAGATGCGCCGGAAGAACGCAAAGCAGTTGAGCGACAAAAGCTTGATGCTTTACTAGGTTTTTGCGAATCAACTGCCTGTCGCCACCAAACGATATTGCGCTATTTTGGCGAACAACACGCTGGCAATTGCGACCAGTGTGACAATTGCTTAAGCCCAGTTGATACTTGGGATGCTACGCAACCCGCCCAAATGGCATTATCAACGGTGTATCGCACCGGTCAAAGATTTGGCGTTGTCCATTTGATTGATGTTTTGCTAGGAAAACCTACGCCAAAAGTGAGGCAATTTGGTCATGAACAACTCAGTACTTTTGGCATAGGTAAAGAAATATCCCAACAACAGTGGAGTAGTGTCTACAGGCAGTTAGTGGCTGGTGGTTACCTTGAAGCCGATGTTGAAGCATATGGTGGATTAAAGCTCACTCAATTTGCCCGACCTGTTCTTAAAAGTGAAGCTGAAGTATGGCTGCGTCGAGATACTGAAGTGACTAAACACAAAGTTAGCAAGGTTGGTCGAGGTGCCAATGCTAAAGAAGTGTACACCGCGGTGAGTGATGACCCGCTGTGGTTCATTTTAAAAGATAAACGCACTCAACTTGCCCGCGAGCAAGGCGTACCGCCTTACGTCATCTTTCACGATAGTACGCTGCTTGAAATTCTCAATCGCCGCCCTGCTAACCTTACTGAAATGGCCAAAATTAGTGGTGTTGGCCAGGCTAAGCTTGAACGTTATGGGGATGTTTTTTTGCAAGTGCTGGAAGATGCTGCTAACGGAGTTTTGTGATACCTATTTACACCAACGATAACTGTAGATAATTGTAATTATATTAGCCATTTTTATTTATTTATTTTATTATCAACTCGCGTGTTTTCAATAAAATAAATAAGAAACTCACCATGACTCAATATGAAAATTTAAAACTAGATCGGCAGTTGTGTTTTGCGTTATATGCTGCCACTCATGCCATAACAAGAACTTATCGTATCTTGTTGGAGGATCATGGTCTTACCTACCCGCAGTACCTAGTGATGCTGGTTTTGTGGGAAAAAGATAGCATTTCAGTGAGTACAATCGCAAGTAAGTTAGAACTGGATTCAGGAACGCTTACCCCAATGTTGAAAAAGCTAGAGGTGGCTGGCCTGTTGTCAAGAAAGCGCAACAAGCAAGATGAGCGTATTGTAATAGTTATGCTGACTGATAAAGGTAACCAGTTACAGCATCAAATAGCCAATATTCAAAAAAGTGTAGCATGTCAAACTGGCTTATCTAATGATGATTTTGTAACATTGCGTGATTCCCTCCATCAGTTAGTGCAAACGATGAAACCTACGGAATAGTAATAATTTAATGGGTATCGTCCATCTAAAATACCTCAATACATAACAAAAAAGGGCTAACTTATCTTTAAGGCTAGCCTATCACTCAATCATATACTGCCGCTCTCTACATTTTAAACATTAAAAGCAGGACCAATATCGAAAGTTAAATTTGATTGCTTGTAAAAAATAGCTAACAACTTTTTACAAGCAATTAATCTGTAAGTTATTTATGTGAAAATCATTTGTACACAAACTATTATTAGTTTTAGTTTAGGATTAAAGATAAAAAACTATTTCAATTGATTGATTTTGGCCGACTTTATGACTGCGTATATCATTAACGTTTTGGGGCCTATTAATGTGCAAACCACACGCCTTGCCTGTCCGCATAGCCTTTTTTTGATTCATCCCCTCCATTGGGGTTTCGATAGCGGCACTGTTGACCACGCGAGGCTTCGTGAGTATGTATCCAGTATAGATAATGACCTCGAGCGTTATGTGCAGCTTTTTGAGGAGAGAACGCATGGTACTAAAGCGCCTCTAGACATTCAAACACACCTTAGTGACCAAGAGAAAATCGTTACGCCTGCAGTATCATTAGCTTCAGGTATAAGTACTGGTATAGCAGAGGCTGTTATTCTGGAAGGTGCTATATCTTGTTGGATATCTTCCCAATAATTGAATAAAGCGCTAACCCCTGTAATAGAAGCTAGCGACCACTAACTCTTGAATAGAGCAGTTGGACATAAAATACACTGCAAATTTTAATCTTCAGAAGACTATAAATACTTGCAGATAATTACACTACAAAGATTGATAGATTTTATCAATCTGCATATCATCTGAATCGACAAATGTATCTTTATTAAAAGGCTCATTAAAGTTGTAATCAGTCATGTTTACGTCTGATTCTGCATATCTTGCTAACCCATTAACAGGTTGATATGGAGGAAATATGTAATGTAAAAACTGCATTTTTTTGAAGAGATATAACATTTTGTTCACCTCCTATTTACTATGCTTACAGTTATGCATAGCTCATGCCAAGTTTATTAAAAAATATAACCTATTGATTTGTATTAATAAAAAATATATTTTTAAAGTAGGCCATATTTTATATGTTGAGATTTATATAAAAATGTTGAGATCTTATCTATAGACCGTAGCTCCACGCTGTGCATATTTCCTAGTGACATTAAAATCGTATGGCTACGCACAATTTCTCGGCTCATCAATTTATAAAAATGATGCAACTCTTCAAAACACTATCCAATGTGCTAAATTCAATCTAGTGGAATAATGCAGACTCCTGTATCTTCTAGAGCAATTGAAGTGCAAATATGTTGGTTGGTTGCAATGCCATCAAAACCAAAAATTTCGCCGGACATAAAATCAATTGCAAGTTATTTGATATCTATCAAATCATGCCTTGAGGGGTAGCACAATATGTGCATACACGTACGAAGTAGTGGTTGGGTTAGCCAAGCTAAGCACAATCGCTATGCCAATAGTATCGCATCGTTAATCTCTACTAATGACTTTATACGTCACATCAGTGCATGAAGAATTTTAATTACAGAGTATGCAACGTTAGTGGCTGCGTATTAGAAACTACTTTTACTTTAGTTAACCCAATAGTAGTTAACTCACTCGCAACATTTTTGATGTATATCAAAAATGTACTGTCAAATTCATCTTAAGATTAGACCTCGGTAATGTGCCATTATGCTTAGTAAGTATTATTTGGTTTGAAGATTCTTAACCTTAGAAACGAGAGATCATCATGTCGATACAAGAAAAGTTTGACCACTGGGCTAATGGATATGGCGTGATTAGGCATACCAGGGAGACTGAGCAGTGGGTACATGAGACTCTACATTTACTTCAAGCGCGAGGTGCTAAGTTAGACAACTTATTAGATCTTTTGTGTGCCGCGGACAAACTGGCCAATGCTGCCATGTGGCTGGTAGTGCATATGACCTATGCAAACAAGGTCAAACTTGATGGCAAGGCATTGAGTCAGGATGATTTTAAGGAGAATCCACAAGGACATACGGGTGGTTCTTTGAATATGGTACCAGCCTATGTAGGCTATATGCTGGCAAATGCATTGAGCGGTGTTACCCGCGCTTGGTTAATGGGGCAGGGGCATGCGGTGGCCGCCATAGATGCCGTTAACTTGCTACTCGATAATATGCGGCCAGAACATGCAGAAAGATATTCCGTCACTGAGGCAGGATTGACGAAGTTTGTGCAGGACTTTTATTCATACAAACTAAATGAACATGGCAATCAAGACTCTCCGCTTGGTAGTCATGTCAATATCAACACTGCAGGCGGAGTGCTGGAAGGTGGCTATTTAGGGTTTGCAGATTTGCAATATGTACATATGCCGCTGTTTGGTGAACGTCTTGTCGCATTCCTGTCCGATGGTGCCTTTGAGGAGCAGCGCGGCGCAGATTGGGTACCACGCTGGTGGCGTCCCGAGGATAGCGGGCTAGTACTTCCTATCATGATTTTCAACGGCCGCCGTATTGACCAGCGCGCTATGCTTTCGCAGGGTAAAGGGCTTGAATGGTTCAAGAAACATCTGGAAGTCTATTCATTTGAACCTGTTGAATTTGATGGTACAGATCCTGCAGCCTTTGCCTGCATGATACTGAAAGGTGAGCTTGTATTGAGGGAGCGTGCTGAAGCTGCACAAAAAATGCAGCATTATCCAGTGCAGATGCCTTACGGCATAGCAGTCGCAAAAAAAGGCGCAGGGTTTTATGGCGCTGGAACCAATAATGCCCATGGTTTGCCATTAGGAAAGAACCCACGTTTAGATAAGAAAGCGCTGGAAAATTTTAACGAATATGCACAGAAGTTGTTTTTACCACTTGATGCAATTAAACAAGTCAGTCATGTTCTGCAAAACCATTTAAGCAGTGGGCGCGTGCAAGAGCGTGACAATCCGATTGCTAATCGTGATGTATACCTAGAGAGTCACCCTCAGTTACCTTACAAGCGTGTAACGGCAAGCAGTTTTGATACCACTACTTATGAAAAAATCAGCCCGATGGAGGCGATTGACCTCACTTTTTTAGCTTTTATCAATGCCAATCTAGGGTTACGCCCTCGTGTTGGCAATCCTGACGAGATCAGTTCTAATCACTTAAAGGGTACGCTAGATAAACTTAAACATCGCGTTACTGAAACCGAGCCAGGTATTGCCGAGTCACTAAATGGCGCCGTGATTACTGCGTTGAATGAAGAAGCGGTTATATGTGCATGCCTTGGTAATAAAGGGGGGATTAATCTAGCCATCACCTATGAGGCGTTTGGTCCAAAAATGCTTGGTGCTTTGCGCCAAGAGATTATCTGGTCTGATCATCTTGCCTCTCGAGGCAGAGAAGCTGGCTGGTTGTCAGTACCGGTGATACTTACCTCAAACACTTATGAGAATGGCAAAAATGAGCGCTCTCATCAAGATCCCGCATTATGTGAAGCTTTACTTAACGAACCTGCGGATATATCACGCGTTATGTTTCCCGCAGATTTTAATAGTGCAGTAGCAACACTGAATGAATGTTACCGTACGCACGGTAAGATTTTTACCTGTGTCATTCCTAAGTCCGAAAGCATCTCAAATATTTTCTCTAAAGAAGAAGCCGAGCGGCTAGTTGAGCAAGGCGGCATCACGTTTAACCAAGAAAAGCTAGATAATGCCGAGTTGATTTTAACTGCCGTTGGCGCATATCAGATGGTGGAAACGCTTAAAGCAGCACAAAGATTAGAAGAGCGTGGTGTTAAGGTGGCGGTGAATTATTTGATAGAACCTGGTCGGTTTCGCCAGCCCAGAGGGAGGCGTGAATTGCTTAACTGTACTCCTTATGAGTTACGCCATCAGTTATTTCCCGCACATATTTTAGCTCGTGTATTTGTCTGTCATACACATCCAGAGGTGATGTCTGGAGTGTTAAGGTCGGTTGATACTGGTGACAACACGGTTTTTCTAGGTTACACAAATCATGGTGGAACACTTGATACAGCGGGCATGTTGTTTGTTAATAGGCATTCATGGGCACATATCGTACGCGTTGCAGCGCACAGCCTGCGTATGAATCCCAATGAAGTGCTTAATGTCGAAGAGCTTGATGCATTAGAAGGTCGGATGAATCCGCAAGAGGTCTTTTTGCGGTAGTGAGGCCAAGGTTATTACATTAAGTCTTATTTCACTAAGATTTATTCAACTAAGATTTATTTAGCTATGGCTATTTAGCTAAAAATATCTAGAAAATCCAGCAATAAAAAAGCGCAATAGCTTATAGGTGCTTGCACGAATTTACTGGATAGTTTTAGTCTAGTACATTCTGCACTAGGTTTTGTTCGAGGTGAGGAAAGTTTGGAAGGCCTCTCTTAAGCATTGCTGAACGTTGTTAGCTATGTATGATGAATTGATAAGAGAAAATTATGGGTACTGAAATCGATAATGACACTCCCGTTCCATGTAGTCAGCTACCTGTAGCCTATCAGTTGGAATTGCGTCGAATCATTGAGCTTGATGCCTATCTTAGGGCAGAAGCAGATGGTTTTAGAGGTTCCCCTTTAGATTATTGGCTGGCCGCTGAGAGGGATGCCCATTGTTGGTAATTTGGCATTATGTAAGAACATAAAAGCATATGTTACTGAAAATATTTGATGACTTGAATAGCTAGTCAGGGGTGTTGGTGTGTTAGAAATATTATCTTAAAAGGGTTCCACTTCTTTTTACTCGTCCTTCGCAAGTGCAATACGATATTGCTCAAGTTTATTTTCATAACTCTCTGCTGCACCAAAATCTAAAAAATGCTTATATCTACTATGTGTGCCTAAAATTTTTCTGGCATGCTTGATAGGACAGAAGTACTGCTCGGTTCTTGCCACAATCTCGCTGATATAGGCAATCATGCCGCTACCGTAGGCGCAATAAGTACAGTGAAATTTTTCGATAAAATTAAGATAGTTAAGATGTTGCCGATCAAATATAACGTAGTCAGCACGGCGTACTTTTTTAATGCCATATATTGGAAAGCATGTCATTTGATAAAAACTGATGAATAAGTCCGTGATCAGCAGTGGAATTATCATTGAATAAATAATTGGGCCAGTAATTAAATTTTGTGGGCGATTAGTAACCAGCCAATGAAAGAAGTTTTTTTTAAGTTTAAGGTGTGTTTGCTTGATGGATTGTTCAAATTCAACGCGTTTTCCTTTAATTTGAAAAAATATACTGGATTGTTGCTCGTTAAGTGCAGTTCGCAAGTCATCTTCAAGTACAGTAATCTGTTCAAGTAGTTGCTGAATACGTTCATTCATCTAAGATCCAATTTTTTTATGGTGGTGCTTTTGGTTTTAATTGAGGTGCTTTTTTAGAAATGGCGATGCATTGCTAAGGAGCATTAGTGGTTTAGGGCCATAATAATTTAGCAGGCATTATCGAATATGTTACTACTAGCGGGAGTTTCTATGGGATTAGTACATAAATAAATAAAGCATAAAAGATGTTAAGCAACTTCATGCAAGGTATCAGGCAGTATAGAGTTAAGTGATAGTTGTCCAAAAAAACAAATCTAGCACGGAGATGTTATTGGATTTTTGATTCGAAATGAACGGTATGGTGATGTACTTTCATAAGCTTTACTTTTCTCTCACCAGTAATACGGGTACAGGGCTAGTCCGCACGACAGTTTCAGCATCACTGCCCATGACAATGCGTTCAACGCCACGTAAACCATGTGTTCCCATCACGATTAAATCTGCGGGCCATTCCTTAGTCTGGGAAATAACAAGCTTCGAGACTTTTGCACCGATAGCTTCTATTGTTTTTGAATCAGCAGTGACGCCGGCCTCGCGTGCTGCCGCTTCTGCTTTTTTAAGAATTATCTCGCCATTTTTACGCAAGATGTCATCAATATAAACTATATTAAAATCACTAGTAGCATCTAAAATCGGGAAGTACATATCAATCACGTGCAAAAAACGCAGCTTTGCATTTTGATCTTTTGCAAGTCGTATGGCTTCAATTTGGCCGCAATTAGATGTTGAGCTTCCATCTATTGGGCAAAGAATTTGACTGTACATAAATTTTCCTTCATGTTTTCTTGTTAACTGATTCAATTCATCATTTTTAACAAGTCAGCTTTCACGATAACAAAATTTTTCTAACTAAGTAATCCGCGTAAACACCTATATTCAGTACTTTAACAGTGAGAAGTTATGTGGTTGTATGTGCCTAGATAAAGTGTCGAACTTTATCTTATTGAGGTTAAATAGAATTGAAGCGATAGATTATTGAAGAGTTGGGCGAGAGCTCGCTCCGAACTAAATATTAACAATTATTTATATAAAAAAACAATCAACCCTGCTTCAAAATGACTTCAAACTCTTCTAGCGGTACTGGTTTGCTAAAAAGATAACCCTGATAAATGGGGCAGCCATGTAATTGTAAGAATGCACGTTGTGCCTCTGTTTCCACCCCCTCGGCAATCACATCCATGCCTAGGTTGTAGCCCATACCAATAATTGTTTGTACAATCACCGCATCATTAGCTTTTACCCCAATGTTGCGGATGAATGACTGGTCAATTTTGAGTTGATCAAGCGGAAGCTGTGTCAGGTAGGCTAGTGATGAGTGACCAGTACCAAAATCGTCCATGGAGAACCGTACGCCGATTTTTCTTAGCGCTTGCATCTTGAGGATGGTATCGGCGATATCATCAAGTACCAAGCTTTCGGTAAGTTCTAATTTAAGTCTGTCGGGATTAATAGCGCTATGCTCTAATGTCTGACGGACTTGCTCTACAAAGCCTGGCTGATAGAACTGCCGGGCGCTGACATTGACGGCCAGATGCAAATGCTGTGTGTCTAAGCTGTCATTCCATACCTTGAGTTGGTTGCAAGCTGTTTCCAGAACCCATTGCCCGATGGGGAGTATAAGGCCAGTTTCTTCGGCCAGTGGGATGAACTCTAAAGGTGAAACTAAGCCACGTTCTGGATGTTGCCAACGAATTAGAACCTCTGCGCCAATGATCTGTTTATTGTGATACACCTGCGGCTGATAGTAGAGCTTGAACTGTTTTTCTTGCAGAGCATGGCGTAAGTCAGCTTCTAGTGCAGCGCATGCATTGATACGTGCCTGCATCTGTGGATTGAAGAAGCGTAATGTATTGCGACCCGCGGTCTTGGCTTGGTACATGGCAATGTCTGCCTGCTTCAGGAGTTCTTCCATGCCAGACTGACAGTCATTAAACAATGTAGCCCCTATGCTAGGAGTACTGTGGCATTCGTGCGTGGTAAGCTGGTAAGATTGGTTGAGGGCGGTGATGATTTTATCGCCAATCCTTTTAGTCTGTTCTGCCGCTTCAATGGCATTCTCATTCAGGCCTTCCAGTAGTATCACGAACTCGTCGCCACCCAAACGTGCGACGGTATCAGCCTTACGGACACAGTCAGTGAGGCGCTGAGCAACTTGTTGTAGCAGCAAGTCACCGACATCATGCCCAAGGGTGTCGTTAAGGGTCTTAAAGTTGTCTAGATCAATAAATAACAGAGCACCTTCTTTACCGCTATGCGCGCTGGAATTCAATGCCTGTCTGAGCCGATCCAACAGCATTCGCCGGTTGGGCAAGTGGGTAAGAGGGTCGTAGAACGCCAGATCCTTAATGGCATCTTCAGCTGCTTTGCGTTCTGTAATGTCGATGTGTGATCCGACATAGTGTGTGACGACTCCGTCTCTCCCTTTAACAGCGGAGATGGTGAGCCATTTAGGATATATTTCACTATTTTTACGACGATCCCAGACTTCTCCCTGCCATGTTCCCGTTTCTAACAGGGATTTCCACATCGCGCGATAGAAATCAGCGTTGTGGCGACCAGATTTAAACATGCGAGGTGTTTGACCTACAACTTCCTCAGCCGAATAGCCAGTGTTTTCGGTAAATGGCTGGTTGACTCTTAGAATCACACCATCAGCATCCGTGATCATCAAGCTTTCTTGAGACTCGAAGGCCGTTGCTGCTATGCGAAGGTCGGCCTCGCTTTTGAGCAGTTCGTTTTCGGTGGTGTGTATTCGGGTGATGATTGGCCAGCACATTCCAACGCCTAGTACAGAGAACATGAGTGCGATCATGTAGGTGAGACTACTGGAAACATTATTGGCCCAGCGTGATGCGTCTGCTAGGGTAGAAGAAAACAGGTCTTCCTTTTTGGTGACTTGCAGGTTAATTGTATCCAGCTTATTGAGAAGGCTGTGGATAGCCTCTGGCTTCTCACGTCCAGAAGTTATTCCATCATGTAGTTTTTTAGCCACACTATTCAATTCAGCAATCTGTTGGTCAGCTGCAGTCCAATGTACGATTGCCTGGGACATGTATGAAGTATGCTGGAAGCGACGGAAAAACGTAATTAAGTATTCGATATCATCTGGATGATTACGTCCTTCAAGAAAGCCTTCGTAGGCAATATCTAGATTGGGGTTGGCTTTCTGCAATTCCAAGCGTGCCTGCATATCGCCCAGTGGCACTTGGATATAACGTTGAAATGACTGATAGTCGGTCTCGTCCCGAGAAATGGCATAGTGCTCAAGGCTGCGAATAGCATCTTTTTGCGATTTGGCCCATAAGCCTTCGCCGCCAACGTACGCGCGGATAGCTGATAAGGCATCCATCTGAACGCGGACCAGTAAGACCAAGCAAAAGATAAGTGTGATGAACAGGGCGATAATCAGGTACACCCTGCTGACCGTAGTGATACGTGACACCGTTATTTCAGACATTGGAATACCCTCATGTCCTTGCCATCACCAAGCAAATGGCAGCGTAATGGAAAAGTGGTGTATTGACACCGCTCGCTCTGTACATTGATCTTGCTATTATTGGTTTGTATCAGACTCTGCTGTGCCATTAACTCAATGCCGGCAACGATTAGCCGCCCACTAAACATGAGCATCCCAATAGAGTAACCGGCAGTTTGCCATACTCGAAGGAATACTGCTAGCTAAACGCTTATACAAAATTTGGCAATAGCAGTTAGTTAAGTATGCGTTAAGATTGAAAGTAATCTGGCTAGGCTCAAGCACTACTGGTGTCAGATTCTAGTTATCAGGTTTGGCAATTTATGTGTATTTTTAAATAATGGTCTCTTGCGGTATTAAGCTTAAGAATATTCATTAGATGATGATTGTAAGCGGGCTATATGCGGATTATTAAAATTTAGCTATAGTTTTAGCTTAGAGTCAGAATTTACAGCGCTGTAGTTGCTCCTCGTTGGGCTGGCTTTTTTAATAATAAAACTAATAAATAGGCGAGATAATAAAAATGAAAAATATACTTTTAGCCATGTTGCTCAGTGCCCCCACACTGCTTACTGGGTGTGCTACGAACACCATGACAGGGAGATCTCAACTTATCCTAGTGTCTGAGTCTGCTGCAATTAATAAGAGCTCACAGCTCTATACTTCTATGATTGATTCTTATGATAAAAAAAGTAAAGTGAGTGGCGATGCCGCTGTTAATGAACGGGTTCTAAAGATTACCAACCGTCTTGTTGAGCGCGCAGTGTTATACCGACCAGATTCTAAAAAATGGCAATGGCAGGTTAATGTTATTGAGGATGAAGATGTGAATGCGTTTTGCATGGCTGGCGGAAAAATGGTTGTTTATACTGGCTTACTCGAAAAAGTGAAACCTACCGATGATGAGTTGGCTCAAGTCATGGGTCATGAAATCGCCCATGCCTTAGCAAATCATACAGCAGAAAAAATGTCGGTAGACCTGTTGTCTAAAATTGCAATCGCTACAGTTACGGTTGCAGTTGTCGCTTCAGATAGAAGTGGCAGTCAGGCGCAACGTAATCAGAATCAGCGTATTGTACAAGATACAGCGATATTGGCTGGAGCGGCTTTTGTAACACTGCCAAACAGTAGAAGCGCAGAAACAGAGGCCGATAAACTTGGCATTGAGTTGGCTGCTCAAGCTGGTTATAACCCGGAGGCATCAGTTACCTTATGGGAAAAGATGATGACGGCTACTGGAAATAAAGAAAGGGGTGACTTTATGAGCACTCATCCCTCTCCACCAAAACGCATAGAAGCATTGCAAGCATTACAACCGCCGATGAAGAAAATCTACGATGACAGAGTGGCGTTGTATACGAATTACAAACCAAGCTATCAGTATGTTAGAGCAAGTAAGGACTCGGCAGGTTTTTCTTCATCTAATGTCAGAGTTGTCACTGAAGGCGCGTCTCTAAGTGAAACGCCCGTCATTGATTCTTCAAAATCTATGGCATTTTATTCCCCAGAGTATGAGTCATTCAAACAGGGAACACTGGAGTTGATTTGTAAAACTTGCAGCGTAAAGTTTTATTTAAACCAAGCCGATTTAAAGAAACTATATAATCAACAAGATTGGCGTGGTCTAGCACAAAAAGTGATTAAATTAGGTTATCAATTCGATTTGTCCTATTTTTATCTTGCTAGCGCAGCAAAGGGTTTAGGGCTAACGGACCCTTCAAAGATTTACTTCACCAAAGCTAAAGAATTATCGGTGACCGAGGAAGGCACTTGCTCAAAAGCAAAAATGATTAAGTGCAATGATATTAATGTTGCAGAGATGTCAAACCAAGCCTTGAGATGAAAACATGGTTAATTTCTCTTACAGCACACCATGCTCTATCTCCTGCAGATAGATAAAAGAGGGTGCTTTTACACCAGCCTTCTTCCTGATTTCTACCAACTCAGGAGACTCGAAGAAGCGTCTGGCATTTTCTAGTGATGACCACTCGGAAAAGTGCACAATGTTGTTTGCATTATTATCATATCGCAACAATTGGTAACTTATTTCTCCGGCACTTTTTCTGATATTTGCTGCTTGGTCGAATACAGCCTTCCATGCCTGATAAGCTTCGACCTCATGAATGATTAAAACGTGTTGCATTTGGACTCCAATTGCAAATTATCGGGTTAGCACAACTTACAGTAAAAATCTGGCTCTCGAACTGAATCAATCTTTTAGTTTTCGGATAGCCTACTGCGATAATAGTGTCTACTCAAAACAAATATTGTTAAACTTGGATTTAACTATAAAAAGCAATATGGAGTAAATTTATATTGCTAATTCAACTAAAGCGTTATGATTGATTACAAAAGATAGCACTTGCAAGCTTAACAAGTAAATTGAATGCATGTAATTACAGCTTCTTGGCAATCACCAACCCAGTTCATTTTTTAAAATCCCATTTAATACTATTAAGTTGAAACTCAATAATAGTGCTAATAATTGATAGATTAATCATGCTTGCTCAGAAACAAATAAATCATAACCAACAACGACATTTTCTAAGAGCCATAGTCAGGTTTCTTACTTATTTATGTGCATTTTTTTTAGCAAGTATTGCTTATTGGGTTGCAACAAATTTTGGTAATTCAACACTTGAGCAAATTCTATATCACGCTCAGTTTGGTATGGAGGGTTTAGTTAATACTGACACCACTCTCGTAAAGAGTTTTATCACCATGTGTGTGGCTTTACCAGTAAGCATTTCGCTGCTATTGATATTAGTAGAATACTCAATCGCCTTGTATCTTATTCATGGTGCTAAGCATTGGTTTTCAAAGCCAATGAAAGTCTTTAATTTGCATGGATTAAAGCTATTTTATTGGTTCATCAGCCATCGGGCACCTTTATATACGCTTATCCTCTGCTCGATTTATTTTGGCTTACAATTTTCAATTACCGCATTTGTACATAATCAATTCGGTAAAGATTACTTTGGCGAGCATTATATTTACCCAGAAGCAATTAAAGTTGAACTGATAAAACCTAAAAATTTAGTGCTCATTTACGTTGAATCTTTAGAAGATACCTATCGGGATCAAACAATATTTGGCAAAAATCTACTCACTAGTCTGGATAATCTCAAAGGTGTAAGTTTTAGAGGGTTTAAACAGGCGCCAGGTACAAACTGGACCATTGCAGGAATCACATCAACACATTGTGGTTTGCCGCTCAAAAATGTAAGTTTGTATGACGGTAATAATCAGGGGGAAAATATTAAATCCTTTTTACCAAGTGCTATTTGCTTAGGTGATGTCTTGCACCATGCTGGTTATTACAACGTTTATATGGGTGGGGACGCATTAACATTCTCGGGTAAAGGTAAATTCTTTCAAGATCATCACTATGACGAGGTGTATGGTAGGGAAGAGCTTAAAAATAACCTCACAGCAGATGAGATGAATTACTGGGGTCTTTATGATGATGATTTGTTTGCTTTAGTTAAAACCAAGCTCAAGAAATTACACGCTAAATCACAGCCATTTAATTTAACGGTTACAACAATAGATACGCATGGGCCAGATGGCCATTTTTCAAAATATTGCAAAAGTCGGGGGGTAACTGAATTCAAAGGAATTGTGGAATGCACCTCGGATCAAGTTTCAAGTTTTATAGAGTTTATGAAAAAAAACGATTACCTTAAAGATACCAATGTTGTTATCTTGGGGGATCATCTAGCGATGTATAACCCAGTTCATAAAGAGCTGGATAGCGCAAAAGAACGATATATTTATAATCGTTTCATTTCAAATAAGCTCATCACAAAGAATCGTGAAAATATTCTGCATTTTGATATGTTTCCTACCATATTGGAGTTCATTGGATTTCGGGTTGAGGGTGGTAAGTTAGGCTTAGGTTTCAGCGCTATTTCTCAAAACATAGACTTGCCACCAGCAAGTATTTATGAAGACATGAATGAAGACTTATTGAATAAGTCAGATGAGTATTTAAGGCTTTGGAAAGGAAAATAAATACTTCATTTTATTTAGTTAGGGCTAGTCCGTAATTGAGTTGTCCTTATCAGTAGTTTGTGCAAGTATCTGACACGCTAGGGCGCTGAGGTACGGTAATGATTGTAAAGCTAGTAGCGCCACCCAGAGTTGAGCATCAAAATTCCCTATTCCTCTTGTTGCAGTCATCGCAACAGCACAAATCACTAATGCTACTAATAAAACTACTTCCTCTATAATTGGGCTTAAAATCGCCAGTTTTTTAGTTGTTACTTTGCCCTTGGTTGTTACTTTAAATACACCTTTTTTCTGAATAATTCCCATGATAATTCCACGAGCAATGGCGTGAGATAAACCTAAGCTTGCTAATGAAGCGCCAAAAATGTCCTTCCATTCGCAATTCATCGTTTTCCTATACAAAATAGGACCTAGCGCAGCCTTAATAATCAAAAAGCACAGAATAGGAGCGATCATGATGCTGACGGGTAAAGAAAAGTCTTTAGGAAATGCAATCATGGCTATGCTCCAGCCAATGGACCCGAAAGTAAATATGAGTTGCAGCGCATCACCCAGCCAACTAAACCAGCCGGTCAGAAAGTGGTAGCGCTGGCCAAAAGTTAAACTTGATTTACCCAATAACTTTGGGAGATGATGTTTTAAAATCTGCATGGCGCCAAAAGCCCACCTTGAGCGCTGTGACTTAAGCGCCTTAAAATCAGAAGGAGTAAGTCCACGCCCAAAGGTATCATCGACATAACGTAGTTCGTAACCGTTCTCTAATAGTCTTAATCCTAGTTCAGTATCTTCACAAATACACCATTCTGACCACGCGCCACTTTGCACTAATGGCTCACGGCGAATTAATGTCATGGTGCCGTGTTGAATCAAGGCATTACGTTCATGCCTATGGTGCATACCTATACGAAAAAAACCCTCAAACTCCCAATTGCTCATTCTACGGAAAAAGTTATTTTCCCATTCCCGATGCGCCTGTGGCGCCTGCACAACAGCAACGTTTTCCTCTTTGAAATGTGGCACTAAATCAGAAAGCCAGTCAGGAGTTACTACATAGTCAGCATCAACCACCCCAATTACTTGTGCTACCGGATCAGTTTTACCAAGCGCAAAGTTTAAAGCACCGGCTTTAAAGCCTGGCCATTGCGGCAGGTGATAAAAGTGGAAGTGATCTGGCATTGTGGACATATATTGTTCTATTGGCTTCCACTTAGCCTCATCTTTGGTGTTGTTATCTACAACGATGACCTCGAAATTTATATAACTTAGCTTAGCTAAGCTTTCAATCGTTTTAATCACCATCTCTGGCGGCTCGTTATAACAAGCAAGATGAATTGAGACAAATAACTCTTGATCGCTCGGTAATGGCTTTGCGCGCTGATAAGTGCGCCACCAGCCCTTCTTAAACATCACTTCGCTAAACTCAACGCCGTATATCATTAATACAGCCGATGTGAGGATCATCCCCATGATCAAGGCAATTAATATATTGAAATCTCTTAATGAATAGTAGTAATCCCCGGGCAAATTCCAGGCGATCACTAAAATAGTCACACACGCTTGTAACAAAACGGATAAAGAAACTCTTCCGCCGAAACCCCAGTTCCTGAAGCGATACGCAATAAATAAAATGGGTAAAAATGCAATTAAAGTCGCCCAGGTAGCCTTTTTTATCCAGCGAACATCTTTAGGTACAGCCCCTTGAAGGGTATATTTTAAAACGCGATCCGCACCAAACATGCCCCAATAAGAACCAGCCCAGCCTTCGATGTTTTTTTTCCATGGCTGATCGAATGCCTCCATTAAGTAATAGTCATAGTTTTTATAAGCGGTTTTTGCTATAAATTCTCTAACAAAATGTGCCTGGTTGATTTTTGATGCGACTGAAGACCCAATTGCTGGTCCTTCACTAGGCCAGCCAACTTCTGTGATGACTATTTTTTTTCTAGGATAAGCTGCCATTAACTCCCGATATTTGAATAAAGAGTAGTCAACAGCTTTGTCTACGGATAATCCTTCATGGTAAGGCAGCAAGTGGACTGCAATATAATCAACATGTTTTACTAGTTCTGGATTTTTTAACCATATATGCCATGGTTCAGCAGTGGAAATAGGTATATTTGATTGAGCTCGGACATCCTCAAGATATTCAAACAAATCTTTTTTACTCATATCGTTGCGTAGTAAAACTTCATTGCCCACTAATGCGCGTTCAATGTGAGGGTAAATTTTTATTTGTTCTTTTAAAGCGTTTATTTCTCGAGCATTAGATTTTTTATCGGCTCCAAGCCAGGCTCCAGCCGTTATATAAAACCCCAAGTTTGACGCAAGGGGCATCACTTCGCTGTTATCAAGGGCGCTATATATTCGAATACGGTTGGTATAAGGTTTAAGCAATCTCAAGTCAGCTAGTAATTCAGCTGTACTTGGAAAACTTTTCTCTATAGGGCTTTGATTTTCTTGAAAGCCACTATATGCAAAACCACTTACAACATGCGGCGCGTTGATTAAAGGCAATGCACGATTAAATATTGCCCAAGCACTAAAGTGGATTACTCCAACGATGAGAGTAAATATTAAAGGCGTTATTATACGTTTGTTAAATAAAGTCATTCAATCAATCAAGGGGTTGTCAAAATAGGATGTTAGAAAGTCTTTCAGCTTATTCTGATTATTTGGAGCAAAATAGTAAGTCAGATTCAAAATATATACCATTTTGTTAGAACGTTTTTTCAAAGCTAAATAAAGAGGTTGTTTCTAAAATTTTAAACATCAAGTTACAATCTAAATCAGTTAAACTTTAAAACTTGATATGAATAATACATTCTTAGCGCTTCTAGTCATTGTCACAACTAACTTTCTATGGACAACGAGCTCGCTAGCTGCATCTACTAAGTTCACTGGTACAGATTATAGTGGAGTCTACTCATGCGTGGGAAGTAATGCGAAAGTAGGCAATTATGAACTAGTGGTTACTTTCCTGATTAATAAATCGAATAGTCGTGGCAACACAGGGCGCTATGATTTAACAATAGAAACTGAGAATTCAACGAAGTACAGAGGCCAAGCAATAGCTAATGGCGATGATATGGCTTTAACAATTGAAATTGTTGATGGCAACAATCTTGCGTACAGCACTGGCATCGCTAATTTAAAGCAGTTAAAAAATAAGCGCTATAGTTATATCAATAAATATTACGAATCTAATCAGGCTTCTAACAGTTCAGAAATCAACGACATGGGTAACTATGGGTCAGAAAATTGTGTAATGAAAAAACATAAAGTTTCTCAATAACGAGTTTTCAATTTATTTTGCAGTTAGTTTAAATTAGTCTTTGAGCTGGAGTATTTAGCTACACACTACAAAGTAAAAAAGAGTTAACCTAACTTACCCCCCAAATATTTAATACATATTTGGTGCCAGTGAAGATGAATCTACAGCCCAAAGCAGTCATCAGATTTAACTCATTTCAGTTTACACACTTTCTAACTTCGGAATCCCAGTTACTCCTGCTGTGAGACTGAAGCGCATTGCATCCTCCATGCTCATGTTAAGTGGTTTTGTCGCTTTACGTGGGACAAGTACAGCAAAACCACCAATACCGTAACTCATTGGAATATAAACCAAAAAACTGTCTTTCTGGTTCAATCCTACCGGCATTTTGGACATGTCGGCCTGTGTAACAAGCCCAATTACTTGCATACCAGTTTCTCCAATAGTGATTGCTACAACCTGTTCAAAATCTTTCTTTTTCTCTGCTGAAAAATAATTTAATAGATCACGAATCGATAAGTACACTGATTTAATTAAAGGGAGTCTTTTCACAAGCCGTTCAACATAAGAAAGGAGTTGCCGCGCAATAATGGTTTGCATCACCAGCCCTACTAAAAAAGCAACAATTAGGCCCGCAACAACCCCCATCCCGGGTTTGTAAAACTCCTCCGATACTACGGCTCTGATTAAACCTCCCAGAAACGTCTCCGTTGTTAAAACAAACCAGTAAAGCAAATATAGCGTCAGTATCACAGGCAGTATCGTGATTAAGCCAGTTAAGATATTTTTATTGATTAATTTCAACATTATCGTTTCCTAGTATAAATTTGAGATATTACGGTTATAGATATATCCAATAACAACCATGCGGCATGCAGTCTTAAGCACTTAGTTCGCATTAAATATAAGTTATAAATATATTAAATTAAGTTATCTATCGTACAGAGAGTCGTCATCATGAAGTACATACTTCATTTCTTATAGAGCAGTATGTTACTTCATGTGGGAGATTATGTGATGAACGAAGATCAAGTGAAAGGTGCAGTAAAGAAAATTACCGGCAAAGTGCTGGAACAGGCGGGAAAACTACTTAAAAGTGAGAACTGTCAGATTAAAGGCATCAAAAAGCAAGTTGTAGGTAAAGCTCAATATGACTACGGCAATGCGAAGGAAGCTGTTAAAAAACTATATGTGGATCGATTTTCTTCGATTCAAGAAGGTGGGGGAAGAAGAGCTCCGTTCCATAAAATGACAAAGGGCTAGCCTAAGCTAACCCCTTGTTTTTATTGGTGCGCCCGGAGCGATTCGAACGCCCGACCCCTTGGTTCGTAGCCAAGTACTCTATCCAGCTGAGCTACGGGCGCATGGGCAGTATTATACGACATACTGCTTATTTCTAAAAGTAATAATTACCGTTCTTTTAGTTGGCGGAGAACGAGGGATTCGAACCCTCGATACAGGGTTAAGCCCGTATGCTTCCTTAGCAGGGAAGTGCCTTCGACCACTCGGCCAGCTCTCCGTTTAATTCAATTTCACTAGTGTTACTTAATATTAGTCTTCACTAATAAGGGCGCGATAATACTTGATTCACGCCTAAAAATCAATCACAAAACAGTGAGTAATTGTTACAAATTAACTTATCTATTACAAGCTCGCTTAAGCTTCCTCTAATTCAAAGGCTTTATGCAATACGCGCACGGCTAGTTCTAAATATTTTTCGTCAATCACTACGGCAATTTTGATTTCTGAAGTTGAAATCATTTGTATGTTGATGCCTTCTTCAGCTAGAGTGCGGAACATTTGGCTTGCAATGCCTACGTGCGAGCGCATGCCTACACCCACTACAGATACTTTAGCAATTTTATCGTCGCCGCTGATTTCGCGCGCGCCGATATGACCTTGTACTTTGTCACGCAAAATCGCTAAGGCTTTGCCCATTTCATTTTTGTGTACAGTGAATGTGAAGTCGGTAGAACCATCTGCACCCACGTTTTGAATAATCATGTCCACATCAATATTCGCATCGGCAATTGGACCTAATATTTGATACGCGATGCCTGGTTTATCAGGCACGCCCAGTACAGTGATTTTTGCTTCATCACGGTTAAATGCGATACCTGAGATAATTGGTTCTTCCATGTTATTGTCCTTGCCATCTTCTTCAAATGTAATCAGAGTTCCGTCGCCTTCTTCTTCAAAGCTAGAAAGCACACGTAATTTAACTTTATATTTGCCTGCAAATTCTACAGAGCGTATTTGTAATACTTTTGAGCCTTGACTCGCTAATTCGAGCATTTCTTCAAAAGTGATTGATTTCAAGCGTCGCGCTTCAGGCACGACTCTAGGGTCGGTGGTGTAGACACCATCAACATCCGTATAGATCTGGCATTCGTCAGCGCCTAGTGCTGCAGCTAATGCAACGCCTGTCGTGTCAGAGCCACCGCGGCCAAGCGTGGTGATGTTGCCGTCAGCATCAACACCTTGGAAGCCAGCCACTACGCAGACATAGCCTGCATCTAAATCAGCTTTAAGGTTGTGCTGGTCAATATTTAGAATACGCGCTTTGGTATGTGCATCGTCCGTTAAAATTTTAACTTGTGCGCCAGTGTAGCTTTTCGCTTTGATACCAAGCTCGATTAAAGCCAGTGCTGTCATGCCGATAGTGACTTGTTCGCCAGTTGAGACGATCGCATCTAACTCGCGCGGGTCAGGGTCTTCCATCAACTCTTTTGCAAGTGAAATGAGCCGATTAGTTTCGCCAGACATCGCAGAAACGACTACTACGATTTGATGCCCCATCGCTTTATAGCGTGCCACACGGCGTGCTACATTGCGGATGCGTTCTGGATTTGCAACTGAGGTACCGCCATATTTTTGTACAATTAATGCCATTTTCAACTCTTTTAAATTACGCTAATTAAATTTTATTTGACTTAAACTTTACCAACTTAACTGCTTGGTTAAACTAACTTACCAGAAATCCACTCATTTACGCTGGCAAGTGCCTGCGGCAATTTGCCAGCATCTGTACCGCCTGCCATGGCCATATCTGGCTTGCCTCCGCCTTTTCCACCCACTTGCAAAGCAACGAAGTTAACTAATTCCCCAGCCTTAATTTTACTGATTAAATCTGCTGTAACGCCTGCAGCTAAACTAACTTTACCGTCATTAACACTTGCGAGCACAATTGCAGCGGATTTTAGTTTGTCTTTCAACTTATCCATAGTTTCGCGCAGAGTCTCTGCATTCGCGCCATCCAATGTTGCGGCTAACACTTTAACGCCTGCAATATCAACTGCCTGTGCGGCTAAATCATCACCTTGAGATGAGGCGAGTTTGGATTTTAAACGCGCTAATTCTTTTTCTAAAGACTTGATATTGTCAGAAAGCTGAATCGCCTTGTTTGCAAGCTCATGTGCAGGAGCTTTAAGCGTGCTAGCTAATTGGGCAAGCAAAGCTTGCTGGTCGTTAATTAACTTTAGCGCGCCTTCACCAGTGGTGGCTTCTAAGCGGCGCACACCAGCAGCTACGCCGGATTCACTATAAATTTTAAATAACCCAATATCGCCAGTGCGGCTTACATGCGTACCGCCGCACAATTCGCGAGATGAACCGATATCTAGCACACGGACTTCGTCGCCATATTTTTCACCGAACAACATCATCGCGCCAGTTTTTTGCGCAGATTCAATATCCATTACTCTTGCTTGCGTAGCAGCATTAGCAAGAATTTCAGCATTTACAATTTTCTCGACACGCGCTATTTCTGCATCAGTCATCGGTGCGTTATGGACAAAGTCGAAGCGCGTTTTTTCGGTATCGACTAACGAACCTTTTTGCTGCACATGTGCGCCCAATACTTCACGCAAGGCTTTGTGCATCAAATGCGTAGCTGAGTGGTTACGCATGCTGTTAGCACGCGCTTGCATATTCACTTTGGCGGTAATCTGGTCGCCCAGTTTCAATGTGCCAGTTTTGAGTGTGCCGTGATGACCAAATACAGCAGCCTGTATCTTCTGAGTATCTTCCACGGCAAAAATACCATCCGTACTACGAAGCTCACCGATATCACCCACTTGACCGCCAGACTCTGCGTAGAACGGTGTGATATCTAACACGACGATACCTAAGTCACCTTCATTCAGGTTGCTTACTGAAACGCTGTCTTTATATAAAGCTAAAACTTTAGCGCTAGTTTCTAAACTGTCATAGCCTTTGAAGTCTGTATTTGCGCCACTGTAATCTAAGTTGGCTGACATCTTGAATTTACCGGCAGAGCGTGCCTGTTCTTTTTGAATAGCCATTGCAATATCAAACCGTAGGTCATTTACCTTAATACCTCTTTCGCGGCAAATGTCAGCAGTTAAATCGAGCGGGAAACCGTAAGTATCATGAAGCTTAAATGCTAAGTCACCATCAAATAATGTATCGCCAGATTTTTGCATTCTAGACAGCTCAGTTTCTAAAATCGCCATGCCATTTTCAATGGTATCAAAGAAGCGGTCTTCTTCATTTTTGAGTATGTCAGTAATGCGAGATTGCTCTGTTTTTAGCTCAGGGTAGGCATTGCCCATCTCGATAACTAGATCAGCAACCATTTTATGGAAAAACGCAGTTCTACAACCTAATTTGTAGCCATGACGAATCGCACGGCGGATGATGCGGCGCAGCACATAGCCACGACCTTCATTGCCCGGAATCACCCCATCAGCAATTAAAAAGCTGCAGGCACGAATATGGTCCGCTAATACTTTTAAGCTTGGGCTAGTTAAATCGGTCGTTTTAGTTTCACGTGCAGCGGCGGCAATCAAGCTTTGAAATAAATCAATTTCGTAATTGGCATGAACATGTTGCAATACAGCAGATAAGCGCTCTAAGCCCATGCCAGTATCGACGCTAGGTTTAGGCAGTGGATGCATCACGCCAGCTTCATCGCGGTTGAACTGCATAAATACGTTATTCCAGATTTCAATGAAACGGTCGCCATCTTCATCTGGGCTGCCAGGAGGGCCGCCGAAATGACTTTCGCCGTGATCATAGAAAATCTCAGTACATGGACCACATGGGCCAGTATCACCCATCATCCAGAAGTTGTCAGAAGCGTAGCGTGCACCTTTGTTATCGCCGATGCGAATAATGCGTTCGGCCGGCACGCCTATGGTGTTGTGCCAAATGTTATAAGCTTCATCGTCATCGGCATATACGGTAACGGTGAGTTTATCTTTTGGTAGTTTAAAAACTTCTGTGAGTAGTTCCCATGCGTAAGCGATGGCGTCTTCTTTAAAATAGTCACCAAAACTAAAGTTACCCAGCATTTCAAAAAACGTGTGATGACGCGCGGTATAGCCTACGTTTTCAAGGTCGTTATGCTTGCCGCCAGCGCGGACACATTTTTGGCTAGTAGTTGCGCGCGTATACGGGCGCTTATCAAAGCCGAGGAAAACATCTTTAAATTGGTTCATGCCTGCGTTAGTGAATAGCAGGGTAGGGTCGCCATGCGGAACTAATGAGCTAGACGCAACGATTTGATGGCCTTTGGAGGCGAAAAAATCAAGAAATGCGGTACGGATTTCGTTGCTGCTAGGGTTGCTACTTAGTTTAATCGTCATGTTTTAATTATCGCTGGCTTATTCGTTACTTAATTGTTCGCTACTGTCATTAAGTGCTTTTTTAATAATATCAAAGCCAAATCCGCGGCTTTGTAAAAATCTTGCTTGCCTTGCCCAATCTTCTCGGCTTTTAGGGCTTTCTTTGTATTTTTTCCTGCATATTTCACGCGCGTGCTCAAGCTCATTTATTTTAACTGTTGCTATTGCACTGGCAATTAATTCATCGTCTACACCTTTTTCGCGCAACTCATTAGCAACTCTTGCACTGCCAAATTTATTTTGTCTTGCATGTACTAATTGTTCAGTAAAGCGCGCGTCTGACAGCCAGCCACGCGCTTTAAAATCATCTAAAATTGCAGCAATATCATCGGTTTCTTCGGCAAAAGCTTTAAGCTTTTTAGCCAGTTCAACGTAGGAATACTCGCGTTTACCTAGGTAGTCTAGCGCCCGCTGCCGCAAGCTTTTGGGTTGAAAGTCTATGACATTGCCTCGCTGAAATGATTAATCTTCTTCAGACCTTACTGCAGGCATTGCTTCAGCTAATGCCTTTATATTGGCACGAATTTTTGCATCGATTTCGTTAGCAATTGACGGATGCGCTTTTAAATAGTCGCGTGAGTTATCTTTACCTTGGCCGATTTTTTCACCGTTATAGCTATACCAAGCACCAGCTTTTTCTACAAATTTAGCATTCACGCCAAGCTCGATGATTTCACCTTCGCGTGAAATGCCTTCGCCATACAAAATATCAAATTCAGCTTGTTTGAACGGAGGCGCTACTTTGTTTTTAATCACTTTTACACGCGTTTCAGAGCCGATGACTTCATCGCCTTTCTTAATCGCTCCAGTACGACGAATATCCAAACGCACAGATGCGTAGAATTTAAGCGCATTACCACCAGTGGTGGTTTCTGGGCTGCCAAACATCACACCGATTTTCATACGAATCTGGTTAATGAAAATCACCATCGTGTTGGTACGTTTGATGTTACCCGTCAACTTACGCAAAGCTTGGCTCATTAAACGTGCTTGCAAGCCCATGTGGCTGTCGCCCATTTCGCCTTCAATTTCAGCGCGTGGTGTCAGCGCCGCAACCGAGTCGACCACTACAATGTCAACAGAACCTGAACGTACTAACATGTCGACGATTTCAAGCGCTTGCTCACCAGTATCTGGCTGTGAAATCAATAAATCAGGTACGTTAACGCCTAATTTAGCCGCATATTGCGGGTCTAGCGCATGCTCGGCATCAATAAATGCAGCAACACCACCGGTTTTTTGCATCTGTGCGATCACTGAAAGTGTTAATGTGGTTTTACCTGAGGATTCTGGACCGTAAATCTCAATCACACGGCCACGCGGCAGGCCGCCTATACCTAGTGCTATATCAAGGCCTAATGAACCTGTAGAAACCGCTTGAATGTCTTCACCAATATCGCCATCGCCCATACGCATGATAGAGCCTTTGCCGAACTGCTTTTCAATCTGTGCTAATGCCGCGGCAAGTGCTTTACTTTTGTTGTCATCCATGTGGTTTTGCCTTTGTATTTTTTAAGTTTTTATCACTTTAATAAGCATGTAATTATTTCATAAATCGATGCTTAACGTAAGCGTAATTAACGTTTCTAGTGTGTGAGCAACTGATTGTTTTCGAATAGCATCACGACTACCTGTAAAGTGCATAGTGTGAGTACTGACTTGAGGATTAGTTTGATGAATTTGCAGCTTATTTTTTGAGGCAAAACCAAAGCATACTGTGCCAACGGGTTTATCTTCAGTGCCGCCATCAGGCCCCGCGATGCCTGTAATGCTGGCGGTAATATTGGCTCCACTATTGTTAAGTGTGCCTAGTGTCATTTCATATGCTGTTTGCTCGCTTACTGCGCCAAAATTGGCTAGGGTTTGTTCTGAAACATGCAGAATTTCAACTTTGGCTTGATTGCTATATGTAATAAATGCACGGTCAAACCAAGCTGAGCTGCCAGCAACCGCAGTGATATATTGAGAGGCCATGCCGCCAGTGCATGATTCCGCAAGCGCTAGCTTTAAGCCTCGCTCTTTTAGCAGCTTACCCAGTTGGCCTGCCAGTCCTAAAAGCGCGTCATCATCCATGTGCAATAAGCCATAACAAAGTTTTTAGGCAAATAATCGCATAAACGGCGGCGAGTAAATCATCAAACATCACACCAAAACCATTCTTCAGTTTGGCGTCAAACTGGCGTATCGGAAATGGTTTCCAAATATCAAATAATCTAAATAACAGGAATGCAGTTAGCCACCATTGCCACTGCATGGGTGTGAAAGTAAGTACTAACATCATGGCGACAATTTCATCCCACACAATACCGCCATGATCTGCAACACCTAGTGCTTTGCCTGTTGCGCTACAAAAATAGATGCCGATGATGAATAATGCAGTAATAATCAGAAGTTGTATTGGAAAGCTATAGCCAGTAATTAACCAAAACAGCGGCAAACCAATGAATGTACCAAATGTGCCAGGTGCTTTTTTTGCTAGGCCACTACCAAAACCCAAGCCAAAAAAATAAGCGGGATGTTGCAACAAAAGCTTGAAATTGGGTTGATTGGTATGTGAAGGTTTAATTGAAGTGGTCAAAGCCTGTTTCCTTAACACTTAAAACCTCGTCATTAATGCCGCGTACTATCAGCCCATTGCCATGGGTGATACGACCAACCTTAGTTAATTTCAAATCAAGACGTTCGCCTAGCGCGATAATCTCGTCATGCCTTTCAGCGGGTGCTGTAAAGCATAATTCATAATCATCGCCACCCGCTAATAGCATCTGTTGCGTCAGTGGATTTGCACAATAATGACTAAATACCTGTGATTTTGGCAGAGCCTTTAATTGTATGTCTGCACCAAGTTTTGAGGCGTCTAAAATATGACCTAAATCTGCCAATAAGCCATCTGAAATATCAATGGCGCTATTTGCAATACCACGTAATGCATAACCCAAAGCTACTCTTGGTTGCGGTGTATGCAGTGACTTTGCGCAGCTTGCGAATTCAGCCTCACTTAGCCTAAGCTTATCTTGCATGTGTGCCAATGCTAAAGCGGCATCGCCTAGCGTGCCTGAAATCCAAATATCATCATTCACTTTAGCGCCGCTACGCCTGATTGCGCATCCATGAGGTACTTCCCCCATGATCTGTATGCTAATAGTCAAAGGTCCGCGCGTGGTGTCGCCACCGATTAAATCGATATTGAACATTTGCGCACATGCAAAAAAACCATCTGAAAACTGGCTTAACCATGCTGAATCGTTATGCGGTAACGCAATGGCTAAAGTTGACCACTTCGGATTCGCGCCCATGGCAGCCATGTCTGATACATTCACGGCGAGTGATTTCCAACCTAACTTGAAAGGATCTGCATCTGCAAAAAAATGAGTGCCAGCTACCAGCATATCTACCGATACAGCGAGCTCCATGCCTGCTGAGATGGATAGTAGTGCAGCATCGTCACCTACGCCTAAATTGGTATGGTGTGTGGTGCGAATAAAGTGCTGACGAATTAAATCAAACTCTGACATAGATTAACTATTTGATTTAATCGCTGATTTTGGCCTGAATGCTTTAACGATAGCATCATTGGTTTCAAGGTAGGGCATGGGCTGTTCAGCAGTCGCTAACAAATCTAAGCAATAGGGCACTGCAGCAAATATACCATGTACTTTAATCTCGCCTGCATCGTCTTTTAGGCCTTCCAAGGTTTGCGCAATCGCTTTTGGCTGGCCAGGTAAGTTGATAATTAAGCATTGCTTACGAATCACTGCAACTTGTCTGGAAAGAATCGCTGTTGGTACAAAATTCAAACTAATTTGCCGCATCTGTTCACCAAAACCGGGCATCACTTTGTCGGCAACATTCACCGTTGCTTCTGGCGTGACATCGCGCAATGCTGGTCCTGTGCCGCCTGTAGTTAATATTAAGTGACAGCCTTCAACGTCCACTAAATCGATCAGCATGGACTCAATATCCTCTTGCTCATCGGCTATCAATCGTGCAACTATTTGTTGTGGTGTAAGCAGTGCGCTATCAAGCCAACTTTTTAAGGTTGGAATGCCTTGGTCTTCATATACGCCGCTACTTGCACGGTCGCTAATAGAAACTAAACCAATTTTAATGAATTCTTTTGTCATTCTTATGTCATTAGTAGTACGCTAAACCTTAATCATACCATTACCAACAATAAAGGACTTTTTCATGGTGCCTACTGACTTTCATTTTAATAAAAATTCAAATAAATCTGCTACAAGCGCCTTGCCAATGAGCAATATAAAAAATAAAAAGATTGTGGCTGGGTTGATGCTCTTTAGTTTACTTGGATTAGCTTCTTTGTTGGCTGCTACACAAGCATATGCGGCTGAAGTGAATCTATACGCAAAAAACTACAAAGAGCAAAATAATGGCCACCTAAAGTCGCAAAGTGCTAATCCAGACACGAAAATGTTTGTGAGCAACCATAAAGATGAAGACAATATTAGTATGTTGGAACGCGGCTATGACATGATGGGTTCATCAGGCTTTGATGCAACTGACGTACCAGCTGACTTGGCATTGCAACACGGCAAAGCCGTTAAGGCAGATACCGTATTGGTGTATAGCAAATATGGCTCTGCTAAAACCGGTGCAGGCAAAATGGAATTGATTAAAGAGGCCGCTAAAAATGGTGGTGAAATTGATGCTAAAGACCTTGCGGAAGAACCGACAAAGTATGCTTATTATGCGAGTTATTGGGCAAAGTTGCCGATGCCATTGTTTGGTGTGCATATCATTAAGCTCATTAAAGCATCCGATAATGAACAGGAAAGAGCTAAAAATGCGGCAGTAAAAGGTTTAAAGATTATTGCGGTGATTAAAGAGTCCCCAGCGGCTGCAGCTAATATTGTGAAGGGCGATACCTTGCTGAAAATTGGCGAAGTTGATTTAGTAAACCCAGATGATTTATTTGCTGCTGTGAAACGCTATGCAGGCCAAACCGTGCCAGTGGAGTTAGAGCGGGGCGGTGAAGATATGAAAGTTTCAGTGGCACTAAATTCACGTAAATAGATATTATTAAGCAATTAAAAAAGCCTGCTAGCTGCAGGCTTTTTTAATGTCAAGGTTAATAAAACTGTTCAGGTAATCACTAGATTAGAAATAGTACTGCTGCAACAATCGTTGGCGCGAGAGCACCTAAGAACAGCTGACCTGCACCTATAGAACCATCATTAAAGCCTTGTTTGAGTAATGCAGCGCCAGCAGGATTAGGCGCATTAGCAATAACAGTTAAGCCGCCGCCGGCAACCGCACCAGCCATCAACATGTATTTTGATTCATCAGATAATCCGATAATCTGTGATCCAAGAAAGGTGAGTGCAGCATTATCTGTAATCGCAGTTAATGCCGTTGCACCAAAGAAAAGTTGTAAAGGTGCCAGACTTGATACAATAGGCTGTAGCCACCATTGTTGCATTCCACCGAGCACTACCAAGCCAGCTAAAAAGAAACCCACTAGTAATCCTTCTTTAAGAATAAGTGGTGATTGGTAGCGCACATAAGCTTGGGTAAAGCCGAGAAATAATAGAAATAAACCAAAAAATATCACTGGATGATGTGCAAAAACGACAACACCTACTAAGAAAGTGATGTGAATTAAACTTACCATTAATGGAATTTTAGATTCTTTCAACCTTTCGACGGAACTTGCTATATTTGTTATATGTTTGCGCAACATATAACTCACTACAGAGGCATTAATCAGCACTGCTATCGCTGCTTTCCAGCCAAAGGTGCTCGCCATGAAGGCTGAGTCCCATTGCCAAGCAGTGGCCACCATCAGCACTGGCGGAGCGGCGTAAGAAGTTAACGTACCACCTATGGATATATTGACGAAAAGCACACCTAATGCGGCATATTTCAACCATTCTGGCACGTCTTGCTTAAACACTTGCGGTGCTAACATTAAAGCTGCAAGGGTCATTGCTGCTGGTTCAGTGATAAAAGAACCGAGTAACGGCACTACAGCTAAACTAAGCCAGACTTGCACCAGCACATTGTTTACAGGGGCTATTTCGGCAATTGTCTGAATTAAATTCCTGACCACAGCAAGTACTGGCCGCGAAGCTGCGACCACCATAACGACAAAAACAAACATAGGTTCTGTGTAATGTCTAGACTCTATATAGGTAATCGCATGGTTACTGCCGGCAAAAACCGCGAGCAAGGCTATAAGAATAAATGCCCAAAAACCAAAGACCACTTCCACTTCACCAAGCAAGTGAAATAGACCCGCGTGGTTAGGATGTCGTTTAGCTAATATCTCGAATGATTTTGCAGTAAAAGTGTGTAATAACGCTAATGCAAAGACAATGACTGCAACAATTTCCATGCGATGATCTATCAACTTAACTACTCGTATCTGGTAGTTATTGGCGTATCATCTGAATTGTCATCTGCACCGTCTGCAATATCATCCTGCGTTTGGTTGCCGGTAATGTCGCGCAGCAGCTTGAAAATCTCACGGCTACTCTTTGGCGGTTTATTCGCCGCTAGCTCTTTTTGTGCATTACGAATTAAGGTGCGTAACTGTTGAACGTCAGTCTTTGGATGTAATGCAATAAACTCTGCCAACACGTTGCTGTCTGCAATCATGCGATCACGCCAGCGCTCTAATCCATGGAAATAAGCATTTTCAGCGGTATGTTTTCCGTCCCAACGCGCCAGTTGCTCAAGGATTGGCGCGTTATCAATCTCGCGCATCAAGCGGCCTAAGTATTGGCGATGGCGTCTGATCGCGCCGTTGGCAGTAATTTTTTTAGTGTCTAAAACAGCGGTTAACACTGCATCAGGTAAATCTAATTTTAGTAATTTATCTTTGGGGAGTTCAGATAAACGTACACCAAGTTCCTGCTGCGCATCTGCTTCAGCTTTGAGTTTGGTTTTGCTAATCGGCTCTTCGGCGTCTAGCTTAGCGCTTAAATGGGCATCATAACTAAAATCAATGCCGGTATTTGTCTTTTTAGGTTTCATGCTGCGGTATGATAGCATTTTTTAGTAACTATTTTTAGCGCTCATGTTTTGGGTGCCAAGTGAGAGATGAAAAAGTAATGGCAGATTCAGGGTTTAGTTATTCATTAGATGAAATTAAGCAAATGTCGGAAGATGTGCTGAAGGTAGCAAAATCACACGGTGCTAGTGCAGCCGAGGCAGAGTTAAGTTTGAGCATTGGGCAAAATGTTTCTGTGCGCTTGAACGAAGTTGAGAATATTGAATACAACCGCGATAAAGGCATGTCGGTCACCGTATATTTTGGGCAACAAAAAGGCCACGCAAGTACTTCTGATTTAAGCCCGCAAGCCCTTAAAGATACCGTTGCTGCTGCATGCAATATTGCAAAATATACCGCTAAAGATGAGTTTTGTGGATTGGCTGATGCCAACTTAATGGCAACTGAGGTTTTGGACTTAGACTTGCATCATCCCTGGAATATTTCTGTTGATGAAGCAATGGAAATTGCACGCGAATGTGAAGTTGCCGCTTTGAATGTAGACCCACGTATTACCAACTCAGAAGGCGCGAGTGTTTCTTTAGGATCAGGTTACTTTGCTTACAGCAACAGCCATGGTTTTACTGGCGGTTATCCAAGCTCACGGCATGGAATCAGCTGTTCTGTGATTGCTGAATCTGGCGCTAGTATGCAGCGCGACTACTGGTATAGTACCGCGCGGGCTGCGGCAGATTTAGAAGCCGCTGCCGATATTGGCAGAAAAGCAGGTGAGCGTGCTGTGCGTCGATTGGACGCTAAAAAAATTAAAACCTGCCAAGTACCTGTTCTATTTGAAGCAGCATTGGCCAGCGGTTTGGTTTCTTCTCTGATTAGCGCAATTTCAGGCGGTAATTTATATCGTAAGTCATCATTTTTACTAGATAGCTTGGGTAAGCAAGTGGCAAGTCCATTACTTAATATCTATGAAGAGCCACATCTTAAAAAAGGGTTAGCCAGCAGTCCTTTTGATAGTGAAGGTGTCGCTACACATGCTCGTCATTTGGTTAAAGATGGTGTGTTGCAGGGTTATGTGCTGGCTAGTTATTCTGCAAAAAAATTAGGTATGCAAACGACGGGAAACGCGGGTGGCAATCATAATTTAATCGTGCAATCTGGCGTAGATGATTTCGCTGGACTGCTCAAAAAAATGGGTACAGGTTTGCTTGTAACGGAGTTATTGGGTAGCGGAATTAATATGGTAACAGGTGATTATTCAAGAGGTGCAGCTGGATTTTGGGTAGAAAACGGCGTTATTGTGCATCCTGTAGAAGAGATTACCATTGCTAGCAATATGGCAGATATGCTGAAAATGATAATAGGTATCGGTAACGACGTGTTAATACAAGGCTCAAAACAGGTCGGTTCTATTTTGATTGAGCGTATGACGGTGGCGTGTGAATAATCTTCTTTAGCAGATATATTCCACGGACAAGAACCTTGTAGTCTTGAAGCGTGTGAATAAACTCGTTTCATATACTATTGAATAGAGCAAAAGTCCAAGCAATAAAAAAGCCCCTAACAGGGGCTTTTTTTATTGCAAGATTTAATTATTTAGCTGTAGCTTCAGCATCTACTTCATCAAAATCATCTTTGGTAGTATCTTTTGACGCTGCACCGTCTTCCACCATGCTTGCGCGTCTTTGCAGATAGGCGTCGCGAGTGAAAGCGTAAGGATCTAACGAGGCCTCATCAACTAGGTCGCTTGCGGTTAATAGTTCTGTACGTTTATCTATAAGCTGCGCGGCGCGTAGTTGATTGTGTAGTCTTACTTGACCGATGTTATGTGTATATGCGATTGGGTCAGTCGTTGCTGTATCTACCGCTAACCCTGTTGCGTCGCGCAAGCTAGATGGGCCTAATATTGGCAATACCAAATATGCACCGTTGCCAAGCCCCCAATAACCTAAGGTCTGGCCAAAATCTTCTTTACGTTTTTCAATGTTGTCCATACCAGCTACATCAATAAAACCAGCTAAACCAAATGTGGTATTAATCACAAAACGTCCGGCATCTGTAAATGCATAAGCGAATTTGAATTGAAGTAAATCGTTTACTACCGTAGTAATGGCACCTAGATTACTGAAAAAGTTATTGAAACCTTTACGTATAGGTGTTGGTGCTACCTTCTTGTAGACAGTAGCAACCGGTTTTATCACAGCTTTATCGGCGACATCGTTAAACTTGTAGATGCCACGGTTCATGCCTTCAAGCGGATCTTTATTGTTTTGAGATGCACAGCCAGATAGCGCAAGGGCAAACGCAACGGCGATAGCTAAATTCGGTATTCTTATCTGCATTTTTATATTTCTTTTTAACGTAATGGCACTTGTATTGAATTATTCATGACTGCGTGATTTCTGTCCACTGATATAAATTTGCCGTTGATAGCATCTGAATTTAATGTTGCGTAAATACAACAGAGTTTGTTGCGTACAATATGCTTAATCATCATATTCATTAACTATAGCGCTCGCTGAGTTGTCTTTGTACAAGCTCAATGCCAGTGCTCTTTGCGTTGCATGATCAACCACGGGAAGCGGGTAATCATTACCGAGGCTTAAGGTCAATTCTTGTAAGCGTAGTGGTGGTATTAACCATGGTGCGTGTATTTCTTTGTCGCTACAATTGGTTAACTCAGGTACATATTTACGAATAAATTTACCTTGACTATCAAAGCGTTCACTTTGAGTAATGGGGTTGAAAATTCTAAACCAAGGCTGTGAATCACAACCTGTACTGGCCGCCCATTGCCAGCCGCCATTATTGGCACTTAGGTCAAAATCTATCAATTTTTCTGCAAAATAACGCTCTCCCCAGCGCCAATCAATGAGTAAGTCCTTTACTAAAAAACTTGCCGTAACCATACGTAAACGGTTATGCATATATCCGGTAGTGTTGAGTTGCCGCATTGCTGCATCCACTAATGGGTAGCCAGTTTTTCCATCACACCAAGCTTGAAATAGTGCTACATCGTTCGGGAATGCCAGTGCCTCGTACTCTGACTTAAACGCTTTTCCATTGGCGACATTTGGGTTGTGATGCAATATTTGAAAGTAAAAATCACGCCATATCAGCTCATTAAGCCAGACTTGGCTGCCAAGATTGGCAGCCTGCATAGCCTCGCGGGCCAAATGACGAATAGACACAGTACCGAATCGCAGATGCACCGATAGATACGACACGCCCTTAATTGCAGGGAAATCTCGCGCTTCTTTGTAGCGGCTCATGCGCTGCTTGAAGTCATCAAATAGTGCTAGTCCGCCATTCATACCGGTGGGAAGACGCATACTAGACAAATTGGTGCGCTGAAAGCCCATGCTTTCCAAACTAGGTAAAGTACTAGCTGCAGGTTTGGCAAAGTATTGTGTATATCTATCAACTGGATAAGGCCTGAGATAGAAGTCATTTGCAGTCTTAAGCCACATATTCTTGTAGGGGGTGAACACGCTGTAAGGTTTACCCGCCAAGCTTAAGATTTCACTTTTTTCAAAGATGACTTGGTCTTTATAATGGTGAAAGGCGATATCATTTTTTTCTAGTTCGTGAGTGACATACGCATCACGTGCAATTGCACTGGGTTCATAGTCATGATTGGTGAAGACCGCTTCAACTTGCAGGGAGCGTGCTAATTGTGGAATTTCGTCCTGTGCTTTGCCGCAAATGACGATGAGGTCACCGCCTTTTGCCTGCAGGGCGGTTTTTAATTCATTGATACTTTCGCAGATGAATTCAACGCGCCGATCTGCTTTGTCTTGTAGATGGTCGAGAATACCTGTGTCAAATATAAAGGTGCAATATACCTGAGCTGATATTTTGAGTGCGTGATAGAGCGCGGCGTGATCATAATCACGTAAGTCACGCCTGAACCAAACCAGAGATTTTGTATAAGTCATGCAACCAAAGACAGCCAATCGACTATCTAGTTTAACAAAACCTCAGGATTTTATTGGTATTGAGATATAAATTTAGCCTCTAGCGCCAAATTTGTATTTATCAGTGACGTTGTCTGGTTTATTGGTAGGCTCTTCAACAGGCTTAGCTTGGCCTAATGTGCCAAGTTTATTGCGTAAGGTTAGGGATAACAGCAGAAGATCCTCTTCCGCATTCGCATCAATTTGTTGAAATATGCTGTTGCGATAAATCTCGTCATTTGCCAGCAAGTTTGAATCTACAGCGCCGATTAGTTTACGCGCCTGAATAGTGAAGCGCGCAAGTAATATCATTGTATCGTTATCCATCAGATGACACTCCCATAAATTTTATTATTTAAGAGCACTGTTCATCTCAACGACGTTGCTGAGTATTGCTTGTATCAAGCCTCGTTGCTTGGCACTATCGACTGTGCGACTTATAAGTCAGCGGCGATGATACGACATTGCAATCATTATTGCAATGTCAGCAATTATTGTATTCACTTGATTTGATGCAGCTTTCAAGTCGCTAGTTATTAGTCGGAAAAGCTGCGTTTACCAATAGACTGGATTAGCTTCTAGCGCCATACATGTATTTTTGTTCAGTAGCTTCTACAGCTTTGATAGGCACTACTTTTGTAGCAGTTGGAGTTGCAGAAACAGCCATTAAGCCAAGCATGTTCTGAACTTCCAGAGATAATAAAATGAGCTCTTCATCTCCCATTTCTGATACTTTTTGGAAGATTTGTGTGCTGTATTCACTGTCTTTAATTAATTTGGCAGGGTTGACTACGCCAATAAGTCTTCTGGCAGACACTGAAAACTTCGATAGTAAAACTAAGCCTCGGTTTTCCATATAAAATCCTTGATCTTAATATTGTCTCAAAATGATGCTCAAATTATAGAGCAATTCCTTTTTTGGTGCGCTTTCTATACAAAAAGAGAAATTACTGTCACTTTATAACTAGTTAAGCATTTACCATGCCAGCATGTTAAAAACTATTCGCGGTGATAAGGGTGATTTTGAATTACAGAATAGGCGCGGTAAAGCTGCTCAGTAAGCATCACGCGTACAAGCCCGTGTGGTAAGGTAAGTTTAGACAAACCCCATAACCAATCGGCTTTTTGTTTGACTGAGGCGTGCAGGCCATCTGCACCGCCGATAATCAATGCAATATCGCGGTTACCAGTAACGGCCCCATCTTGCCAAGCTTTGAATTTTTCGGCAAGTTGTAAGGTCGTGAGCTCTTGACCGCGCTCATCTAACGCAATTAAATAGTCTTTACCAATAGCCTCTAAAATACGTTTCGCTTCTATCAGTTGGATATTTTCAGTGCTATTGCCAGCGGCACGTTTCTCAGGCTTGATGTCAATGATTTCAATACTAGCTTCGCGTGGCATGCGTTTCACGTATTCAGCACATGCAATTTCAACCCAGCTGGGCATTTTGTGACCGACAGAGATAATACGTAGTTTCAACTATTATCTCTGCGGATTTTGTGCGGTATAGTTTAAAGCTGGCTTATTCGGCCTTGATATGACCACGACGTGATTCAGCCTCGCCCCATAATTGCTCAAGGTTATAGTAAGCGCGGGTGGTTGGCACCATGATATGTACGACGATATCGTTTAAATCTACTAATACCCATTCACCTTCTTTTTCACCTTCAGTACCGCGAATCGCATAACCTTTTTCTTTTAGTTTTTCGCGTACGTTATCTGCCACAGCTTTAGCTTGGCGGCTAGAAGTTGCTGAAGCAACAATCATATAACTAGTCATGCTGGTAAGCTTGCGCACATCCATCACGGTGATATCAAAACCTTTGATATCTTCAATCGCATCAACTACTGCGACTTTCATTGTTTCTAAATACGTTGCATCTGAATTTACTTTGTTTACATCGAGGGTCATTATTTAAGCGGCCTGTGCTGGAATTGCATTGCGTTGAGATTGTATGTGGTTGTTGATGTCCACATACACAAGTTGGGGGCTGAACTTTTCAAGTTCAAGTTCATTATAATTTGCGTAGCTGGCAATAATCAGTATGTCATGAGGATTGGCTTTATGTGCTGCTGCGCCATTCACAGAAATAATGCCTGAATTACGCTCAGCACGAATGGCGTACGTACTAAAACGTTCGCCATTGGTTACATTGTACAGATGAATTTTTTCGTATTCACGGATGTTAGCGGCATCTAGCAGTACTTCATCAATCGCACAGCTGCCTTCATAATGCAGTTCGCTGTGCGTAACGTGTACGCGGTGCAACTTAGATTTAAGCATGGTTCTTTGCATGTGCTTAACCGGTTAATAATAAAACAGCATTATAGTGTAAACCAAGGTTTGTAGTAAGCTAACATACCGTTTCTTAAGAATAAAAAGGTTTGCCAACTGTTTGTAGCTAAACAATAAAATGAATTCAGATCACTACAACTCAACAATTAAGTGATGTTAACCTGATTGGAAAAGGCTGTATATTGAGTGATGATTGTACGCTGTTATGCTGTGTTACCAACTATTAAAACACCGTTTAGTTTCGTATGAATTCAATGTTATCAATCAGTCGGGTGTTGCCAATTTTAGCGGCAGCCAGCACCACCAAATGCATGTCATTGTTTTGGGCTGGTTGCAGTGTGACCGCATTGCGAATGGATATATAATCTACCTGCCAGCCGCGTTTGGTGAGCATCTGCAAGGTGTCATTTTCTATGGCGGTGAGTTCGACTGGCAACTTTTTAGCATTGTCAGTTTTATAGTTACTCTTTGCGTCATCCACTATTGTTAGTAAAGTGCGATGAAGTTCTGCGGCTTCTATTTTTTGCGCTTCCGTTAAATAACCATTGCGCGAGCTCATTGCCAAGCCACTCACTTCACGAATAGTTTCACTGGCAATGATTGTTATAGGTAAATTAAATTGCTTCACCAATTCGCGAATCATAAATAATTGCTGGAAGTCTTTTTTACCGAATATAGCAACATTAGGTGTCACGATATTGAATAACTTCATTACTACAGTGGCAACACCTGCAAAGTGTCCTGGCCTGCTTGCGCCGCATAGTGCATTAGCAATCGCGGGTGGGTTAATCGTCATGGTTTGATTTAAATGGTTACCATCAAAATCTGCATACATTTCACCCACACCAGGTGCAAAAACAATGCTTGTCCCAGCTGCTTTTAGTTTTTCGCAATCTGCATCTAAAGTGCGAGGATAGCTAGCTAAGTCTTCATTCACACCAAATTGCAATGGATTAACAAAAATACTTACCACCACGCATTCAGCGTGTTGTTTAGCGATATGCACTAAGTGCAAATGGCCGGCATGCAAATTGCCCATGGTAGGCACAAAAGCAATGTTAGCTTGGTTTTTAAGAGCGCTTCTTAACTCGGCAACGGTTTGGATAATTTGCATCTGTCAGTATCTAAAGAAAGGTAACTAAACTAATTGCATAGCGATATTTTTAATAGCTATGCTCAATGGCCGGAAAGGTTTTATTTTTAACAGCAATTACGTAAGCCTCAATAGCGGCTTGTATGCTATTTGTGTCTTTTAGAAAATTGCGCACGAATCTAGGGCTTTTGAAATCGCTAGGCTTTTTGTTGGCGGCACCAGTATAAATGCCTAATAAGTCTTGCAGTACCAATACTTGACCACTGCAATCTACGCCTGCACCGATGCCGATAGTTGGCACCTTGATGCTCGCTGTAATTGTTCTAGCTAACGCAGCTGGAACCATTTCGAGTAGTACAAAGCCAGCCCCAGCTTCACTCATGGCAATTGCATCTTGCATAATTTGCTTGGCACTTTCGTCGGTTTTACCTTGGATTTTATAGCCCCCGAGCTGGTTAACGGATTGCGGGGTAAACCCTAAATGTGCACATACCGGGATGCCATGCTCAATTAAATATTTAGCCGTGCCAACTCTATTGCCGCCACCTTCAAATTTCACCATGTGTGCGCCAGACTTTATCAACCATTCTGCATTTTTATATGCAGCTTCGTTGTCATGTTCGTAGCTGCCAAGCGGCATATCAGCAATGATAAAGGTGTTAAGCGCACCTGCAGCCACGTTTTTGGTGTGATATGTCATGTGATGCATACTCACATTCAGCGTATTTTCAGCGCCTTGCAATACCATGCCCAGCGAGTCACCGACCAACAGGATATCAACGCCGGCCGCTTCTGAAAGTTTTGCAAATGTTGCGTCATAGCAGGTAAGCATGGCGATTTTTTCGCCTGCTGATGCTCTTGATTGAAGTTCGGATAGTGTCATTGCTTAAATTTACTGTTTGTTAAATTGTGATGCTTTAACTTAATCAAAGTTTGGATTAAAGAATTCACGTTGACCTTTAATTTGACCAATTCTGGTGAGTAGCAAATCTAACGCACCTTCATTCTTTAAAATATTGAGTTTTTCGTTATTCACAATTAACACTGGAGATGCATCGTAATTATGGAAAAACTCACTGTAGGCATTAGCTAAACGCTCTAAATATTCGCGTGGAATATCTTGTTCGTAAGTCACACTACGTTCTTCTACTCTTGCTACAAGTGCATCAAGCGGCGTTTGCAGGTAGATGACTAAATCTGGCTTAGAGGCTTTGATATGCAAGTGCTGGTAAATTTGATGATAGAGGGCATACTCTTCATCATCTAAATTCAGCCGTGCAAATATCGGGTCTTTTTCTAGAAAGAAATCTGCGACGATTGGTTTTGCAAACATATCGCGCTGACTTAAATCTTTAATCTGGTTTGCCCGTTGAAACAAAAAGAACAATTGCGTAGGTAAAGCATATCGTTGCGCATCTTGGTAAAAGCGCGGCAAAAATGGATTCGTTTCAGCTTTTTCAGATAAGTAATCAACAGGAAACTTATCTGCCAGCATGCGAGCAAGTGTGGTTTTGCCACTGCCTATTGGGCCTTCAACAACGATGTATGGGTATTTGTTAAATATGCTCATGTGACTTTTATAATTATATTTTTTATGACGATAATTTTGTGACGCCAGTCGTGATGTTGGCGTTAATCAACTGTGCTATTTTGCCATGATTTGGTATTGATAGTTGCGGCGCGATTTCAAATAATGGTAATAAAACAAAACCGCGCATATGCATGCGTGGGTGCGGCAGTATGAGTTTATTGCTATTCAGTTCTATATTTTCGTATAACAACAAATCACAGTCCAGCACACGCGGAGCGTTCTGGTAAGGTCGTTCGCGACCCGCATTATTTTCAATATCAAATAATGCCTCTAGTAGTGTCAACGGTTCTAGATCAGTTTCAAGTTCGACGACTGCATTAATAAAATCAGGTACCTGTTTTAATGCTTCTGCAGCATAACCAATGGGTGCAGTTTGATATAACGAGGATTTTTTAATCACGTGCGTATGGGGAATTTTTTCCAGTGCAGTAAACGCAGCTTGTATTTGTCCAATAGGATTAGCTAAATTACTACCTAGTGCGATGAAAGCCTGATTCATGTAATTTTTGGGACTTTGATACTAATTACAAAACGTTGCTACCAGCATCGACAGCACCAACTTTCTTGCGACTTTTTCTTCTGCGTTTTTTCGGTGCGGTATCAGCTTGCAACATGGCAGCACGTGCATCACCTTCTGCGTTAGCAAAAGCCGTCCACCATTCACCTATTTCCATCGGTAATTCGCCAGATTCGCAACGCAGTAACAAAAAATCATAGCCTGCGCGGTAGCGTGGGTGCGTCAGTAAGCCAAAAGGTCGTTTACCCGCACGCTGTTCAAAACGTGGCTGCAAGCCCCAAATCTCTTTCATAGTAGCTGTGTAGCGGTTATGAATCGCCAGTTTTTCGGCTTGTGTTGCAATCACTTCGGTCATTGCCATATGCAATGCTGGAATCGTGTGGTGACCGTCAGCCTTGAATTTTTCCCATGCCGTCAGCATTTCATGCCAAAGCAGCGTGGCAAACAGGAAGCTAGGATTGGCTGACTTACCTGATAATATGCGGTCATCTGTGTTTTTTAGTGCCAGCATCACAAAACGCTCGCCCATCGGTTGCTCAAGCACTACATCTAGCATCGGTAACAAGCCGTGATGCAAATGCTGCTCACGCAATGCACTTACGCTTTCAATTGCATGCCCTGATAAGAACAATTTAAGCATTTCATCAAACAAGCGGCTAGGCGGTACATCCTGCAGTAAATCGGCCATTTTTGCGATAGGTGCTTGCGTTGCGGGCTCAATCTTTAAGCCTAATTTTGCTGATAATCGCACCGCGCGCAACATCCGCACAGGATCCTCCGCATAACGCGTTTCTGGTTTGCCTATCATGCGTAAGATACCTGCTTGGATGTCTGCAAAGCCATTGTGGAAGTCCAAGACTTCTTGGTTTGCAGGGTCGTAATAGAGCGCGTTAGCGGTAAAGTCGCGGCGCACGGCGTCATCTATAATTGAACCAAATACATTATCGCGAATAATTCGGCCAGAGTCAGTGACCTTAGAGTCACCGCTTTCTTCAAGATGGCTACCCCTAAATGTAGAAACCTCAATCGTTTCATCGCCAAATAATACATGCACCAACCTAAACCTGCGGCCAATAATACGTGAGCGTCTAAAAATCCGGTTAACTTCTTCGGGCGTTGCATTGGTAGCTACGTCAAAGTCTTTGGGAATGCGGTTGAGCAGTAAATCTCGAACTGCACCGCCGACGATATAGGCTGCAAAACCTGCTTTTTGTAAACCATCAGTCGTTTTAAGCGCAGCGCTACTTAATAGACTGCGATCAATCTTGTGAATTTTGTGCGCAATGGTAAGAGCGCCATGTTCATTTGATGCAATATGTTGTCTAGATTTTTTTGTACCAGATTTTGTGCTGAGTATCGGTCGGTCAGCCTGAGCGTGGTTAGGTTTAACGGCTTCAGTTTTTGAACTCGTAGCATGAGTGCTTTTGGGTTTGAAAATTCTATCTAACAGTTTTTTGATCATGGTTAAATTATAACTTAAGGGCGCTTCTATAAATTCAAATTTTTACCCACAGGGGCATCACCACCAATCTAAAACAGCTAAAGCTGTAAGATTGGTGCGATAAGTCAGACAAGGCGCGAATGAAAAATAATGACGCAGCATATGTCTGATATGTAAGGAATTATTTTTCATGAGTAACGCCGTATGGTGACATACGACTTTGCAAGGGCTTTAGCCCTTTGCAAATCGGAGTACCCTTGTGGTGCGAAAGTTGAGTTTGTAGAAGTGCCCTTAAATTAACTATGCTCATTTTTCCATAGCACATCACTCACACCGGCTTCTTTGTTAATGATGCGACACATCACAAATAGTAAATCAGATAAGCGGTTTAGATATTGCAATGAAACATCAGTCACCTTCTCATTTCTATGCAACTCAATTAACTTACGCTCAGCGCGCCGGCAAACCGTGCGGGCAAGGTGGCAAATAGCAGCAGTTTTAGTACCACCTGGTAGAATGAACTCTTTTAACGGTGCTAAGTTATCGTTAAGTGTATCAATCACCTCTTCTAAATCTTCAATGCGTGATTGTTGCAAAATCACGTAACCAGGAATGCAAATTTCACCGCCTACGTTAAATAAATCATGCTGAATTTGCGTCAGTGTTTCTACTAAAATATCAGGCACATCTTCTGTCATCATCATGCCGATGACAGAGTTAAGTTCGTCTACATCGCCCATTGCCTCTACGCGAAGGCTATCTTTATTGATGCGGCTGCCATCGCCTAACCCCGTAGTGCCATCATCACCCGTGCGGGTGTAAATTTTGCTAAGTCTGTTGCCCATATTGAAATCCCTTATAATCTAACTATTGTAACTGATGACGGCTACGCAATGAATTCAAACATAACTAATCAATCTGGTAGACACACGGTCAATAATCCAATAGGCGTCCTAGATTCTGGTGTGGGTGGAGTATCTGTTTTGAAGCATATTCATACGCTCTTGCCTAATGAACGATTACTTTATGTGGCAGATAGCAAGTACGCTCCTTATGGCAATAAAACCCCTGAACAGATTCAATTACGCTGTTTTGAAATTGCAGATTTTTTAATCGAAAAAGAGGTTAAGGCTTTAGTCGTTGCTTGTAATACAGCTACCGCCGCGGCGATTGATGTGATGCGAAAAAAATACACGCTACCGATTATTGGTATGGAACCAGCGGTTAAACCCGCAGCCGCGGCTACAAAAAATGGTGTCATAGGCGTACTGGCAACAGTAGGCACACTCAAAAGCGCACAATTTGCAGCTTTATTAGAAAGTTATGGCCGTAATGTGAAAGTAGTCACGCAAGCTTGTGTCGGTTTAGTAGAGTGTATTGAACGCGGGGAAGTGAATAATGAACATACGCTTGAATTAATTAAACAGTACTGCCAGCCGCTATTAGATGAAGGTGCGGATACCATTGTGTTAGGTTGCACGCATTACCCATTTGTAAAACCCCTCATCGAACAAGTTGTTGGCGCTGAGATCGTGTTGATTGACACCGGTGTGGCCGTGGCTAAGCAATTGCAGAAGCGCTTATCGGCACTTGATTTACTCGCAGAGAATGAAATTTTTAGCCAAACATCTAACGTTGCTTTTTGGTCGAATAGTGAAGCCTCGAATGCAAAACAAGTGATTTCTCAATTGTGGAATGCTGCTACCAGTATAGATTTTTCATACTACAAAAGAAATTCAACACACCAAATAGCTTAAGCCTAATGGCTTAAGAATCATGCCGGTTATTCTGTGCGCTACCGTACAGAATGACTTCTTCAATTAGCGCATTATATATTCAGAGGGTCTCGATAGTTTTTACTTGTTGAGTTCTAACTCTTAATTATTTCTACATCAGGAGATTTATCATGATAAAAAAAATTCTTGTATCGTTGCTTACAACAATGTTTCTAGCTGGTGCAGTTGCCACACTCACGGGTTGCAATACCATGGCAGGCGCAGGTAAAGATATTGAAAGAGGTGGTGAAAAAATCAAAGATGAGGCAAATGAGCATAAATAATTGAAGTCTTGATGCTAGGACTCGCATAACCCTCATGTAGTTGTAATCGAGATGTGTTTTAGCATTCCTTAAACTACTTTAATAATGCACTGCTGATTCTAAATTGCATTTATAAATTGCAGTCAAGTAACAAAGCTTGCGATATTAAATAGTTAAATATGCTAATTAAGCATAGATAGATGATATGGAGGGATAGATCATGAAAAAATTATTGCTAATGATCAGTTTAATCACCATTGGTTTAAGTGGGTGTTATGTGAGGGGCCATGATGAAGGGTATCATCGGGACCGAGATCATCATGAGCATGACGAAGATCACGATCACCATGATAGAGATCATAGTGATCGTCATGATGATTACCGCAGATAATATTAATTGAATTCAAGCACTTAATACAGTGCCTGAATTCAATTAATGGCTATCAATGATGTTTTAAGTGCTCACCTGCTTTAAGTTTGTACTGAGTACCACAGTAAGGGCAGGCTACTTGCCCTGTGGCTGCAATATCTAAAAATACGCGAGGATGAGATGACCAAAGTGCCACATCCTCTGTAGGGCAGTGTAATGGCAAGTCTTTTGCTGAAACTTCAATAAAACGGCTTGTCAACTCTTTAGCTTCAGACATTGATATTCCTTGGAGCTTTAAACAAGCGTTAACCAATCAGCATGCTTAGGCGATTTACCTGTGACTACATCAAAGAACATTTTTTGTAGTTGTTTAGTCACTGGGCCTGCAGTACCTTCGCCGATATTACGACGATCCAGTTCGCGGATTGGCGTTACTTCAGCGGCTGTACCAGTAAAGAAGGCTTCATCTGCAGAATAGACTTCATCACGCGTGATGCGTTTTTCAATCACAGTTAAGCCGATTTCGCCGGCTAATTGCACGATGGTGTCGCGTGTAATGCCTTCTAGCGCGCTAGTGAGGTCTGGTGTATATAGTTTGCCGTTGCGAACGATGAAAATATTCTCGCCTGAACCTTCAGCTACAAAGCCATCTACGTCTAACAATAACGCTTCATCGTAGCCATCTAATGCAGCTTCTTGGTGTGCTAATATAGAGTTCATGTAATTGCCGTTAGCTTTAGCTTTACACATAGTGATGTTGACGTGATGACGTGAGAATGACGATGTTTTTACGCGAATACCGTTATCTAAAGCTTCTTGACCCATATACGCGCCCCATTTCCAAGCGGCTACGATAACGTGGGTTGACAATGTTTTAGCAGAAATACCCATTGCTTCAGCACCGTAAAAGCACATTGGGCGCATGTAAGCAGACTCTAGATTATTTTCACGCACTGCAGCTTTTTGCGCTTCCATCAATTCTTCTTTGGAGAACGGCATTTTCATTTGCAGTATGTGTGCAGAACGAAATAAGCGGTCTGTATGTTCTTTTAAACGGAAAATAGCAGTGCCTTTGTCTGTTTTGTACGCACGCACGCCTTCAAATACACCCATGCCGTAATGCAAAGTGTGTGTGAGGACATGGGTAGTGGCATCGCGCCAGTTGACCATTTTGCCGTCATACCAAATAACGCCGTCGCGGTCTGCCATTGAGGTTGGAATTGCCATTTTTGCTGCCCTATTGAACGAATTTTGTAAAAAGCATTATTGTAAACTAAAGGCTGGAATTCTTTCAGCATGTTAAAATCAAAACTACTATAAAGTTGTAATAAATGAAGAGTTTAAATTTAAGTTTGATTGGAGTGATGCAATGCGATATTTATGGATAATTTTATTAGCGGGAGTTTTGGCCGCTTGCAAACCCACTACCGAGGTGGCTAAAACCGTTGCTACGGATATTACAGGTGCTGATTTTGCACAAGCGTTAACCTTAACCGACCACACTGGCAAACCACGCACCTTAACGGATTTTAAGGGCAAAGCGGTTATTTTGTTTTTTGGCTATACACACTGCCCAGATGTTTGTCCGACGACTATGGCGGATTTGAAACAAACCATGAAAATGTTAGGCTCGCGAGCAGATGAGCTGCAAGTGCTGTTTGTAACGCTAGATCCAACGCGCGATACACAAGAGGTATTAGCTAAGTTTGTACCTTCTTTTGATAAACGATTTATTGGTTTGCGTGGTACCGAAGAAGAAGTTGCAGCAACTGCAGCTAACTTTAAGGTGTATGCGAAAAAAGTGGAATCTAAAGGCAATAGTGATTACACCATAGACCACAGCGCGGGTGCATATGCTTTTGATAAGGAAGGTAAAATCAGGCTTTATATAGACTACGGTGAAAGACCTGCTGATATTGCGAATGATATTAAACAGATACTATAAGTCTACTTATAGATAACTTAATCAATCAAAAGGGGCAGGTTTGCCCCTTTTTTTATACCTCAGTTAATCTAAGCGCTAGTTAGCTGGAGCCGCGCCAAATTGGTTGGCATTATTGTCGCCATCTTGGGCTAATAAATAAATCATCACGATCCAGCCTAAAACAGGCACAAACCATAATAATTGAAACCAGCCACTTTTGTTTGTATCGTGCAATCGCCTTGCACCTACTGCGATTGACGGTAAGAATGTTGCAAGTGAAAAAGCCCAGGACACGTAACTGCCTACTGCTTCTAGTAATAAGGCAACGATTAAGCAAAACAAAAAGAACCACCAAAATTCCGGTCTTTTCGCACGTCCTTCGAAGTCAGCATACTTTTGAAAACATAACTTAATTGATTCCTGAAAGTTCATTATCATCACTCCCTCAATGTGTTAGTCGTGTGCCAAGTACTAGCAGTGTGATACTAGCATGCTGAATATCTAATGCAACTAGACTAGATTAAGGGTTTGTATGGTGTTAACTGAATGAGATGTGATTTTTATGTGGCGAATTGCACTTACATACGGTGCAACATGGGTGACAAAACTTTAAGTTCTTTCTCGGCTATTTTGTAATCTGGAAAAATGCTGGCCACTACGACCCAAAATTTAGCAGAATGATTCATTTCTTTTAAGTGAGCTAACTCATGACATATTACATAGTTGATGATGTGCGGCGGCGCTTGCAATAGTCGCCAGTTCAAACGAATTTCTTTACGGCTATTACAACTGCCCCAGCGTGACTTGGCATTTGATAAGCTAAGTGAAGAAAAGTTAACGCCTAATTTGGTCGAAAAAATCTCTAAGCGTCTTGCAAAGTCCGTAATGGCTTGCTTTTTGTACCATTGAATGACCTTGCGAGCGACTGCAGTCTGGTCTGCATGATTCGGCATAGCGATTTGTAAAAACCCCGGCTCATATGCGACCGCTTTTGAACGGCTATCATGCTGAATATCAAGTGTGATGGTGTTGCCTAGTAATAGAAGCTGCTCGCCATCTTGCCATTGCAATTCAGGAATTTTATTCGTATTAAGTGCAGCTAGTTTTTTGCGTATCCAACCAGATTTTTCTACGATTATGCTTTCAAGCAACGGCATTGCAATGCGTTTTGGCGCGTGAATTACCAAGCCGGTAGGTGTGATTTTTAAACCCACGGTACGGCGATGGCGGCGCTCAAGCTGATAATGTAACTCATCGCCAGAGGGTAGCGTAAGCGTGTGGCTCATGATTCTAAAGTGACCATCTCAGCATTAATCCAAGCTTCTGCCAGCGTATTCACAGCTTCGGGTTTTAAGTGACTACAGTCAAATGGCTTACCTATACTGACAGTAATCACGCCAGGGCGTTTTAGCATGGTATTTTTCGCCCAATGTAGCCCGGCGTTATGTGCTACTGGAAGTACGGTGGCCTTTGAGCCGCTTGCAAGCCAAGCGCCGCCAATGTGAAATTTACTGTGTTTGCCAGGCGCAATGCGTGTGCCTTCAGGAAACACCACCACCCATAAACCACTCGCCAAGCGTTGCTTGCCTAGTTTAACCAGTTGTTTCAATGCTTCGCGACCTGCGCCGCGATTGATGGCGACTGGTGAAGTCATGGCCAAACCCCAGCCAAAAAAAGGTATCCATAGCAATTCACGTTTCATTACATATACTTGCGGTGGGAAAATCAGCTGAAATGCTAAGGTTTCCCAAGCAGATTGGTGTTTGGCGAGAATAACGCAAGGTGTATTGGGAATATTTTCAGCACCTTTTAAAACATAAGTAATATTGCACGTAACGCGTAGCCACCAGAGCATACTACGAGCCCATAAGCTGATGATTTTATTGCGAGTGACTCTTGAAAATGGAAAGGTGAATAGGGCGAAAATGGAGAAAATCGGCGTAAATAACCACTGACCAATAGTGAAAATAAGTGAGCGTAAAATCAGCATAAAACTAATATTCTCTATCAATTGCAAATGAAAGCGTTGTCATCAAATTTATGAATTCTCAGTAATGATACGTTGTACAGCCTCACTCAAGTCAGCATATACCCAAGTATTCGCAGGCAAGGCTTTGTCTGGCTGTGCTTGAGCGGCGGCTAACGTTTCCTCTCCCTTACCAGTACGCACCAAAATAGGCTGGCAACCCGCATCAGCAAAAGCTTGTAAATCACGTAAAGAATCACCCACAGCAACAACTTCGTTTAACTCTACCGAGAAGCGTTTACCTATTTCTTCTATCATGCCCGTTTTTGGTTTACGGCAATCGCAATGGTCATCTGCCGCGTGCGGGCAATAAAATAGCGCATCAATGCGGCCACCCACATGCGCTAATTCGCGATGCATTTTGTCATGAATGCTATTGAGCGTCGCCATATCAAACAAACCACGACTCACGCCAGATTGGTTGGTCGCTAATGCAACTCGAAAACCTGATTGATTCAACAAAGCGATTGCTTCCAAGCTACCTGTAATCGGAATCCATTCATTTGGATTTTTGATGAAATTAGCTGAATCTTGGTTGATTACGCCGTCTCTATCCAAAATCACAAGTTTCATTATTCGCTCGCTTTTGCCTATTAACTTGCTAGTTTAGATAAATCCGCAACACGGTTCATGGCTTGGTGCAAAGTGGCTAATAAGCCTAGACGATTCGCTTTAAGTGCAGGGTCATCTGCATTCACCATTACATTATCAAAGAACGCATCCACAGGTGCTTTTAATGCTGCGAGAGATTTTAGGGAGGCAGTGTAGTCGCCACTCTCAAATAGTTTATCAGCTTCTGATTTTGTTTTACTCAAAGCTTCAAATAAAGCTATTTCAGCAGGTTCAATTAAGTCTTTTAAAGTTAATTCCTTATTGAAAACGCTCACATTATCAATGGCTTTTTTAAGAATGTTAGTGATGCGTTTGTTTGCAGCAGCTAGGCTTGGAGATTCTGGAAGTTCAGCAAAAGCGCTAACTGCAATTAGACAGTTAGGAATATTACCAAGACGTTGAGGTAACGGGATTGTTCCAAGTACGGCATCTACTTGGTTGCTTGAGTAACCTTGCTCTTTATAGGCACTAGCTAAGCGGTCAAAAATAAAATCTGTGATTGTTTCTTCATATGTTAAGTTTGCAATTTCAGTAGGCAAGGCTGCGATACTATTTTTTATGAGTAATGAAAAATCAATAGGAAGATTTTTCTCGATTAATATTCGGGTTAGCCCAATAGCGTGTCTTTTTAGCGCAAACGGATCTTTATCTCCAGTAGGCTTTTCACCAATGCCAAACATACCAACTAAAGTTTCTAATTTATCAGCTAAGGCAACGCAAACCCCAACTTGATTACGAGGCAATTCATCGCCAGAAAAACGCGGTTTGTAGTGGTCTTCAATCGCAAATGCTACATCATTATCTAAGCCCTCATGTTGTGCGTAGTAACGCCCCATGATGCCTTGTAGTTCTGGAAATTCACCTACCATATCTGTAATTAAGTCTGTCTTAGCCAATTGTGCGGCTTTATCTGCTTTAACTGCTAATTCATCACCGCCGAGTTGTTGACCTATGGCTTTGGCAATTGCGCGAACACGCTCAGTACGTTCACCTTGTGAGCCTAGTTTATTGTGATAAACCACTTTATCTAAGCTACTCAAACGACTTTCAAGTGTTTTCTTACGGTCTTGGTCAAAAAAGAATTTAGCATCTGCCAAGCGTGGGCGAACCACACGCTCGTTCCCGCCAATTACTGCGCTAGCGTCATCTGGGCTGATATTAGAGACAATCAAAAACTTGTTGGTCAGTTTTCCGTTTGCATCAAGTAATGGGAAGTATTTTTGATTCGCTTTCATGGTCAGAATCAAACATTCTTGCGGCACTTCTAAATAAATCTCTTCAAACTGGCCGAGCAACACATTCGGGCGCTCAACCAACGCGGTGACTTCATCTAACAGCGCGTCATCTTCAATCGGTTTTAAGTTTTGTTTCGCGGCCGCAGCATTTAGTTGACGTTCAATTTCCGCGTGGCGCTCAACAAAACTTGCAATCACTGCGCCTTCAGTTTTTAGTTGCTCTGCATAACTATCTGCATCTTTTAACACCACTGGAGAAACTGCTGCTTCAAATCGGTGACCTTGGGTGCTGTTGCTGGCAGTTAAACCAAGCGCAGTGACAGGAATTATTTCACTCCCATGTAATGCAACCAAGCCATGTACAGGGCGTACGAAATTCACGCTCTGCCAGCCATCGGCTAATTGGTACGTCATTACTTTAGGAATTGGCAGTTTGGTAATCGCTTCATTAAGTGCAATTTGCAAACCCTCTTTAAGTGCCACACCTTTTTGCGTTACATCTAAAAATAAGGCTTCGTTTTTACCGTCAGGTTGTTTGGTCAATTGCGCCACAGCCGATTCATCTAATCCCATACCATTAAGGCGTTTGATTAAGGCTGGGGTGGCGTTGCCGTTGGCATCCAAACCTACGCTGACAGGCATGAGTTTCTGGGTAATGGTTTTATCTGCAGCTTGCGCTAATACTCGCACCACATGCACAGCTAAGCGGCGTGGTGATGCATAAGCCGTCACTTCATTGTCGCTACTAGTAAGGCCCTGTGCTTTAAGTGAATCTGCCAACAATTGTGCAAATGCTTCACCGAGTTTTTTCAGGGCTTTAGGCGGCAACTCTTCTACGAATAATTCTACAAGTAAGTTTTTTTCTGACATTTCTTATAATCCATCATTCCCGCTTAAGCAGAAATCTATTTTTTGATTTTGTGTAATTAAGCGGCTTTTTTAGCTAATAACGCTAACACTTCTTCTGCGTGTTCTTTTTTAGCCATCGGGAAGCCAAGTCTGGCGCGGCTATCTAGGTAACTGGCGGCAACTGAGCGCGCTAAGTTACGGATACGGCCAATATAACTGGCACGCTCAGTAACGCTGATTGCACCGCGCGCATCTAGTAAATTAAACGTATGGGCAGCTTTTAATACTTGCTCATAAGCGGGTAGTGAAAGTAGGTTTTCAATCAAATGTTTGGCTTGTTTTTCATGTGCATTAAATGCGGTGAATAGAAAGTCAGCATCTGAATGTTCAAAGTTATAGGTACTTTGTTCTTTTTCATTTTGCAAATACACATCGCCGTAGCTTAAGCCTTCTGTCCAAGTCAGGTTGTAGATGTTATCTACACCTTGTAGATACATGGCTAAACGCTCTAAACCATAGGTAATTTCACCAGTGATTGGCTTGCAGTCAATCCCGCCCACTTGTTGGAAGTAGGTAAATTGTGTGACTTCCATGCCGTTCAACCAAACTTCCCAGCCTAGCCCCCATGCGCCTAGCGTTGGGTTTTCCCAGTCATCTTCTACAAATCGAATGTCGTTCTTTTTTAAGTCAAAGCCAAGCGCTTCAAGTGAGCCTAAGTAAAGCTCAAGAATGTTAGCTGGTGCAGGTTTTAGTACAACTTGAAATTGATAGTAGTGCTGCAAACGATTAGGGTTTTCACCATAGCGGCCATCTTTAGGGCGGCGGCTAGGTTGCACATATGCGGCTTTCCATGGCTCTGGACCTAGTGAACGTAAAAATGTGGCGGTATGAGAAGTACCTGCACCTACTTCCATGTCGTAAGATTGCAGTAGGGCACAACCGCGTTCAGACCAATAGTTTTGCAGGGTGAGAATGATTTGTTGGAAAGTTAAAGCCATTATTCAGATTTTTATAAGCGTAAAGCTTGATTTTACTTGGTTTTGCCTTTGTTTACCAAAGGTTTAGAGCCTGACAAATATTTAGTAATTGCTAAAAACTTTAGTCGGCATAAAAATATAAGCCCAATAAAGCAAATAGCTAGAAACAACCAGTTGCCAAAACGTACATAAGGCGTGCTACCGCTATAACCTTGCGCCATGCCGCTAAGCGTAGTTTCAGTAAAATGCGGCGCATGTGCAATTAAGTTGCCATGCGAATCTATAATAGCTGTAGCACCAGTATTGGTTGCACGCAACATAGTGCGACCGGTTTCTAGTGCCCGTGCCTGCGAAAATTGTAAGTGCTGATACGCAGCGAGTGACTCGCCATACCACGCATCGTTGCTGACGTTTACTAACAACGTAGCCTGAGGTAGTTGGCGAATAATTTCCTCCCCGAAGACATCCTCATAGCAAATATTGACGGCGACTTTTTCACCAGCTATGTGCATTGGTTGTTGATGGATACTGCCTCGTGATAGATCGCTCAAAGGCATATTTAACCAGTCACGGTATATCCATCCAAACACGGCTTTAAAGGGAATAAACTCACCAAATGGTACTAAGTGGGATTTGCGGTAAACTTCAGATGGAGCACTACCGATGCTCAATGTGCTATTGAAATACTCGCCATTTTCACGCTCAACTACGCCAATTAAAATATCCCCCTGATTTTTAATGGCATGTTGTTTTAAGCGCATTGTTACTTCTGTAGGCAGTTCGCTGGATAAAACAGGCATTGCAGTTTCAGGCATTATAATTAACTTTGCACTACTGGCTTCTGCCATGGTTACGTATTGGTTAAGCGTACGCACGGCAATCTCGGGCGACCATTTTTCGCTTTGGGCGATATTGCCTTGAAGTAATGCAACTGAAGTTGGTTTGCCTGTTGGTGTGGTCCATTCAACCAGTTTGAGTAAACTGCCACCCACCCAAATAATAATGAATATGGTAATGGTATTGCGGCGCCAAAGGCAGAAATTAGAGTTTTTGGTACGCCATTTAACGATGCATAATCCGACTAGACTCGCAATAAATACCGTAATGAGTGAAACACCATACACGCCTACAATCGACATGTATGCTGCCAGTGGGCTATTCGGCACTTGAGAGTAACCCATCGTCAGCCAAGGAAAGCCAGTAAAAATCCAGCTTCTTATCCAATCTGATAATGCCCAGAATACAGGAATTGCAATTAACATTCTGCTCGCTTGATTGGCAGATAGATACACGCTGAGTGCGCCTACAGCCGCCATAAATAGCGCCATAAATGCACACAATAAAAACGTGGATACGCCAGCCATTAACATTGGCATATTGCCGAAATCATGCAGACTGATGTAAATCCAGTAAATACCTGTGCCAAATAATCCTAAGCCGTAAATGAAACCATCAATCGCAGCATCTTTAGCTGTGCTGGCTTGATACCAGTAATAAAACAAGCCTACGAGAGACAGAATGCTTGCAGGATAGAAGTAAAATGGCGCAAAACTTAATACACAAAAAGCGCCAAATAAAAATAATTTGATAGGTTTGATTTGTTTGGAGGTAAGTAAATTCATGGGCTAAATTGTAGCTTGATACCTTATAAACGAACAAAAATTTACGGTTACAATTGAAATAAATAGTTGCCTTGGTTGACACATTGAGCTTATAAGCCCTATATTTGAATTGATTAGAAGCATTTATTGAATGGTTATTCAATAAGTTAGTTATTTCATCACAATACTCACTTTAATTTTTTATGGAGAATACATATGAGCATGGCTTCAGAGTTTAAAGAGTTTATATCTAAGGGCAATGTGATGGACCTAGCGGTTGGGGTCATCATTGGTGCGGCTTTTGGTAAAATTGTGGATTCATTAGTGAATGACATTATTATGCCTATTGTCGGTAAAATTTTTGGCGGTTTAGACTTTACCAATATGTTTGTTCCATTGGCTGATATTCCGGCCGGTAATGCTGGCACTTATGCTACGCTTAAAGCTGCCGGAGTGCCAATGCTAGCTTACGGTAACTTTATTACCATAGTGCTTAATTTTATCATTTTAGCGTTTGTGATTTTTATGATGGTTAAACAGGTGAATAGATTGAAAAAAGCTGAGGTTGCTGCAGCCCCAGCGCCTACACCAGACGATATTGTTTTGTTACGTGAAATTCGTGATGCATTGAAGAAGTAAGTATTTGAATTAGTTTTAAACTGTGATTAAAAAAGGGCTAATTAGCCCTTTTTTATTAACGTTTCATTAACTTAGAATGTTATAAGTCAGGCTTTACACCTGGCATTTCATATTTTTGACCGCTGTCATTGCCTTCTGAGCCATCATTGTTTAAAAATACGACTGTAACTACTTTGTCGTCAATAAAATCTAACTCAGTTGTTTGATAATATGTACCGTCTTCAGTCGTGTTGATGTAGTGATATTGCCAGATTGAAGCGACAACTTTGCTGGTACCTTTGATTTTTACATCATCAGCTTTTGCAGGCTCCCCAAATTGCGCAATAATCTGCGCTTTATTAAACCCATTGATAGCATTAACAAACGCTCTTTCAACAGTCGGGATTTCTGCACTAGTGCTTGGTGCTTCTTCAGCAGTTGCTAAGTTTGCAAATGAAAAATTTGCGATTAAAACTCCAATTAAAGCTAAATATTTCATGATTTACCCCTAAATAACAACCGATTATCTTTAAATAAACAACTTGCTTTTATGAGCCAGAATCTTGCATTTTAGTTCCGCTTAAGTGTAGTCCAATATGATTCAGTGGATATTCTTTACAGCATATTATCCTAATTTAGGTATCTGTTAAATTGGTGATTTCTGGCAGTACTTCTACCATAATGGTATGTAGGCGACGGCTGTCAGCACGTAATACCTTGATATTTAAGCCACTTAATTCGATCTCATCATCCCGTTTTGGTAAGTGCCCGAATTGATGCACGACTAAACCACCTATGGTCGAAAACTCTTCGTCGCTCAGTGTAGTACCAAGGGCTTCGTTAAAGTCGGCGATTTCTGTTAGTGCTTTCACTCGATAATGACCATTAGCATTTTGAATAATGTTGTCTTCATCCTCATCGTAATCGTATTCATCTTCAATATCGCCTACAATTTGTTCAAGTACATCTTCAATCGTCACCATGCCAGCAACGCCACCATACTCATCCACCACAATGGCGATATGATTTCGGTTGCTTCGAAACTCTTTTAACAATATATTCAAGCGCTTAGATTCAGGGATGAATACAGCAGGGCGTAGCATGTCACGCACTTCAAAATCCTCGCCTGCATAATAGCGTAGTAAATCTTTGGCAAGCAAAATGCCAATCACATCGTTTTTATTGTCTTCAATCACGGGAAAGCGCGAGTGTGCGGTTTCGATGACGTGTGGGATGAATATTTCGGGAGGATCAGTGATGTCGATGACATCCATTTGTGAGCGTGGAATCATGATATCGCGCACTTGCATCTCACTTACCTGCAACACACCCTCTATCATCGCGAGCGAGTCTGCATCCATTAAACTATTTTCGTAAGCGCCATGTAAAAGCTCTACCAACTGCTCACGGTCTTCTGGCTCGCGCAGTAAAAAATTACTTAAGCGTTCTAATAAACTAGGTTTGTTACTTAACTTTTCCGAGTCGGAAGCCATGCGATATACCTTTTGGGCACCCTATATAATGAGATAAGGTGAAGCATACCCTAATTTGGTGACAATTGCAGTTTCTAAGCCCTCCATCAATTCGGCTTGTGCATCTGTTTCGTGGTCATAGCCATGCAAATGCAGAATTCCATGCACCGTTAAGTGTGCATAATGTGCTTCAAGTGACTTGTTTTGTGCTTTTGCCTCAGCCTCAATTACAGGCGCACACAACACAATATCGCCCATTAAATAAGGCTCTTCCGCTATCGGGAAGGTCAATACGTTAGTCGGGTAATCTTTATTTCGGTACATATTGTTCAGCTGACACGCTTCCTGCTCATCCACAATGCGAATTGTGACTTCGGTATCAATGCGTAGTGCCGCTTTCGCCCATTTGCGAAATTGGGATTGGCTAGGCAGGGTTGAATCATCTGTAGCATATTGAATATTTAGAATTAGCTTGGGTGTCATTTTATTTTATCGTTACATGGTATCCAGATGTGTAATTGTATTCCCAGCAGTGTAGATTGGATTGATAAACGGCTGAGATTGTCACTTTAATTTTGGCATGCCACCATCTACATTGCTTCATCTTTAAAAAAAGCTGCTTGTGTGTGCTAGGCAACATTAAGTTGTAACGCAGCAATGTAATATTATTTTAGAGCCTTAATTTTAATTTAATTAGGATAAATATAACTGTATGTATATCATCTGAAATAATTTGAGCGTTTAAAGTCATTAAGTGATTAAGAAAAATAACAGAATTCACTACATGGATGGTGTACGTGTGACTTTTGCTTTTATGGGCATTATGTTCCATATGGCTGTTTGGTATGTTCTACATCCGCAACCATTAACATTAGTAAAAACAGTTGATTATTCGAGGGCATTCTTTTGGGTAATCGAGATAGTTCGACTTTTTAGAATGGATACATTCTTTTTAATCGCTGGATTTTTTGCTGCGATGGGAATGGTAAAGTATGATTTAAAGCGATTCTTGAAGTTAAGAGTCACTAAATTACATGTTTTAAATATAGTCCCAGCAGTGTTTCTATTAACCACATTAATTTCTTACTTATTACAGCTAAGCGTTGGTGGAATCGGGCCTTTATCTGCACACTATTGGAAGTCGCTGGTATTTGAACATCATCTGTGGTTTTTAAAAGTACTATTTATTTACTACATTGTTTATGGGCTTTTATTTAAAAAAACTAATTTGTTGATTGTGCTGCAAAATAAAGTGCAGCCAGTTCATTTGATATTATTAGCATTCACCTACATAACTTGGGCATTTTTAGCCAAAATATTCCCAATATTATGGTCTGATACTATTTTAGTAGAGACCTTATTTAGAACTTTTATTTACTTACCTTATTTTATGTTTGGTGCAGCGTTGTACTTCAATAAAAAGTTAGCTGATAGCTTTATGAAATTTTCCTTAATCCGGATATTAGTTTGTCTTACTTTAATACTTTGTTACCTATATTTTGTTAACCAACAATTTGGTCTGGTAAGTGGGGTAGATCAGCCCATTTTTGCACTTAAATTAATTACATATCTTTTAAAAGGCTTCGCTAGCCTTTGCGCTGTTTATTTAGTATTTTTGGCATCATCTAACGTGTTTAAAAGTGATAGCCGACTTTTAAATTATTTAGGTGAACGCAGTTATACAGTGTATTTACTGCATTTTCCGCTATGTTTGGTCTTCGGATATTTCTTTACCAAAGTAAACTGGGATGTCAGGTTTGAGTACGTTGTTTCGGTTTTTTCTGTCTATGCAATCACGCTATTCATGCATGATGTTTTAGTTAAACCCATCAATTTAAAAACAACTGAACTTAAAGGTTCTGCGGTGTAGATCAAATATCAGTTTTTAGTAATCACACTCTATCCATCGTTGCTATGATGATATGTTTAGGTTTTGATTAGTCTTTATTTTTAAGCTCATATTCCTCGTAAGCATTCACGATTTTTTGTACTAATGGATGACGTACCACATCCGCTGAAAGAAAATGTGTCATTGCGATGCCTTTGATGTCTTTCAGCACTTTTTGTGCCTCGATTAAACCGCTTTTTTGATGACGCTGCAGATCAATCTGCGTCACGTCACCGGTTATCACGGCTTTTGTACCAAAACCAATACGCGTTAAAAACATTTTCATCTGTTCTGGGGTGGTATTTTGCGCTTCATCTAGAATAATAAAGCTTTGGTTCAATGTGCGTCCACGCATGTAAGCCAATGGAGCAACTTCAATTGCACCGCGCTCAAACATTTTATTAACGGTGTCATAGCCGGCTAAGTCATATAGCGCGTCGTACAGTGGGCGCAAATATGGATCTACTTTTTGGTTTAAATCTCCGGGTAAAAAGCCGAGTTTTTCGCCAGCTTCTACAGCTGGGCGTACAAGTACGATGCGTTTAACACGATCGCGGCTCATCGCATCGACAGCGCTAGCAACGGCTAAATAGGTTTTGCCTGTTCCTGCTGGACCAATACCAAAGGTAATATCGTGGTCTTGAATTTGTTGTAAATAGGCTATCTGTCGCGGTGTGCGGCCATGTAACTCCGTGCGACGCGTCATTAGTACCGGTGCGTTAGAGTTTGCGACATCTTCAGGTTCTAATTTATCAATTTCAACTAACCCAAGTTGAATTTCCTCCAGACTGATTGGGCTTTTAGCACGCGTATAAAAGTTCTCAAGCAGTTGCACTGCCAAGCGCATGTTATGTATGTCGCCACTGAGTCTGATATGCGCGCCACGTCTGGCAATACCTACTTCTAATGCGGTTTCAATTTGTTTGATGTTTTCATCTAGTACACCGCAGAGATTAGCTAAGCGGGTGTTGTCTTCAGGGCTAAGAGTGATTTCCATTGATATTCTGTTTGTTAACTATTAATAATCTGGCCACGCAGACGTCTAGGATTAGATACATCAGTAATGCACACGTTTACAAATTGATGAATCAGGCTAGCCTCACCAATCATATCGACGATACGGTTGTTATCGGTTTTGCCTGCCAGCTCATTCTCGTTTTTCCATGAAGCGCTTTCAATCAAGACACGCTGCACTGTGCCAAGCATAGCCTCACTAATTTTTTTACCTTGTGCTTCATTGATGGTTTGTAGTTTAGTTAAACGAGCGAGCTTAACTTCTTGCAAAGTTTCATCTGGTAAATATGAGGCCGGTGTACCAGGGCGCGGGCTATATAAAAAGCTAAAGCTGTAATCAAAACCTACATCTGTCATGAGTTTAGCGGTAGCTTCAAATTCGGCTTCAGTTTCACCTGGGAAACCAATAATGAAATCTGAGGTAAATGTAATATTTGGATTAGCAACGCGCAATTTACGAATCGTCGATTTATATTGCAGCCCAGTATAATTGCGCTTCATCGCCATCAATACGCGGTCAGCACCTGCTTGTACGGGTAAATGTAACTGTACTGCTAGCTTTGGAATATTGGCGAAACAATCAATCAGCCGTTGGTTCATTTCATTCGGATGGCTAGTGGTGAAGCGTATGCGCTCAATCTGTGGAATTTCAGCAATCGTTTCAATGAGCATGGCTAAGTCGGCTTCTACACCATCATATTCCACGCGATAAGCGTTGACGTTTTGACCAAGTAAAGTGACTTCTTTCACACCTTGCTCAGCTAATTGCACAGCTTCAGTTAGTATTGCTTCAAACGGTCGTGAGACTTCTTCACCACGTGTGTAAGGTACTACACAAAAGCTGCAGTATTTGCTGCATCCTTCCATAATGCTGAGAAAAGCGCTGGCGCCTTCCACACGCGGCGGCGGTAAATGGTCAAATTTTTCAATCTCTGGAAACGTAATGTCAACTTGTGACTCGCCGCTGGCTTGACTGCTTTTAATCATTTCAGGTAGCCGATGCAGTGTTTGCGGTCCAAAAACCACATCTACATAGGGTGCACGCTTGATAATGTTGTCACCTTCCTGTGAAGCTACACAACCGCCTACGCCAATCACTAAATTAGGATTAGCTTTTTTAAGCGGAATAAAACGCCCTAAATGGCTAAACACTTTTTCTTCAGCTTTTTCACGTACCGAGCAAGTATTAAGCAAAATCACGTCAGCATCTTCTGGCGTCAGCGTTTCTACCATGCCGTCGGTCATCGCCAGCATATCTGCCATGCGTGATGAATCATATTCATTCATTTGGCAGCCGAACGTTTTAATAAACACTTTTTTTGGGTTAAGTGCTGTCGGAGCGTCAGCATTATCTGGCGAAATGAATGGATTTTCTAAATCTTTTAGTGTCGAATTCAAGATATTGCTACAAATTTACAAAGCATAATTTTAGCTCATTTGGATTGAGCAAGGTAAAATAGCATTAAATCAATACGCTATAGGCTTTTAGGCTAACTCCATGCAAGCACTCCCAATTTTTATGAACATTACCAATCGCCCCTGTGTCGTTATCGGCGGCGGTGAGGTGGCTAAACGTAAAGTAACCGCACTATTAAAAGCTAACGCGGCAATTACGCTTTACTCGCCTGAATTGTGTGATGAACTGCAAGCTTTAGTTGAAACTAAAAAAATTACTTACATCAATGCTAATTTTGAGCCAAGTCAGCTAAACGGCGCATGTATGGTAATTGCTGCGACAGATGATGAAGTTGTTAATACTGCTGTTTCAGTCGCAGCAGAAGCACAAAATATTCCTGTGAATGTAGTGGATTCTCCTCAGTTATGCACATTCACCATGGCCTCAATTGTAGATAGGTCCCCAATCGTGATTGCTATTTCAAGCGAAGGTAATGCGCCAGTGCTGGCGCGCTACATTCGCACCAAGATTGAAACCATGTTGCCAACTAGTTATGGTCGCATTGCCGAGATTGCAGGTGAGTTTAGGGAAAAAGTAAAAGCTAAGTTTGCAACTACGCAAGAGCGACGCATATTTTGGGAAGGTGTCCTGCAAGGGCCAGTAGTCGAGCGTATTTTGTCTGGTCAATATGAAGCGGCACGGCAAACTTTAGATGCAGTTTTATCAGATAAAACAGAAGCTAAGAATCACGGCGAAGTGTATTTAGTCGGCGGCGGGCCAGGCGACCCAGATTTATTAACATTCCGCGCATTAAGATTGATGCAGCAATGCGATGTGTGCGTTTACGATAAGTTAGTGAGTCCGGAAGTGATGGAGCTAGTACGTCGTGATGCTGAACTTATCTATGTAGGTAAATCGCGCGATCAACATACGCTCCCACAAGAAGAAATCAACGAGTTATTAGCCAAGTTGGCATTACAAGGCAAACGAGTATTGCGCTTAAAAGGTGGCGATCCATTTATTTTTGGCCGTGGTGGCGAAGAAATTGAAACCTTGATGGAACATGGCGTACCGTTTCAGGTGGTGCCTGGCATTACCGCCGCAAATGGGGTTTCTAGTTATGCGGGTATCCCGCTAACACACAGAGACTATGCGCAGGCATGTTTGTTTATTACCGGGCATCTCAAAGATGGCACATTAGACCTTGATTGGGTCGCCATGTCACGACCTCGTCAAACCGTTGTGGTTTATATGGGGTTGGTTGGTTTGACAGAAATCTGTCAACAACTCATCGCACACGGTGTATCACCTGATATGCCTGCAGCAGTCATTCAGCAGGGCACTACACAGCGCCAGCGTGTGGTGACAGCTACGCTAAAAGACCTTGCCGATAAAGTAGGCGCGGCTGAAATGAAGCCGCCATGTTTGACGATTATTGGCGAAGTTGTGCAGTTGCGTGAGAAGCTAAATTGGTTTGAGCCGAATCATTAACTCTCAAGCTGAATAACACCTAAATACAGTATTAAATATCTAACTGCTTAGTTTTTAATCGGTAAGCTTAGCCGTGCTTCTAGACCACCTTGTGGTCTATTAAGCAGTTCTAGCTTTCCATTATGTAACTTGGCAATTCGATCTGCAATTGCCAATCCTAACCCGCTGCCGCCTGCGTTACTGCGTGCTGTATCTAGGCGTTCAAATGGGCGAAGCAGTTTTTCAACATGGCTTTCAGGAATACCAGGGCCATTATCAAAGACACTAATCACGAGATTGGCGGCAGTGATGTTGCTAGCTACGCTGACCTCTCCGCGACCGTATACATAAGCATTACCCACTAAATTATCCAGCAAGCGCTGCATAGCAAGCGGTCTAATGGCCACGAAGTAAGTGGGCGCTAACTTCACAGATAGGTCACGTCCAGCACGAGATTGACGCTCTTGCAGTGATTGCAGCAGCGTGTTGATGTCAATCATCTGCGTTGGCTCACCTTCGACACCACGCACGAAATCTAAGAACTGATGGATGATGTTGTCCATGTCGGCAATGTCTTCTATCATGCCGTTTTTTAAGCTGGCGCAACCATCATCAGGCAGCATTTCCACGGCTAAACGTAATCTGGCCAAGGGTGTACGGATGTCATGTGAAACACCTGCCAAAATCAGCGTTCTTTCAGCGTCTAATTCAGCTAAAGACTCAGCCATTTTATTAAACGTGCTGCTTACTTCGCGTAGTTCAGTTACGCTGTCTTCAGGTAGTTTTTCTGGCCGCTCACCATTACGTAGTCTGTCCGCAGCATTGACCAGTAAATTCAGTGGACGGTTAATGCGCGCTGCTAGCAAATAGCCGCCACCTAATGATAGTAATAGTACCAGTGCTCCCCAACCTAGCCATTGCCACGGGAAATTGCGTTCTACGTGTACACGGGGGATTACCACCCAAAAGTCATCTTGACCAATGTTAAAGCTGACCCAAAGCCCCTCAATGCCGTAGTGGTTAACAGTAATGATAGTTTCTACACCCAATCGCTCCCGAATTTTTTCAGCGACCATATTGATAAAAGGGTCTGATGGAAGCGGGGCGATTTCTTCCATAAAGTCTGCGTAATACACACGTACACCTTCTTTACCTGTGAGCTCGGATAATAGTGCCAGTCGCAGGCTTTCTTGTGATGCTATGAGTGAAGCGCGTGTGTAATTTACTACGGTCACCGCCTGCAGTGCAGTAGCCTCTGCGCGCGGTTCACGCTCGAAATATTCAAAAATCTGCAATGAGGCAAACTGGCCGACTGCTAGCAAAACAGCAATCAGCAGCATTACTCTGGCGAGTAGTGTTTTAGGTAAAAGACGCAATTTTTATGAACGTTTAATTAAATATGAATAGCTAATAACAAGCACTAGCTTAATAGCCTACTTCACTATTCCACATGATTATTCCACGTTGCCATCAGGAATAAACACATAGCCAAAGCCCCACATTGTTTGTAAGTATCGTGGATGCGCTGGATCTGGTTCAACTAATTTACGCAGGCGCGACACTTGTACATCAATACTACGATCGAACACATCCAGTTCGCGACCACGCGCTAGTTGCATTAGTCTGTCGCGTGACAATGGCTGGCGCGGATGATCTACAAATACTTTTAACAATGCAAACTCACCGCTGGTGATAGTAATGGCCATGCCATCACGTGATAATGAACGGGTTGATGCATTAAACACAAACTCCCCGATTGTCACGTTATCGCTATTGATTGCAGGCGCGCTTGGTTGTAGGCGTTCATGGCGTCTCATGACGGCATTGATTCTAGCTAGTAGTTCACGCGGGTTAAATGGTTTAGGCAAGTAATCATCAGCACCCATTTCTAGCCCAATAATTCTGTCTACTTCATCACCGCGTGCTGTAAGCATTACGATAGGCATTAAGGTGCCAGTGCCACGAATTCTGCGGCAAATAGATAGCCCATCTTCACCAGGTAACATTAAATCAAGCACTAATAGATCAATAGGTTCAGAGGCAAGTATTGCGTCCATTTCTTTAGAGTCCGACGCCACTTTAATACTAAAGCCTTGCTCAGTGAGATAACGCTGTAATAATTCGCGTAAACGTACATCATCATCCACGACTAAGATTTTTTTATTTGTATCTACCATAGTTAATTTAAGTCCATGATTTTTATATTAAAGTTTAGATTGTAAATATAAATTATAAGTACAAAGCTACCTCTTGGAGTGTGCCAACTTTAAGAATTTAAATGTTTCGATTTATTACTAAACGAATTAACCCACATTTATTTCCAAAGTGGAAGCTAATTTTTGCCAATATCAAACGTTATCCAGCAAACTAAAATCACTTTCATTAGTCTACGAGATACTTAATAGCAATTAATTAGTTGTGAATCTGAGGCGCGTATTGAATGTAAGGGCTAACCATATGATAAACAGCACATATTGCCTTTGTTACAAATATTTACAATTTCACGGTTTAATGAAACATTCGATTAACAATCCTGCTTCATTATTATCGCTCTTAATTGAGCTAACCTAATAAAAAAGTTAATACGTTGAGCCTAATAACATTAAAACATATTTCAATGACCAGACACACTTGTTTAGCGTTGTGTGTAGGTGTTGGTTTGTCTTTTAACGTAAATGCGGCTGATAGAAGTAATTTGGTTGCTGCCGATGATACTGCTAAGCACGTTACTGACGACGGCACGCAACAAACGCTGAATCTTAATTTCAGCCCAGAGCACCGTGAGAAGTTACGTAAAGCACTAGATGATTACTCACGCTCTGTCGATCCTAATCATGAGCAAATCGAAGAGCGTCGCCGTGCCATGCAAGAAAGTATTAAAGCGCGCTTCCTGGCGACTGATAACGACAATGACGGCACTATAGATAGACAAGAAGCGACTGAAAGCCTGCCGCAAATTGCGAGGCATTTTAGCCAAGTCGATACCAATCAAGATAATGTTATATCGTTAGATGAGCTTGAAGATGCCCAAACGCGGATTTTAGAGCGCAGAAAAGCTGCTGAAGCTGCACTCGAAGCTCAAAAACTACAAGAAATTGAAGCTATAGCTGCAACTAAACGTAAAACCAAACAAGCATCCAATAACCCCCGCAAACCTTCGCTTTAAGTCGTTTGTTTTAACTCTCAAGCACCCCCTATTTCTGTAATCAATTGTACTTCAAGCACGTTAGTACAATATTATTCATATTAATTACCTAAACTGCACTCAATAACTAGGTAATATAAGCATTATCTACCTAATCTTAAATTACAGACTCCATGAGCCTAACACTGGAAATTGCTGACAGTATTCAAGCTGTAGACGCAAGCAGTTGGAATGCGCTAGTGGGTGATATGCCACTACTAAGCCATGAATTTTTATGCGCATTAGAAGTGTCAGGTTCAGTAGGTAAGAGCACTGGCTGGCTGCCTTATCCTATGCTGGTACAAGATGCTGGGCAATTGGTTGGTGCCATGCCGCTATATGTTAAAAACCATTCTTACGGTGAGTATGTGTTTGATTGGGCATGGGCTGAGGCTTACCAGCGCAGCGGCCTCAATTATTATCCAAAATTATTATCAGCAATTCCGTTTACACCAATCACTAGTCAAAGACTATTATCCAATAGCCTGCAAATTCAAAACTTAATGATAGAAGCACTTGGTGAAACGCTGCATAAGCATCAGTTATCATCTGCGCATGTGATTTTCCCCGATGAGCGTTGCGCAGACGCATTAAAACAAGCTGGTTGGATGCAACGTCATGGTGTGCAATTTAGATGGCAAAACGAAAACTTTAAAAATTTCGATGATTTCTTGAATGTATTAAGCCACGATAAACGCAAAAAAATCCGTCAAGAACGTAAAAAAGTTACTGCGTCAGGTGTGATCTGCAAACGTATTAAAGGCGCAGACATTACACAAGCGCAGTGGGATTTCTTTTACCAGTGTTATGCCAATACTTATCGAGAACATCACTCAACGCCTTATTTAACGCCAGCATTTTTTCAGGAAATTGGGCAAAGCATGCCGCAAAATATTCTGCTGGTATTGGCTTACGTGGATGATGTGCCCGTAGCGAGTGCACTAAATATATATCACCAAACCACGTTATATGGACGTTACTGGGGCGCTTTAATATATGTACCTAACTTGCATTTCGAGCTTTGCTATTATCAAGCGCAGGAGTTCTGTATTGCAGAAAATATTCAATATTTTGAAGGAGGCGCACAGGGGGAACATAAACTAGCACGTGGCTTTAAGCCTAGACAAACATGTTCATTTCATAAAATTGCGCATCCAGAATTTGCAACTGCGATACAAGATTTTGTAACAAGAGAATCGCTAGGTATCGCTGCATATACAAGCGAATTAGAGGAACGTACACCTTTTAAAGCGCATCAAACATAAGTACAATCCTCGACAATTACCAAGCAATCTCTTTGCCATCGTAAGCGACAAATTTGCCACTGCTTGCCAACGACAAATCAGCAATCACTTTACGCAACCCCGTTACACTAGTTTGCGTACTGATTAAACCATTTGGCCCACCCATGTCAGTCCGAACCCAACCTGGATGTAAAGTCACTAACGAAATACCATGTGCTTTAACATCTAAAGCTAAGCTTTTCATTACCATATTTACTGCAGTTTTACTGCTACGGTAAATGTAACTGCCACCACTGGTATTATCGTCTAAGCTGCCCATTTTGCTACTAAGCGTGGCAATCTTTTTAAGTTGGCTTGCTGCTACATGTGGCATAAAAGCCTCAGCCATTTTTAATGGTGCCATCGTATTAACTTTAAAAGTAGTCGCCCAGTCCGTATAATCCACATCGCCATAACTACTTTGAGGATACACACCTGCATTGTTCAACAGCACATCAATTTTATGGTTTTTTAATTGAAAAGCCACGGCATCAATCTGTGCAAAATCAGCCACATCTAACTCAATTACAGTGATATTACGGTGCTGATTTGCCAAGGCCTGCAGCGCAGTGGCCGATTGTGATTCACGACAACAAGCAATCACGTTCCAGCCATCAATGGCATACTGTTTAACAAACTCTAGGCCAATACCACGGTTGCTACCTGTAATCAAAACTGTATAAGAATTGCTCATGAGGAATCAGTTTAAGCTGTTTTTGTAAACGAATTGGATGATAGTAAACGGTTTAGTCAAGATTGAAAAGAAAAAGACCACATCCGGAGGAGTGGTCTTATGGCTGGGGAAGGGGGCTTGAACCCTAGACTAGGATGGTGATTTATTCACTAAATTTAACTAAGCAATATATTGAACTTAGACAAGCTAAACATTAAACCTAAAATGCATCACATCCCCATCTTGCACAATGTACTCTTTACCTTCTAAGCGCATCTTGCCAGCTTCTTTTGAGCCTTGTTCGCCTTTGTTTTTAACGTATTCGTCGTATTGAATAACTTCTGCACGGATAAATCCACGTTCAAAGTCTGTGTGAATCACGCCAGCAGCTTGAGGTGCGGTTGCGCCTTTCTTAACGGTCCAAGCGCGTACTTCTTGTACCCCTGCGGTGAAGTAGGTTTGTAGGCCTAATAAGTCGTAAGCAGCGCGGATGACACGGTTTAAGCCTGGTTCATCTTGGCCCAGCTCGCTTAAGAATAAGGCTTTATCTTCATCATCTAGTTCTGAGATTTCGGCTTCAATTTTTGCGCAGATGCATACTACAGGTGCGTTTTCAGCCTTGCCTAGTGCTACTACTTTATCTAACAGAGGATTGTTTTCAAAACCAGCTTCATCAACGTTAGCAAGATACATCACAGGTTTTACAGTGATTAGGCATAGTGGTTTGAGAATTTGTAATTCGTCAGCATCTAAATCTAAGGTGCGCACAGCTTTAGCTTGATCTAAGCATGGTAATACTTTTTCTAATACTGCAACTAGGGCGATGGCATCTTTGTCGCCACTTTTAGCTTTTTTGCTTTCGCGCTGCATGGTTTTTTCTACGGTTTCCATATCTGCAAGTGCAAGCTCAGTGTTAATCACTTCAATGTCTGACAACGGGTCTATTTTGTTTGAAACATGTATTACGTTACCATCTTCAAAACAGCGGACTACGTGGGCAATAGCATCAGTTTCACGGATGTTGGCTAAAAACTTGTTGCCCAAACCTTCACCTTTAGAAGCGCCAGCTACCAAGCCTGCAATGTCCACAAACTCTACAATCGCTGGTTGGACTTTTTGTGGTTTAACTATATCAATCAGTGGTTGCATGCGCGTATCTGGCACTTCCACAATACCTACATTGGGTTCAATGGTACAGAAAGGATAGTTTTCCGCAGCAATACCAGCCTTGGTAATTGCATTAAAAAGCGTAGATTTTCCTACGTTAGGTAGACCAACAATTCCACATTTCATCTTTTTTCCAGTTCATCTTTAACGCAATAATTGCGTTGTATTCGTCTTCATCGATTGGTCGTACTTAACGTACTGTCTTCATCTTTTCATCTTCTACGCCTATGACTTATATTTAACAAGTAGGCGCTAAATCTGATTAGAAAAAAGTTGTAAGTTAAAGTAAAAACACTTATTTTTTAGTATGCAATTTTAACATCGCAGTTTCAAAATCGCCGCTCAATAGCTGCGGCAATATTTGTATGCTTTCATCAATACATTGATTAATAGCAGTTTGTTCATCTTTCAAGGGCGCTTTTAGTACGAAATTAATCACTTCATTACGGTGGCCTGGGTGGCCAATACCTAGTCGCAAGCGCCAAAAATCTGGTGTTCCTAGTGCCGCAGTAATATCTTTTAAGCCATTATGCCCACCATGCCCGCCACCTTTTTTAAGTTTAACGGTTTCAGGTGGTAAATCTAATTCATCGTGAATCACCACAATCTGTGCGGCAGTAATTTTGTAATAATTAGCTAGCGCTGCCACAGCTTTACCGCTGGCATTCATGAAAGTTGTTGGTTTTAGTAACCAGGTATCTGTGGTTGCATTAAGTTTGCCAACGATGCCGAAAAACTTAGTATCCGTCGCAAGTTTGCTATTAGTAGCCGCTGCAACTTGGTCTAACCACCAAAAGCCTGCGTTATGGCGTGTAGCTTCATATTTGTCGCCCGGGTTACCAAGGCCAACTAATAATTTAATGCTATCTGTATTGTTAATATTCACTGGGTTTAGTGTAAATTAAAAGTGCTTAGTGTAAATAAAAAAACGCGCACTTTATAATAAAAGCGCGCGTTATTTTTATGCAACTAAATTTTAAGCTGCTGGGGTAGCAGATTCAGCCGCTGCGTCCGCTGCAACTGCAGCATCTGCTGCGTCATCAGAAACACTACCGCGTGTTTTAGCAATCGCTGCAACCGCTGCATCGTTATCATGTGCTAATTGTACGAACTCAACACCTTTAGGCAATTTAACTTGTGAAAGATGCACTGACTGTCCAACTTCAAGAGCTGATACATCAACTTCAATGAACTCTGGCAAGTCTTTTGCCAAGCAGCTTATGTCAGCCTCAGTCATGATGTGTGCAACGATACCACCGCCTATTTTAACACCCGGAGCGATGTCAGCATTGATAAAGTGGAATGGTACTTTAACGTGAATTTTTTCAGTTGCACTAACACGTTGAAAATCAATGTGTTGAATAGTGTTGCGAACTGGATGCATTTGAAAGTCACGTAGTAATACGCTTTCTTTTTTACCATCTAAAATTAGCGTTAAGATTGAAGCATGGAAAGCTTCATGACGAAACTGTAAGAACAATTCTTTATGATTGATTTCTAGTGGGAATGCTTCTTTACCACCACCATATACTACACCTGGCACTGTGCCTGCGTGACGAAGACGGCGGCTCGCACCCGTACCTTTTGCATCACGTTTTGCTGCATTGATTTCGATAGACATTTTGTTACTCCTAATTTACTGCTATATAAGTACTACACTAAAATCTGCAGTCCGCGACCAGTCTGCAGGGTTAAAAACTTTAATCCATAAAGAGTGAAGATACCGAATCTTCACAGCTAATTCTACGTATCGTTTCTGCTAACAATTCAGCCGCACTTAATTGGCGGATTTTTTTACAAGTGGCTGACTCTAAGCCAAGTGGAATAGTGTTAGTTACTACTAATTCATCTAATTCAGAATTCTGAATTCGTTCTGCAGCGCCACCTGACAATACAGGGTGAGTTGCATACGCTAATACTTTTTTTGCGCCCGCTATTTTTAATGCCGCTGCAGCTTCACAAAGTGTGTTTGCCGTATCCACCATGTCATCCATAATCACACAGGTACGGCCAGCGACATCACCAATAATATTCATGACTTTGGCCACGTTTGGTTTTGGGCGACGTTTATCAATAATTGCTAAATCTGAGCCTAATTGCTTAGCACACGCACGCGCACGTACTACACCGCCAACATCTGGTGATACCACCATTAGGTTCTCATGATTTTGCAGTAATAAATCGGCCAACAAAATTGGCGTTGCGTAAATATTATCTACAGGAATATCAAAAAAGCCTTGGATTTGATCAGAGTGCAAATCCATGGTCAGTAAGCGATTAACACCTACACCTGTCAGCATGTTCGCAACTACTTTAGCAGTAATTGCTACGCGAGCTGAACGTGGGCGGCGATCTTGACGTGAATAACCAAAGTAAGGGATAGCTGCTGTAATACGGCCAGCAGAAGATCGACGTAGCGCATCAACCATGACCATGACTTCCATCAGGCTATCATTAGTAGGGTGGCTAGTGGATTGCAACACAAAAACATCGCGACCGCGCACGTTTTCTAATAACTCGACTGTGATTTCGCCATCACTAAAGCGTCCTACATGTGCACGTCCAAGTTCAATGCCCAAGTGAGTAGCAACTTCTTGTGCCAGCACTGGGTTGGCACTGCCAGTAAAGACCATCATGCTGCCGTTAGACGCCATTTATATTTCCTATTGTGCTAGTGTTACACGCAACAGCGTGAAGCTCTCAATAAATGCTTAAAAATATTTACTAAAAAATAAAAGCGTGTAAATCAAATAATCTACACGCTTACTATTTCGAACAATGCAGGCCAATGCCTTCATTATAAATTTTGGCTGAGGAGGAAGGACTCGAACCTTCGGATGCTGGGATCAAAACCCAGTGCCTTAACCAACTTGGCGACTCCCCAATATTTTTATCAGACCATCTAAAATCAAAAGATTCAAAATCAAGATTTTAAAGTAAAGGATGCTGATTTAACCCTTTTGCAACAAAACCCTGCATTTCTTTAGGTTTTTGACTGCATATATCCGTCGCAATTTGCTCGTTTGCCACTTCTAAAAATACTGAAGCACCAGAACCGCTCATTCTTGCATCCCCAAATTGTTTTAGCCACGTTAAACACGCTAAAACTGGCGGATATTCACTACACACTATTTTTTCCAGCTGATTTGTAAACTCGGCGTTTATGTTGCCTACGACTGAATTACTGCCGCTTGAATTTGCCATCCCTAAGAAGGTCGACATTGTCTTAGAAATCGTATTTTTTGTCAATTGCTTATTGGCAAATATTTGCGCGGTAGACACATGTACATTGGGATTCAGTATTACGTAATAAGCATCACGTAGGATAATTGTTTGCAATTGCTCGCCTATACCTTCCGCCCATGCGTTGGTGCCAAAAATAAAAAACGGTACGTCAGCGCCTAATTTTAAACCAAGCTTTTGTAATTCTACCTTGCTAAGATTGATGTTCCATAATTGGTTTAAGGCTATTAGCACAGTGGCAGCGTCTGAGCTGCCGCCGCCTAGACCACCACCCATAGGAATGTTTTTTTCAACAAAAATCTCTACACCTTGTTTGCAGCTTGAGTGTTGTTGCAAAAGCTTCGCTGCCCGTACGCATAGATCTTGCGCTTCCGGCACGCCTGCCACGGCGTTTATACGCTTAATATCTATGGTATGCGTCGGCTTTAGATAAATCGTGTCATAAAAATCGAGTAACCTGAAAACAGTCTGTAATAAATGGTAGCCATCTGCGCGCTGCCCAATAATGTGCAAAAAAAGATTGATTTTTGCTGGTGCCAGAAATTTTTGGAAATCTTGAAGTGGTTGTGAATCATCCATAAGCAGCATTTTAGCTGATGCACATATGACTGAGAAATAAAATTGCTTGCTATTCATCAATGGCGGCATGAATTATGCATAAACAATTGCATATGTAAGCTATTGTTGTGTTGATTGACTAAGTATCAAAAGGTGCTTTTTAACCACCATTTAAATGGTATGAACTATGCTGTAGGTATAGATTCAAATTATATGCATCAGGCGCTTTTAGAGTTAATGATTAATCTATAATATATTAGATGTTTTATATAAGACATAAGTGTTCTATAATTACGCGCTAAACATGTAGCCATGTGTAGGAATGCTCCTGATGAATTAAATGGAGTTTAGGCGATACCAGTATTGTGCACGCTTTACCCTAGCGTAATCTCAATACTGGCTGGCCACAGCCTTACAAGACTAGTAACAATAAACTGACTTTTTTAATTATTTGAGAGTAAATTATGGCACTGGTATCACTTCGTCAATTGCTAGATCATGCTGCTGAACACGACTACGGTATTGCAGCATTTAATGTCAATAATATGGAGCAAGTAATCGCCATTATGGAGGCTGCAAACGAGGTGAATAGCCCTGTTATTTTGCAAGCCTCGGCGGGTGCACGGAAATATGCGGGCGAGCCTTTTTTACGACACTTAGTATTAGCCGCTATCGAGTCTTACCCCCACATTCCTGTTGTGATGCACCAAGATCACGGCCATACGCCAGCCGTATGCATACAAGCCATGCGTTCAGGTTTTTCAAGCGTTATGATGGATGGCTCATTGCTTGAAGACGCAAAGACGCCTTCAAGCTATCAATATAATGTAGATACCACTAAAAAAATTGTTGAGTTAGCGCATGCAATCGGCGTTTCTGTAGAAGGTGAGCTAGGGGTGCTAGGCTCATTAGAAACTGGATTAGCTGGAGATGAAGACGGCTCAGGCGCAGCGGGAAAATTAAACCATGACCAATTACTCACCGACCCTGAAGAAGCAGCGGATTTTGTGCGCCAAACTGGCGTTGATGCCTTAGCCATTGCAATTGGTACTTCACATGGGGCATATAAATTTACTAAGCCTCCCACTGGCAAAACTTTGGCGATTAGCCGCATTAAAGAAATTCATGCACGGATTCCTAATACGCATTTGGTGATGCATGGCTCATCTTCGGTGCCACAAGAGTGGTTACGCATTATCAATGTGTTTGGTGGTGATATGGGCGAGACTTACGGTGTACCTGTGGAAGAAATCGTAGAGGGTATCAAACACGGTGTGCGTAAAGTCAATATAGATACAGATTTACGTATGGCCTCTACTGGTGCATTACGTCGCTATTTTGCCCAGCATAGAAAAGAATTTGACCCGCGGAAGTATTTAGCTGCCACTACAAATGCCATGCGTGATATTTGCAAAGCACGCTACGAAGCCTTTGGGTCTGCAGGCCAAGCATCATCCATTAAACCGATCTCATGTGACACCATGGCTTTACGCTACAAACGTGGTGAGC
>JBKJUR010000021.1:0-23317 GCA_046590165.1 Methylotenera sp.
CCGTGATAACGATTTAATCGTGAATCCAATCAAAGGTAAACAATTAACGAACGTGCGTTCTTCAGGTACTGATGAAGCGGTGCGTTTGATTACACCGATTGCGTTGTCTTTAGAGTCTGCAGTTGAGTTTATTGATGATGATGAGTTGGTGGAAATCACGCCTAAAACGATTCGTATCCGTAAACGTTACTTGCTAGAGCATGAGCGTAAACGCGCGATTAAAGCTTAAGGTTTAAAAGTTTCTAAAAACCCAGCCTAGTGCTGGGTTTTTTATTGGGTGTTAGCAATAAGCTGTAACTCGTGTTGGTTGTAGTTTGGTTATACACAACCAAATTGCTATATATAACCACCGTATTTTAATGAATATTTTGTTTAAATGTTAGTTAACTTATTGAAATAAATGCATAAACTTATCGTAAAAATAATGGCAGGCATATTGCTCTGTCGTTTTGGGGTTAAAAAACAATATGCTTAATATTAAGGGGATAAATACTGTTAATAAATTACCGTAACGATGAATATACCAATGTTAGAGAAAATATAAAGGGATGCGTTAATCAAAGATTACGCCTTGCTGTTTTTGCAGCGTTGCCTATGTTGGCTCTAGTCACATCTAATGTGAATGCTGCATGTACTACTGGCTCAGCCAGTTTCATCTCTAAACTAAAAGCTCAAGAAAGCTGTGCGGCAATAGTAGAGGTTGAAGCCAATCATGGTAAATATTGGTTGCATAAGTGGCAAGCGCTAATTAATAAAAGTTTACCGTTATGTGGGAAGCAACATTATTAATATTTTTATGCAAATACGTTTTTACCTTTGTAATTCTTAGCGAACTGTTCAAGTAGATCTGCTTCAAGTGCAGGGCTGGCAAAGAATCCTTGATACATATGGCAACCATGGGATTCTAAAAATGACAGCTGAAAGGCTGTCTCTACCCCTTCTGCAACAACTTTTAAGTTCAATGTTCTACCAATACCTATAATCGTAGCAGTAATTGCACGATCATCTTTGTCGTCTTCAAGATCTGCCACAAAAGATTGATCAATTTTCAACACATCAAGTGGGAAGCGTCGCAAATAGGCGAGTGATGAATAGCCGGCACCAAAGTCATCCACCGCTAAACTAATACCTAATGCTTTGATTTGATATAGTTTTTTAATAGACTCGGACTCTCGGCGCATTAAAATACCTTCAGTCAGCTCCAACTCTAAATTTTTTGCTGGAAAGCCTGTTTTCTGCAAAATATCACTGATCGTTTTAGCAATATCACTATGATAAAGTTGTGTCGCAGATAAGTTCACCGCGATTGATAGATTAAGCCCATTATTCAGCCAGACTGTACCCTGTCGGCATGCTTCGTTAAGTACCCACTCACCAAGCTTGTTAATTAAGCCGGTTTCTTCCGCAATACTTATGAATTCGTTAGGCATAATCATGCCCAGCTTGGGGTCTATCCAGCGCACCAAAGCTTCTACACCTACAAGGTCACCAGAGAAAATATCAAACTTTGGTTGGTAGTGAAGTTGTAATTCATCTGCAGTAATGGCGTCACGTAATCTTGCCTCTAGTTTAAAGCGCCTTCTTGCTTGGTGAGTCAAGCTTTCAGAGTAGTAATGGGCAACGCCACGACCGGAACCTTTGGCCTGATATAAAGCAGCATCCGCATGTTTGAGTAAATCTAAGGCATTATCGCCGTGATCTGGATACAAGCTGATGCCGATACTTGTGCCTATGTGAACTTCAGATTTATTTTTAAGTAACCACGTTTGCTCTACGACAGAAATGATATTTTCTGTGACTTTAGAAATATACTCTGGTTGACTGATATCTTCTAATAACACAACAAATTCATCACCGCCCAGCCTTGCAACCATGTCGTTGCCACGTAGCTTAGCTTTTAATCTAATTGCTAATTGCTGTAGTAAATCATCACCTGCCAAGTGACCAAAGCTATCATTGATATTCTTAAATCTATCTAGGTCTAGCAACAAAAGCGCTAGTTGTTTGTTCTTACGTTTCGCACCTTCTATCGCATGTGAAATATGCGAAATTAACATCATACGATTAGGAAGACCTGTTAAAGCGTCGTGATTGGCTAAAAATGCTAAACGCTCTTCAGTATTTTTTAAACTGGTGATATCAGTAAATACGCTGACATAGTGCGTCACTTTTTGTTTGATATTTTTAACTGCTGTTATACTCAAAATACCAGGGTGAATTTCCCCATCTTTACGACGGTTCCAAATCTCACTTTGATAGGTGCCAGTATCTTTAAGCGAGCTATACAAGGCACTGAAATAGTGTTTGTTGTGTTTTCCTGAGTTAAGTATATTGGGGTTTTTACCAAGTACTTCCTCTGCGGAGTAACCTTCAATATCAGTAAATGCTTTATTCACCATGATGATGTTGACATTACTATCGGTGACTAAAATTGATTCGCGAGAGTTATCTAATACAACACCTGCCATTAGCAAGCTATCTTGCACAGTTTTTAGCTCGGTAATATCAGTTAAGGTACCAACATAGCCATTAAATACACCTTTGTCATCGTAACAAGGCTGAGCTTGGCTTTTTACCCAAACAATTTCGTTATTTGGATGTACAAATCGATATTCCGTATCAAAAGCTGTTTTGTCATGCAAGCTTTTATTAAAGGCTGCAATGACACTTTTACTATCTTCATGATGAATACTGGCTGTGAACACTGTACCTTCAATTATTTCTTCAGTACTGGCTGCGCTGACACTACGCCAATTGTCATTGTAGTAGATTAACTTACCTTTTTTATCGGTCCTAAAAACACCAGCAGGGGAGTTGCTGGATAGATTATGGAAAAGTGCTTCACTTTCTATTAGCGCTTTTTCTGTCTTTTTACGTTGGTTTTCACTGTCTTCAATCTCTAATGCAAACGAAATATCTGAAGCTAATTCATCCAGTAAGGAAATCTCCTTCTTACCGAATGCTTGGGGTTCATTAGAAAATAAACTGAAATTACCAACAACTTTGCCATACTGCGCAATTGGCAGGGCTACCATAGAGCGATAGCCACTATCCAGTGCGTTTGCAACCCAATCCGATTCGTAGTCTGCAGAGTTTAGATCATTACATATAATGTATTGGCCATCGGTAATGCATTGAATAGCTGGAATATTGTAATCGTGCTTTTGCAAATTAGCATCAAGTGACTCTATAAAAACTGTTGATGGACCGGCGTGAGTCACACACTTCAGTTCGTTTTTATCGTGTGTCAGCAAGCCAACCCAAGCGAAATTGAAGCCACCATCATCCACAGCAATTTTACATACTTCATTAAACAAAACTAAAGCGCTCGGTTTACGCGTGATGAGTTGATTAGTATTGGTAATCATTGAGAGTAAACGGTTTAGCGTAACAATTTCTCTATCCGCTTTTTTGAACTCAGTAATATCGGTATTGGTACCAGAAATACGGGTTGGTTTGCCTTCATTATCACGTACTATGTAACCGCGTGTTAATACTGGCACATAATGGCCATCTTTATGCTGGAGGCGCAGTTCAACTTCGTAATGACTTTTTTTGCCTGCAAGTATTTTACGAATATAAGATAAACTGGGCTCAATATCATTGGGGTGTATTAAGGTCTGCCAATATTGAGTATCCACGATATCCATGTTTTTATCATAGCCTAGCATATGCCACCAGCGCTCAGAGTGGTGAGCGATATTCGTCGTTAAATCTAAATCCCACCAGCCATCGTTACTACCTTTAACCACCAGCTCTAAACGCTCTTCTGATACTTCTAGCGCACGTTCTGCCACTACTCGCTGAGTAATGTCTTCAATCGCAATCACATACGTTTCAATTTCAGCATAATCGTTTCTTACCGCGGTTACTTCTACCCGCGCATAGATTAAATCGCCATTTTTATGTAAGAAGCGTTTTTCACGTGTGTAATGGCTAATTTCACCTGATTTAAGTTTTGCATAATATTGGTCATCCACTGGTACCTCATCTGGATGGCTTAAATCTATAAATTTCAAACTTTTGAATTGCTTTGCAGAGTAGCCGAAAATTTCGGTTAGGCGTGGGTTGACTTCTATCCACTTACGGGTCGATGCATTGACTGTTCCTGTGCCGATAAATGGTGTGTTATGGAATTTTTCGAGTAAGTTGTTCAGTTCTGCATCTTTTAATGCAAGAGCAAGATTGTAAGCAGATTTCTGTTGTTTCCAAAGTAAAAACAAGACTAAGCTGATGAGCATTATTGCTATCATGGCGGCGATGCTAATGGTTAATAACAATCTATCCAGCCCAGCCATTACCTCATCTTGTGCTACCTCTGTTAAAAAGTACCATGAAGTACCCGCTACCGGCGCGCTGGCAGCAAAGGCTAATGTACCAATTAAGTTGTGACCGGAAGAAAGAGGCTTTTCTAAGTTATAGAGCTTGTTATCAGTAGTTTTTTGATAATGAACACCACTGCCGTTAAAGTCATCTCGCGTTGCATCTACAATCACAATATTGCCATGGTCGTTTTTAACCAGCATAGCATCTGATGTTTTACTGTTAGTTGGCCACATTTGCAGTGTTGGTAAAATAGGCTGATAAAATCCTGTTTGAATCAGTACAAAAGCAACGAGGGTAGAGTGGCCATTTTTATAATTTAGGATAGGCGCTAGTACTTGTAGATTTAAGTTATTTTTGTTGTCAATAAAAAAATCACCGTGTTTTGTTTGATAATTTGCCTTAACTTCTTTGATTAAGTTTTGGTCAACATTGTAACTAGCAGCATTATCTTTACTTAAAGACTCACCTGTTTGTAAAACAACGGCACCATTCGTATCGAGTAACGTGACACTTTCGTAATGGTAAGATCCAATCAGGGATTCAAAGCGTGCTTTAATAATTTTTGCACTTGGTAAATCACGCTGGCGTATTAGTAGTGCAATATCATTAGAGAGTTGCTGATCAGAAGCAAGTACAGCCGCGTCAGCTATCCGGTAATCAAGCCAACGAGTCATTTGCTGAACTTTAATATTGGCAATGCCCTGAAGATTATTGTAGGTTTGAAGTTCTAATTTAGGTAACTCATGTTTATAGATACCTAAATTTACTAATGGAATCAACAGCAGAATGATAAAAACCCAACTTAAATAGACCAGTTTATTTTTAATAAATCGTTTGTTGTTTGAGGCGCCTACTTTTTTATAAACTTTTAGGTTAATAAGTAGAATGTGAAAAATTGCGCTACTGGCAATTAAAATTGAAGCATCAATAAATAGATTTGTTGATGTTGGTAAGTAGATATTTTGAGGTAAATAAGAAATTAAATTATGTTTAAAGCTTAAAAAAAGACTCCCTACAAAAAAGTACAATAAAGTAAATTTAGTAGGGTCTATCCATCTTAATGATTTCTGCAATAGCTTTTTCAACTTTATATTTTTTTGTGACCTCAATTTGATCAGAAGTGACTGATTAAGCAACCCCTTGACTCAGCAGATAATCCTCGTAGTTACCTGTAAAGTCAATAATTTCATTTGCTTTGATTTCTATGATACGGGTGGCGATCGAACTTACAAACTCGCGATCATGACTCACAAAAAACAGTGTGCCCTTGTATTTATCTAGCGCAGTATTCAGTGCTTCAATTGATTCCATGTCCATATGGTTGGTAGGCTCATCCATGAGCATCACATTCGTTCTCGCCAGCATCATTTTTCCATAAAGCATGCGACCTTTTTCACCACCAGATAATACTTTGACTGATTTTTTAGTATCATCACCACCAAATAATAATCGACCTAGCATGCTGCGCACTACTTGGTCATCATCACCAGCTTGTCTGTAATGCGACATCCATTCAAATAATTCTTCACCTTGTGCAAACTCGTATTCATGGTCTTGTGCAAAGTAACCTATGTTGGCTTTTTCTGCCCATTTCACTTCACCGTGTTTTGCTTGCAAGTCACCAGCTAAACAACGTAAAAATGTTGTTTTACCGATACCATTTTCACCAATAATAGCGACTTTTTCACCTGCTTCAAACATCATATCGACGTCATTAAACAGCGGTTTATCAAAGCCATGACTTAGTTTTTTCAGCTCAACTGCATTACGGTATAGTTTTTCGCGTTCATCATATTCAAAGCGAATAAATGGATATTGACGGCTAGAAGGTTTGAACTCTTCGATTTTGATTTTATCAATTTGTTTAGCGCGGCTTGTTGCTTGTTTGGCTTTGGATGCATTGGCAGAGAAGCGACGCACAAAGTCTTGCAAATCCGCAACTTGCTGTTTAGCTTTAGCATTGTCTTTGGCTTGCTGAGCGCGTGCCGCAGTGCTGGCTTCCATGTAATCGTCGTAATTACCTGGATAGACTGCGATCTTGCCATAGTCCATATCACAAGTGTGTGTACATACTTGGTTTAAAAAGTGGCGGTCATGCGAGATGATAACCATCGTGCAATCACGATTGTTAAGTACATCTTCTAGCCAGCGTATGGTGTTGATGTCCAGGTTATTTGTTGGCTCATCAAGAAGGAGAATATCGGGGTTAGAAAATAGCGCTTGTACTAATAAAACCCTTAACTTCCAACCTGGTGCAACCGCGCTCATTAAGCCAGTATGCTGTTCAATCGGTATACCGACGCCTAGTAGCAATTCACCTGCACGGGCTTCAGCGGTGTATCCATCATATTCAGCAAATACACCTTCAAGCTCCGCAGCTCTCATGTAGTCGTCTTCAGTGGCTTCTAAGTTGGCGTAGATTGCGTTTTTCTCTTCATTTGCTTTCCACATTTCTTCATGGCCCATCATGACTACGTCCAACACGCGTTGGTCTTCGTAAGCAAACTGGTCTTGGCGCAAAAACGCCATGCGCTCATGGCTATCTAATGCAACATTGCCTGAGCTAGGTGTTAATACACCTGCCAGCACTTTCATGTAAGTAGACTTTCCGCAGCCATTGGCACCAATTAACCCATAGCGATTGTTGTCGCCAAATTTAACTGAAACGTTTTCAAACAGGGGCTTTGCGCCAAATTGTACGGTGATATTGTTGCTGATTAACACGGTTACATCCTTAAAATTTTATTGCTTTATAATTTATTGAGTTAGATTCTTACTGAATCTGATAGCTAAAATGTATTTTTAATGACGACTTCATTCATCGCAAGTTGGCCACTGCGTGGTGAAGCGGATTTGATTCCCTTGCCAACAGTTACAAACATGACCGGCGCATGGTCTGCTGGCAGGTTAATGAGTTTGGCCACTGCATCAAAATCAAAGCCATCCATAGGGCAAGTGTCATAGCCCATTTCTTTAGCTGCCAGCATAATGGTCATTGCCGCCATACCGCATGAGCGCATTGCTTCATCGCGCTGCGCTTGCTCGTTACCAAGGTAATAGTTTCTGATTGCGGGTACTAAAATATCTGCAACTGCTTGCGGTGCATTTTGCCAATAGCGCTCAGGCTGCTTTTCCCAAGCTTTTAAATCGGCTGTAATCACAATCAATAATGATGCTTCCTCAACCTGTGCTTGATTCCAACTAACTGCGCGAATCTGTTGACGAAGCACAGGATCAGTCACTAAAACAAACCGCCAATGCTGAATATTAAATGCAGTAGGTGTCATCATAGCTAATGACATCAAATGATTAATCTCATCCTCTGTCATTTTGTGATGCATATCAAAATATTTAATTGAGCGGCGACTTTCTATCGCATTAATTACGTTCATCTCTGTCTTTTCTAATGTATCTCAAATAGTTAATAGCAAATACTTACTAATAACTTATTTTAATAATCTCTATGTTAAGGTCGCCGGCAGGGCGCTTCCAAACAACGCTATCGCCCGCTTTATGACTAATCAAAGCTTTCGCTAAAGGTGATACCCAGCTTACTTTTTGTAATGAAATATCAGCCTCATCTTCACCTACAATACTAAACATAGCGTGTTCACCATCATCATATTCAACTTCTACCGTTGCACCAAACAGCACTATATCTTTAGGCTGATTTGCAGGCTCAACTAAAATCGCATGCTCTAAACGCGCTTGTAAGTAGCGTAAGTCTCTATCTATCATACTCAAGCGCTGTTGTATAACGGCATCATCTTTGCGTGGTGTTAATAGTTGCCGTTCTTGATCAAGCTGAGTTGATTGGTTTTGCAGTTGCTCTAAACCATTGGGCGTAACATAGTTTGGGTGTTCACTAAGCGGGCGTTCAGGTAGATCCGTCCCTGCGTGCTCTAAGTCATCCTCTTTAACAAACCCGCGGCTCATGTTTCGTCAGAACCTTTAACTACTATTCCCACTCTATGGTCGCAGGTGGTTTGCCAGAAATATCATAAACTACGCGGTTAATGCCACGCACTTCGTTAATAATCCTGTTAGACACTTTGCCTAATAAATCATATGGCAATTCAGCCCAATGTGCAGTCATAAAGTCGCTTGTGACTACCGCACGCAATGCCACTACATAATCATAGGTACGCCCATCGCCCATTACACCTACTGATTTTACTGGTAAGAACACTGTAAACGCCTGTGATGTTTTTTCGTACCAACCACTCGCGTGCAACTCTTCAATAAAGATTGCATCTGCACGACGCAATAAATCTGCGTATTCTTTTTTAACTTCGCCCAAAATACGCACACCTAAACCTGGCCCAGGGAAAGGGTGGCGATATACCATGCCGTGAGGTAAACCAAGCGCTACGCCTAATTCACGCACTTCATCTTTGAACAATTCACGCAGTGGTTCTAATAGTTTTAGTTTTAGTGTATCTGGCAAACCACCTACGTTATGGTGGCTTTTAATGTTGTGTGCATTTTTGGTTTTAGCACCTGCGGACTCAATCACATCCGGGTAAATTGTGCCTTGCGCTAACCATTTGGCTTGCGGTAATTTTGCAGACTCTTGCTGAAACACTTCAACAAATTCACGGCCAATGATTTTACGTTTTGCTTCTGGGTCAGTCACACCGACTAAATCACCTAAAAACTTCGCGCTAGCATCTACATGAATCACTTTGACGCCTAAATTTTTAGCAAAAGTATCCATCACCTGTTCCGCTTCATTCAAGCGAAGTAAGCCGTTATCAACAAAAACGCAGGTTAATTGGTCACCAATTGCACGATGAATCAATGCTGCTGCAACTGAAGAATCTACACCACCAGACAAACCTAAAATTACTTGATCAGAGCCAACTTCTGCACGAATATGGTTAACAGCGGTTTCCACGTAATCCGGCATGTTCCAGCTACGGTCACAGCCACATATTGCGTGCACAAAACGGCTTAAAATAACCTTGCCTTGAATGGTATGAGTGACTTCGGGGTGAAATTGTACCGCATAGAACTTGCGTGACTCATCGGCCATTGCTGCAATAGGTGTTGAGTCATTACTGGCAATAATGCTGAAACCGGCAGGTAGTTCAGTCACTTTATCACCATGACTCATCCACACGTCCAGTAAGCCATGTCCTTGCTCATTAACTGTGTCTCGAATGTCTTTGAATAGGGCAGAGTGTCCATGTGCGCGGATTTCGGCGTAACCAAATTCATGCTTAGCGGCATTTTCAACCTTGCCACCTAGTTGCGATGCCATGGTTTGCATACCATAACAAATACCCAATACTGGAACGCCTAACTCAAAAACAGCCTGTGGTGCCCGCGGCGTCTCGTCGTCGTAAACCGAATTTGGCCCACCAGAAAGAATCACGCCAGCAGGATTGAATTCGCGAATGAATTCGTTACTGACATCCCAAGTATGTAGTTCACAATATACATTGGCTTCTCGTACACGGCGTGCGATGAGTTGAGTGTATTGAGAGCCGAAATCAAGGATTAGGATTTTTTGCATAAATTTAAATAACTGTGTAATTTTGTTACTATAAAAAAGTAAAAAGTGAAATCAGAAAACGAGATTGGAGTTTCTCCTCGTTCCGTATCTCACTTTTAAATGTAGTACTTATATTTAGAAGCTTAAAGTATGAGTTAACTATGAATCGATACGATAATTAGGCGCTTCTTTTGTAATTTGCACATCATGTACATGTGACTCACGCATACCAGCGCTAGTAATCTGTACAAACTCAGCACGTTCCCGCATTTCGGTAATAGTGCTAGCACCCACATAACCCATTGAAGCGCGTAATCCACCCATGAGTTGGTGGATGACTGCCAACACGCTACCTTTATACGGTACGCGGCCTTCAATACCTTCTGGTACCAACTTATCGGCACCGCTATTAGTATCTTGGAAATACCGGTCGCTAGAACCTTTTTGCATCGCACCAATAGAACCCATGCCACGATAAGATTTGTATGAACGCCCTTGAAACAGTTCAATTTCACCCGGTGCTTCTTCAGTACCTGCAAACATACCGCCCAACATCACGCTATAAGCACCTGCAGCGATCGCTTTTGAGATGTCACCAGAGAAGCGAATGCCGCCGTCGGCAATAAACGGTACGCCTGTTCCTGCTAAGGCTTTTTCAACATTAGCGATTGCTGAAATTTGCGGCACTCCAACACCCGCCACAATGCGGGTTGTACAAATAGAACCAGGGCCAATTCCTACTTTAACGCCATCGGCACCTGCATCAACCAACGCAAGCGCAGCGCCTGCTGTAGCAATATTGCCGCCAATCACTTCAATATGCGGAAAGTGTTTTTTAACCCAAGTGACACGGTCTAATACACCTTGAGAATGACCGTGTGCCGTGTCTACTACAATCACGTCAACACCAGCTTCAGCAAGTGCTGCGACGCGCTCTTCAGTACCTTCGCCCACGCCCACAGCCGCACCAACGCGCAATCTACCATGCTTGTCTTTGCATGCATTTGGATGGTCAGTTGATTTTTGAATATCTTTAACTGTGATTAAACCTTTAAGTGTGTCTTCACTGTCTATCACTAATAAACGTTCTAAACGATATTGATGCAGTAAACGAATTACTTCTTCTTTAGAAGCACCTTCATGAACAGTGACTAGTCTGTCACGTGGTGTCATGATGTTTTTAATTGGTTGATCTAAATTCGTTTCAAAACGCAAATCTCTATTGGTCACAATACCCACAATTTTGCCGTTATCCACTACAGGAATACCAGAAATTTTGTGCATATGCGTAAGTTCTAGCACGTCGCGCACTCTCATGTGGCTTTGAATGGTAATCGGGTCATTAACCACGCCAGATTCAAAACGTTTAACACGTGCCACATGGGCAGCCTGTTTCATCGCTGTCATATTTTTATGAATAAAGCCAAGACCGCCTTCCTGCGCAAGGGCAATCGCAAGCGGGGCTTCAGTCACCGTGTCCATCGCGGCTGATAACAGCGGGATATTTAAGTGAATGTTACGAGTCAGTTGAGTGGCGAGGGAAACCTCGCGTGGTAGCACATTTGAGTATGCGGGAACTAGTAAGACATCGTCAAAAGTGAGAGCTTGTTGCAACAAACGCATGTGAAATCCTTAATTTCCAAAACAAGATTATACAGATTTTAAGGTTTAGACGCGAGAGCCATTGATACAAAAATGTTGAATCATTAAATTTTGTAACTACTTACATAGGCTTAACAATTAACTGGGTTGCATTTAGTGTTAATTATTATATTTATCACTTGCTCGAAAATTTAACTAGCAATACTATTTGATTACTGATGTTGAGCTAAATTTTATCTTTAGCTAGTTATTTAAAGGACGAATAATGAAATTACGCATTTTATTGTTATGTGCAATTATTTTGCCTACCTTGGCAAGTGCAGAGATTTATAAATGGAAAGATAAAGAAGGCAAAGTTCGTTATACCGATGTTCCACCGCCTTCAAACATTAAGCAAGAGTCTTTGTATGGGAAAAAAATACCTAAACCTACTGGCCAAGCGCCATTAAGTGAGGTTAAAGAGGACGCTGCTACAATAGCGAAGAAACAAAAAGAACTGGATAAAGAAAAAGCAGCGATTGAGAAGCCTGGCGTAAACCCATCAACTGTAAGCAAAGATGACGCAGCTGCAAAGCGGGCTAAAGAGGCGGATCAAGCGAAAGCTGCAGATGAAGCAAAAAGAGTTAGAGAGGAAAATTGTAAGTCTGCTAAAGCAAACTTAAAAACGCATATGGATGGTGGTAGATTAGTAAAAACAAATGAAAAAGGTGAACGTGAATACATGAGTGATGCGGACATTAAAGCTGGTATCGCTACATCACAAGCCGATGTTGATAAATATTGTGAATAGTAAAAGCTAAAGTTTCACTGGCAAACAAAAACTCGAAGTTAATTATCAGATTTCTGGCGGTGAATCCCCGCCGCCTTTTTTCATGGCCTTTCCATCAGCTACACGTTGTTTGCGCACTTCTTTTGGATCTGCAATAAGCGGTCGATAAATTTCTACACGGTCTAAATGACGCAAAGGCGTATCTAATTTAGATATTTTGCCAAATATACCGATTTTATTGACGTTCAAATCAACATCAGGAAACTTGCCTAAGATACCAGAGGCCTTGATGGCTTGCTCTGCTGTGATGCCGTCGTTCACTTTAATAGGCACAATCAATTGTTGGTCAGCTAAAGCATAAGCAACTTCAACAATAATTTCAGATTTATTAGCACTCATTTTAAGCTTCACACTTCCTTGTATACAACATCCGCACGCGCTACAAAGCCGTCGACAAAGGTATTTGCGATATGACTAAATACTGGAGCGATGATTTTTTCTAAAAAACTATTAGCAAATTCATAATTAAGCATAAACTCAATTTTGCAAGCTTGATCATTCAGTTCGATAAAGCGCCAAACACCTTCAAGATGCTTAAATGGGCCATCTTTAAGTTTGATGTCCATTAAGTTAGGGTAGGTTTTATGATTTTCAGTGGTGAATTTTTGATGTAATCCGTGATAAGCAATATGTAAGGTGGCAATTGTTGACTGTTCATCTTGCTTGATTAAATCAACGCCACCGCACCAAGGTAAAAACTCCGGATATTTATTGACGTCGTCAACAAGTGCATACATGCGGCTTGCGGAGTGATTGATTAATACAGTTTTTTGAACTTGCGCCATATGTTTTTAATCTATAAATCAGAAGTTACTGATTAATTTGTTTTGATGAGATTCAAGTTTACCTAGTAGATAGATTCTTAGTTGATAAATTTAAGTTTAATGATTTAAGTCCAATGAACTAACTAGAGTAAAATACCGATTCTAAGTCATTCGCTAAGAAATATTAAGTTTTATGAGCATTGCACAAAATAAAAAAGCCTTTTTTGATTATTTTATAGAAGATAAATATGAGGCGGGTATTGTTTTAGAAGGCTGGGAAGTGAAAGCCATTCGTGACAATCGCATTAATATTAAAGAAGCGTACGTTATTATTCAACGCGGTGAAATTTACTTAATAGGTTGTCATGTCACGCCTTTAGGCGCCGCCTCTACGCATGTGCGACCAGATGCAATTAGAACACGTAAACTATTGTTGCATAATGAAGAAATCATTAAGCTGATTGCCAAAGTTGACCGGGCTGGCTATACACTCGTCCCTCTTGATATGCATTTTTCAAAAGGACGCGTTAAAGTGCAAATTGGACTGGCCAAGGGTAAAAAACAACACGATAAGCGTGATACCGAAAAAGAACGTGATTGGGAGCGTGAAAAGGGTAGGATTATGCGAGCGCATAACAAATAAGAGCGGCAAGAAATAATTTAGTTAACGATTTTAAAAGCGTATAATTGAATTCTGTTTTGGGGCTGACCAGGTTTCGACGTGGGTTACAAAGCAGTGCAGGGCATACCGAGGCTCAGATTACCTCGTTAATACAGCTGAAACAAGTATAGTCGCAAACGACGAAACTTACTCTCTAGCAGCTTAGTTCTGCTGGACGCTGCACCAGCTCTCCCGTGGGTTGGATTGGGGAAACCCATACGCAGTGTCATATACACGGGATACGTGTTGTATTGGGTTACTTAATACTTCATTAACCTTTAGGTAACTCGTCTTGTAGATGCTTGTCGGTTGGTGCATGCAAGATTAAACTAAACAACCAGGCTAAGTATGTAGAACTGTCTGTGGAGGATTTGCGGACGGGGGTTCGATTCCCCCCAGCTCCACCATTTTAGTGTTTCACCATGCATCAAGAAGTACACGAAAGCCCAGCGTTTACAAGCGTTTGGGCTTTTTTGTTGTCTTTTGTAGTTGCATTACATATCTTGACATCACACATTCTATTGGGTACGTTATTGGGTACGCAGGTATTTTTAGTAACGCGTACCCAATAAAACTGATAAGTGATTGTTGAATATGCCCAAACTAGCTGTACGCCTAACCGATATTAAAATTAAAAATACTAAAGCAAAAGAAAAGCCTTTTAGATTGGCGGCTGGGCGCGGTTTATTTTTGTTGGTAAAACCTGACGGTTCAAAACATTGGATATTTCGTTACCAATTTGAAGGTAAAGAAAATAATCTATCCTTTGGGCGTTATCCAGAAGTATCACTTACAAGCGCTGAAAAACAAGTCACGGCGACACATGCGTTATTAGCCGAGGATATTAATCCAAGTGAATTAAAGAAAGCTGCAAAAGTATCTAAAACTGGAGTTTTAGCGAATTGTTTTGAAGTCGTGGTACGTGAATGGGCAGCGAGTTATTTTAAAAATAAATCAATTTCGCATAAAGAACGTACTCTCCGACGAATAGAAAGCTATTTATTTCCTTGGTTAGGTAAAAAACCAATTTCAGAAATTACCGCTCCGCAAATATTAGAAGTTATCAAGCGAATTGAAAACTTAAATAAACTTGAAACCGCACACCGTACATTACAAGCCACCAGCCAAGTATTTCGCTATGCAGTGCAAACGGGTAGGACGTTACGTGACCCTTGTGTGGATTTAAGAGGCGCGTTACCAGCCACGGTGGTCAAACATATGGCAGCTTTCACCGAACCGAAAGAGATTGCGGAGCTATTACGTGCTATTGATGGTTTTACCGGTTCTTTTACAGTGCAATGTGCGCTTAGGTTAACCCCATTGGTGTTTACACGCCCCAGCGAACTAAGAACGGCTAAATGGGCTGACATAGATTTAGAAACTAGAGAATGGCGTTACAAAGTCAGCAAAACGCAAACCATGCACTTAGTACCGTTATCTACCCAAGCAGCGCAACTATTTACAGAGATGAAAGCAATATCGGGCTATGGCGAATTTGTTTTTCAAGGTGGGCATGACCCTAAAAAACCCATGAGTGCTGCAGCGATTAACGCCGCATTAAAGCGCATGGGCTATGACACTCAGCAAGATATTACCGCCCACGGTTTTAGAGCAATGGCGCGTACTATTTTGCATGAAAGATTAAATATTGACCCGTATATTATTGAACATCAATTAGCACATAAAGTACCCGACGCACTTGGCGCTGCTTATAACCGCACCAAGTTTATTGAACAGCGAATTGTCATGATGCAACAATGGGCAGATTATTTAGACGAATTAAAAGTTGGTGCAAAAATAGTACCGTTAAAAACGGCATAAAACGGTTTAGCCACACCTAGCCCGACGGGGCGAACCTCGCAACCCTCAGCGAATGGTGTGGCTTCTTTTATTAGAGACGTAAGGAAGCGTATTTTGTCAAAAACAACTATTAAGCACATCAGACAGCTACCCGCTTGGTTCAAACTTGAAAAATATGATGCTGCAAAAACACTTGATGCAACCGGTTGGTATGAACAACTAATGGTTCGCAGTAATAGCAAAATTTATTTTGAAAGAGATTTGATTGATGGTTCAGAACCTTCTCAACAAAATTTAAAGGCTTTAGATCTACTGCGAGCAACACCAATCATTAATGTGAATAGTGATTCATTGATAAAAATTTTATTTGAGGATGGTGTATTAGAAGAGTTGAAAACAGGTGATCCACTATATTCACTTGGTGTACACATGACAAGTGTGCGTGAACATTACCGAACTGAAGAAGATATTGAAAATGAAAAGCGTACTTATGCACGAAATTTTTTTGCACAGTTTTGGGGTGAAAATTGGCTAACTAAGGATTTAGAATATAAATGTAAAGATTGGATAGATCAGCCAATAGATAATATTAGAAGTAGCTCAGATTTTAATGTAAATATTACAATCGATATGGGACTTCCAGATAAAGTTCTAATAGAACAATTTAGGCAATTGTTGAAAGTTTTGCGAGAACCACTACAGGAAGTTGGTTTTAACATAGATAACAGATTGCGTCCAGATTTTCAGGGCTGGGCAAAGTTTGGTGTTTTACCTTTTTTAGATTTAACTTTATGGGCAAAAATCGAATCTGTGCAGATACCAAGTCGCGTAATGGCAGATGCAATTTTTCCAGCAGGTGAAGGAGGTGAAGAAGTGATAAGAAAAACTACAAAAAAAATTGCTGAGGAAGTTCTTTCTAAAGGTCACCTCAATAAACTAGCCGCACTTGCTGCTTATGAAATAGTGGAAAGAAACACAGACAAAACTTTTCCGTAAAAGAAATCATTTTTTACGAACCTTTTATAAAGATTTTTTGTGCATAAAATTCGTAATCACTTCAACTCATTCTATGAAAGTGATTAACGATGAACCCAGTAGCAAATACAATCAACCCAATAATAGCTAATTTTAGCTATATCTCAGACGATATACACATACGCCCTAAGCAAACTGCTCAAATTTTAGGTGTGAGCATTGCAACTTTATGGCGCCTTATCAAGCAGGGGCATATCAAAACTCAAAAGCTAACTGAAAGGACGACTACGATTCGCGTAGGCGATTTACGCGCATTTATGGCAGCAAAGGCAGGTGTTTAATCATGGAAAACTTTAACCTAGATGACCACCCCAAAAACAAAGGGGCAGCCGTTGACGCGACCACCCCCGATACCACAATTAACAAACGCAATTTTAAAGACAATAGCGCAAGCAATCAATGCCTAAAAATACTCGACTGGCTATTTGAAAAGGGCAATATCACCACTACCCAAGCCCGTGAACATTTAGACGTCATGTCACCAGCAGCAAGGATATTACAGCTTAAAAAAGCGGGTTATCTCATTATTAAAATAAGCGATAACTGGACGAGCGAACACGGCATTAACCACAAGGGTGTCGCACGTTATGTATTAACGCAAAAAGAGCCTGTAGAGCATGATGATAGCGAGGTGGAAGCATGAACTACATCCAGTTATTTAATCAAGCCTATGCACTTTGTATTAAGTTTAACAGTCATGCAGTTGCCCATGATCTGGCGTATATGTCTGAAAGTGAGCTGATTGGCATCATCTACTTTTTTAATTCTTTAATACCGAGCTAATGATGGGCATCGATCGCGCTAAACGCAACACTAGCAAAACCGATGCCTTTCAATTGCAAGGTGCGCGTATATGGTTGCCATTAGAGGTGTTTCATGGCGCTGCTTATGCCAGCCTTTCAATGAGTGCAAAAGCCTTGCTGGTGGATTTAGCAACGCAATTGAGAGGCAGTAAAAAGCAAGGTGGTATCGCTAATAATGGTGACTTAACAACCGCATTTAAAGTGTTAAGTAAAGTCGGCTGGAAAAGTGATAAAACCATTCGTAAAGCGGCAAATGAGTTAGAAGCAGCTAAGTTGATTACTAAAACAAGGCAGGGGCAGTTACCTAACTTGTGCAACTTATACGCGGTGACTTGGTTGCCCCTTAACGAGAACGACAAGCTAGATATAACCTCACGCGGCCACCAACTTAATGCGTACAAATTATTAGAAAGGTTACCGCCCATTAAATTAGTAGCTAATGGGTAGAATTTACCTAAGGCAACGCACTACAGCGGTAAATTTTACCTAACAAGTCACAAATAGAGTGATTAATTACCGTAAAAAATACCGTTGTATGTGTGTTTTACAGCTTTTGCCAACAGTAAATATTACGTACCTTCTATATATACCAATTCCTATGTGAATTTAATAAAGGTTAAATATGATCATTACAAATAAAACCAGCACGAAAAAACCAAGCACTAAAAAAATGACGGCAGTAAAACAAAAACAACAAACGAATGACGAATATTACGCCAAAGTGAGTTTATCAGCTTCCACCATGAGCGCAGCATTGAGTGAAAGTTTTAATAAGACGATGTTTCCTAAAACTGATATAACGAATGTAGCTAGCGCGTTAAGTGAAAAAATAAAGGCTATTCAAAATGGCGACATGAAACCGATTGAGGCCATGTTAATAGCGCAGGCTCAAGCGCTGCAAACCATGTTCGTGAGCCTTGGGCGCGATGCTGTTGCTAAAACCCAATTGAATCAATACACAGCGTTTATGAATTTAGCCTTAAAAGCACAAAGCCAAAGCCGCGCAACAATTCAAGCTTTAGTTGAGCTTAAATACCCTAAGCAAGCCACCTTTGTGAAACAAGCCAATATCGCACATGGACATCAACAAGTGAATAACACGACCAATACGCACGCGCACGCGAGAGAAAACACAAATCAACCAAACGAACTATTAGAGGTGAACAATGGCAGCGAGAAAATGGACACTAGAGCAACGCGCGCAACAGTCAGTCAAGATAAGACAATGGCAGCCATGGCAACACAGCACAGGGGCTAAAACAGATGAAGGTAAGGCTAAAGCTTCACGCAATGCGTTTAAAGGTGGCTTAATGCAAAACATTAAACTACTTGGCAAACAACTTAACAGTTTGATGCGTGAGCAAAAACAGCGCATCAAAGATATATAGCAGGTTAACGTGAGCCCAGCTAAGACGTGGATTTATATTATTAATGATAATCGAGATGTTGCAAAAATTAGGTTTCCCAATAAGGGCCGCTGGTAAAGCAACATTTCCAGTTAATTATAGAAACTCACCCGTTAAGGTTGCATGATGGTGAACGGTCCAAAACTGACTTTTAAGCCTAATTTAGTGAGTCAAACAAAGCATAATAATTAACTCTTCCTATTGCCCATCACTTTTAGATTGGGCGCACCACTAATTTAAAAGACTGTTTGAACATAGGTTTCAGCTTTTTTTATTTAATCCGTAAAAGATGTAGCTGGGCAAAAATCAAATTAAAAACTCAAAAGTGTTCAATCGCACATACAAAGAAAACTTTTTTTATTAATCTTATAAGCATAATTATTTTATAAATTAAAGGAATTTAATCATGGAAAAGTTTAATGCATTGAAATTATTAACGTTACTGACTGTTGTAATCTTCTTAGGATGTACGGAGACGACCCCTGATAATAAAGCTGATACTATTGACCCAAATGCTGCTGGCACAGGTAACGCTACCAGCGGTTCCGGAACAGGAACTGGCGGTACTGAAACAGATAGCTCTGGAACAGGTAATGCCACAAGTGGTGCTGGCACAGGAACTGGTGATACAACAAAATAATTGGTTTAAAAGTCAAATGATTATGTCCACATGATTCGCTAATTGTTTAATATCTCTCAAGATTTTAAAGAATTAATTTAGTTCTTGCCATTGCCCAGCATTTTCAAGCTTGGGCACATTCAAGATAATTTAGAAGGTTAGCTTGTTGTATCGAACAGCTTGTACTTGAGTTTTATTTAACAATTAAGGTTAAAAAATTATTAAATTGGGTTAATTATGATAATCTTGAACACTGTTACATAGTTCAAGATGATTAAAATGAAACACGGCGGCAAAAGACCTAATTCAGGCCCTAAAGTACCCATGAGCCAATATGGAGAAAAAACCGCCGTGGTTCGCGTGCCTACAAGCATCAAAGCGGATGTCATCAAATACCTAGAAGCTTTTAAAATTAATAAGGCATCTATCAGCCGTAATAATAGTGAGCCACGGCTTATAGCGGCTTTAAATCCTGAACCCTTAGCTAGACTAATTTACAGCGGCAAGGTCTCAGCTGGATTAAGTCGTTTCCCATCCCCCGCCCAAGATTACGAACAAGAAGAATTAGATTTAAATAATTATCTTATTAAAAATGCGCCTGCTACTTTCTTCTACCGAGTTGGCAAGTCTTACGATTCAATGATTGGCGTTGGCATTTATCCTAATGCGTTATTAATTGTAAACAGGTCAATTAGTCCAAAATCATCGCATATTGTGTTGGCGGTTGCAGATGGAGAAGAGGTGGTCAAACGTTTATACAAATGGCGAGACGTTATTGAGTTACGCTCAGAAAATAAAGAAAAAAATTACCCTCCTATCGTTTTTACGGAAGGCCAGGAGTTGGTTATTGAAGGTGTTGTGACTTCCAATGTTAACGAGTTCTAATAAGAAAATATTTGCGCTTGCCGATGTGAACTCCATGTATGTTTCTTGTCAGCTGGTATTTAGACCAGACTTACGAGGAACAGCAGTGGTCGTATTATCCAATAATAATGGCTGTATCATTGCTCAAAATGCAGAAGCCAAACTATTAATAGATATATACATGTGCAGACCATGGTTCGAAGTGGCAGCACAAGCCGCCAAATTAGGGGTTACGCATTTTGCGTCTAACTATGAACTGTACGCCAATATGTCAAACCGCTTTATTGCTACCCTTAAAACTTTTACGCCCAACCTTGAAGTCTATTCCATTGATGAATGCTTTTTAGATTTAACAGGCATGAAGCGCGATTTAATCGCTTATGGTCAAGAAATTAAGAACACTGTCAAACAATGGACAGGTTTGCCTATATGCGTCGGTATAGCCCACACTAAAACCCTTGCTAAGTTAGCCAACCATACGGCTAAAAAGAAAAAAGAGTTTGAAGGTGTTTGTGACTTCACTTCAATGTCAGAACTATAAGTAGATAAATTGATGCTCGCTTTACCTGTATCAAAGGTATGGGGCGTTGGCAATCAACTTGAGGCCGCTTTAAATGGCTTGGGTGTTAATAATGTACTTCGATTAAAGAACGCATCTCCTAAACGCATTCGTGATCGCTTTGGGGTGCTATTAGAACGTACTGTAAGGGAGCTAAACGGCGATTCGTGGTTAGAACTTGGTGAAGTGCAACCAGAAGCAAAACAAGTGATGTCCTCCCGTTCGTTTGGCGCGCGGGTTGATAACCTTGATGGCTTACAAGAAGCGATAAGTTACCATTGCACCATGGCAGGGGAACGCATGCGCAAGAAAGGTTTATATACCCAGATGGTGTATGTTTTTATTCAAAACAGCCCCCATGATGAAGCCGAGTTTTATGCAGCAAGTCGCACCCTTGGATTGCCTTCACCCACCAATAGCACCATTAAAATAGCCAACGCGGCATTGTGGCTGCTCAATAAAATTTATAAGCCGAATGTTTATTATCAAAAGTGTGGCGTGATGTTAATGGACTTGGTGCCAGAAGCCGGCCAACAATTAGATATATTCGGTTATTTAAATGATAATGAGAAGTCTAGCAAGTTGATGGAAACAATGGATAAGGTGAATAAAAAGTATTCTCGCGGAACAATTAAATTAGCATCAGAAGGTGTCAATAAGTCTTGGGCTATGAATAGAGAATTTAAAAGCCCAAATTACACTGGGAGCTGGAAAGAGTTACCTACTATTGGTTAAAGATAAATAATTATGATTAGTGATTTTATAATTAATTAATAGCCTTTGTGATACGGGGAACCAACTACGCTATTTTGTTCTTCAATTGTTTCGGGCGTTGTCTGATTTTGTTTAAGTTTTTCTTCTAGATTTTTAGGTAATGGTTCATTGTTTGATTTGGTGCCAAGTAGATTATTTAGCCAATCTTTAACTTGACGATCTGCCTCTTCAATAGTACATGCATAGGACAGCTGAATAGCTCCAATAAGCGCAGTCTGGTTACCTTCAATTATATCTAGCTGTTCTGGAGTAATCCTATTCCAATTACTTAAAACCTTTGTTTTGTAATCTTCCCAATAATGCTGTATTTCGTACCATTCGGTCATTTAATTTCCTTAAATCAAATCAATTTGTACATTTAAATTGTTGAATGAGTGATAAATCACAACTTCTTATTCTGTCTTGTTGGTAAAGTACTCGTGCAATAACTGAATTGGGTACGCCTTGATTTATCATGTGACTTACTGCTCTAAACTCATCTTCATTTATTGAAATCACTATTCCTTTAGTTACTTCATCCTCTAAATTTTTATTTGTACGTTTTATCATTATTATTTCCATTTTTTTAATTAATTCACGACTGCCTTAAAATTTACTGAAGGCTCTCAAGGGTAAGCTTTTTAAAAGAGTTTATTTGTTGCTTAATTTAAATAACAGATTTAACCAAATGTAGACAAACGAAAAAAAACCTACTCATTTCTGAATAGGTTCTTGTACTGAGTGAGTTAAATTAAGTTTATTAACATTCTTTTCATCTTTAGTTAATGCTATGTCAATAATTTCAAGTGGTAAGCCAGCTCTCATCATTAAACATTTCGCAGCTTCCAAACCTTTTAGCTTATTCATAATCAAACCTTTATCCACGATATTGGTATGTTGGACGCTATATTTTCGTGTAGTCATTTAACTCTTTCAAATTGATTTGTAGATGTCAAATGCATAGATTAATATGTAATTTGAAACTGTATTTTTAGCCTTTAAAATATTAATATCTGTTGGTTACCGCACATAAAAAGTAAATATAAATTAATTTTGAGAATTAATATTGGCCATATTTCATATAACAACTCAAATACTCTCTTACTTTGCAGTTAATCATCCATCCACCGCCTGACTTGTATGTTATAAATCCTATAGTTAGCAATTTATGAATATCAATCAGTGGTATCGCAATTTATTTTGCATGAGCAATTATGCGAATATCCTCATCAAGATTTAGGAAGCTTTACCAACATAATTTAACTTTACTGTTTTATCAAAATTGGTCAGACATTGTATAGACGAAAAAAAACCTACTCATTTCTGAATAGGTTGTTTGTTCTGCAAGTCTATTACTTGTTCATTACGTACATTGTTACTTCAAAGCCAAAACGCATTTCGGTAGCTGCTGGTGTTGTCCACATGATAATTTCCTTTAAAGTTTGGCAAGCCACAATGGTTCGCTTCTTATAGTGCATTATGAGCGTAAATTTATAATTAACCCTATGTACATCACGCAATGACTAGTAGTGATTATCCTTAATGACTAGTAAAGATAAAATCAATGAGGGAGTTAGTTTAAACTCTATGGTATCAACAAATAAGTACCGCTTTAATTATTCGCTTTCATAAACATAACCAATTTAAATTAAAAAAATCTGTTAGTTCGCACCGAGCTTTGGACCTAACAGATATTAATTTCAACAGCTTGAAAAGTTATTTAAATCCGTTTTTCTAATATTATTTGGATCATACAAGATTCGTTCAATGATAGTTTTGGAAATGCCAGAATCTATCAT
>JBKJUR010000023.1:0-171028 GCA_046590165.1 Methylotenera sp.
ATCGCTTTATCGGGTAAAAACCTGTCGGTGATATAACGATGACTGAGCTCGGCCGCCGCAACAATCGCAGGGTCGGTAATCTCAACACCGTGATGCAATTCATACTTTTCTTGCAAGCCACGCAGAATCGCGATAGTAGCCTCAACGGTAGGCTCATCTACAAGTACTTTTTGGAATCTTCTTTCAAGTGCCGCATCTTTCTCAATGTATTTGCGATATTCATCTAAAGTCGTCGCGCCTACACAGTGCAACTCACCACGCGCCAGCGCAGGTTTAAGCATATTGCCTGCATCCATCGCACCTTCTGCTTTGCCCGCGCCAACCATTGTATGAATCTCGTCAATAAATACGATAGTCTGGCCTTCATCTTGTGAGAGTTCTTTCAGCACAGATTTCAGGCGTTCTTCAAACTCACCGCGATATTTAGCGCCTGCTAATAAAGCCGCCATATCGAGCGACAACACTTTTTTACCTTTGAGCGACTCTGGCACTTCACCATTCACAATACGTTGCGCTAAGCCTTCTACAATCGCGGTCTTACCCACGCCAGGCTCACCAATCAGTACAGGATTATTTTTAGTACGGCGCATCAATACTTGAATGACCCGACGGATTTCATCATCACGGCCAATCACTGGGTCCAGCTTACCTAAACTAGCACGCTCAGTCAGGTCTACTGTGTATTTTTTTAAGGACTCACGATTACTTTCACCTTCTTGGTCATTCACATGCTCACTACCACGCACAGCCATTACGGCTGCTTCCAGCGCAGTTTTAGTCAGGCCATGCTGTTTAAGTAATTTGCCTGTTTCGCCTTTGTCTTCGGCTAATCCTAGTAAATACATCTCACTGGCAATGTAAGCATCGCCACGCTTTTGGGCGAGTTTATCAGTAACATTGAGCAGATTATTGAGGTCGCGTGAAATCGCCACCTCACCATTTTGTGCAGAGGATTTTGGTAAATTGGCAATTGCAGTATTTAAGCTGGTTTTAAGTGGTGCAAGATTAACGCCCGCCCGCGCTAATAATGATGACGCCCCGCCGTTATCTTCTTGCAGCAAAGCAAGTAACAAGTGTTGCGGCTCAATCGCCGTGTTATCTGCACCTACAGCAATGCTTTGTGCATCACTTAATGCCTGTTGAAATTTAGTAGTGAGTTTATCAAAACGCATTTTCGTATCCTTAATATGTCTAATTACATTGCCAGTGTATGGCACTAGCTAATTACTGTGATTGATTAGTATCAAGGTGGGGCAAAATATGCAGTTTTCAATATCGTGCATTTAACCCAAAAAACTGAAATGTTAATTTAACGGTAGCAGCTGGAAACCACTCGTAGTATTCCAAGATAAATACACTTGCTTTCCCTTACTCAGCAATTGTGGGTAATCTCCTTTATCTAAAGTACTTGCAAGCACTTTTGCCTCGCTCCAACTTTTACCGCCATCTTCTGAAAACATGCCGACTACTTTATAGTTTTTGGCCTCAATTTCACGCCAAACTAACCAAACTTGCTCACCTCGTATTTTGTCGTCCATGCTCAATATAGATGGATGTGCGGCTTGATTTTTATTATTGCCAAATTTTTTGGCCGGTGAGGATGCCCACGCCACGCCATCCATCCGGCTATAATAAAGGCCTGGCTTAGCATCGTTACCATCAAAATACGCCATATGGTAACCCCACCAATCTTTGCCCTCGCCACCCGTTGCAATCGCCGCACCTTGATGTGGGCAACCATCTATCTCCCAGTGACCGAAAGTAGCGCGCTTCAGTACAGGCGCTTGATTATCTTTAGGTATCTCAGCAATCATATGATCGCGCTCGCTACCTTCAAACACATGGCGCCACAACACAACGACTGTGCCATCTGGCTTATTAGTCGTAACAATACGACAGCACTCACAGCTACTATCAGCTAGTTTCTGTTCCGGCGCAAAGCTCGTGCCTTTATTTGTTGAAACAGCATAATAAATTGCTGCGCCCTCGTAAGGTTTATTGACCGCTTTAGCTGCAAGTAAATCGCGCTTATCAACCCATGTCACTGTAATATTCCCGTTCGGTGCAATGTTAAGTGCATCAAAGCGATGCGTGATTTCAGCACGGTCTTGATGCACGATGATAGGCTTTTCAAATGTTTTACCACCATTGGTAGAGCGTGCAAACCAAATATAACCCGTGAAAGGCTTTGCTAACATTTCTGTCCAAGTGAGGTAAATATTGCCTTCTGGACTTATTCCAATCTTAGGCCTTGCTTCACCTTCGGCACCTATCTTTTGTGATTTCAGATTAACCATGAATGGTTTAGAAAAACTTTTACCCATGTCACTACTTTTGTCTACTTGAATAAAGCCATCTTTTGCGCTGGCACGCCATAGATTTCCGTTAGCATCAAATGCCACACTAATCGCTAGTGTAGATTTTTGAGATTTTGCATGTTCTTCATGTGCAGATACCTGAAAAGTACAACACAATAAACTTAAAGCTATTATCAAATAACGCATTTCTTTACCTCTAAAAATATTGAGTAAGTCAATTTCACTAAACATATTGACTTACTCTATTGCGATTCATACAAGGTCTTTTAGCAACCAAGCCTAAATGAATCAAGACATTGTTAATAGTCAAACTTTAGTTGCACGTAACCTGTACGCTGCGGATAAGGATGAAAAATATAAGCTTTATAGTTATTAATATTATCCACACCCACACTCGCAGTAAAACGATCAGCAAACTTATAGTTAGCTTTCACGTCTACAAAAAAGAATTTGCTCGCACCGCCAAAAGTATCAGGGTTGTTATCACTATTATCAAGTGTATTGTATTGCCTGCCGCTGTAACGTGCGGCCAAGCTATACGTTAAATTGTTGCCTTGATGATAAGTAGCCACAGCCTTCACCATACTTTTTGGAATGCGTATTGGGTTATTACCCTCAATTGCTGGATTAGCCTTGTTACGTAAAATTTCAGCATCTGTCAGCGTTAAGCTACCCAATAAATCCAAACCATGTACCAGCACATCTTGCCACTCGGTAGATATTTCAATACCGCGAGTACGCACATGATCCACATTTTGAATAAAAGTACATTGCCCAGCTACGCATCCAGCGCCTGTTGGGATGGTTTGTGAAACTAATGCATCATATTTATTTTCGTGGAATAAACTAGCGCGGATCAAACCATTTGCAAAACGTCGCTCTGCTGTTAATTCAGCCGAAATTACCTCCTCTGTTTTTAAATCTGGATTGTTCTGTACTAAAGTACTCCCGCTGGTAACCTGCTGGTAAAGCTCGCCGACGGTAGGAAAACGAAATGCTTGCCCTAGTGAGGTTCTAAAACCCCAAGCTGGCTCTGGCTCAAAACTTAACGACAATTTAGGGGATAATTTATTATCTGACTTATCTTGATAGTCGCTGGTTTTAAAGCCGGTACTGGTTGTAGTTTGATTGCGCCCGTTTGTGGCTTCCCAGTACTCCTGACGAGCACCAAATGTTAATGCCCACTTTGGATCAAGTTGCCATTTATCTTGTAAATAAAATGCCTGCGTTGTTGTTTCACCTCGTGAAGTGCCAAATAAAACGCCTTTATTGCCAGTCGACCAATCTGCCGTATTATTGGTGTCACTATGCAATTTGTAATCATCAATATGATAGCCAAAATCAATAGTGTGTTGCCTATCCAATCCATCCAAAGGGCGCAAAGTGCCACGTGCATCAAATACGGTCCAACCTGTACCGTTTAATTCAGTCACACGACCAACCCGATTCAGGTAAGGATTACCCGCATCCACCGTACCGCCAGATGGTACATTCGAAGCACTATTTTTATCTTTTTGGTAATCATAGTCAGACAATGTCAATTGCCAATCAAATAAGCCTTTGGTATTCGACTTAACATCAATCGCTTGCATAATATGTAACGCCTCCGCTTCTGCAGGATTATTAAAACCACTGACATCATAGTTTTGACCATTAAAAGTAACGCGACCGTTATAAACCGCGTTACCAGCAGCATCTTTGATATAGCTATCAACATCCACACGACTATCTAAATCCCATATACCTAAAGTATAAGCAGCTTTAATGGTGGGGGTAATATCATAAGCCGCTTTGAATTTAAGGTTAAGTTGCTCGCTATGATCGATACCTGTTGCACCAAAAACCACGCGGTTTTTACCTGTTGGATCCTTATCCTGATATGCCCCTGTAACAGCAGTTCTTGCACCTGCAGCAGTACCCAGCGCTACACTATTGGCAAACTGCATAGGCTGGCTGGTATTTTCTAAGTGATCTGCCGTAAACCAAAAACTTAAATCATTGATTTTATTCCCTACGGAGAACGCCTCATGATTGCCATCGTAAGTTTTATCCGTGCCATACAACTCAAAATTTTGTGCAAAAGCTTGTGCACTGGCATGCGCTTCAAACTTTGTCGGCATACGTGTATTTAAATTCACTACACCGCCAAATGAATTACCCGCATATAAAGCTGAAAATGGTCCGTATAAAATGTTCATAGACTCAATTTCTTCTGGGCTTACCAAACCCCAGCGCGGCGCGAAGCCAAAACCGTTACCTAATAGATTAGATAACAACACTCCATCAGCATACAGCATGGTTTGTGCAGATGATAATGTGCCGGTAGTACGCGTAGCAATTGGCCCGTTGCGGTCGCCGATATAACGCTCACGTACCTGAAAACTCGGCAAATATTTCAATGTTTGCTGAGAAGTAGTCGCGTTGATACTGTCTTGAATTTGCTGTTTTGTGTACGTTTCAACCGCAGCAGGGTGATTAACAATGCGGCTGTCAATCGGCGCAGTGACCGTCACTTCGTCCAAATTAATATCTTCGTTATGTTCGGCAAATGCAAAGTTAGAAAAACTAAATGCTAAGGCACCTAGCAATGCGAATACAGGCACGTATAAATGTATACGATCACGTTTTAAACAAAAGTTCATGTAAAAAAATCCAATAAAGGGTATCGCTTGGCAAGCTTGTCGCCAAGGTAATCAACAGGTTTATTTAAGCTAACAATTAAATATGCGCTTTAAAATTGAGTGTTAATACCAAAAGCCACAGACCAATCAGCGGTTAATTGCACGCCATTAACACTTTGGTAAATAGGCTTTTGCAAGAAGCCATACATTTGTGTGCCCGAAGCAACGCGATAGCTAAAACCTGGGCTTAGATTAATTGAGCGACCACCGGAATCGTCAGGTTCAGCATTTGCACCACTATCTTTAGCTTTATGTTGCAGATTAAGTTGTAGTAGTAGATTCAAATCTGGCGTAGCGCCGTAGCTAAAACCTAAGTCTGCATTTAACTTACGGCCTGGCTTAAAGTCATCTCGCTCATGTACGCTTTGTTGCCACATGCCCTGCGCAAACCAAGTAGTTGCACCGGTACTGTAGTTGTAATAAGCACCTAGAAGGCTGTCTACGCTTCCAGTACCGGGTTGCAGTGTGCGTTCTGCAAGTTCGCCTGCGCTATTTTTCTTGCTTATACTGCCTGTAGGCAATTTAAGTCCGAAACGCAAACCTGCATTGCTAGACGTGTCATGGTCACTTTGGTTATTATAAAAACGATAGCGACCAATTGCTTGCACATCCCCTAACCCTGAAAAATCCCACTTTTCCACTTCGGGATCTACACCGCCAAGACCATCATCCTCATTATGAATATGCGTGTGTGAGCGGCTTACCAGCGGCACTTTGAATGTAACACCCCAAGTTGGATTAATATTCCAGTCTAGTGTGGCAAGCAAATTACGATTGATAGTACGCACTTCATCATGCTCATCTACCTCGCCAGCTGGTTTCGTTTTATGCGTGCCGTGACGCAATTGGTCTAAATCAATAAATTCAGCTCGAACGTCTAAACGAACACCAGGCTTGTTGACAACACCTTGGGTATCCCAATCTGTACTTAAATTACAAAATGCACCACCGCAGGTAGCATTTGCAGAAATGCTTGTGAGTGACAAGCCTGATAATAAGAGGCTCGCGAACAGGCCTGTTTTTTTGAAAGGTTGCAACATGGTTGACTCCAAATCATTTAGCCACGATAGAATCGCGGCAATAATAAAAATAGCGTTAACGCCGAGAATAGCGGCGAAATAAGCGATTAAAGAATTATTTGATTTATAGTGGTGGAGCGCGACTTGGGTGGTCGCTGTAGTGAAGTGCTGTTAAAACTGGCGCTAGATAGTGAGTTTGCAGATAAAACTTGCCCGTATCCAGCAATACTAAACTTGTGTTATTTACAGCAGGAAAAGCAGCTCCAGCGGCATGATTCAAACAAAATGGACAATGCTCAAAATGCATCGCAGCTGGATTGGAGTTTGAATCAGGTACGGATTCTGTTGTATCAAGTGTAAAGGCTGCAGCTATACGCTTAGTGCCTTGCACTGTACATATTTCCTGCCAAACATTTTTAGCGTCTTTGTGATTAGCAAAAGCATGTGAAATAGTAGGCGCAAGCGACGCAAACACCATGACCATTAAAATGGCTTTACTTACAAATAATCGGAGACGCTTAGAAAACATTTCCAATTATTATAATCAAAGTTATGATTTATACAAAATTAATGCGTTGGCGAAACTTAAATATCTTAGGCAAAACAAAGATTTATTAAATAGATATTTAATAAGAAAAGAGTAGTGAATTACTGCTTAATCATCTGAAAAACGCTGCTCAGTAAAAGGGTCAGCGTAGTTATGGTAGCCTCGCACCTCCCAAAAACCTAACCTGTCTTCGGCATGTAACTCAATCGCTTTTAGCCACTTTGCACCTTTCCATGCATAGCGCTTAGGTACCACTATGCGAGCTGGGCCGCCATGCTCGCGTGTGAGTGGAGCACCAAGTACAGAGTGCGCGACGATCACATCGTCATCAAGCAAAGCCTCAAGGGTGATGTTAGTCGTATAGCCGTCATAACCATGCAAGGTGACGAATTTAGCATTATCTAACGGCGCTGCCAGCGCTAAAATGTCTTGCGCACGCACACCCTCCCATTCCATATCCAACTGGCTCCAACGGGTGACACAATGAAAATCTGAAGTATTGGTGATTTGAGGCAGTGACTCAAACGCGGCCCAATTAAGATTAAGCTCATTTTCTACCAAGCCATACACACGCAATGACCAATCACTTTTAGTAATCGTAGGCTTAATGCCCATATCAAGTACTGGGAAATTTTTAACTTCGGTTTGTCCCGCAGGTACGCGAACATTAGTATTGATTTTACCTGGCGCTGAGCCACGCTGAGCCACGGCAATTTTACTTGCGATAAGTTTTTTCCAATCTGGCACAGCATTCTCCTCGCGCTTTACGCGACTAGCTAACAGTTCTAACTTATAGTTTAAACCTCTATGACTGAGGCTTTTTGAAGCTATCTAGCAGTAACAAGGCTACACCCACACAAATTGCGCTATCTGCCACATTAAAAGCTGGCCAAGCTAAATCCTGATAATGGAAATACAGAAAATCCACCACGTAACCCAAGGTAATACGGTCATACAAGTTACCGATTGCACCACCTAGTACTAAGGCCAAACCTAAGCAAAAAAGTTTCTCATTATGATGTTTGCGAATCAAATAAGTAATTACGACAATCGCCACCATGGAAATACCGCTAAAAAACCACTTTTGCCAACCGCCTGCATTGGCTAAAAAGCTAAAAGCCGCACCCTCATTGTGATAACGCACTAAATCAAAAAAACTGGTAATTGTTAAGTGTTCACCATATTGAAATGCGCCTTGTACTAAGTACTTAGTGTACAAATCAAACGCGACTAAAATTGTGCTAATCGCTAACCATTTACGCATATGTTCTAGCCTCACCTGCGCCGAATAAGTTACTTACACAACGCCCGCAAATACTTGGATGCTCCGCATGCAAACCCACGTCGGCACGGTAATGCCAGCAACGATCGCATTTTTTTTGTGAACTTGGCTTTACTACAACACGATACTGTGGCATTGCAGTATCAAGTTCACTTTCTTTATGTAATGTTGCTTGAGATGTAATCATCACAAAACGTAAGTCTTCACCAAAGCTTGTTAGCATTTCATAAGTTTCTAATGAAGCATAAATATCAAGTTCTGCCTGCAAAGATGATCCTACTTGCCCAGCTGTGCGCAATACTTCAATTTCTTTTGCGGCTTGTCCTCGTGCGGCAATGATAATTCCCCATGCTTGTAATCGTTCTGCACTCAAACCATGTTGTGGCAATTCATACCAAATATCTTCAAAGACTGTCTTATCAGCATTCAAACCTAAAGTTAGCCAGATTTCATTAGCGGTGAAGCTCAAAATAGGCGCCATCAAACGCATCATGCAATGCGTAATATGATGCAGCGCACTCTGTGCCGCGCGCCGCGCATGTGAATTTTCACCCGCTGTATAAAGCCTATCTTTAAGAATATCTAAGTAAAAACCACCTAAATCTTCTGAGCAAAAACTCACAAATTTTTGCACCGCTAAATGGAATTCATAACGGTCGTAATCTGCTAAAACTTCAGTTTGTAACTTTTGCGTTAACACTAGCGCATAACGGTCGATTTCCAACCATTCTTCTACTGGTAGCAAGTCTTTAGTCGCATCAAAATCGGCAATGTTTGCCAATAAAAACTTCATAGTGTTGCGAATACGGCGATAACTTTCAGCCACACGTTTCAAGATTTCATCTGAAATCGTCAGTTCGCCAGAATAGTCAGTTGAGGCTGTCCATAAGCGGAGAATGTCTGCACCGTAGGTATCCATCACCTTTTGCGGCGCAACCACATTACCTTTAGACTTGCTCATTTTGTGGCCAGAGCCATCCACCACAAAACCATGGGTGAGCAAGGCCTCATAAGGCGCACGGCCATCAATCGCACAACCTGTGAGCAGGCTAGATTGAAACCAGCCGCGATGTTGATCTGAACCTTCTAAATATAAGTCTGCAGGAAACTGTAACTCAGGGCGACGCTTTAATACAGCCGCATGCGTTGCGCCGGAATCAAACCATACGTCTAATGTATAAGTGACCTTTTTATAGTCTGCCGCATTTTGAGGTGCATATTGTGCTAAAAATTCAGCGCCATCTAAGCTAAACCATGCTTCAACACCTGCTTTTTCAACCATTAAAGCAGCCTGCTCTAACAATACCGCTGTTTGTGGATGCGGCTCACCCGTTTCTTTATGTACAAAAAATGGCATCGGCACGCCCCAGTTACGTTGGCGTGATACACACCAATCAGGTCGATTTTTAATCATCGCCTCTAAACGCGCACGGCCCCAACTTGGGAAAAACTCAGTTTCATCTACGGCTTTATTCGCATGTTCACGCAAACTTGTACCTGCAACATCTTTTGCATTCATGCCGATGAACCACTGATGGGTAGCCAGCTGCATCAATGGCGTTTTATGACGCCAGCAATGTGGGAAACTGTGATTTAAACGCTCACTTGCGAATAAACTGCCAGTTTCTAGCATTTTAGCCAAAATCACTTTGTTCGCTTCTTGGCGAGTTAACCCTCTAATGGCTTCAAATTCGACTAAATCACTGTTAAAAAATTTGCCATCACCACCCATTAAGATGCGTGGTTTTTCATTCGGAAAATTGGCTTTCATCACAAGCCAGTCATCGTTACCGTGTGCTGCGGCAGTGTGCACTAAGCCTGTACCTGCGTCAGTCGTAACGTGGTCACCACAAATGATTGGCACTTGACGGTTATCAAATGGATGCTGAAGTATCAGAGACTGGAGTTTAATACCTTTGCACATCGCTAATCGTTTATAAGTGCTGACTCCATAACGACGTAAAATCGGTGGTAGCAATAAACTGCTAAGGTCTACCGCAGAGAGATTATCTAACGAGCTAACCGACGAGCTTTGATTGGAAGCCAAGTCATTAACAAAAGAATCGCCAAGTATAAATAAACCCTTGTCTGTTTGCACTAAGTCGTACTCTAACTCTGGATTAACTGCCACAGCTTGGTTAGCTGGTAAAGTCCAAGGCGTAGTTGTCCAAATAACAGCATAAGCATCACCCTTAACTTCTAAACCAAAAGCTTTACTTAAAGCGGTGTTATCAACAACTTTAAACCCAACATCTATCGCTGGCGAATTGACATCCTCATACTCAACTTCAGCCTCAGCCAATGCGGAACCGCAGTCTACACACCAATGCACTGGTTTACTACCTTGGTATAAATAACCATTTTTGTAGATTTCACCTAGCGCGCGCATGATGTCGGCTTCGGTTTTAAAATCCATTGTCAGGTAAGGATTATCCCAATCCCCTAGCACGCCTAAGCGAATAAAGTCTTTCTTTTGGCGCGCCACTTGTTCTGCCGCATATTCACGACACAACTCACGGAACTTAGCAGGGTCAATATTTTTACCATGGTTCTTTTCTACTACCAACTCAATTGGCAAACCGTGACAATCCCAACCAGGCACATAAGGTGCATCAAAACCGCTCATGGTTTTGGATTTTACGATAATATCTTTTAAGATTTTATTAACGGCATGACCGATATGAATATCACCATTCGCATACGGAGGACCATCATGCAGAATGAATTTTTTAGCGCCTTTACGTGATTGGCGAATACGCTCGTAAAGTTTTTTATCTTGCCATTGTTTTAGCCATGCGGGTTCGCGTTTAGCTAAATCACCACGCATCGGAAACGTGGTTTCAGGTAGATTGAGTTTGTATTTGTTTTGTTCTTTATTTACGTCTTCAGTCATTTAAATCTCAAATAAATCTCTATTGTCATTCCGACGAAAGTCGTAATCCAGTGTCTTTTAACTCTTTTATCTTACAAGCCGCTAAATTACGACTTTTGTTGGAATGACAGAATTAAAAAAATCTCTCGCCACAATCACATCTTGTGCAATTTGCGCTTTCAATGCATCTAAACCATCAAACTTCATTTCATCACGTATTTTATGCAAAAATTCTACATGCACATGCTTACCATATAAATCACCATCAAAATCAAGCACATGCACTTCTAACGAAAGTTTGGGTATGCCCGCAATCGTTGGGCGTACGCCCAAGTTTGCAACACTATTTAAACCGTCTAATTTTACTGCATAAACACCAGTCAAAGCTGGGCGCTCATGTCGCATGTGTACATTGGCCGTGGGGAAACCGAGCTGCCGACCGCGCTTTGCACCATGCACAACTTTGCCACTAATGCTGTACGGCCGGTTCAACAAATTAGATGCCTCTTTTAGACATCCTGCGGCTAAAGCCTCTCGAACCCGTGTGCTTGAAACCCGTGCATTGTTTAAATTCAACTGCGGCAAGCTGATTAAATTGAATTTTGCATTGATAAAATCAACAATAGTCCCGGTGCGCATCGCACCGAATCTAAAATCTTCACCCACTAAAATAGCTTGTGCATTAAGTGAATCACGCAGAATCGTCTGCATAAAATCCTCTGCCGTCACTTTGGCAAAGCCGCGATTAAAACGGCATACATACACCTTTTCAACACCAGCTTCTGCAAAATGCTCTAGCTTTTCACGCAGGGAACATAGCCGAGGTGGCGCAGTTTCTGGTGCAAAAAACTCACGCGGATGTGGCTCAAAAGTCATTGCCGCTGACGTTAGGTTGAGCGCTTGCGCATTTTCAATCAGCTTTTTTAATAACGCCTGATGACCTAGGTGCATACCATCAAAATTGCCTATAGTTAGCGCACATGGCTGTTGTAGTACATTAGGAATATGGCGAAAAATTTGCATTAACTTTTTACCCTACGTATGTAATCACGTGGCCTAAAGCCCAACAACATTAACGTTGCAAAGTAAGTGACTCCACCTAATGTGACTAAACCAGCGATATACACCAGGCGCTTCATCAAACCAAAATCTAACCACGCGCCTGTATTCCCCATCGCGAAATACAAAGCTACCCCCATCACGCTTAGTGCGATGCACAATTTGAACATAAAAGCTAACCAGCCAGGCTGCGGCTGATAAACATTGGCTTTACGTAAATGATAATAAAGCAGCCCTGCGTTAATACAAGCGCCTAAGCCAATAGCAAGCGCTAATCCTGCATGCTTAAAATCCAATACGAATACAAAAATCACATTCATCAATTGTGTGACTATTAATGTAAATATAGCAACTTTAACGGGCGTTTTAATATTTTGCCTTGCATAAAAACCAGGCGCCAAAATTTTAACCAAAATCAAGCCTAATAATCCTACACTGTAAGCAATAAGTGCTTGCTGCGTCATTAACGCATCATGCCCAGTAAATTTTCCATAGTGGAACAACGCTATCACCAAAGGTGCTGCCAGTACGGCTAAAGCAACGGCTGCCGGTGCCGCTAGAATAAAAGTTAACCGCAAGCCCCAGTCCAGCAATTGTGAATACTCGCCATCATCTTTACCTGCATAAGCTTTAGACAGGCTGGGCAACAGTATGGTACCTAGAGCGACACCTAACACGCCAGTAGGAAACTCCATCAACCTATCTGCGTAATAAAGCCAACTCACACTGCCTGTATCCAAAAACGAAGCAAAAATTGTATTGGTAATCATTGAAATCTGCGCTACAGAAACACCCAATACAGCGGGACCCATCAACTTTAAAATACGCCAGACGCCATCATCTTTTTTGTGCAAATCAAACTTGGGTAATAGCCCAATTTGCTTTAAAAATGGCAATTGAAATATTAATTGCAGAAAACCACCAAAAAACACCGCCCAAGCCAGCACTTTAATAGGCTCAGCAAAATGATCTGCAAAAAATAATACCGCAGAAATCATAGAGACATTCAGCCACACAGGTGTAAATGCAGGAATACCGAACTTGTTATAAGTGTTAAGCACGCCGCCAGCCATAGACACTAGCGAAATAAAGAAGATATAGGGGAAAGTAATACGCAGCAACTCAATCGTCAGCTGCATTTTTGCTAGATCCGTTCTAAACCCTGGCGCAATCAAAGCAACTATCCATGGTGCAGCTAACATGCCAAGCAAAGTCACTACCACTAAAATCAATCCTAGCCATGTTGCCACGCGGTTAATCAAGCTGTGCGTATCCTCAAAACTACGCTGGCTTTTATATTCTGCTAAAATAGGTACGAAGGCTTGGCTAAATGCTCCTTCGGCTGATACACGACGCAGTAAGTTGGGAATTTTAAATGCCACAATAAAGGCATCACTTAACATGCCAGCCCCGAAAACTCGGGCGATGAGCGTATCGCGCACAAAACCTAATATGCGTGAGACAAAGGTCATGCTGCCAACCTTGGCTAAAGCTTTAAGCAGATTCATGCGTGACTATTTAGCAACAGCAAGTTGGGGAAATAGTAAGAAAATTGGTGTATTAACAACATATCGCATGATTTTAACATGCAAGCTGTTATCGGGCGATAACTACTCACGATAATTGCATGATTAAAACTTGCAAATTATTTATAAAATAGCTATAGTTATGGGCTTCGTATTTTGAATAGCTTTTAGGAAAAACACAGATGGCAAATACCGCACAAGCAAGAAAACGTGCTCGTCAAGCAGTTAAGCAACGTGCACACAATGCAAGTTTGCGTTCTACTTTGCGTACAGCGATTAAAAAAATTATTAAAGCAGTAGAAGGTGGCGATAAAGCTGCAGCTACAGCGGCTTACAGTGAAAACGTAAGCGTGATTGACCGCATTGCGGACAAACAAATCATTCATAAAAATAAAGCATCACGTCATAAAAGCCGCTTAAATGCAGCGATTAAGGCAATGGCATAAGCCTAAGCTTTAATAGTAATATGTAACAAAAAAGCCGAACTTGAGTTCGGCTTTTTTGTTTGTAACCACATAAGTTAAATTAGAGTTGTTGATCAAAATCTGATTAATTAACTGGCGATTGCCAATTAATTATCACGATACCACTCACTACAAGACCGCTATAAATAATCTAATTACCGATATTTAACTCTGCGCGCACTTGCATGGCTTGTTTAATCGCTTCATCACGACTCGGGTTGATGACCGTATAATGCCCCATTTTACGGCCTGCACGTGCTTGATGCTTGCTGTACAAATGCATTTTTAACCCTGGTATATTTAGGGCATGTTGCCAAGCGGGCTCCGCCTGAGTTTGATTGTCTAACCCTGCATCATCAACACTTGGCCAAATATCACCCAATAAATTCACCATCACAGCAGGGCTATGCTGGCGACTACTACCTAACGGCAACCCGGCCATCACGCGCACTTGCTGCTCAAACTGATTAGTAATACATGCATCAATTGTATAGTGTCCTGAGTTGTGAGGACGCGGTGCCATTTCATTGACTAATAACTCACCACCACATACAAAAAACTCTACCCCTAACACCCCTGTGTAATTGAGTTTTTCAGCAACCATAATCGCTAATTTCTGCGCTTGGTGGTTAATGGCATCGCTGCCGCGTGCAGGGATGATTGATATATCTAAAATACCGTTTAAATGACTGTTTTCTGAGGTTGGGAATGTCGCAACATTGCCATTTACATCTCGTGCCAACACGACCGAAACTTCGTAATCCAGCTTCATCATCTTTTCGAGCACACATTCTTCATGCTCAAATTGGGCATAAGCGGTATGCGCTTCTTTGCTGTTTTTTACCCGCGCCTGACCTTTACCGTCATAACCGAATCTAGCCACTTTAAGAATGGCAGGGTAAATATCACTATCATCATTAGGTAAATCAGCATCCGAGTTAATCACCAGATAAGGTGCAACTGGCAAACCTGCATTTTTCAGAAAGTTTTTTTCGCTCACTCTATGTTGAGCGATAGCCACACTCTCCGCAGAAGGTCGCACTATTGTTTTTTTTGCTAGAAATGAGAGTGAATCAGCAGGTACATTCTCAAACTCGGTACTAATGGTTGAGCAAGATTTTGCTAATGTATCCAAAGCGGCTTTATCGTCAAATGCCGCACAAATGTGCACATCAGCAATTTTACCAGCGGGACTATTTTGGTCTGGGTCTAATACTGTAACGCGATAACCCATCTCATGCGCTGCAATAACGAAAAATCGGCCTAACTGGCCTCCACCTAACATGCCCAACATAGCAGGTGGCAAAATTACAGAATGATTGTTTAAGTTTTTATTACTCATAGATTGAATACGTATTTCTAATTAGATTGACTGCACGGTGTTTGATTAACTTTATTTTGATTGCTGCATATTAATTGATCATGACTTCAATCATATATTTACGGTTTTTCAGTAAGCACCATCAATTGGACTTTGTCGGCTTGTTTAACTCGAAACTCTGATAATTTTTTTGCCAATGCTGCATCATGATTAGCAAGTATAGAAGCTGCAAACAAGCCAGCATTAGCAGCACCCGCCTCGCCAATTGCAAAAGTAGCTACTGGAATACCCTTGGGCATTTGCACGATAGATAGCAATGAATCTTGACCTTGTAGATGCTTAGAAGGCACCGGCACACCCAATACAGGTAAAGTTGTTTTAGCTGCTACCATTCCAGGTAAATGTGCCGCCCCGCCGGCGCCAGCAATGATTACCTGGTAGCCTTTTTTAACAGCAGTTTCAGCAAAGTTAAACATTAAATCAGGTGTACGATGCGCCGAAACAACCTCTGCGGTATAAGCAATATCAAAATCCGCCAACATTTGTGCGGCAGCTTTCATAATCGGCCAATCGCTATCAGACCCCATAATGATTGCTACTAAAGGTTGTTTTTCCATCGACATTCCTTCTATTATTCTTTTAAACAAACGTGCCAAAAGTTAAAATAAAACCATAATTTAAAGCAAAACCAAGTTATCCCTATGTATGAGCTCTGACTCTTCTACATAACCCAACACTTTTTCAATCTCTTTACTAGATTTACGCATGATGCGTAGTGCTTCATTCGCCGAATAGTTGACCAGACCGCGCGCTATTTCTACGCCGTTACTGTCGCAGCAGGCAACTACCTCACCGCGCTCAAAATTGCCATCCACTGCAATCACACCAATGGGTAATAAGCTTTTTCCATCTTGTTTAATCACTTTAACAGCACCAGCATCTAGGGTTAGCTTCCCTCGCAATTGTAGATGGTCTGCCAACCATTGCTTGCGAGCAGTGGTTTTCATTTCTGTAGTTTGCAGATGCGTACCGATGACTTCACCTGCACTTAAGCGCACCAGCACATCCTTCTCACGACCTGAAGCAATCACCGTATTAGCGCCACTACGTGCAGCACGTTTGGCTGCAAGTATTTTAGTTAACATGCCGCCAGTACCAACGCTGCTTCCGGCACCACCTGCCATTTGCTCTAGCGCCGCATCACCCGCGATTGCGTGTTGAATGAATTTTGCAGTTTTGTCTTTACGTGGATCGGCAGAATAAAGACCTTGCTGATCCGTTAATATCACTAAGGTATCTGCTTCTATCAGATTAGCAACCAATGAGCCCAATGTATCGTTATCACCAAAACGAATTTCATCGGTCACTACCGTATCATTTTCATTAATGATTGGAATCACGTTCAAATCTAGCAAAGTGCGCAAAGTACTGCGTGCATTGAGATAGCGCTTTCTATCGGCCAAATCATCATGCGTTAGCAACACTTGTGCTGTATGCAACTGATGCTCACTGAAGCAGCGCTCATACATTTGTACCAGACCCATCTGGCCAACCGCAGCAGCAGCTTGCAACTCATTCACAGCAATTGGACGCTTCTTCCAACCTAAACGCTGCATACCTTCGGCAACTGCGCCACTTGATACCAATACAATATGCTTGCCTTGTTTCACCAACGCAGCAATTTGCGATGCCCACTGCGCAATAGCCGCCTGATCCAAGCCATTGCCATTGTTAGTGACTAGACTAGAACCAACCTTGACCACAATGACTTTAGCATTGAGCAGCAGTGATTTAGGCGCCATTGTTTCAGTTTTGGGTGATTGCATTTTATGCGTCTTTTTGTGTCACCGTTTTAGTTGCAGCACTTTCATTAATTAAGCCGGCATCATTCAATTCTTTAGTTGCCAAAACATCATCAGCCAAATGTTTGTTTTCTTCTATGTGCTGCATGATGGCGTAAGTAAGTTCTTTACAGCCCAAGCCGCTAATTGCGGAAATTGAGAATACGCGACCTTTCCAGCCATAGTCTTTAACAAATTGTTTTACGACTTGTTCTGATTCAGGCAACATATCTATTTTGTTCAATACTAACCAGCGCGGTTTGTCATAAAGCGCTTCATCGTATTTTCTCAGCTCTTCAACAATCGCTTTTGCTTCATACACAGGGTCAACCGCTTCATCAAATGGCGCGATATCGACGATATGTAAAAGCAATGAAGTACGCTGCAAGTGGCGTAAAAACTGGTGACCTAGCCCTGCACCTTCAGCTGCACCTTCGATAATCCCGGGAATATCAGCGATAACGAAACTACGCTCAGTATCCACACGCACCACCCCTAAATTAGGATGCAATGTAGTAAATGGATAATCTGCTACTTTTGGTTTTGCCGCAGAGACTGAACGGATGAATGTCGATTTACCTGCATTAGGCATACCCAACAAGCCAACATCAGCCAATACTTTGAGCTCTAAATAGAGCTCTATTTCCTCACCAGGGTCGCCTTTGGTGCACTGGCGAGGGGCGCGATTCAAACTTGACTTGAAGTGCACATTACCCAGGCCGCCCTTGCCGCCTGACGCCATCTGTGCCCGCTGACCATGCTCGCTTAAATCCACCAACATTTGCTCAGTGGCTTTGTCTGAAATCACCGTGCCGACGGGAACACGCAACAGCATATCTTCACCCTTGGCACCATAGCACTCAGCACTGCGGCCATTTTCACCGCGCTGCGCACGAAAAACACGCGTATAGCGATAATCCACTAACGTGTTGATGTTACGATCGGCTTCAATAATGATAGAACCGCCACGGCCGCCGTCTCCGCCGCTAGGACCGCCCATAGGCTCATATTTTTCACGACGAAACGTAGCAACGCCGTTACCACCGTCGCCTGCGAATATTTTAATCGTTGCTTCGTCTATAAATTTCATGTGTTTTAAGGGTGCTTTTTAAAATTCAAGGTTCTAAGCTAGGCAAGGCGCGAGTAAAAAACTAGGACGCGGCATATGCATTATATGTAAGGAGTAGTTTTTTGCGAGCAACGCCGCATAGCGACGAAGCTTGACTTTTTAGAACTATCCTGCAGTTTACCAAATAAAAAAAGCCCCATCAAACGATGAGGCTTTAATAAAATCAATTTAACTTACGCTGTAACAATAATGCTTACAGTGTGGCGTTTTAACGCGCCTTTAATTGCAAAAGCCACTTTACCGTCAGCTTTAGCATATAACGTGTGATCTTTACCCATGCCAACATTTTCGCCAGCATGCATTTTTGTACCGCGCTGACGCACGATGATGCTGCCTGCTGAAACCACTTGCTCACCGAAAGCTTTAACGCCTAATCGTTGTGAGTGCGAATCGCGACCGTTACGTGAACTACCGCCTGCTTTTTTATGTGCCATTTTTCTCTAATCCTTAATCTAAGCTACCAGATAATCAACTTATAAATTATTTAGCAGCGATTGCTTCAATTTTAATTTCAGTAAAACTTTGGCGATGGCCTTGTGTTTTACGATAATGTTTACGACGACGGAATTTGAAAATCATTACCTTGTCACCGCGGCCATGTGAAAGCACAGTTGCTTTAACAGTAGCGCCTTTAATGATAGGTGAACCGATGGTGGTTTTGTCGCCATCTGAAACCATTAAGATTTGATCTAGCGTAACAGTACCGCCAACTTCAACCTCAAGTTTCTCAACTTTTAATCTCTCGCCTGCAATTACGCGATATTGCTTACCACCAGTTTTGATTACTGCATACATGATTATGCCTTTAACTCATACTTCAGAAGAATCGCGCATTATACGCAAATTATCCTGCAAAGCAAACCATAATCGCACGCTAATTCAAAAAATCATGGCACTCACTTCTATGCATCATTATCGCACCATTTATAAGCTAACAGTTCAAGCAGATGCAATCAGTGAAAGTTGGCTGTGATAAAATATACGTTACTTTTATAGGTTTATTATTGTGACGCAAAGCTCTAGCCAACTTAGCAGTATTCAGTCTTGCATTTCTAACGATATTGAGGCCGTGAATACGGTAATTAAGCACTCACTTCACTCTGATGTCTCCTTGGTTAATCAAGTCGCTCATTACATTATCAATAGTGGCGGTAAACGTTTGCGCCCAATGCTGGTATTACTCTCGGCTGGATTATTTGGCGAGATCAAGTCGCAACACCACCAGCTTGCAGCCGTAGTAGAGTTTATACATACAGCGACGTTATTGCATGACGATGTGGTCGATGAGTCTTCAAAACGCCGCGGACAGAACACCGCTAACGCACTCTTTGGTAATGCTGCAAGTGTACTAGTAGGCGATTTTGTTTATTCACGCGCTTTTCAAATGATGGTAGCAGTGCAAAATATGCGCGTTATGGAGGTGTTAAGTAACGCAACCAATGTGATTGCCGAAGGCGAGGTATTACAGTTGCTTAATGTGCACAATGCAGATATTACTGATGAAGCCTACCTACAAGTTATTCATTACAAGACAGCTAAATTGTTTGAGGCGGCCACGCGCTTAGGGGCCATTATTAGCAATGCAACGCCAGAGGACGAAGAAGCCCTGAGTAAATACGGTATGCATATAGGCACAGCATTTCAACTCATTGACGATGTACTTGATTTAAGTGGCAACGCACTTGAAATTGGTAAAAACCTAGGTGACGACTTGAATGAAGGTAAACCCACATTACCGTTGTTATACGCGATGCGCCATGGCACTGCCGCCGAAGCAGCGACCATTAAGCACGCTATTGAACATGGTGGTTTGGAAGATTTATCGACTGTATTACAAGCAGTAAAACGAACGGGCGCACTAGAACACGTGCATAAGGTAGCAGAAACTGAGGCTAACCTGGCTTGTGCTGCAATTGCACACTTTACAGACTCTAGCTACAAGCAAGCCATGCTAACATTGGCAAAATTTTCCGTTACCAGAAGCTACTAAAATATCCTACGAAAATCAGGTTGCATCAATCGTTGCAACCTGTTGTGAGGCATTATTTAATTCAGTGTAATTTTCTCACCGCTATCTGCATGATAGTAAGTTAAATGCGCGCAGTTACTCGTGCCTGAGGTGAGTGAGCCATCAAACAAAAAGCTTCCTTCAACATCAACCACTGCGTAACCATTGTGATACAAAGTGACTTCAGCCAATCTTGGCGCAACTTCATGCGAAAGCTTAGCATCAACGCTTGAATTTTGAGCAGAACCTTGGCGCATAGCAAAACTGATGCAGTTTTCTTCTTCATCTTCTGCATATACCTCCCAATCACGACCTCCAGCCAGTTGTGACAACCACGCAGGCAAATCAACCTCAACGCGGCAAACAATAGGTTCATCCCATTCTGGATGTGAAAATTCAGCGCGGGAAAATTCCGCTTTGTTTGATTGGTTGGTAGTTTCTGTCATATATTTCCTTATTGCTTGGTACGATTATAATATTAACTCTGAACATATTTGCGGGCAGCTCATGTAAATTTCAAGAGGCGTGACATTGCGCGCATATAACTAAGCATTGATTGCCACAATTAATTAACGATGCGATGATGCGTTTAGTTTACAAACAGATTTAAAAAGCAAACAAATAAGCGCCTCAATACAAGAAAAATAAGGACAGATATGCCGAATGCATTAATTGATATCTCCGATTTACTACAACAAAATAGTACTATTTTCATCGTCGTATCCGTCATTTTTGGCTTAATGGTCGGCAGCTTTCTTAATGTAGTGATTCATAGACTACCAAAAATGATGGAGCGTGAATGGCATAACAACTGCCTTGAGCTACAAGGCAAGGAAGCTCCGGTAGAGACCAAATATACTTTAGCCAATCCAAGGTCTGCATGCCCATCATGTGGTCATATGATTTCTGCACTGGAAAACATACCTGTCATTAGCTACCTATTTTTAAGAGGAAAATGTCGCAGCTGTAAAACACCTATTAGTCTGCGTTATCCACTAATCGAGGCGCTGACTGGCCTATTAATTGGTTTAGTTAGCTGGAAATTTGGCTACAGTGGCGCCACACTATTCGCTTGGATATTCGTTTTTTCGCTTATCGCACTTACATTTATCGACTTTGATACACAACTATTACCTGATGACATCACCCTGCCATTGTTATGGTTAGGCCTGCTATTTAACCTAAATACTGGCTTTACTGACTTAAAATCTGCAGTCATCGGCGCAATGGCGGGCTATTTTATTTTATGGTCTATCTACTGGCTGTTTAAACTGGCCACAGGTAAAGAGGGTATGGGCTATGGCGACTTCAAGCTACTTGCCGCAATAGGCGCTTGGTTTGGCTGGCAATTACTTCCTGCAGTCATATTATTATCATCTGTATTAGGCGCAGTAATTGGCATTACTTTAATCGCATTTACCAAACGTGGCCGAGAAACACCGATGCCATTTGGTCCATTTTTAGCGATTGGTGGTATTGCTGCACTATTTTTTGGACAACAGCTTGCTAGCTACTACCTCACATAATGTATTTTATTTTATCAATTACGCTTAAATGTTTGTCGTTGCGTTAACAGGTGGTATAGGCTCTGGAAAAAGTGAAGCTGCAAAGCAGTTTGCGCTGCTTGGTGTGCCTGTTGTGGACACAGATAGTATTGCACATGAGTTAACAGTAGCAGGCGCACCTTTACTATCTGATATCAGCCAAAAGTTTGGTGCGGATTTTTTAATGCCTGATGGCACTTTGAACCGCGCAAAATTACGTGCGCACATCTTTGACAATATAGCTGAACGCCTCAAACTTGAGGCAATACTGCATCCAGCCATTCACTCACGGGCATTAGAACAGCTCATTGAAAATGAACAGCTATTACGCCCTCATTATCAAATTGTAGTAGTGCCGCTGTTATTTGAAAACAATCGCTATGATGCAGTGGTAGATAAAGTCTTAGTGATTGATTGTAATGAAAGTACTCAAATCAAGCGTGCTATGGCACGCAGCAACCTTGCTGAAACGCAAGTAAAAGCTATGATGGCGGCACAAGTGAGTAGAGAAACCCGGTTAAATCTTGCAGACGAGGTTATAGAAAACAATGGTTCACTTACTGAATTAATCAATAAAGTAGCTATTCTTCATAAAAAACTCATTAAAACTTGCGTTGTTAACAAATAAATTTCATAATCCTGCTTAACTTTATGATATTAAAGCGTTACTTTGAACTCAAGCATGATTTTACCTTTGTCTACTGCGTTGTTTAAGCTGACAATTTAACTGCATATGGCAAGTTACGACTATCCTTTTAACGAGCGTATTCGCACTTTGTTGCGCGTTGAAAATTTGTTTGCAAAGCTTTTGCATAACGTTGAGTCCGGTCACGAATACCACCACCACTGCGCTTTACTAACACTCTTACAAATTTTAGATGTAGTAGATCGTTCAGAACTAAAGTTAGATTTGATACAAGAGCTTGATCGACAGAAAGCAGTCATGGTTTTGCTCAAAGGTAACCCTGCTATCGAAGCCAACAAATTAAATGTGATTCTTGATGATCTCAATAATGCATCTGAAGGTTTACGTACTGAAACGACTAAGCTTGGTCAAACGCTACGTGCCAATGAATGGTTAATGAGTATTAAGCAGCGCGCTGGTATTCCTGGTGGTGTATGTGAGTTTGATTTACCGTCTTATCATTATTGGCTGGGTTTAAGTGTCGATAGACGCAAAGAAGACTTTGAGGCTTGGCTGAAACCGCTTATGCCTATGCATACAGCGATTAAAATTATTTTACATATCCTGCGAGGCAGTGGTGCGACAACTAAATTAGTTGCCGTCAACGGCGCCTATCAACAAATGTTGGGAGGCGCTAAACCCGCACAAATGTTGAAGATTGAAGTTGCAAACAACCTCACTTGTTTCCCTGAAGTAAGTGCTAATAAATATGCGATTAACATACGATTTAATTCACTTGATTGCTCGCAAAAACCGCAAAGATTTGATGAAGATGTCAAATTTGCATTAACACTGTGTAATTTATAACGCTATTCGCTATACTTTTGCTAAGTAAATAATTTAGCATGTCAACATCTACTAAATTAATCGCTTACAAACGCAGAATGTACGAACGAAAATATTGATGACTACCCCTAAAAAACGCATGGTTGCATGCCCCAATTGCAGCAATTTAGCCGAATTTTCGCCAACCAATCCTTTTAGGCCGTTTTGTAGTGAGCGCTGCAAGCTGATTGATTTGGGATTATGGGCGAGTGAGCAGTACGCCATTCCACAAGCGATTAAGCTAGATGAGCTTACTGATGAACAATTAGCCGAAATTTCTGATGAGATGCTAGGTAATTTTCCTAACCATTAAATTTAAAATATTGAATTTAATTTTAGCGTAGCAATCAAATTTGTTTGATTCATTTCTTAATATTATTAAAAACTTAAATCAATCGAGTTTAATTATGCAAAATTTATCATACACACGTTTTTCTCGTTATTTTTTGTTATTGTCTTTTGCGCTGTCTGCCGCTTTTGCGCACGCTACTGAAGCTACTTCGGCAAAAGAAACTGTAGCTAAGAAAGAACTTGTATCAATTAAGAATGCTTGGGTACGACCTACCAATGCTGGGCAATCAGTAGGCGCTGCTTACATGACATTCACTAGCGCGCAAGACGTTACACTCGTAGCGATTGAAAGCGATGTGACCAAAAGTGTAGAGATTCATAGTATGTCTATGCAAGGTGGCGTGATGAAAATGCGCATGCTTGATACATTACAACTTACTGCTAATAAGCCATACACGCTGGCACCTGGCGGCTTTCATTTGATGTTATTTGACTTGAAAAAACCACTTAACGTGGGTGAGCAAGTGAATTTTGTACTGCATTTCAAGAAAAAAGAAGCTACAGCTAAAAATGATGTCACATTCAAACAAAACATTAAAGTCATGGTGAAATCAGTGGATGACACCAAAGCTCACGAACATCACTGATAACTTTTTGCACGCTTACCGCTAAAAGCATGCTTGTACGTCATCAAACAGCTTAGCCCCACAGGCTACGCTGCATCGCAATACCGTGTGCGCCATGCCGCCTGGCGATGTGCAAGTCGTTAATTTTCATGCCGCCGAGTGCATACACTGGCATCGCATATTCTTTAATTAAATCACTAAAAACATCCCAACCCAAGGGCTTGGCATCTGCATGACTACGTGTTGCCTGCACAGGCGAAAGCAAAACATAATCTAACCCTAATGCTGCAGCCTTTGCCAACTCTTGCTTGTTATGGCAAGAAGCGCCGCAAAGCAAAGTGTCAGGTTTTTCCTTCAACTGCATTAAGTCTTGCCCAGAAAAATGTACACCGGCGGCATTAAGTTCTTGCGCCAAATTAAAATCTGAATGAATAAACACCTTGGCCTCATATGGATTGGCTATTTCTATCACATGTTCAGCAAACAGCTTTAAATCTTCAGGAGAAAGCTGTTTTTCACGCACAAGTATCATCATCAGTCCGTTATCTAATGCAATTTTTAATCTTTCAAAAAACAACTCCTCTCCTAACTCACTTAAATTACTAATCGCATAAATAGGCGATAAACTCAGTGCGCTAAATATAGGGGCATTGGCTGGAAGCATGGGGCTAACCGTCACTTTTTCGGGATTTTGCCAGCTAATCGTTTGCTTTTCCAATCCAAATGGCTCACCGTCCCATTCCGTGATCATAAAAAAATGTAACTTCACTGTTTTAGCCGCACTCTCAAGCTTGCCAGCCTCATCATACTTTGCCGCATAATCAAAAGATCGAGTAATCCATGGGTATAGTGACTTAACAACAATCCCTAGCTCTTCTTTTATCTCGCGCATCAAGGCCTGCACTGGCTTTTCATTCGGCTCTATCTTACCGCCAGGAAACTCCCAATAGCCTGCCCACGGTTTGCCAACTGGTCGCTCTGCCAATAACACTAAACCGTTAGCATGCATAATGACACCTACAGCTGCATGGGTAACTTTGCTTATTGTTGAGGTGTTATTAGCAGGAATTTGATCTACGACTGATGAGTTTAAAACGGATGGATTCATGGTTGATTGACTCATGACTGATGTACTTTTTATTAGTTATTGTTTTCAAGTTAAGTCTTGCTTAAAGAGTTTCTACCAGCGTAATCACGCGCAAACTGGTATGCAGCACGGCCACTGCGTGAACCACGTGTATGCGACCATTGCAATGCTGCACGGCTCGCATCTTCATTAAATTCTTGAATACCATAATGTCGTAACCACTGAGCGGCTATCGCGAGATATTCATTTTGATCAAACGAATAAAACGACAGCCACATGCCAAATCGATCAGACAATGAGGTTTTCTCTTCTACTGTATCACCAGGGCGAATCTCACCACCCAAATGCTGTGTTTCGAGATTTTCAGCCATAAACTCTGGTAATAAATGACGGCGATTAGAAGTGGCATACACCAAAATATTATCCGAAGTAACCGCCATAGAACCATCTAATATGACTTTAAGCGCCTTATAGCCACCTTCGCCAGCCTCAAAAGAAAGATCATCACAAAACACAATAAAACGCTCAGCACGTGCACGCAACAATGCGGTTATTTGTGGCAAATCGGTCAAATCTTGCTTATCTACTTCAACAATCCGCAAACCATCTTGCGCAAATTGGCTTAATAAGGCTTTGACCACTGAAGACTTACCTGTTCCACGCGCACCTGTCAGTAGTACGTTATTAGCGGTAAAGCCATTTACGAATTGAGCAGTGTTACGGACGATTTCGGCTTTTTGGGCATCTATATTATGCAAATCAGCTAATTTAATCAGGTGTGGATACGGAATAGCCTCTAAATAACCACGCCCTTTATTATGCTGCCAACGCCAAGCGATTGCAGACCAATTAGGTAAGTCAGGTGGAGTAGGCAACATAGCTTCCAACTTGGTCAACAAGTCTTCTGCACGGCTTATCAGATGTTTAAAATCAGTCATCGCGATTTGTTACGACCTATAATCCGCATTGATTTTGACGTAATCGTAAGAGAAATCACAAGTCCATACAGTACAGCTTGCATTCCCCCTCGCCAAATCTACCCGCACTAAAATTTCTGGTTCTTTCATGACGGCTGAACCCTGTTCCTCAAGGTATGCCGCTGCCCTACCGCCATTCTCCGCGACCAATACATCGCCTAAATATAGCTTCAGCGCGTTCACATCCAGCTGCTCAACACCGGCATAGCCGATAGCCGCCAAAATACGGCCTAAATTAGGGTCTGATGCAAAAAATGCGGTTTTAATCAATGGCGAATGTGCAATCGCATAAGCTACTTTACGGCACTCCGCTTCATCACGGCCACCTTCAATTTTTACCGTCATGAATTTTGTCGCGCCTTCACCATCGCGCACAATCGCTTGCGCCAACTCTACGGCCACTTCGGTGATTAGTTTTTTTATCGCCGAATAATCAGTAGAATTTGTCTTAATTTCAGCATTCTTTGCTTGGCCTGTTGCCATCAAAATCAAGGAATCGTTAGTCGATGTATCACCATCCACAGTGATGCAATTGAACGACTCATTCACCACATCTTTAATCATCTCATCAAGCGCACTTTGGCTGATTGCAGCATCAGTCGCAATATAGCCCAGCATAGTTGCCATATTGGGATGTATCATGCCAGAACCTTTAGAAATTCCCGTCACCGTGACCATCTGACCGGATAAGGTAATTTGTCGCGACGTGCCTTTTGCGACAATATCCGTAGTCATAATCGCTTCAGCCGCATTCAGCCAATTATCTTCTTTCAGATTTTCAATTGCAGCAGGTAAGCCTGCAATCACTTTATCTGCCGGTAAGGGCTCTAAAATCACGCCAGTTGAAAACGGCAGTACTTGCTGCGGCTGAATATCTAGCGCTGTAGCCAACGCTTCACAGGTTAATGCTGCGCGCTGCAATCCATCTTCACCCGTACCAGCATTGGCACAACCAGTATTCACTAGCAAAGCACGTATAGATTGACCGCTTGTTAAATGCTCTTTACAGAGCAATACGGGCGCTGCGCAGAATTGATTTTTGGTAAAAACGCCTGAAACACTGGTACCTTCTGAAAGTGTAATGACCAACACATCCTTACGGTTTTGCTTACGCACAAAGGCCTCAGCAAAACCAAGCTTTACTCCTTTGATGGGCAACAATGTATGCGCGGCAGGAGAGGTTAAATTAACTGGCACAGATTATTCCTTCTTTTAACTTATGTTTAATATTTGAGGTTAAGCACGACGCCATGTTGTTCCCTGTGGCGAATCTTCTAAGATAATCCCTGCATCAGCGAGTTCTTTGCGAATACGGTCAGCTTCGGCAAAGTCTTTAACTTTTTTAGCAGAAATTCTTTGTTCAATAAGTTCTTCAACAGATATTTCTGAACCTGAAATTGGCGTTATAACTTTTGCAGATAAGTTGCCTTGCTGGGAAATTACAACTTGACTAGTTAGCGCTATAGTTACTTGCCTTAAACCCTGTAAATACGGTCCTGCATCAAGTGTAAGTAGACCCAAAACCCCACCAAGTTTTTTGAGAAGCCCTGCCATTTCGGTAGATTTTGACCTATTAACTTCATTCACCAAATCAAATAAAACTGCAACAGCTTCAGATGTATTGAAATCATCATCCATCGCTATCTTAAACTTTTTAGCATAAGAATTATTCCAGTCAATATCTGTTGTTGATATAGGAGATACATTTTTAAGCGCTGTATAGAGCCGGTCATGGGCTTGCTTAGCATCATCCAAGTGATGATCAGAGTAATTTAATGGGCTACGATAGTGTGTACGCAAAATAAAAAAACGTATTACATCAGCATCGTATTTTTTAAGCACTTCGCGAATAGTAAAAAAGTTGCCAAGCGACTTCGACATTTTTTCATTATCGACCCTTACAAAACCATTGTGCATCCAATAATTCACCATTTGGCAGGTTTTACCATCATGGCTATGGGCAGCTTCAGATTGGGCAATTTCATTTTCATGATGCGGAAATTGCAAATCTTGCCCACCGCCATGAATATCAAAATGCTGGCCTAAGTGATGCGCGCTCATTGCAGAACATTCAATATGCCAACCTGGGCGGCCTTTGCCCCAAGGCGAATCCCAGCTTGGCTCATTCGGTTTTGCAGCTTTCCATAGTACAAAATCCATGGCATCTTTTTTGTGGGTATCGATTTCTACGCGCTCACCCGCACGTAAGTCTTCTAGTGATTTACCAGATAACTTGCCATAACCTTCAAAACTATTGACTGAATAATAGACATCGCCATTAGATGCAGGATAAGCAAAACCTTTTTCAATTAATGCACCAATCATACTCAGCATACCATCAATAAATTCAGTCGCTTTTGGCTCAATATCAGGGCGTATCACGCCCAATTTGGCTGAATCCTCATCCATCGCCTCAATAAAACGCTGTGTTAATTGATGAATCGTTTCGTTATTTTCATTAGCACGTTTGATGATTTTGTCATCAATATCGGTGATATTGCGTACATAAGTCACATCATACCCAGAAGTACGCAGCCAACGGCTAACCATGTCAAATACCACCATCACGCGTGCATGGCCTAAATGGCAATAGTCATACACGGTCATACCGCATACATACATGCTTACTTTTCCTGCAACAATTGGAGTAAATACTTGCTTATCGCGGGCGAGGGTGTTGTAAATTTTTAGCATAATCTGATGGCTTAAAACGGGATATGTAGATTTGAAAATAGTTTAAGTGATAATTATGATTAAATGTTACTTAAAATAGACTTAAAGTTGGGTAGTTATTACGAAATAATTGGCTTAAACGTAAATGAGCTATTGGATGTTAGCTAGGCTATTGATAGAATTACGTTTTATTTCATTCACCAAAAAAGTATATCACAATGAATAATCTTATTACGTCAGCCGCTACTTCTATAAGAAAGTTTGGCCTGATTTTAGCAGCAAGCATATTGCTCTCTGTTGCACATGCTGATGAGCTTAAAGATATTTCACAAATGGCTGATCAAGGCCAAACAGCTGCTGCAATAGATCGTGTGAATACTTACATTGCTGCTAATCCAAAAAATGCACAAGCACTTTTTATGAAAGGTGTGTTACTTGCAGAGCAAGGCCGTCGTGACGAAGCAATAAGAACATTCACTGATGTGACTGAAAAATTTCCTAACTTACCTGAACCATACAATAACCTTGCCGTACTATATGCTGACCAAGGTCAATTTGATAAAGCTAGAAAAGCACTAGAAACTGCAATAAAAACACACCCTAGTTATGCCACAGCGCATGAAAACCTAGGTGACATTTATGCACGTATGGCTTCAGAAGCTTACGACAAAGCGCTTCAACTGGATACTGGCAATACACGCGCACAAAGTAAATTGTCACTGATTAAAGATTTGTTTGGCACTGGCAATAAAACAACTATCGCGTCTAAAGAGCCCGCTAAAGTTGCAAACCAAATTCGTCCTGCAGATGTGAAAAAAACTGACGCATTGCCTGAAAAAACAGCCGTTAATGTGGTTATGAACAATAATGATGCTATTACTGCAGCGGTTAATAATTGGGCGCAAGCTTGGTCTTCCCAAAACGTTGATAAGTATTTTGCTAGTTACGGAGCAAGCTTTAAACCCGCAAAAGGTGAATCACGCAAGGCTTGGGAGCAACAACGTAAAGAGCGTATTACTAAGCCCTCTAAAATCAATGTTGAGCTATCAAATATCAATATCACATCAGTAGATAGTGATAACGCAAAAGTACGCTTCAAACAGTCTTATCGCGCTGATGGCAAGCCGATTAGCACTACAAAAACATTGGCGATGAAAAAAGATGGTGACAATTGGTTCATTGAGCAGGAGATTGCCAACAACTAATTAGTGTTACACAACACGCTATTGATAAAACGTTTAAAATGTAGCTTAAATTGTTGTAGTTTAGTTTTTTGATACATATTGAATAGGGTTATCTGACTTAGTGATGGGTTTAAATAAAGCTTTAACATACGGGCTTCTTGGGGCAATTACATTATTGCCCTGGAACGCAACGGCAGTCAATCGCTATAGCTTCAGCAATTTACTGTCTAAGCCATCCTTTAGCGGTGCGGTTAAACTTGCCAGCAACTTGGTGGATAGCAATTTTGTTGCCAACAATATAACGGAAAGCTTGCTAGTAAAAAGCCTGCTGGAAATTACACAAGGTAAAAACCAGCAAGCACTAGCGACCATAGACCAACTACTACTTACCACACCCAACTTCAAACTAGCCAACCTTGTACGCGGTGATTTGTTAATGGCTCAAGGTCAGCATCTACAAGCCTTTGGCAGCGCTGATGGCAACCCTACGGAAGCGATTAAAGATTTGCAGGCAGAAGCCCGTGTGCGTATTGAACGTTATCTATCAAATAAAAATGCAGATAAACTACCCAACCTCTTGCTCTCACCTAATGCACAGCAAAATCATGTCATTGTGATTGATACTGATAAATCCAGACTGTATTTATATAAAAATGAGGGTGGTCGCTTAACTTACGTCACTGATTACTACGTTACTGTAGGAAAAAATGGTGTTGATAAGAAATCTGAAGGCGATAAACGCACACCGCTTGGTGTTTATTTTGCAAAAACAAAATTAACGCAACCATTGGCAGATTTTTATGGCGATGGAGCCTACCCACTCAATTATCCTAACGAATGGGATACCCAGCATAACAGGACAGGTTCTGGCATTTGGCTGCATGGCACACCAAGCTCAACATATAGTAGAGCGCCTCGTGCCAGTGATGGCTGTGTTGTACTGACCAATGCGGATTTAAAGGCACTTGAGCCATTTTTACAGTCCGGCAAAACGCCAGTGATTATAGCGAACAATTTACAATGGTTAGCTACAGACACCACCTCATCTGAAAAGCAAACGTTGCAAGAAGCGATTGACTCATGGCTTGAAGATTGGAAATCTCAAAATACCGCAAACTATCTTGCGCATTATTCACAGGACTTTTCTAGTAACGGCATCAATTATCAACAGTGGTCTGAGCACAAATATCAAGTACAGGCGAGCAAACCTAAAGTCAACATTTCGCTATCTAATTTAAGTATGTTTGCTTATCCTGACACAAATAAAAAGCTCGTTGTCGTAGATTTTATACAAGATTTTTCTAGCCCCACACTCAGTAATAAAATGCAAAAACGCCAGTATTGGATCCAGGAAAACAATATTTGGAAGATAATTTACGAGGGCTCAGCCTAGTGTTAATTTAATTAGTACTAATTTAACTAGTGCCAATCCAAGTAGTGTCAAATTTTTAACTCAATACCTTTTGTTTCAAAACTCATCATGTCAGGATTTAAATATGCGTCGAATTTTTGTTTTTTTAATGTTTGCGTTGCTTTCTGGATTAGCTCAGGCTGGCAATCCACAATTAACGGTAGAAACTAATCGCGGCAATTTTATAATTGAGCTTTACCCAGACAAAGCACCTAAAACAGTCGCTAATTTCATGCAATACGTGAATTCAGGTTTTTATAAAAACACTATTTTTCATCGTGTTATCAATCGCTTTATGATTCAAGGCGGTGGTTTTACTGCAGACTTAGCCGAAAAAGAAACTAAAGCGCCAGTCGTCAATGAAGCTGGTAATGGTCTATTGAACGAACCAGGCACATTAGCAATGGCTAGAACCGCCGACCCTGATTCTGCTACTGCACAGTTTTTTATCAACCTAGAAAACAATCAATTTTTAAACTATCAAAGCCCAGATCCAGAGCTTATCGGCTATTGTGTTTTTGGTCGCATACTTAAAGGTATGGATGTAGTGCGTGAGATTGCATCTACACCAACTGGCAATAAGGGTCCGTTTAGCGACGTGCCAAAATCGACCATTGTGATTCAACAAATCACATTAAATAAGTAGCCTTTATAATACTGCTACTTTTATACCATTCATTTCAATTACTTTTTAAGGATATATTGTGGTTAAACTACAAACAAATTTTGGCGAAATTACTTTAGAGCTTAATGCTGAAAAAGCGCCCATCACCACGGCAAACTTTTTACAATATGTAGACAGTGGTTTTTATAATGGCACCATTTTCCATCGCGTAATTGATGGCTTTATGATTCAAGGTGGTGGTTTTGACAGCACAATGAGTCAAAAAGAATCTGCTGATGAAATTAAAAACGAAGCTGATAATGGTCTAGCAAATGACCAATACACCGTTGCTATGGCACGCACATCAGCGCCTCACTCTGCCAGCAATCAATTCTTTATCAATGTTGGCAACAATGATTTTTTAAATCACTCTGCGCCAACTAGCAGTGGCTGGGGCTATTGCGTATTTGGCAAAGTGACTGCCGGTATGGATGTTGTAGACAAAATTAAAAAAGTAGCCACTACTAGCCGTAAAGGTCATCAAGATGTGCCAGTAGAAAATGTAGTGATTGAAAGTGCTACTCGTTGCTAATCAAATACTGTTAAGTAATCGCAATTAATTTAACAGTGCTTCATTTGTTACAGCTATTATGAAAATCTTCGGGGATGATGTAAGTTTTGATGCGGACGTAAGTTCGCCTCATCACAACTTTACTATATTCATCTCCGATTTGCATTTATGCGTCAGTCGCCCACATATCACTGAAGCATTTCTACATTTTCTTAGGCATTCAGCAGTAAAAGCTGACTCTCTCTATATTTTGGGAGATTTCTTTGAGTACTGGGCGGGTGATGATGATGTCGAAGATGCGCATCACCAAACCATTATTACTGGTTTAAGTACGTTAGTTGCCACAGGCGTAAATGTCTATTTTATGCACGGAAACCGCGATTTTTTAGTTTCGACTGAGTTTTGTATGGCTGCAAAAATCACCCTTTTGCAAGATCCAACGCTAATTAAGCTGTATGGGGAAAACGTGCTGTTAAGCCACGGCGACGACCTATGTACGGACGATATGGCCTATCAAACTTTTCGTCGCCAGGTAAGAGATGAAAAATGGCAGCAAGACTTTTTAAGTCAATCTTTGCAAGCTAGAAAAAAACAAATTGAGGCAATTCGCATGCGTAGCGAAGAAGAAAAATCGCTAAAATCTGCGCAAATTATGGATGTAAATCAAGAAGCCGTTGATGCGCTGCTGGTGAAATTTGATTACCCTCCGCTATTCATTCATGGTCATACACATAGACCACAAGAACATCAGATTAAACTCAATGGCCACAACATTACACGATGGGTATTAGGCGATTGGTACGAACAAGGCAGCTACTTAGTTTGTGACCAAAATGGATGCAAAAGTATAGGTTTGTGATTAGCCAAAGTTTGTGGCACATTAAATTCTAAAACTACCAAGAATTTTTAATTTTAAGCTTGGTATCCCGGTATTTTAGATTCATCTACCTCATCAATTTGCTCGGCTTCAAGAAACAGCTCGCCGTATTTTAAATAAATTTTTTCTCGTACAAATATATCAAATAAATCAGGATCAATGTGATTATCTAATTTCATTTTTCCTAGAATATGCAATGACTCCGATAGTGTTTTGGCTTTTTTGTATGGCCGGTCTTTAGATGTGAGCGCCTCAAAGATATCAGCAATACCCATCACGCGAGCTGGTATCGACATTTGCTCTCGGGTTAGTCCTTTAGGGTAACCTTTGCCATCCATACGCTCATGATGACCACCGGCATATTCCGGTATACGTTGCAAACCTTTTGGATAGGGTAACGACTCTAGCATATTGATTGTAACTACTATGTGGTTATTGATGATTTCACGCTCTTCAGAGGTTAAGGTGCCTTTTGCAATATTTAAATTGTAAATCTCATCCTCACTTAACAGGGATGTCGCCTGCCCATCAGCATTGATAATATGTATGGCAGCAATATCACGCACACGTTGCTGATCTTCTGGCGTCATAAACTCGCTACCTACATTGGCCTTTCTTAAAAAATCACGATCTTTATCACATTTTTGTTTAAATGCTTCAAGCTCAGACTCTAGCTTAGCAAAAGCTTCATACTGATTATTTCGTATCGCAGTCATTTGTTTTTTAAGTACATCGCACTCTGCCTGCTTTTTAAGCAACTCAAAACGCTGATCAATGCAATCAATACGATCAAAAATGGCAGACAATTTGGTTGGCTTATCCATCACCGACTCTGGCGTAGTAACTTTGCCACAATCGTGTAACCACCCTGCAATTTTGAGTTCGTAAAACTCTTTTTCGGTCAGTGTAAACTCGCTTAGCGGACCTGTTTTGGTATCAATAGCGGCTTGCGCCAACATCATTGTAAGCTCGGGTACGCGCTTGCAGTGACCGCCCGTGTAAGGAGATTTTTGGTCAATCGCCTCAGCAATTAATTCAATGAATGCCTCAAATAATCGCTTTAAACCTTCAATTAAATTATGGTTGGTCATTGCGACCGCAGCTTGTGATGCCAGGGACTCTACTAAGCTTTGATTGGCCGCTGAAAAAGGGATAATTTCTTGTGTATTGACATCAATGGCATTAATCAGCTGTAACACACCAATCACTTCTGCCTCATGATTTTTCATGGGAATCGTTAAAAACGACTGAGAATGATAGCCTGTTTTCTGATCAAACTTACGCGTACCTGTGAAGTCAAAATCCTGTGCTAAATAAGCATTTTCAATATTAACAGTCTTATCGTTGAGGGTAGCATAAGCCGCTACAGTAGTTAAGTTAGGACTACCATCGGCTAAATATAAAGGTAGTGGCAAAAATGGAATATCTTTGCCTGTAGTACCGCCCAGCGAGATATCAAGTGTTTCATTTCGCATAATCTCAAATTTGAGATGCTTATCATTAGTAATGGTATATAACGTGCCACCATCGGCGTTAGTGATTTCTTTTGCGCCAAGTAAAATCATTTCTAACAGTCGGTTTTGATCTCGTTCTACTGATAGTGCGATACCAATGGCGTTAAGGCGTTCTAATCGATGTAACAAGTAAGGATGCTGGCTGTCGTTCATCTGCTAGGCGGTTATGCATTCATTAAAATTAAAATAGAAAACCACAATACTTTGTATTGAAGCGTTTGCGTACGTCTATATCTGTTTAAATCCTATTTAGTTGGTACTCATTACTTAGCGGGTTGAAACTAGTTTAGGTAGAACTCCATTTTTACTCCAGCCAGTTCAATCACGTCATGATTGCTTAACGGATGGGCTTGTGCACCTATGGATGCGCCATTCATGATTGGATAAACTTGGCCTTCAACGTGCGTAATAAAGTATCCATTCGACCGCTTTGTAATCACAGCCACTTGCACACCCGGTTTACCAAGTGTAGTAAGCGCTTTGTTTAACACTAGCTCTCGACCACTGTTAGCGCCATTTAAAATTTGTATTTTACCCAATCCTTGAATCGCATCAGCATCGGTTGAAACTTGTATAAAGGGCGATGCTGAAACTTTCACTGGAGCAACTTCTGCTGCTGCATCAGGCACTATGTCAGCAGGCTTCGACTCTGCAGCTTCTGAATCAAGATCAGACATGGGATTATCATCTGGCTCTGGCAGCATGGTGTCTAGCCCCATAAACATGGTTTTTTCAAAACCATCCTCGGCACCACTGGGCATTGCTTCATTCACATATTTTAATTGATGCTTACCAAAATCAATTAAATCACCATTTTGCAATAAATGTTTTTTTACTATTCTAGCGTTTACCTGCGTACCGTTTGTACTGCCTTGATCTTCCACATAAAAATCATTCCCCATTTTCAATATCGCTGCATGTATACCACTTACAGCCAGATTATCGATGTGGACATCATTAGTAGGTCTACGCCCAATAGTGAGGCGATCGTTATTGAGCTGATATTCGCCCAAGAATTTATTTTCCAGTGAAAGAATAAGCTTTGCCATAATTTACCCTGCTATTTTAACCAGCTTAAAAAATTATCATACCAAGTTTGCTTATACTCAAAAGGCTTATTAACCTTTATTAGTATGACAGAAATATTATCTTTACCGCCATTATCATTCGCCGTCTCTATTAGTGCTTCTGCAGCCTTTGTTAATTCTAATGATAAATCATTGAGTGTAGATTGAATCGCATCATCTTCAACCATATCTGTCAAACCATCCGAACATAGTAAATAAATATCGTCCGACTCAACTGCATATTCATTTAGCTCTAGCTCAACTTCAGGGTCTATGCCCAAAGCACGGGTGACTAAGTTTCTATTAGCCGAATACCGAGCCTCTTCAGCTGCAATTAAACCCAACTTAATCTGCTCTTGCAGCAACGAATGGTCTTCTGTAATTTGCATCAAGTGTTGGTTACGTAAGCGATACATACGCGAATCGCCAATGTGCCCTACCAGCAGTTTATCATCAACGAACAATCCAACAACAAGTGTTGTACCCATGCCAGCGCATTGTGGATGCGTCTGCGACACATTAAAAATAATATCGTTAGCATTCTTAACAGCATTCATCATTAACTGCGATGTAGCTTGTATACCAGATAAGGCATTAACACGATGATTTGCCGAGCGATTTAGCAACGCTTCTTTTAATTCGGCAGTAATACTTAACACCGCAATTTCACTTGCCACTTCACCAGCGTTATATCCGCCCATACCATCTGCAAGTACGGCCAAGCCTACGGAACTATCACTAGCCAGAGCATCTTCATTTTGCTCACGATATAAACCCACATCGGTTAAACGTACGATTTCCAGTGCATCATTCAAGTGCATATTAACTTGCTTACAGACCTTGTCAATTCAATAGAAATCACTCGTTCGCATAAGTGACCATTATTAATATATTTAGGTGTTAAATCGAAGTATTGAGTTGTTATTGGTAACGTCTGAGTCAGATAAAAGTGAGCAGGAATGTTTAATGACTGCGACTGAAGGGATGAAGTACTATTAATTTCGAATTTGGCACACTTAGTTTTTTGGAGGCTGAAACCCTGGATTTTATTTTCCAGGGTTTCGGAAAATGCGCTAATGATGGTGAATAAAAATACTAAGGGGATAATTAAACCAGCAAACCAATCTGATTTCCAAACATGCTTTTTCATCAGCCATCCTTAATCAATTCTCTGGTTTAAATTAGCTTATGAGCTTTTGTGGTCACTCATTTAAATTTAATGCTAAACGGCTAACTTTTACTAATATTAATTTCTTGCATTATTCACTTCAGTAGCGCGCACATCTGCAGCAAGTTTATCTAGCACGCCATTGATGTATTTATGGCCATCTATACCGCCATATATCTTAGCTAACTCCACGCCTTCATTAATCACAACCCGGTATGGAATACTCATATCAAACATCAATTCGCAGCCAGAAATACGCAATATGGCATGCTCTACCGGACTTAACTCAGTCAGTTTACGATCAATAAACCCAGCCATTTTGGCATCAAGTGCATCAACATTAGTCGTTACCGCCTCTAACAACTGCTTAAAGTAAGCTTCATCTGCCTTGTTATAATCTGGATCATCGGCCATATCACGGAGAATCGGGCCAAGTTCAGACTGATTCAACATACCGCGATAAACGGCTTTTAGCACTAACTCACGTGATTTTCTACGATTTCTACTACCCGTTTTTTTTACACTACTTTTTTTAGCAGATTCTTTTTTAGGCTCTTTTTTGGCTAAAGTATCTTCAGTCACCAAACTGGTCAATGCTGTATCGACTGATGGCGATTCATTATCTGCAATCATAACGATCTAACCAAATTAACCATCTCAATAGCTACTTGTGCGGCCTCTGCACCTTTGATATGCATACGCGCAATCGCTTGGTCATCATCTTCTGTAGTCAATACCGCATTTGCAACTGGAACACCTGTATTCAACTGCACTTCAGAGATACCACGCGCTGATTCATTAGAAACCACTTCAAAGTGATAAGTTTCACCGCGAATGATTGCACCTAATGCAATCAGTGCATCAAATTTCTCACTCAGTGCCATATGTTGCAATAACAAAGGCGTCTCTAAAGCGCCTGGTACAGTGGCAATGGTAATAGCATCACTTGCTACACCTAATTTCAGCAATTCTGCTTTACACGCACTTAGCAAGCCATCACCAATTTCAGGGTTGAATCTTGATAAAACAATACCAATTTGCATGCCTGCACCATCTAAATTTTGCTTAATTTCTCTCACTCTAATCTATCCTTAGTTACTGCTATAAATGCAAAGCACATATTTTACCGCATATTGGCCGCTTCTTTATTGAAATAACACCCAAGCTTTCTGTATCGTACTCCAAATACCGTAGCTAATTGGAATACCCACTGCCAGCCACGCCAAACTGGTGAGCAGCGGTGTTTTCTCGGGTGTACCAATCACTTCAGTGGTCGCCATATATTTTTCGTGGGCGAGTTTCTTTTCATAGGCCAGCTCTTCATTCGTCATAAAAAATTTATCAGCGACTGGTCTCACCATTAAATTTGCAATAAAACCTATCACCAACATTCCCGCCAACACATAAAAGATAGGCGCATAAATGTTAGCGAATGGAACATTCGCCTCTAATCGAATATCGTGCATATAGTTAACAATGACTGGGCCTAAAATACCCGCTGTAGACCACGCAGTGAGTAAACGCCCATGAATAGCACCCACAAATTGCGTGCCAAACATATCTGCCAAATAAGCTGGAATCGTGGCAAAACCACCGCCATACATAGAAGCAATAATGCAGAAGCATGCCACAAACATGGCTAATGATTTTATACCGGCCATTTGTGAAGCTGTGACGTAAAGTAATGCACCAAGTGTGAAGAAAATAACATAAGTACGTTTACGACCCAGAATATCAGACGAGCTAGCCCAGAAAAACCGTCCAAAAATATTAAATAATGAAATTAAACCAACGAAACCCGCACCAACTGCCGCCGCTAGCGCCACCATTGCTTCATCTTTTTTAATATCAGCAAAACCTAAATCATGAGTCGCTGTACCCACTTGGCTAATTAGTGCCCCCCCAAAAGTTTCTTGTAACATCGGCGCTGCCGCACCAATAATACCGATACCAGCAGATACATTCATGCATAGTACTAACCATAACAACCAAAACTGCGGCGTTTTATGTGCTTTATTAAGATGTACGTGCCGTGAAGCAATCATATTATTTACTTTGCTTACAGGCAGATTCCAGCCCGCAGGCTTCCATCCTGTTGGTGGCACGCGATAACCTAATGAACCAAACACCATAAATACGGCATATACCACGGCCAGTGCAACGAATGTTTGCCAAATACCCGGTTGCATCACGCCGTTAACTTCAGTGGCGAATATGCCCATTAACTTAGTAGCCAATGGTGAACCTATCATCGCACCGCCACCAAAACCCATAATCGCCATACCCGTAGCCATACCGCGACGGTCGGGGAACCACTTGATCAAGGTTGAAACAGGAGAAATATACCCAAGCCCTAAACCTATGCCGCCAATAACACCGCTGCCCAGCCACATCATCCATAATTGATGGCTATAGATACCAAACGCTGAAATCAATAAACCACCACACCAGCATAGCGCTGAAACCAAACCAGCTTTACGTGGCCCTGCGCGTTCTAGCCAACTACCCCACACAGCTGCAGAACAGCCAAGCAGCACAAAAAACAGCGTGTACATCCAACCTAAATCAAATTGCGTCCAATTACAGTCTGTAGCGGTGAGTGCACGTAAAGTACCATCTAATTTTTCTCCAAAAGTGGTAGCGCCTGCAGCACACGCAGCTAATGGCTTACCATCTTCACCCAACAAAGCATTACCCAGTGGCTTCCAAAATACGCTAAAACCATATGCCATGCCTATGGATAAATGAACAGCTAAAGCTGCAGGTGGCACTAGCCAACGATTAAAATTAGCGCTTGCGGTAATGTTCTCTTTAGATAAAAAGCTTGCCATGCCGACCCCTGAAATTAATGGTTTATTTTGATGATACGTTTTTATGATTTTATTATTTTACATATTGTTACAAAAAGCAATAAATGGCAATTTACTTATTTAAGATTTATATGAATTGGCAGCAGATGAAGATTGATATTTGTCATGAATATGTCATATTAGAGTCATAAACTGACTAGAGTTAGGTATAAAAGCCTATATTAATAAGGAAATATGATGCCAGCTAATATATTAGTCGTTGAAGATGAACCAGCTATTCAAGAATTGCTAGCCCTGAACATTACCCAAGCCGGGCACAATGCCATGCGTGCCCTAAGTGTAGAGCATGCACAAAATTTATTACGTGAAACCATGCCAGATTTAATTTTGCTGGATTGGATGCTGCCAGGCATGAGCGGTTTAGAATTTGCGCGTAAATTAAAGTCTGATAACCACACAAAAGCCATCCCAATTATCATGCTGACGGCACGCGGTGACGAGTTCGATAAAGTCCGTGGCTTAGAAGTTGGCGCAGATGACTATGTAACGAAGCCATTTAGCCCACGTGAATTAAATGCGCGAATCAAAGCGGTATTACGTCGTCGTGCGCCACAAATGACAGATGACCCAATTGATGTAAATGGTTTACGTCTTGACCCTACTACGCATCGTGTCACTGGCAATGACAAAATCATTGATTTAGGTCCAACAGAATTTAGACTGCTACACTTTTTTATGACTAACTCTGAACGTGTACATACCCGTAGCCAACTACTTGATAAAGTATGGGGCGATCGCGTCTTTGTTGAAGATCGCACCGTAGATGTCCATATTCGCCGTTTACGCAATGCACTTGCCGTATCAGGTCATGAAGATTTAATTCAAACAGTACGTGGTGCAGGCTATCGCTTGTCTATTCAATAAATTAAGCTAATAAAACTAGTTAACTAAAAGCATTAATATCAATCATACTTTTAGTAAATTTTTGATGACTTAAATTTTAAGCCCACTATAATGTGCCAACACATTTTTAAAGAATTTTAAACGTGCAAGATATTCGCTGGAACGCCTTTTGGCTGGGTTTGGCACTTTGTATCATTTGTCTGATTACTTGGGCTAGTAGCGATGCATTTACAGCGCTGATTGTATTTTCAGCAGGCGTTTCAATCTACCTTGCGGGTCATTTATATTGGTTGTACCAGCTTGATAAATGGCTTAAAAAACCAATCCTCAACAATATTCCAAACGGCTCAGGCGTGTGGGAAGATGTGTTTGCCCTACTCTATCAAGAACACCGTCGCCACTCACGTAACCAAACGCAGTTAAGCTCAGCGCTAGGACGTTTTCGCCATGCTGCCAGCGCGTTACCTGATGGCGTAGTAGTACTTAACGCCGCCAATGAAATTGAATGGTGTAACCCGCCCGCAGAACTCAAATTAGGCTTGGATCTGAAACAAGATGAAAACCAACCGATCAACTATTTAGTGCGTCATGGTGATTTCATTAATTACCTACAAGAACAAGATTATTCTGAACCCATCAAACTTAAATCCTGGCGGAACCCTGAAGTCACATTAGAAATTCAGCTCATCCCATTTGGCACTAAACAAAAATTACTGATTTGTCGAGATGTAACCCAGCTGGAAAAAATAGAAACCATGCGTCGTGACTTTATTGCTAACGTTTCTCACGAGCTGCGCACACCACTCACAGTAGTGGGTGGCTTCGTTGAAACCTTATTAGATATGGATGGTGCAGTACCAGAAAGTACACGCAGTTACTTTCATATGATGCAAGATCAGACAAACCGTATGGGCAGGTTGATCGAAGATCTACTCACGCTTTCTCACATTGAAAGTAATGCCCTTCCGCCTGAAGATTCAGAAATCAATATGTCTGCTTTGCTGAATATGCTACTCAATGATGCCAACGCCTTAAGTCAGGGTAAACATCACATTAGCCTAGAAGCAGACGAGTATTTGGATCTAATGGGTGCTACAGAAGAGCTACAAAGTGCGCTGAGCAATTTGGTTAGCAATGCCATACGCTACACGCCCGCTGGCGGCGAAATTCAAATCAGCTGGAAGTCACGCGATACACAAGCGGTGTTTAGCGTAAAAGACAATGGTATTGGTATTGAGCAGCAACATATTGACCGTCTCACCGAACGTTTTTATCGTGTAGACCGTAGCCGAAGCCGTGAAACAGGTGGCACAGGTCTTGGGCTTTCTATCGTAAAACACATACTCACGCGGCATCAGGCAAGACTTGATATCACCAGTGAACTCGGTGTTGGCAGTGTATTTAGTGTGGTATTTCCTAAAGCGCGGATTATTCAAATTAAGTGAGTAGCCCAAAAATAGCTATTTAAAATGATTAGCGTAATTTAGAGCGAATCTATTAAAAGTGATATTATTTAATCAATGACTATCACATCTAATATCGTAAGTAGCATCCTGTTGTTATCGATATTATCCGCATGCGCTACTTCCCCAAACCGTTCTGTAACATCAACTGGCACATTACCTAACAATTCGATTCCAGAACGTCAAGACCGCAGCTCGTTTCGCCAGCTTGGTAAAAGCGACTTTGATCGTATGGCTGATGTAGAAATACGTGAGAACACTGAGAGCTTACGTATACTCATGCTAAAACTTTACAAACGTAACCCTCACGAATTACAAAAAAGCACTTCAGATCATGCTGAAAAAATGATCACCTGGGTGTTTGATGGCGAAGCACAACACCATTATCAGTTTGAATCTATGCAAAACCTACAAGGTACAGAGGCTATTTTCTTAACCTTTAAACCTGAATATACGGGTGACCGTGTATTAGCTTTTATAGTTGGATTACAAACCATGTTAATGAAAGCACATGGCGGCAGAAATGATTTTTATTTAACGGACACCATAGACCCACAACACATTTATAACGTGGCTAGAAACATTGAAATTGCTGCTTGGAAGCTATCAAATGCACGAGACAGTAACGGCGCACTTTATTTATTGAGCAATGAAATCAATGATAGAGAACGTAATTTATCTTTTGAAAGAGAATTTGGAAAAATTATTGGTCGTGCAGATTTGTACGCAATTGCCTTGGCAGAAAAATCACAACGATTGATTTCACGCATTATGCAAAATCTGGCTACTGCAGTATTCTTGCCTTTTTGATGCTTAACCTAATCTGTATTCATTGTATTACGAACTAATTAAACAACTTAAATAAGGCAGCAAACCAATGTAGTACAGATTGAATTGCTACCTTACTTGCTCAAACAAATCATACTAACTGACACGATTTTGAGATTGAGCTGGCTTGATCATCTCCGGTTTTGAAGCAACAACACGCGCTAACTCTTTTCCAGATTTGTCGAAAAAAATCACCGCAGGCAATGACTCGGTGGGTAATGCCAAAGCGCTCATATAACCTGCCACTTTGTCTTTATCTGCCACCATTAATAAAGGTAAAAAGCCCTCATTTTGCTTCATTTGCGCTGAAAGCATATACGCAGCTTCTGCCGCCACGGGGCCACGCTCGGTTAACACAAGAATTACGCCTTTTTCACTTTGTGCAGCTTTTGAAATCACACTGGTATGAATATCAAAAGTTGGGCTAGTTTTAGCGATAACGGTGAGCGCACCCACGGCTAATGCGATACTAAGCAATAAAGAACTCTGTTTAGATAAATGTTTCATTTTTAAATCTCCTAATCATCAAGTTTCAGATGCAGTATCTGTACTTAACCACCTATTTCATTGGCGCATTTAGTCTGCTTGTATATCTACTGCACTTGATAATCAGCATAAGCCGTGCCAATGACAATTTTGCGACTTTAGTATTAAAGTTACATGACAGGTTAACTTGCCCAAGAGTTAGGCTGGTCTTGATTCTACAGCTATTCTAGATGTGGGAAATGACTGAATTTTGATGTTAAGTCACGCATATTTAGTGTGCGTAACGTGTTAAATCAGTGCGCTAACTCAATATTTATAAGAAAAATATAACGAGCTGCTTCAATAAAAAAGGGGGCATTGCCCCTTTTTTATTTCATACTTTGTACTGCAGGTTTAAATATCGTAAATAATTAACCTTATTTCGCAGCATCCTTAGCTTCTTGCACTGCATCTTTAGCAGCTTCTTTGGCATCGCCAGCTGCTTCAGCAGTGGCGTCTGCGGCATCTTTAGCTGCTTCTTCAGTAGCAGCAGCAGCATCTTTAGCAGCATCGACAGTGTCATCTTTCATTTCTGTAATGGCGTCTTTTACGTCAGCAGCAGTTTCTGCCGCAGTATCTTCAGACTTTTTACAAGCTGTAAACGCAACAGTAATAAACAAGCTCAATAACAATGCTTTTAGTAATTTATTCATTTGTATCCCCTTAGAGTTTTGCGGAAATCCGCAATAACTATAGCGTAGCGCAACACGGTCAATCTAGCAAATATTCACATGACATGAAATTCAACCTTGATGCATTTACTACATGATGGGGTATTTATCGAAGATTCCGTATTGATAAAGGTGTGCAAATCAGAAAATCTACACCCCTTTATTTTACTTATTATTGCGCAGCGACAGGTGCTGGCTCTGCTACAAAAATCTCAACACGACGGTTTTTCGCTTTGTTAGCTGCAGTATCATTAGCAACCAATGGTTCACGTGATCCACGACCATCAATTGCGATACGACTTGAAGCCACGCTTCTAGCAGCTAAGTAATCACGCACACTAGCTGCACGGTTTAACGATAAAGGATTATTCACTGCATCGCTACCAGTGCTATCGGTATGGCCGATAATCGTTACGTTACTGTTAGGCGTACTCGCCAAACTGGTGGCAAAAGTATTTAATATCGTTCTAAAGTTTGGTTGAATATCTGCACGACCCACGGCAAAAGAAATATCACTTGGAATATCTAATTTCAAACGGTTATCCGCAGTTTGCGTTACCGCAACACCAGTACCCGCAGTTGCTTCTTCCATTTGGCGTTTTTGTTCTTCTTGGCGTTTAGTCCAAACATTACCAGCCACCGCACCAACACCAGCACCCACAGCCGCACCGATTGCAGCACCCTTGCCTTTACCCGCGATAGCACCAACCACTGCACCAACACCAGCACCTATACCAGCGCCTTTAGCAGTACCCTTTTGCGTTTCTGTCATATTGGCACAACCGCCCAATGTAAATGCAACCAATATAGAACCAACAATAATTTTATTACGCATATCATCCACCTTCACTTATTAAACTACTCATTAAATACTACTAAAACATTAAAAATATGACTTAAAACCTAAACGAAAATTTTTAAATTAAATCAATTATGAATCAACTCAATCAATACCTATGTTAACTAACGCACATTACAGAATTTAGTTTACAACAACACAAAGACACTTGATTCCGACTTTCGTCGGAATGACGGGGCAATGGTTTTGATTTTAATCCCCTGCTACCGCGCCTGCTCTACTCGGCTTCATGGGCGCTCTCGGCAAGCGGCTGTTTGAGCCCAATTGTTTTTATTGGGCGAGTTTCCGATTGCCGCCCATGAAGCCGAGCAGCACAGGAAACAAGCGGTAGGGGTAGCCTTTCAAACGACTTAGTGCTTTAGCACTTAGCGAGATTGGGGATGCCCTTTACGGGTATTCTTTAGTTACTTTCTCTTGGCTAAGCAAAAGAAAGTAACTCGCATGTCGCGCGAAAGCGACCTATTTCAAGATGAGAAATGGTGTGCAAATAAACATCAATTTGCACACCCTACTTACTTAATAAAAACATTTAACCATAGTGATTTTAAGAAATACAACAAAAAACCCAATGAAAGAAAAAGTGAAGTCATTGAAAGGTATTTCAATGTGAGATTTGAATTCTTTCGATAATTGAAAATGTATATTGCGCAAATAAGAAAATTAAAAATAAGTGCAAAATTTGCAATCAACCAAACCATCACCAGTCCTAAACAACTCCTGTTCGCAGGGCAGTTAGCACTCTGGTATATAGTTAACATAGCTAAACCTAAAGCAATAAATCCGAAAATGAAAAGAGTGATGAAAGGTTTGCTATCTTTCATACTTTAACTACAACAACACCTTCTCAATCCCGCCCTTATTCACTCTCTCCACATATTCCTGCATCCAATTATCGCCAAGAATATGTTTCGCCATCTCAACCACAATGTAATCCGCCTCAATCCCTGTATCTTCGCCATAACGCGCTAAACCTTGTAAGCAGCTTGGGCATGAAGTAAGTATCTTCACTTTTTCTTCTGGCGCACCTACGGTTAAACCCATTTTCTCCATGCCTTTTTCAAGCTCTTCCTGCTTACGCATTTTGACCTGTGTGGCAATATCTGGACGGGCAACTGCAAACGTCCCGCTTTCACCGCAACAACGGTCATTGAGCTGCACATCTTGCCCCATAAGGGTATTGGTCACCTCTAATGGCTTATAGGTCTTCATAGGTGTATGGCATGGGTCGTGGTACATATAACGTGTACCGCTCACACCTTGCAGACGCACGTCTTTTTCCATCAAATATTCATGAATATCTAACAAGCGGCAACCCGGGAATATCTTCTCAAACTCGTATTTTTGCAATTGGTCCATACAAGTACCGCAAGATACAATCACCGTTTTAATATCAAGATAATTAAGCGTATTCGCCACACGGTGGAACAAAACGCGGTTATCCGTGGTGATTTCCTGACCTTTGTCGTGATTACCGCTTGAAGTTTGCGGGTAGCCACAACATAGGTAACCAGGCGGCAATACCGTAATCGCGCCTACTTCATACAACATGGCTTGCGTAGCCAAGCCTACGTTTGAGAACAACCGCTCAGAACCACAACCGGGGAAATAAAATACCGCTTCTGAATCTTCCGTTACTTTTTGCGGATTACGGATAACCGGAATCATGCTGTTATCTTCTATGCCCAATAGTGCACGTGAAGTTTTAGTTGGCATTTTTTTCGGCATGGGTCGGTTAATAAAGTGCACAACCTGCGCTTTAATTTCTGGCTTACCTACTGTGGCTGGCGGCCTGATTTTGTCTTTCAGTAAACCAAACTTTTTAGCCAAGCCATGTGCGAAGTTTTGCGCTCTATAGCCAATAGTTACCATAAAGGTACGCATCAATTTAATCGTGGCGGGGTCTTTTACATTTAAAAAAGCCATCGCCAATGCATTGCCTGGGTTAAATTGTTTTTTGCCTTGCTCACGTAAAAAGTTACGCATGGCGATAGAGACATCGCCAAAATCAATATCCACTGGGCATGGATTTAAGCATTTATGGCATACCGTGCAATGATCCGCGACATCGTTAAACTCATCAAAATGTTTGATTGAGATACCGCGCCGCGTTTGCTCTTCATACAAAAATGCCTCTATCAGAAGTGACGTAGCTAAAATCTTATTGCGCGGAGAATACAAAAGGTTCGCACGTGGTACATGGGTGGTACACACTGGCTTACATTTACCGCAACGTAAACAATCGCTGATTGAGTCTGCAATCTCACCAATGGCAGATTGCTCCATGATAATAGACTCTTGCTCAAGCAAGCTAAAGCTTGGTGTATAGGCGTTTTCTAGCCCTGAGCCAGCCAACAACTTACCTTTATTGAAGTGACCATTAGGGTCAACTTTATTTTTGTAAATAGTGAAGGCTTCAATAGTAGAAGTTTCCAAAAATTCCATTTTAGTAATACCGATGCCATGCTCACCAGAGATTACGCCATCTAGGCCTTTAGCCAGCGCCATTACGCGTGCCACTGCATCGTGCGCAGCACCCATCATCTCGTAATCGTCAGAATTCACTGGGATGTTGGTATGTACGTTGCCATCACCCGCATGCATATGCAAGGCAATAAATACGCGGCCTTTGAGCACCGCCTTATGAATTTCATCACAGCGATTTAAGATTTTTTGGAACTCGCGCCCAGCAAAAATATCTGCCATTGGGCGCTTAAGTTCACGCTTCCATGAGATGCGCAAATCGTAAGATTGCACCGCGCGAAATACGTTTTCGTACTGCTCAAGGCCATCACCCAACTGACCCAATACACTCACGGGCTCGTCTAGTGTGTTTAAAATCATGCGCCAGCGTGCACGCAAATCGCGCAATAACTGCAAGGCCATGGCCTGCTTAGATTGCACCATTTGTGCATCTGCATTGCCATCCTCATCCGCTTGTAGCGGTAAATCACCTTGCATAAACGCTTCAAGCGCATCTAATAACTTTAGTTTGTTATTGATTGATAGCTCAATATTAATGCGCTCGATACCATCAGAGTAATCGCCCAAACGCGGTAATGGAATCACTACATCTTCATTGATTTTAAACGCATTAGTATGTTTTGCGATGGCTGCTGTACGTGCGCGATCTAGCCAGAATTTTTTACGCGCCTCAGCTGAAACAGCGATGAATCCTTCACCATCACGTGCGTTACATAAACGCACGATATGTGAAGCGGCCTCGCCCACTGCATTTTCATCGTCAGACGCAATATCGGCAATCAATACCATCTTAGGACGTTGTTGGCGCGCAGCTTTAGTCGCATAGCCTACTGCTTTAATGTAGCGCTCATCCATATGCTCTAACCCTGCCATCAGCACGATAGGGTCTTTCTTGGCAGTAGCATCTAGATAATCTTTAATCTCGACAATCGCAGGCACAGCGTGTGACACGTTGCCAAAGAACTCTAGCGCAACAGTACGCACATGCTTAGGCATACGATGCAAAATGAATGTAGCTGAGGTGATCAAACCATCACAGCCCTCTTTTTGTATGCCCGGTAAGCCTGATAAAAACTTATCAGTAACGTCTTTACCCAAGCCTATTTTTCTAAAGCTAGGCCCAGCGATTTCTAAAATCTCAGGCTCGCCGATTAGAGTCTTCATGTCTTCTGCATAGCGGCTTACTTTAAAGCGCGCCACTGCAATGTCATGAATCTTGCCTAGATTATGGTCTAAACGCTCCACCTCTAGCCACTCGGCATCAGGTGTGACCATGCGCCATGAGGCAAGATTGTCCAGTGCAGTACCCCACAGTACCGCTTTTTTACCGCCAGCATTCATGGCTACGTTACCGCCAATACAACTTGCATCGGCACTGGTTGGGTCGCAGGCAAATTCTAGCCCTGCATCAGTAGCAGCTTCCATAGCACGGCGTGTAACCACGCCTGCGCCACATTCAATAGTAGCCACTTGGCGCGCAACACCTGGTAACGTGCTCATTTTCACGCCGGTATGCTGATCTAGTTTCTCGGTATTAATTACAGCAGACATTGGCGTAAGCGGAATCGCACCACCTGTATAGCCAGTACCACCGCCTCTAGGAATGACAGTAAGTCCTAACTCAATACATGCGCGCACTAATGCTGCGATCTCTTTTTCAGTATCCGGATTCAATACCACAAACGGATACTCAACGCGCCAGTCGGTCGCATCGGTCACGTGTGATACACGGGCTAAACCATCGAACTGTACGTTGTCTTTACGCGTAATCTTTGTAAGTTTAGCCAGCGCTTTTTTACGTAGGTTCCACGTTTGCTTAAAGTCGTTTTCAAATTTGGTAACTGCCTGACGGCCAGCAACTACTAACTTCAGTACTTTTGCATTAGCTGAACTGTCATTGGTAGTTCTTCGTTCATCAATCGCCGCAATACGATGATGCAGGGCATCAATCAGTGCTTTGCGACGCTTAGGATTTTCTAGTAAGTCATCCTGCAGATAAGGATTGCGCGTGACCACCCATAAATCACCCAGCACTTCAAATAGCATGCGTGCTGAGCGACCTGTTTTACGCTCACCCCGTAATTCGTTTAAAATGTCCCAAATTTCTTCACCGAGAAACCGAATGACAATTTCACGGTCTGAGAATGAGGTGTAATTGTAAGGAATTTCGCGCAAGCGCGTAGCAGGTTGTGGTTCTGCATACAGAATATTGCTATGTAGAGGTGCGTTCATTTACTTTTTTTGATGAATAGCTTGGCTATTAAAAATGTGATTATATCATGCTGAAGACCAGCAAATAAGCGTAACAGTTTCATGGTTATTGACAGACATTTCATATTCATCTTAATGCAAAAAAGATACAACTTGACTAATAGCTACACGCACTACTAAAAAATATAGACTAATCACATTAAAACGATAAACTACGCGTATGAATTCTTTATTAAAAAAATCCTTATTACCCATTATTATTATTGCATTACTAGTTTTTTTGGGGCTCCAATTAAATAACAAATCTGCTGCGCCTAATGTGACTTTCACTACCATAGAAGGCAAAAAAATTGCGATGGCGGACCTAAAAGGTAAAGTGGTGTTAGTCAATTTCTGGGCGACTGATTGCCCAGGTTGCATTAAGGAAATGCCGCACTTGATTGATACCTACAAACAATACAACCAAAAAGGTCTTGAGATAATAGCAGTAGCGATGCCTTACGACCCACCAGCCCAGGTGCTTAACTATACAAAGCAAAAGTCACTGCCTTTTCCTGTAATGCATGATGGCTTATCTGAAGTAACTGATAAATTTGGCGGTGTGAATCTAACGCCAACAACTTTTATTTTTGATAAACAAGGCAATCGATTACAACGAACGATTGGTGAATTAGATTTTACTAAATTAAATAAATTATTGATAAGTGAATTGGCCAAATAATGTTGTGGATAAAAGCGCTACATATCATCTTTGTCACTAGCTGGTTTGCAGGGTTATTTTATCTACCGAGATTATTTGTTAATCACGCGATGGTGACTGATGTTGCGACATCAGAGCGATTAAAATCAATGGAGCGCAAACTGTATCGCTTTATGTTACCGCTCGCTATATTAGCGATTACATTTGGATTGTGGCTCTGGTTAGTTTATGGCATCACGGGCGGTTGGTTGCACGCAAAATTAATATTAGTGGCGGTTTTGATGTTATATCATTTTTATTGCGGCAAATTAGTCCATGACTTTAAAGATGATAAAAATCTACGTAGCCACATTTGGTATCGCTGGTTTAACGAGTTACCAGTCGTTGTATTGACTTTGATTGTCATCCTTGTAGTAGTAAAACCTTTTTAATTACTCACCTTATTTAATTACTAACCTTAAAATCAGCTCAAATAATGGATATTTTCAACTCACCTTGGTTGCTTAATATGCTGGCTAAATCCAGCAAAACGCCGCAGGGTCGCATATTGAATTTGTTTGATATTTTAAGTGATTGGCTCAATGCGCCCAACATTGACCTGGAAATTACCCAAGAAAAATTATCTAATCAGGCGTTGATTGCCTTCTGCACTCTGCAAGCCAAGGCTCTTGGTGCAGAAAATCCTGAAATTCTTGCTGAGCATATTGTGTTGATTGCACGCAATGCCGCACAACAAGAAATTGCGCATCCTGGCAGCAATAGTTTATCTCATGCTAAAAAAGCTGCTGATGCACTCATTTTGGCGCAAATACAAAGTGGATGGTCATTTTCAAAACTAACGCACTCAAAAACTGGCGTTTTTAGTATTGCAGCTAGTTTGCTTATATTGCTGGGCGCCTCTGCTTTATGGTTGCCAGCACTTGTAGGTAACTACTCTCCGCAAATGCTGTTGGCACATGCAAATATCAGTAATATCAAACTTACCCCAGAAAAAACTAAAGCAGCAAACACCACAAATGTTAGCTTAACCGCGCATGACGCTGTGATTATGTATGCTAAATATGAACAGATGCGTAATGGCACTTGCCAGTTTCCCGAAGCGATTCAAATTCCGGACAAGCATAAAGCGATTTATCTAGAAAATGTAGTTGGCGGAAAATTGCCTACTGACCTTAATGACTTGGCGATTGCTAATTTTTATTTAGAAAAAGTACGCTGTAACTTTACCCCAATGTTAATGGCCAAATCTAAGTAATATCAAATACCCTATTTGATTGAATTTTTCAAACAAGATTATTAACAGATAAAATATAAAACGCCACTACGGTAATCGTAGTGGCGTTTTATATTTAAAGTCAGATAAGTGACTTAATACTTAATTATTCAAGTATTTTTTTCAAATTACTTAAACCGCCATCATATACACCATTAATCAGATCTGATGCTGTTTTATCATCAGCCGGCGCTTTGGCATTAAAGCTACTCTCCCACACAACTACTGATTTATCTGCGCCATTTGAATGCACTTCCAAAGTTGAAACATAGTCCGTTAAAGGTAAGCCGCTTTCGGTAATCTTATAGCTCATTGATTTGTTTTTTGCGCTGTAAGCAGTTAATGTTTCGTGAATTTTACCGCCGTCTTGTAATGTTAACTCACGCTTTGCACCTACTTTAAAATCTTTACCTGAAAGAATTTCAGTTTTTGCAAACGCTGGATGCCACGCGCCAATATCGCCGAACTTAGCAAGTTTTTCCCATGTTTTTGCAGCAGGAGCATTGATGTTAATAGACTTAATCACATAAAGTGTAGAAGCATCCGCAGCATTTGCCTCAGCAGCAAAACCGAAAGCGACTATAGATAGTGCAACCAATAATTTACTCATTTTATTCTCCAAAATATACAATTCTGTATACAAAATATTGATAATTAGATTGCAGTTATAATTTTAAAAATATTGTTTATATTCAATTAATAATATTAATAAAAACCTAACATTGAAAAGAGTTTACTTTATATATACAGGTCTGTATATAGATTTTTTATTTTTTTTAGTATAAAATAGAAAATAAGTATTTATTCGGAGACTGTCATGTCTACGTTAAAAAGCAAGATATTAGTAGTAGCCACCGACCTATTCCAAACCAGAGGCATTAACTCGACTGGTGTTGATACTATTGTGGCGGTTGCAGGCACCACAAAAATGACGCTGTATAAATATTTTCGCAGTAAAGAAGATTTGATTCTTGAGGTACTGACTACAGGACATCAGGATTTTCAAACTTGGCTGAGCGATAAACTTAACTCCAACACTAAAAAGCCGAGTGAAAAATTACAAAAACTCTTTGAGTTCATTGAAGAATGGGTTACATCGCCCAATTTCCGCGGCATGGCTTTTATTAAAGCATCGGCTGAGTTTCCTAATGAAGAAAGTCCGGTACATCAACTTTCTTCAGAACAATCACGTCAATTTAGACAGTACATCAGCAGTCTTGCCAGTGAAGCAAATATTCAGGATGCAGATGGATTAGCTTTACAACTATCGCTACTGTTTGAAGGTGCGGTACAAGCTGAACAGATGAAACGTGGCTCCGGTGCGATTAAATATGCTAAGAAGGCGGCGAAAATCTTGATTGATGGTGCTTCAACACACTAAATATTGCATTTACTTTTGGTAAGTATTTAGCCTTGGGCTTGCCTGCAATGGGCAATCAATAAGATAATAGGCGTTTTAAAATCGTCTACCATTTACATGCACACTCTTATTTGCGGCTCTCTCGCCTTTGACACCATCATGGTGTTTCAAGACCAATTCAAAAATCATATTCTGCCAGATAAGATTCATGCCTTAAGCGTAGCGTTTTACGTGCCGGAAATGCGCCGTGAATTTGGCGGCACGGCAGGCAATATCGCCTATAACCTTCAGTTATTGGAAGGCAATCCCTTAATCATGGCAACCGTAGGCGAAGATTTTTCTACTTATGCGCAATGGTTAAGTAATCATAAAATCGATACTTCCCACGTTAAAACAATCGAGAACAGTTTTTGTGCGCAAGCATTTATCACTACAGATACAGAAGGTAATCAAATCACAGCCTTCCACCCCGGCGCCATGACCGAGTCGCATCAAAACAGCGTTAACGATGCAAGCAATGTTACGCTAGCAGTGATTGCACCCGATGGCCGTGACGGCATGTTTCAACATGCGCGCGAATGTTTTGAGGCTGGCATCCCATTTATGTTTGACCCTGGCCAAGGTCTGCCAATGTTTAATGGTGAAGAGCTTTTGCAGTTTATTGACATGGCCGATTACTTAGCCGTGAATGATTACGAGTCACAAATTATTCAAGATAAAACTGGCCTAACATTGGAACAATTAGCCTCTAAAGTGAAAGCACTCATCGTCACCCTTGGCGGATCCGGCTCACATATTTACGCGGACGGTCAACGTTTTGACATTCCATGTGTTAGTGCAGATGAAATTGTAGATCCTACAGGCTGTGGTGATGCGTATCGGGCAGGCTTGCTGTACGGAATAGCTAGAAGTTGGGATTGGCCAACGTGCGGAAGATTAGCCTCAACGATGGGTGCAATTAAAATTGCCAGTAGAGGCGGACAAAATCACAAACCTTCACGTGCTGATATTGAAGCCATTTATACGCAAGCTTTAGTCAATGTAACTTTAGCCGAAGTAAATGGTCGTAGTGAGTGAGACTCTTAAGTTAAATATATTTTTGAATAATACTTTTCTAATAAGTTAGAGGAAACCAAAATGAGAACCACAAAACTATTAATAGCTGCACTGTTATCTGTTTTATTAGCAGCATGTGCCAGCTCAAATTCCGGTAGCGTTTATAGTCGCGATGAAGCGCGTAAAGTGCAAACCGTTAAAACAGGAGTTGTAGAAAGCGTACGCCCTGTAAAACTAGAAGGTACAAAATCACCTGTGGGCACGATTGCGGGCGGCGCCGTTGGTGGCATCGCTGGCAGCTCCGTGGGCGGAGGCAGGGGTAGCGCAATTGCTGCAGTCATAGGTGCTGTAGTAGGTGGCCTTGCAGGCTCTGCTGCCGAAGAAGGCATTACTCGTAAAGATGGTTTAGAAATTACAGTGAAGCTTGATGGTGGTGGTTTAATCGCTATTGTACAAGAAGCGGATGATATGTTTAAGGCTGGTGAAAAAGTACGCATCGTTGAAAACGGTGGAACAAGCCGCGTGTCTCACTAAACTTGTTTACATAAGTATGTTTATATATTCAAGTTATATTCCCTTCAATACTTAAGTTTATTCAATTCACAATCACTTGATGCTTGAAATCGACATCAATTGATTGTGATAATTAAGTAAGCCATCCCATGGCTTGTCAATAAATAGTCATATTTCCGTCATCTCTCTTTAATCTCAGCGCATTAAATTCTCTTTAACTTAAAAGGAGACATTTAATGGCAGATAAAGAGTTAACCATCATTAAGAGTGTAAACGAACGTAGTCGTAAGTATGCTGATTTGCAAATTGCTGTTCAAAGACGCCTGCATGTTAGCCTTGCACGGACGCCAGCAGAGGTTGAAGAAGCACAGCGTTTACGTTACAAAGTATTTGCAGAAGAGATGGGAGCTCAGGTTTCTGGTAATAACGGACTGGATATTGATGGGTTTGATCATTTTTGTGACCATTTATTAGTTCGCGACAGCGATACACAACAAGTCATTGGTACGTATCGAATTTTAAGCCCAGAAAAAGCGAATGAGGCAGGCGGCTACTACGCAGCAGGCGAATTTGATTTAAGTCGATTAGCACATTTATTTGACCGAACTGTAGAAGTTGGTCGTGCTTGCGTACACCAAAACTATCGTAATGGCGGCACTATCACTATGTTGTGGGCTGGTCTTGCCAAGTACATGCAAATTCATAATTATGAATACATGATAGGTTGCGGTAGCGTTAGCATGTCAGACGGTGGCCATACTGCTGCTAGTTTGTACAAAAAACTCCAAGATGATTATTTAGCACCGTTAGAATACCGTGTGTTTCCACACAATCCATTGTTGGTTCATGCACTACGTTCTGATATGCAAGTCGTTTGCCCACCACTTATTAAAGGTTATTTACGTCTTGGCGCTTATATTTGTGGCGAACCTGCATGGGATCCCTATTTCAACACAGCGGATATGCTGGTAATGTTACCTTTATCTAGAATCAACCCAAGATACGCTGCACATTTTCTCAAATAAGAACGTTAATTACTCGAGACGAAATGTAGCGTATCGACTTACCACTTTGCAATCATCTGCCTATAGCACCATATCAACTAACAGAATCACACGCTACTATAGAATAGGTCGTATATTAATACACACCTTAGCAGGATTATTCATAGCTTCTATCTTGTTGCCGTTTGCGAGTAAACCTTGCAAGCGGCGCCTTATTAAATGGTGGTGCAAATATTTACTTGCAGCTTTTAATATACGGGTCATCAGCTTAGGTCATATTCCACCAATAAATAAGCCAATTAACAACACCATGTTAGTGGCTAACCATATCTCTTGGGCTGATATCCATGCGCTTAATAGTGTTGTGCCATTGAGATTTATTGCTAAATCAGAAATTAAAGCTTGGCCAATTTTTGGGTATTTGGCAACAAAAGCTAACGCACTGTTTATTGATCGCACCAAACGCCATGACGCGGCGCGTATTGTAGAAGCGACGGCGCAAAGTTTAGCCAACGGAGATAACTTATGCTTATTTCCAGAAGGTACCACGACTGATGGTACTGAAATTAAACCTTTTAAAAGCAGCCTGATTCAAGCTGCAATCCATGCAAATGCTATTATTTACCCAGTAGCCATTCGCTATCCTCGCCTAGATGGAGGCATTAATACCAAGGTTGCCTATGCGGGTGAAACAACGCTGACAGAGTCCATGCAACAAGTATTATTTCAGAAGCACCCAGTGGTAGAACTGCACTTTTTAGCGCCTATTTCTACTGCTGATTTAGCAGACAAAGATCGCCGCTTATTAACGCTGCATATTCAGGATTTAATCAGTAAAAAATTAGGTTTTAATTAGCTTCTAGTGCTAACGATGCAACTCTTCGGCACCAGTTTTTACTTAAGCTTTATAGACTTATCAAGCGGATGAGACTCCACTTGTGTAATGACTTTTGTTTCCAGGTTCATCGCAGTCAATTGACCGCCCCATAGGCAACCAGTATCTAAGGCATATACATTATTTCTATGCTGTAAGCCTAATGCAGACCAATGCCCAAAAATAACCTGAATGTCTTGCGTTGCCCTATCCGGTACATCAAACCAAGGCATTAATCCATTAGGCACATCTTGCAACTCACCTTTAAATGAAAACTCCATTTCGCCCTGCTCGTTACATACTCTTAACCGTGTCATAGCATTAGTTATTATGCGTAATCTGTCTATTCCAACTAAGTTGTCATGCCAACTAATTGGTAAATTGCCATACATGTTCGCTAAGAAATATAGAAAGTCTTCACCTTGAAGAGCCGCCTCCACTTCCAAACTGTATGCAAGTGCTTGTTGAGCATCCCATTGCGGCAATAAACCGGCATGTACCATTAAGTAATCATCATCTTTGTAGATAAGGCGCTGATGACGCAACCAATGTAGCAAAGCATCCCGATCTTCTGCTGCTAGCAATGCATCTAAAGTGTCGCTTCTATGCGGCTTTACAAAACCATGTGCAACCACTAGCGCATGCAAATCATGATTGCCTAGTACAACCTTGAGATTATGCTGATGTGCATAACACCAACGCAATACCTCTAGCGAACCACTGCCCCGATTAATTAAATCACCCACTAACCAAAGTTGATCAGATTCTGGATTAAACTCAATACGCGCTAGCAATGCTTGAAAAGCATGATAACACCCTTGAATATCCCCTATTGCGTATGTAGCCATTTAGCTGTCGTCATTAATTGAATTATTATCGAACATTTATTATGTTTATATCACACATTAAAAAAGCCACTTAAATCATTAAGTGGCTTTTTATTTTTAATAATTTACTTTTTACAGCAAAGTAAATTAGATACTAACTAAAATTTAGCACCAGCAGCGTCTGCCATGTATTTAACCGCGCCAGCAACTTCCGCATCGCTTAAGCTTGGGTTACCACCCTTGGCAGGCATATTACGAATACCTTTAACGGCATGGCTGACAAGCGTATCGTAACCCTGAGCAATACGAGCTTCCCACTGTGCTTTATCACCAAATTTAGGTGCAGCCATTAAGCCTGCTGCATGACACATCATACAAACACTTTTATATACTTCTTCACCACTTTTACCAGTTGCTGCGGCATCTGCAACAACTGCCGCGGCTGCAGGAGCTGCTGCAACTGGCTCCACTGCTTTAGGTGCTGGCGCTTTAAAATCAGCACCAGCTGCATCGGCCATGTATGCCACTGCATTATGTATTTCGCCATCCGTCAAAGCGGCATTACCACCTTTAGCTGGCATGCTGCGAATACCATTAATCGCATGTGATACAAGCGTTTCGTATCCTTGAGCAATACGTGGCTTCCAAGCATCTTTGTCACCAAATTTAGGTGCTGCCATTAAACCTGCAGCGTGACACATCATACAGACACTTTTATACACTTCTTCACCACTTTTATCTGCTTTAGGACCAGCATCTGCCACTGCAACTTCTACCTTCGCAACTGGTTCAATATTTTTTTCAACAGCCAAAGCAACAACAGCTGCAGGTTCAGCAACTGCAGGCACACCTACCGTACTAGATGTTTTAGCAATTAGCGAAATAAGCAACGTAAATGCCAAGATACTGCCTGGAATAGCAATAATTAGTTGCCAAAATGTAGACCCTTTGTATGCATTATCTTTATTGCTCATTGCAGTTGATTCCTATAAATAATTTCATAAAAACGAGATTATACCTGCACTATTGCTAAGGTAAAAGGGTGCGCGCGCAGGTAAGCGTATTAACACTCATCTAAAACAGCAAGAGGTTGCACGCTTTGTTATAATGTCCAAATATTTGCGCCCGTAGCTCAGCTGGATAGAGTGTTGGTTTCCGAAGCCAAAGGTCGTGGGTTCGACTCCCGCCGGGCGCACCAAAGCTTGTAAAGGCTTATTCTAATTTTGTGGTAAGCCTTTTTAGTTTCCACCCAACAATACAAAACTGTGCACTAAAGCACATGACTGATTAGCCTAAAAAAAGACTATGCGCTAGTAGTGCGGCTACCCTTACAGCCTTGTTGACAAGTAAGGTTTGATTCTCATCTTTCCGCCATCTCAGCAATAACGAAAGCTTTGTATGATATTTTCTCCTCCGGACTAAGCATCACAAAATCCTGAGTATCTCTCTTTGCCGTCTTTGAATCTTCAATGTCAAAACCCATAGCCTGACCCAACCCGGCATAGACATATCGACCCCCAAAATCCTTGGATAATATCGCAAACGCTGGCTCTCCTGTGCAATGCCCAGGAGCGACATAATCAACCTTCCAAGTGTCTCGTAATGCTAAGGATATTCTCTGAATTTCTTGATCTGGTGTGACTACAAGGTGCATTCCCCCAGCAATCAAGTGAATGTGCTGGTCTATGACTGTTGCCGCTTCCACAATTCTTTCTATTCCAGGATGCGAACAACCGACAACAATGACTAGTCCATGGGGTGTTTTAATAGCCAATGAAAGTTCATGAAGTTCCAATGTTCCTAGATTGGTGGAAACAAGGGAGATGAGGAATAAGCCTGGAGCAACCTCGGTTGTTTTATCCACGAGCTCAAATTTTTTATTCCAAGCATCACCAAAAGTCATCGTAACTGGTGGCTTGCCATCAAAGTAACGCCTGTCGACAGGTAGAGCTTCATTTCTTCGATAGAAACTACTAGGTAGTGAGTATCCAAAAATACCGAAGTTTTCTTTGGGAGCATAAATTTTGACGTTGGGATTGACGGATAGAAGGTATGGAATTCCACCTATATGATCCCCATGCCGATGGGAGATTACTACGAAATCCAGCTTAGTTAAATCAATGCCTTTGACCTTTATGTTATGAGCAAAGATGTCAGCATTATCGCCCGTGTCAAACAGTATGCGTTTACCTTGATATTCGATAAGGGCCGAAAACCCCCAGTCTTTTTTCATTTCTGATTTCTGACCGAAAGAGTCGTACAAAATCGTAATGCCATCCGCCGCATAGCTTGAAGAAATTAATTGTCCTTGAAGCAGGAAAGTCAGGAGTGAAAGGGAAAACAGGGTGGAGAGACTACGTAGTATTTTCATTTTAAACCCCTTGAAAATGTGCTCGGCTACAAGGAACTCAAGCGCACATAGAAGCTATAAGTCTACTCGCATTTATTAGACGAAATAGATAAAAAAACTACTTTCATTATGAGCATGGATGCCCACATTCAATAATGTGACTGGCCTGGGCACAAATCGGATATAGCCTAACAATCAAAGCAACAATACTTCGACCTTCCAGTGCCCAGTTTCATCATCTCGGACGTACCATAAAGTATTTCAATATAAAATACTTCAAGATCAGAAAATTGAAAAATGCACGATTAATTTAATTTTGGCTATGTGAATAAATAAAAGCTGCCATAAGCGCTGATTTAAATTAACGAGTTGTAAGTTCAAAAATAAAGCCTCCACTTAGGAGGCTTTATTAATTGTCATTTCAAGTATGTCAGTAATCTAAATAAACCAGTAATGGTCTACCAGTAACGCCGCAAACAAGAGTGTCAGATACAGAATAGAATATTTAAATGTTCGTTTGGCTAAATCATCTGAGTAATTTCGATATAAGCCGATAACGTACGCCAAAAATATTGCGTTTAAGACAACTGCCGATACTAAATAGATTAAGCCACTCATACCAAGCCCGTATGGCATCAATGATACTGCGACTAAAATTACGGTATAGAGCAAAATGTGAAGGAGCGTAAATGCTTCACCATGCGTAACCGGCAACATAGGCATGCCAACTTTCGCGTACTCTTCACGTCGATATAAGGCCAGTGCCCAGAAATGTGGCGGTGTCCATGCGAATATGATTAGAAACATAATCAGGGATTCTGGACCGACTGCATTATTGACTGCAGCCCAGCCTAATATTGGAGGCATTGCACCTGACGCGCCACCTATCACTATATTCATAGGTGTAGCTGGTTTCAAAAATACCGTGTAAATCACTGCATAACCTACAAATGTAGCTAAGGTTAACCACATGGTAAGCGCGTTGACATAAAAATATAAAATCGCCAAGCCACTACCACCTAAAATACTCGCAAATATCATTGTTTGCGCCGAGGATACTTGTCCAGTTGGTAATGCTCTGCCGCGTGTACGCGCCATAATCGCATCTATCTTATGTTCTATTAAACAGTTGAAAGCCGCAGCAGCACCAGATGCAAATGCGATACCTATGGTAGTTGCAACTAATAACTGTAATGGCACCATACCAGGTGTGGCGAGAAACATACCAATAATTGCAGTGAATACAATAAGTGACGTGACTCTAGGTTTGCAAAGTGAAAAAAAGCTTTTAAAACTTAATCCCAAGCTTTGCATAGTGGTGGTTGCACCGTTACTCATTTAATTCTCACACTCATAATCATTTTATTAATATTTAATTTAAAATTTATTGGATTGAAATACGATCTTCTACGCCATATTTATTACAATTTACTGCGATACGGTGCTGTTATTTTTGAATTTAGTATCACCAAAATAATGACCAGCAACCCTGCTGTAAAATTGTGAGCAACGGCAAGTACTAAAGGTAAATGCAATATTAGATTGGCAATGCCTAAGCTAATTTGTGCAAAAAGCACTACAAGCAATACAACACCCAGTCTTTTTAGCTGCCCGTATTTTAATACATTTAACGCAAGAATCCCTAAATAAATCAAAGTGATCAGTGCGCCTATTCTGTGAGACCATTGAATAGCGGTAATTGATGCTAATGTTAATACACCACCATCGGCACCCTGACCTAAATCACGCACCAAATGAAATGCGTCTTTAAAGTCCATTTCAGGTATCCAAACACCATGGCAAGTTGGGAAATCAGTACAGGCGAGTGCTGCATAGTTGGTGCTTGTCCATCCACCTAAAAATATCTGCATAAATAAAATTAATAACGCAAAACGTATCCCGAATCTCAGCATTTTAGAACTAGTAATACTAGCCGAGTAACTACCCCAATGCCGATGTGCTAGCCATACCAGCATCGCAAGGGTGGTCATACCACCTAGCAAATGCGAACTCACAATCGCCGGCTTAAGCAACATGGTGACGGTCCACATGCCCAGCATGGCCTGAAACGTAATAATTGCCAATAACGATGTTGATAGCCAAGGTGAAGCATTCACTTCACGTTTTACACGCCAAGCTAAAACAAAAACAGCCAGTACAATAATACCCAAGCTTCCAGCCAAATAGCGATGAGCCATTTCGCGCCATGCTTTACCTACTTCAACGGTACTATGTGGGTATACCGTTTGTGCATTCAGTATTGCTGCTTCACTTTGTGGAACTGTAAGCGTACCGTAGCAGCCAGGCCAGTCTGGGCAACCTAAACCCGCATCGGTAAGTCTTACATAGGCGCCCAACACCACGACACATAGTGCCAATATAGCGCCGAGTAGCACTAATGTTCTAAATAACTTGAAACTTTTGCTGTTGGTTACAGTTGTTGAATGCATATTAACCTGCCCATGAGTATCTTAATAAACGTGTGATGTCTTTGCGCACATTGACAAGCGGCACGTTGGCTTGGTAACTCATCATTAAATGACCAAGCGGGTCAACTAAATACAATCGGTTAGTAGCAATTGCACTTTCATTGTGCACGCCAAATTGTTGTGACAAATCTGCAACACTAGATATAGGTTGATTGATGACAATTAAATCTGGGTAATCTTTTTTAATTTTAGTTACATCTTTTGCAGTAGTGATTAATACCCTTTGCGTACGTTCAATGTCTTTATACAAAGAAACGTGCAGCTGACGCATATCTCTCAACTTATCTAAACAGACTTTTTCACAAGCATCTGTGACAAATACCACGCTCCATTTTTCTTTCCAAAATAGCGGCTTCAACACCTTTGAACTGCTATCTTGAAGATCTACTGGACTATTTAACAATCTGGGCGGTTGTACTAGCTCGCCTAAACTCACGCCATTAGGTTTCCAGTTATAGTGGTACATCATAATGACTACGATAATAGGCACTACAAAAAATACAAGCATCAGCATAAAGACCCTGCGACCTTTTCGTTGCATTTCCAATTCTGATAATAGATTATCGTTTTGCATGTAAAACTCTCAAATAAAATAGTTAATATTGTATGGATTTCTAAGCTAAAGAATTTTGAAACTGACTTTTATACCTGATTTTTCAAAGCGGAAAAATTACTTCTGCGGATTAGACTCCATATCACTTTCTGGTCTAACTCTGGTAAAACTCATATAAATGAAAATGAGCAATGTCGTAATCGCAAAACCAAACCATTGAAAGGCATAACCCATATTGGTTGCTATTCTTTCTGCAGGCATTTGCCAATTTCTTACAAACCCCCCGCCACTACTGTTTTGATCCAGCTTAATTGCCATTGGGGAAACTTTAAACGGTACAATACGCTCGTATTTTTCCATGTCCATATTCTGCCAAACCGCTTGTAGAGCCTGTCCATTTTTTTTAAGTGTAGATTTATCTTCTAGCGAAAAAATCTTCTTACTTGGCACCCAGATTTGACCAGTAATGGTTTGTTGCCCAACTGGCGTATCAAATACGGGTAATTCGGTATGCGTATTTTCACCTAAAATCCAGCCTCGGTTAATTAATACATATTGCGAAGACTGATCAATTTTTAAAGGTGTAATGACATGGTAGCCTACCCGGGTTCCCTCCACTTGATTGTCGAGCAAATATTGGTATTTTGTATCATAAACGCCTGTTACCGTTACTTTTTTAAACTTCCAATCATCTACATTCAGAACATTAGAATTCAAATTATCTGGTGGAAACTTAAGTGCATCATTTAGCTCGGCCTGTGTATATGCAAGTTGTATGGCTTGTTTTTGTGCGGCTTTGCCATATTGCCATAAGCCAAATTTCATGAATAAAGGGATGCATACTATAGTTAGAATCACCCCAATTAAAGATGGCTTAAAAACATAACGATAAATTCTAAATTGCATTTGTTTCATATGCGTCTCATAATACTTATTTGAATCTATTTGGACATTGCCATGTTAACAAAAGTCATTGTTGTCTTAACTTTAATTGTCATTCTTGGCAGTTTGTTTTCTGCACTATTTTTTCTAGTGAAAGACAAAACTGGTAGTGAAAGAACCGTAAAAGCCCTAACCGTGCGTATAGGTTTATCAATTGGCTTGTTTATATTATTATTAATTGCTGGGCAACTTGGTTTAATTGGCCACCCATTATAAATATTAGATTTAAATAAAAAGGGCGATGCATTAGCATCGCCCTTTTTATTTGTCTAACTTACAGCCAATATACAAATATAAATAAACCTAACCAAACCACATCGACAAAGTGCCAATACCAAGCAACACCTTCAAAACCAAAGTGATGCTCAGGAGTAAAATGGCCCTTCATACAGCGAATCAATATCACGATAAGCATAATCGTACCCAGCGTTACATGGAAACCATGAAAGCCAGTCAACATAAAGAAAGTGGCGCCATAAGCACCAGTACCTAAGGTCAACCCCATCTCAGTGTAAGCGTGGTGATACTCCATACCTTGACATATAAGAAACGCAATACCTAACGCTACAGTTAATGCCATACCAACGATTAACTGCGTACGGTTGTTTTTGATTAAAGCCCAATGCGCCCAAGTAATGGTTGCGCCAGATGATAGCAATAACGCTGTGTTAATTGCTGGCAAACCCCATGCACCCATAGGTGTAAATTTAGGGACTACATAATCCGCACCTAACACATGACCACCAGGTCCGGCAGAAGGCCATGTGCTTAAGAAGTCTTTGTATGGTGTAATATCAATATCATAACCAGCTAAATCTGGCACTGAAAGTACACGCATATAAAATAAAGCACCAAAGAAAGCAGCAAAAAATGCTAACTCCGAGCAGATAAATACAATCATTCCTACACGGAATGACTTATCTTCCCAATTTTTATATTTACCAGTGAGACTCTCCGTGATGACAGAGCCCATCCACTTAAAAGTCATAAATAAGATAATGGCCGCACCTAAGTACATCATCCATTTACCTGGCGTATGCAGATAAGCTAACTCTTTACTTCTATCTGTGGCTACAGTAAAAATAAAGCCCGAAGCTAACGACAACAAGCCCGCAGAAATAATTGACGGATAGATACTACCGTGTGGTACAAAATATTGATTTTCAGAATGTGTAGCCATGCATTCACTCCCATGCTTTTATTATAAGTATATTAAATTCACAATGGCAAAGTACCGCCATCTCCCAACGCTTAATTTTTATATCTACATCTTAAACTATTTATCTTCTTCTACTGCAGGAAAGAATGCGTATGACAATGTCATCTCAGATACATCTTTTGGAAGATCAGGACTCACAAAAAATCGCAGCGGCATTTCTTTTTCCTCCCCCGGCTTTAATGACTGCCTTACAAAACAAAAACATTCAATTTTCTTTAGGTTTGCCGATGCAATGCCTGGCGAAACGCTAGGTACTGCTCTGCCGACCACCACCTCACTTGTGATGTTTTTAGCAACAAACATAACTGTTTCTATCTGTCCTGGATGTAACTTAATGCTTGCTTGCTTAGGATAAAAATTCCAACCTAATCCAGGCATAACGTTAGACGTAAACTGCACTGTCACCCAACGGGTATTATCTACCTTTGCCTTAGATAACACTGCGGCAGTGTTGTTAGTCTTACCATTTAAGCCCGTTAAAGTGCATAAAACATCGTATAACGGCACAAGTGCAAAAGCAAACAACAATGAACCTAACACCACCCATAAAAGCTTTATAACCAAGCGTTTATTTTTGATATCCCTTTGTTCAGTTGCGGTTAACTCTTTATCCTGCTTATCTAAATCTTGGTTTAATGATGCCATACTGTAAACATAGACACTACATACCAAATGAGTGCAATGCCACCTAAAATATAGCCTATCTTTTTACTTTTACGTTTAGTAATTGCGTCTTGATTATCCATATTTACCTAAATTTCATGCTTAGTAAAATTAAAGCCCGAACAATTTAACCTAAATTGTTCGAGCTACATTTTATTTAATAATTGGCTGCTCTGTAAAGCTATGGTATGGAGGAGGAGATGACAATGTCCACTCCAAACCTTTTGCACCTTCCCATACTTGATCAGTTGCTTTCTTACCGCCTCTTGCACACATAATAATATTGTAAGCAAATAATAATTGAGAGAAGCCCAGTACAAATGCCGCAGTTGATGAAATTGCATTAAATTCAGCAAATTGCAATGCATAGTCTGGAATACGACGTGGCATACCAGCTAAACCTACAAAGAACTGTGGGATGAAGGTTAAGTTAAATGAGATTGCGGTTAACCAGAAGTGTAATTTACCTAACTTCTCGTTATACATATGACCAGTCATTTTAGGTAACCAGTAATATACGCCTGCCATAATACCCATAATGCCACCTGCAAACAGTGTGTAATGGAAGTGGGCTACAACAAAGTAACTGTTGTGATACTGTGCATCAGCAGCAACGTCAGCAAGCACTAGACCTGTAAGACCACCGATACCGAATAAAATAATCCAACCCACTGCAAACAACATTGGTGTTTCAAAGCTCATTGAGCCTTTCCACATCGTTTTAATCCAACAGAAGAACAATACGGCTAATGGAAGTGAAATCGCCATTGTGCTGTACATGAAATATAACAACGCTGGCACAGGCATACCTGCTGTAAAGAAGTGATGTGCCCAAACAACAACTGCTAACGCACCAATTGCCCACAATGAATACACTTGCGCTTTGTAGCCATACATTGGTTTACGTGAGAATGTTTCTAGGATTTGTGGAATAAAACCCCAAACTGGTAATAACAAAATATACACTTCTGGGTGACCGAAGAACCAGAACAAATGTTGGAACATGATTGGGTCGCCGCCGCCAGCCGCATCAAAAAAGTGCGTACCGAAGTGACGGTCTGTAAGTAACATCGTCACTGCACCAGCTAACACTGGAATAGTAGCTACTAGTAAGAATGCAGTAATTAACCAACCCCATGCAAACATTGGCATTTTCATGAATGTCATGCCAGGAGCACGCATATTGAACAAAGTAACAATGATGTTAATTGAACCCAATACAGAAGAAATACCTAATAAGTGAACTGCGAAAATCGCAAAATCAACACCGATACCACCCTGTACAGACAGCGGTGGATAAAACGTCCAACCTGTAGCTAACGCACCATCACCAATACCAAATAACGCTAATGTAAACGGAAGCGTCAGTAGAATTGCTGAAGGAGGCAGCAGCCAGAAGCCCCAGTTATTCAAACGTGGCAATGCCATATCTGGCGCACCGATTTGTAGTGGGATCATCCAGTTAGCAAAACCAGTAGCAGCAGGCATTAATGCTGCAAAAATCATAATCAGTGCATGCACACCAATAAGTTGGTTAAAAAAGTCAGGGTTCATTAACTGCAAGCCTGGTTTAAACAACTCAGCACGTATGCCTAAAATCATCGCTCCGCCAACAAAAAACATAATCAGCGAGAATGTAAGATACATCGTACCAATATCTTTATGGTTAGTGGTGGTTAACCAACGCATAATCCCCGTTGGGTGATCATGATGTTCTGCATCATGTGCTACCGTAGTTGTACTCATTGCATTCTCCTAATTACTAAACTGAATAATTATTAAGCTATTACTGTTAATTTAGATTACTGTACTTGATTATGTATTTTCAATTATTTAGCGGGCTCAATTATTGGCGAGCAGCTTTAACTTGTGACGGCTGAACCATATCGCCAACGCTGTTTCCTAAAGCATTACGCTCATAAGTAATAACAGCAGCAATATCTGTATCATTCAAAGTAGCTTTCCAAGATGGCATTACACCTTTACCATTTAGCACGCGATCAAGATGGCTATCTTTTAGATATTTACCATCGGCACCAAATATTGGCGCATTTACAATTTTACTACCCGTCATTGCTGGGAATGCTGGCGGCAAGCCTGCACCACTAACTTGGTGGCAAACCGCACAGTTTTTCTCGTAAACACCTTTACCCGTTGCCACTAAATCATCTTTAGTCCATTCTTTGTCTGCGCCAGCATCCGCTTTTGCAAGCTCTTCTTTCTTGGCAGCAACCCATACTTTGTATTCATCCATAGGAACTGCATCCACAACTACCGGCATGTAACCATGGCCTTTACCGCACAACTCTTTACATTGACCACGGTAAGTACCCGCCTTGTCAACTTGAACCCAAGTTTCACGAATAAAACCAGGTACAGCAACGCGAGATGAACCGAACTGTGGCACCCACCAGTTGTGCAGCACATCAGTTGCCGTCATTAAGATACGAACTTTCTCACCAACTGGCAGCACTAGATGATTATCTACCTCAAGCAGATAATGCTCTTTCTTGTCTACCTTGTTTCTCATCTCATCTTCAGTAGTAGTTAAATTGCTTACCAATTTAATACCCTGCGCCTCACCATCCAAATACTCATATTGCCAACGCCATTGCGAACCCGTGATCTTAATGACCATTGTCGCCTTGTCACGCGTATCCTCCATCATCACCACGCTGTGGTAAGCAGGAATACCCATAATCACAAAGTCAATCAACAATAAGATAACAAATGGAATCAGAGTCCAGAATATTTCAATCGCTGTTGATGGCGCTTTATCAGTGACTGGTTTGTATTGTTTACTTTTGCGATGTGCAAAAATTGAATAAATCATGATAGCCAATACTGCAAAAAATATAACTGCAGTAATCAGCATAAATTTGTTGTGTACGTGCAATGTATCAAGCGCCATAGGCGTAACAGGTTCTGGAAAATTCCAGCTGTAATCAGCACTTGCACGAATAGCAGTTAACGATAGAAGTAGGCCCAACCCTACACTTTTCATACCTTGCTTCACCATACTTACTCCAAAATCAAGTTTTTAATAATTATTTTAAAATATTAAATTTTCTTTAATATCAACTTAAGCTCTTTAGCGATGGATATTCGCTGCTCATCATTAATAAAACCATGACCAAATTCAACTTCCTTGCCATGAGAACCGATGAACAATGCATTCATTCCATTTATTTGTTTGCGCAAAGTGACTTGCGCCCAATACCGCTGAAACTCAGCTTTACTGCTTTGTTTATACCCAAATCTTTCCACAATAACGGTATCACCTACAACTGTGACCGTCTCAAAATCATTAGCCCGCAGACTTAAATAATAAAAAGCATACGCAAAAGCGATTAGCTCCAAGCCTGCAAAAGGTAATACTAGCCAAGCACCTACGCTCACAAAACTTAAAGCAACAAGCAAGGCCAACACTGACAACACCACTAAAAGCTTAAGGCTATTTAATGGCGATAACGAGTTATTAGGCCTTACAGTAATTTGTGTTTCTGCAAATGTTACCGACATAATTAAACCTATTATGTGCAACCCAAATCATCGTTAAACAACCTGATGACTAGTTCAGACAAATAACCAATCAACAGATGCAATTTGACTGTAAATTATCATACGCATTAGCAAACTTCAAGAACATACGTAATATTCTGTAACATTTAGTTACAAAACACCTACCATTACGATAAAGGCTGGTAATGAAAGTTCATTATCAGCCTCAAAACGCAACAAACAGATGTCTAGTCGTGCTTACAATCAAATCTATTAACTGGTGCCGGGAGGGGGAATCGAACCCCCACGTTGTCGCCAACGCGGGATTTTGAGTCCCGTGCGTCTACCAATTCCGCCATCCCGGCTCATGGAAAATACATTGTCTGTATAATTGCAACTTCATTATTATAGCAAGCTCTGAGATTTATGCGAACAGAAGATTTCAATTTTTATTTACCCCCTGAATTAATTGCACAACATCCAACATCCGATAGAGCTTCTAGTCGAATGTTGCATGTCAACGGCGAAAATGGCAGCTTAATCGACGAGGCATTTGTTGATTTACCACATTACTTGCATGCTGGAGATTTACTAGTGCTTAACGATACGCGGGTGATTAAGGCGCGCTTATTTGGCCATAAGCATACTGGTGGCAATGTTGAGGTAATGATTGAACGTGTCATTAACCAACATATAGCTTATGCCCAAATTCGCGCTTCACGGGCACCTAAAATAGGCTGTCAATTAAAGCTAGCAGATGCATTTGATGTAGAAGTGATTGCACGGCATGATGATTTATTCGAATTACGCTTTTTAAGTGAGACTTCAGTTTTAGATTTATTAGAACTGCATGGGGCGCTGCCTCTGCCGCCTTATATTACACATGCTGCCACTAGCGAAGACGAAGAACGCTATCAAACAGTATTCAGTAAAAATCTAGGCGCTGTTGCCGCACCTACTGCCGGACTACACTTCAACGAAGTCGTTTTAGAGGCATTACAACAAAAAGGGATCAATATTGCTTATGTAACTTTACATGTAGGTGCTGGGACATTCCAACCTGTACGTGTTGAGAATATTGATGAACACAAAATGCACAGTGAACTTTACAATATCTCGCAAGCTACTGTTGATATGATTAATCAAACTAGATTGCGAGGTGGCAAAATAACTGCAATTGGCACTACCGCTTTACGTGCCTTAGAAAGTGCAGCACTACATGGAGAGTTATCTGCTGGCAGTAGTGAAACTAGTATATTTATTACGCCGGGCTATCGGTTCAAAGTAGTAGATCGCTTATTTACCAATTTTCATTTACCTAAAAGCACCTTACTCATGTTAGTGTCAGCTTTCGGTGGTATGGAAAATATTAAGCGTGCTTACCAGCACGCAATAGAAAAACAGTATCGATTCTTCAGTTATGGTGATGCCATGCTGATTGAGAAACAAACCTAAACACAGTTAACTCAAACTTAATTGAATAATTCTAATTGAACAAATATAGTCAAGCTGATGACTAAACTGCAACGCAATCAAAAATTGACCTAACTAGAAAGAGTAATTATGCGCATCTTAACCCTGTTATTTTCCGTTGCTTTAACAGCATCATTACAAACTGCTAACGCAGAAATTCTCCCAGTGGCGCAAGTAGGTATTAAGATTCCACTTACACAAAAACCAAGTACACGCCCCATGACTGTGGCGCATATTCCAGGTTTAAAACGTTATTACATTGCAGATGGCGGTCTAGCGCCAATGGCTAGCGAGTTTGAAGCCGCAACTTCTAAATCACAAATTCATGCTTATGACGATGAAGGGAAATACGTTAATTCTGCCAAGCCAGGTTATGACAATCGCTCTATTTATTACAACCCCAATTCCGATAAATTAGAAACTATTACTTACAACGTATCTAGCGACGTTGGGTTTTCACCCAACACCGGTATTTATGCGATTGATTTATCAGAAACAGGGGAACTGAAAGACACTTCGAATGAAGTCACACAATTTAACCCTGCATTTGGTGACGCGGCCACTATGCCAAGTTACAACCCAGAAACAAAACTATATTATGCAAAACAAGAGCGCGGTAATAAAGTATGGGTCGTCGACTTAAAATCACGTGAAAAAGTCGGTGAAATTGCTTTAGACTTCACTAAGGCAGGTGTTGCTTTTGATGATGTTAGTGATCATTATGTGGCGTATAGCGGTGTAAAAGGTGAGGAACTGGTCATGCTTGATGTAGACCATAAAGCCATATTAATATTTGATTTAAATGGAAAATATATAGGCAAAAGCGAGCTGCCAAAAGACTTGAAGTTGCGCTCACAAAATCATTTTAATGGTACGGGCTATGCCAACAATATGTTATTTGTATACCATGAGCCAGAAGGTGAGTTTGGGACTTACTACGGCTTTAAAGTATTTAAAAACAATTAGCTTTTTAAGGATACAAAATAAAAAACCGCCTATAAGGCGGTTTTTTATTGAATCAATCAATGATTAAAATATACTAATACTTACCCAGCATATCAGCAAGTTTGCCAGATAACATGCCGAAAATCGCACCAAACACTACTGAAAGCGCAACAACTAACGCTGGATTGGTGAAGTTCATAGCCCCATAACTAGCTGCAGTATTAGTTGAAAGTGCAAACCCTGCAGTTGCAGCATATCCATACACGTTTGCCGGCACTACTGACAATAAATTGCAACCTGCCACAATCACTAAGAAAAATACAGTTACAGCAATATAAACTGGTGCTGCTACTGCTCCAGGCAATCCAATCGGGTTAGTTACCACTAAAGCCAACGCTATAGCTGCAATCACCGCTCCATAAACCATACCGGCAATTGTTTTTTGTAACGCTGCGGTGTCCCCACCAGTATGAAAATAACAGCCCCATGCGATAAAACCAACCCAAACCAGTACCATCCCCACTAACGGCCCTAAAGCTAAAAATGCCCATACCCCACCTAATACAGCAATACTCAATGCTAATGCTAGTAATTTCGACATACTTAGTTCTCCTAATTTTTATAATGAGTAGCAAGTTGATGCGAACAGCAGCGGTATATGCAGGGCATTTTTTGAACTATTTATTAACAACAAGGGTTAATTTGCCCTGAATAAAATAAACGCTAGGGGCATACTGAATGATTTTCACAAAAATGTAAACTTTTTGCGCTACTTATTAGTGCGTAGTTCACTTTTTTAGTGCGCTAATGATGCAGTGATATATTGGCAGCAGTCAAAATCTGCCTAATATAAATACTTAACGGAAAATTAAGTGGGAAATTTTAGTTATAGATATTTTTTGGTGCGCTGTCTAAGTTTTTTGGTGCGAAATCAGCATTGCTGGGTCTGTAATCCCAATTTTTACGCCATGCACCAAGTATTAAATTAGGATATTGCGGTCGCCCTAAACTACCATTGTAACGACCTAGCGCACGATACAAATCGCCACGCTCAATATCAATATAATGCCTTAAGATAGTACAGCCATAGCGAAGATTGAGGCGTAAGTGGAATAGATTGTGCTCTTTATTACCAATACTGCGCACCCAAAACGGCATCACCTGCATAAATCCTCTAGCGCCAACTGGAGATAAGGCATATTTCTTAAAGCCACTTTCAACTTGAATTAACCCTAGTACCATTTGTGGGTCTAAGCCCGCACGGGTCGCTTCATAATGCACAGTCCGTAAAAAATCTTCACGATAATTATCATCTGGAATGCGCTTTTTAAGCCGTTGTGACATTTCTCTAAGCCATGCATCCCCTTCTTCAGGCGTGGCAAAAGTGAGTCTGGGGGCGGCTTTATCACTGATGCTACGTTGCATCAGCGCTTTCACACTGTTTGATAATGGCTCTTCTAACTGTGAGCCTGCAAAACACTTGCCCGAAAGTGCGAATAATACAAGCACAGCAAAACTAAATTGAAGCATTTTAAGCATGTTTAATATTCGCACTATACTGTGAGCAATTGCAAGCTATCCACGCGTAAGATTTTGTACGAACTCAACCAAACCAGCCATTGGTATCGACTGAGCTTCTGCCGCTGTCCTGGCTTTATATTCAACCTCGCCTTCAGCTAAACCACGTTCACCTATCACGATACGATGCGGGATTCCCATTAAATCCGCCTCTGCAAACATGACACCCGGGCGTTCACCTCTGTCATCTAACAACACATCTACACCAGCAGCTAAAAGCTCGTCATGCAATTTATTTGCAGTTGTTTTAACCGCTTCTGATTTTTCATAACCAATCGGGCAGATAGCCAAAGTAAATGGCGCCATGCTGGTAGGAAATATAATGCCGCGATCATCATTGCCTTGCTCAATCGCAGCGCCGACAATACGTGAAACGCCAATACCATAACAACCCATTTCCATGACTTGTGTCTGGCCATTTTCATCGAGATAAGTTGCGTTCATGGCTTCAGAATATTTAGTACGTAACTGAAAAATGTGCCCGACTTCAATGCCGCGACAAAGTGATAATGTACCTTTACCATCTGGACTAGCGTCGCCTTCAACCACGTTGCGAATATCAGCCACCAAGCTAGGCTCAGGTAAATCACGGCCAAAGTTCACACCACTTAAGTGATATTTCGGCTTGTTCGCACCACAGACAAAATCACTCATCACAGCAACTGCCCTATCTGCAATCACTTTTACATGTGCGCCTACGCCAACTGGGCCAATAAAGCCTGGTGGGCATTTTAAGTTTTCACGGACTTCCTCTTCCGTCGCAAACCTAAACTCCTTCAAGCCATCAAGCTTATTCACTTTGATTTCATTCATGCGATGATCGCCACGAATCAATAATAAGTGAAACTGTGTTGTGCCATCTTCAAGCGTACCAATCAAAGCCATCGCTTTAATCGTACGCTCTAAACCAATATTGAGTAACTCGGCGACTTGCTCACATGACGTCTGTTTCGGCGTTTCAACATCCTGCATCAGCTCGTTAGGTTCTTTGCGTGTTGCAGTTGCTACCGCTTCGGCTAACTCCACGTTGGCTGCGTAATCAGAAGCGTCGCAATAGGCTAAGCCATCTTCGCCTGAGTCAGCTAATACATGAAACTCATGAGAACCATCGCCACCAATTGCGCCAGTATCAGCTTTTACTGCACGAAACTTTAGACCTAAGCGATTAAACACCTTGCTGTATGCTTGGAACATAGTTTCATAGGTTTGCTCAAGTGAGGCAAAATTACTATGAAACGAATAGGCATCTTTCATCATAAATTCACGCGCACGCATCACACCAAAGCGTGGGCGAATCTCATCCCTGAATTTAGTTTGAATTTGATAAAAATTAAGCGGCAGCTGTTTATAACTACGGATTTCTTTACGTGCGATATCAGTAATCACTTCTTCATGCGTAGGGCCGAAACAAAACTCACGCTCATGTCTATCCGTGATTTTAAGCATTTGCGGGCCAAATACTGCCCAGCGGCCTGTTTCTTCCCACAACTCTTTAGGTTGCACTGCTGGCATTAATAACTCTAATGCACCCGCTTTATTCATCTCATCACGCACGATTGCTTCAACTTTACGCAACACTCTTAAACCAAGCGGCATCCAGCTATAAAGACCAGAGCCAAGGCGTTTAATCAACCCAGCGCGTACCATAAGGATATGGCTAGCTAATTCTGCATCGTTAGGTGCTTCTTTTTGGGTATTGAAGAAAAATTGTGAAGAGCGCATGTGATAGTCTAATCGTTGCAAAAATCAAAGAGCGAATTTTACATAGAATGCGTGGTTTAGTCAGTAAGAGTTATTTGCAAACTCACTCTGAAGCTTTATGTGCATTTTGATGATGAGCCAATGGACTATCATCAGGGATATAACCTGACTTCCACAAATCAAACGGCACGATGGTCGCGGGCATGCCGTTATCGTAAAACCAGCTATCGACGGCGAAGCGCTGACCAGTGGTTGTTTCATGTATCACCGCGGTAGTATGTGGCCAACCAGTAAAAAAGAAATTGCGAGTACGCATATCTTCTATCTCGTGCAATTTTATTAAATTATCTGCAAGCATTAAACGAACGTAGCTTGTAGTATTAATCGCCTCATCATTGCAATCCAGCTGCCCAGGATACCCTGCATTATTGAATGTGCCTGCAAGATCTTGACTGGTGCCAATTTTTAACCCAACGATTTTCTCAATCACCCCGATAGCATTCGCTATTTTTTTTCGCTCTTGTTCAGCATTTACCTGCTGATTATTTAAGCGTGTAGGGCTTATTTGTGTATTAGCAAAATTAGAGTTAAAAACAGCCGTTATCTTTTTCCACTCATCTGGACTAATCGATATATGCTTAATCTCAGCACATCCGCCGCCAAAACACACATCGAATCCTTCTAGCGTTGGCGTTTGGCGATAAATACGTGTGATATCTGAAACTGCAGCCTCAGCATTAGTTAACGGGATTAAAAAGAATAGACTTAACTTTAAAATAAAGGTCAGCAGCTTAAAGAACGACTGGCGCATTGGGTAACTCGTTTACATTTTCACCGGTTGCAGGATAGTGTTGCACCAATAGTTCATTAATTTTTGCAATGCCATATAACACGCCATCCTCAAATTGTCCGCGCCTGAACATGACCTCCATCTCTTTGCAGACAATCTCCCAACCATCTTTTCCCACATGTTGATGAATACCGCGATCAGCCAACACTTCAAAATTGTGATCAGCTAATAATAGGTAAATAAGCACACCATTATTTTGCTCGGTGTCCCATGCGCGCAGATTTGAAAAAACTTCAATTGCACGCTTTTTGGCTGATTTTCTTTTAAATATCTCAAGCACATGTAAGTTTGATTCTACTGCAAAACGGATTTCGCCTAAATGTGAGCTTTCACTTTTGGCGATAGCTGCTTCTATACGGCGCATAGCCTCATGTGAGAAATGCTGATTAACAGCATTAGGCAAAGCACATAAATGCCTAAATAGCCTTTTTAAAAATCTTTTACTGAAGATAGATGACATCAATCACTCCCCTGCTACCAATCACCAGAGGCTCCGCCGCCGCCAAATCCACCGCCGCCACCTGAAAATGGATCATTGCCACCTGATCGACCACCGCCGAATCCACCGCCACCTAAGCCGCCTATTTGTCCCAAACCAGATGCGCCCATCAGCGTAACGAAGAAAGCAATAATACCAAACACGACAGCAATTAATATACCGCCACCGAGCATCCAAGCCAGCACGCCAATAGCGCCACCCGTGAGGGTGCCACCAAAAAAGTTACCAAACATTGCACGCAATATGCCACCTAATATCAGCCCGCCAAATATTAGTATAGGCAGCATGCCTTCAAAATTTTGACCACTACCAGCTTTTGTAGCTGGTGCTGGCAATTGTTCACCAGTGACCAAGCGCATGAGGGTATCGGTGGCGTTATTAATACCGCCAAAGTAATCGCCTTGCTTGAAACTGGGCGCCATGATTTCGCTAATGATACGCTTTGCCGTTAGGTCTGGAATTGCTCCTTCTAAACCATAACCCACTTCAATTCGCATTTTTCGATCATTTTTTGCGACCAACATCAACACGCCGTCATCTTGTTTGGCACGCCCTAATTTCCAAGCATCAACAACACGAATCGAAAACTGCGCAATGTCTTCAGGCTGGGTGCTTGGCACAATTAATACAGCAATTTGACTACCTTTTTGCTGCTCAAAAGCCGTTAACTTTGCTTCAAGTTGGCTCTGCTGATCAGGCGTCAGCGTTTGGGTTAAATCTGTAACACGAGTTTTTAAAGGGGGGATGGAAACAAGCTCGGCATGCACCGAAAACGATGCCATTACAAGCATCATAAACAGTGCGAGCAAGCCCGCTTTTAAATTGACGAACACTTTGATTAAATAACTAGAACGTTAAGCTAAGTTAATGCCTATTATTTTTTATCACCAAACTCTACTGTAGGTGCTACAGAAATGGCTTTTTCATTTTCTACAGCAAATGAAGGTTTAGTTTTATAACCGAACATCATAGCCGTGAGATTCTCTGGGAACGAACGCACTGCCACGTTATACCCTTTAATGGTTTCAATATAACGGTTACGTGCAACGGTGATGCGATTTTCAGTACCCTCTAACTGTGCTTGCAAATCCCTAAAGCCTTGGTCTGCCTTTAAGTTTGGATAGTTTTCTGACACAGCCAATAAGCGAGACAACGCTGAAGTCATTTGACCTTGTGCCGCTTGAAATTTAGCAAATGCTTCTGGATCGTTGAGCACTTCGGCCGTTACTTGAATACTACCTACCTTTGCACGGGCATTGGCAACTTCAGTGAGCACTTCTTTTTCATGCGAAGCGTAACCTTTTACCACATTCACTAAGTTAGGCACTAAATCTGCACGGCGTTGGTATTGATTGAGCACTTCAGACCAACTCGCTTTTGCTTCTTCATCTAACGACTGAAATTTGTTATAGCCGCAACCAGTTAAATTCAATACGAGTAAGGCGGTAAACAGTTTTAAATAAATTTTATGCATTTTCTTTCCTTTGTAAGTCACTAAATATTAAAGCGTATATAAAGCGAATGATATGACTAACTAATTATATTACCTTGAAGATTGTACTAAAGCTGTAGATTTCAAGACCCTGTCGATTTCAGGTCTTGATAGACTTCAACTCTTCTAAAGCATGCATGGCTATACATAAATCATCCCACGCTTTTGCCTTATCTGACGTAGTACTTAACAAGTGTGTTAAATCGTAGGTGCTGACCAACATAACGTCATGTAACTTTTGCAGTTTGCCGCGTAAATTAATCATGTTTTCTGATGATTGCAACAAGTGCTGTGTCGCTGCCTCACCCATTGCAACGATGATTTTAGGCTTTATTATCGCTAAGACATCACTGGTCATTGCTAACGTATTTGCTGGCTTAGCCTTAATGCGCATTGCAATTAGAATATTACGCAACAAAAGTGCTTCATCTGGCTGCAGCTCACTATCTGATAATACAAATAGCCAATCGTTATCTTCACTAACAATGTGTGTGAACTCTTTTATTACTGGCTCTACAGTATCTAACGCCCCTTTTAACGATTCTAACGCGAATGTTTCTGCAATTAAAATTGGTAAAGTCTCAGTCGATAATAGTGACACTGCAACTTGTTCCAGCTCAAGCGGCAATACAGTCTCTGCCGAAATAATAGATTCCGTAGCGGCAAATTCCGTTTGCACTAATGCTAACTTTGACTCAGGTTCATGCAACTGCGGTGTGTTTAACGTCCAAACAGGTAGTAGCTCTAACTCACGCAGCATATCTTCACGCGTCATCATGATATTAAGCTCACAGTACTAATCTCATTACTAGTTTCATAATGCTAAACCCATTAAAACCGCATCTTCACGGCCTGTCGCAGACGGGTAATAATTACGCCGAATCGCCATTTCATTAAAGCCAATATTTTCGTATAAAGCAATTGCTGAAATATTACTTGGACGAACTTCTAAAAACATATTGGCGGCATGATGATTTTTGGCAATTTGCAGCATATATTCCAATAAAAACCGACCTAAGCCTTGTTTCTGGTAGGCTTTTGCAATGCTCAAATTAAGTAAGTGCGCTTCATCAAGCACCATCATGAGCAGCGAGTAACCTATGATTTGATTATCCAGCGTCAATACCCAAGCGCTATAGCCAGAATTGAGTGAATCGCTAAAATTACCACGTGTCCAAGGGTGCGCATAAATTACTGGCTCTATTGCCATAATTACATCTAAATCATCCCTCTGCATCGGGCGAAACTTATATTTTCTATTTTGCTCTGCGTGCTGTTTTTCAAGCGCTTCGTTTGGTGTTTTTAACATCGCATTCATAAACGCAAACCCTGTTCCCGCTCCGCAGTTTTAAGTGCCACGCGATTACGAATATAAATTGGCATGGCTTCACTGGCAGATTTGGCATCACCACTTGCAAATACTGGTTGCACAAGTTTAAGTATGGCGCTAGCCGCAGGCAATAGGCTTGGTTGTATAGATTGCAGCTGAGCACCGTAAATAGCACTTAACTGCTCTGAATAAGTTTGCCAGCCACTTCCCGCACCGACCCAATCGCCGCCTTGTATCGCAGGCACAGCACTTGGTTTATACAGCCCTGGCTCAATCACGGTTTGCCAACTACCTGCAATTTTTTCATATGCCGCATGATAAACCTCGCCCATGCGCGCATCTAAGCAAGCAATGACTTTATCCGCCCCGCTTGCTTCAGCCAACGCCAGCAAAGTACAAACACCCTCCACAGGCAAACCTGCACCAAACCCTAAGCCCTGCGACACGCCTGCTGCTATTCGTACTCCCGTAAAAGAGCCAGGGCCAGCACCAAAGGCAATACCATGCAAATCTTTTAGTTGAATGTCTGCTGCATTGAGTAATGCTTGAATTTGCGGCAATATAATCTGCGAATGTGTTTGTCCCGCATTAATATCAAACGTGAAATTTTCATCGCCTTTTAATATGGCGAGTGATAAGTATTCAGTAGAAGTGTCTAGTGCTAGTAAATTCACATTAATTTAACTGTTTAATTTAGTCAGATGCTATTTTGCCACGCATCTGCTTAATTTGCCCGCGTTGCATTTTACTTTCTAACCTGCGCTTTTGCGAACCATAACTAGGTCGAGTTGCATAACGTGTAGGTTTCACTTGATTTGCAGCGTTAACAATTTCATGCAGACGTTTAATCGCATCTTTTTTATTGGCTTCTTGAGTACGATATTGCTGTGCTTTTAAAACTAAAATACCTTCATCGGTAATGCGATTGTCTTTTAAATTTAGCAACTTATCTTTAAGCCAATCGCTCAATGACGAAGCTGAAATATCAAATCGTAAATGAATGGCACTGGATACCTTGTTTACATTCTGCCCACCAGCCCCTTGGGCGCGGATAGCAGAAAGTTCATATTCGGTCTCATGAATAACAATCATAAACTTACCGGCTTAAACTATCACCATTAAAAAAAGACTGCACATCAGCTAAGACTCTAGTCCGCTTAAATGGCGGCAAGCTTTGCCAGATTTTTTTGCCGTAGGATTTACTAATTAAACGGGGGTCGCAAATCATGAGCACGCCTCTATCACTCTCATCCCTTATCAATCGCCCCGCGCCCTGCTTCAAAGTAATCACCGAATAAGGCAGTTGATATTCCATAAAAGCGTTTTTGCCTTCAGCATTTAATTTATCAACCCGTGCAGATAACACGGGATCGTCTGGCGGCGCAAATGGCAGCTTGTCAATGATGACGACACTCAACGCTTCACCGCGCACATCGACGCCTTCCCAAAAACTTTGCGAGCCCACTAATACTGCGTTGCCTAATTTGCGGAAACGGTCTAATAACTCGGTACGTGAGCTTTCGCCTTGTAACAATAATGGGCTTTCAATGCCATTTTCCACAAAAGCTTCTTTTAATAAGGCATGAATCTCGCGCATGGCGCGTAAGCTAGTCGATAACACGAATGCCCTTCCGCCACTGGCTTGCAGCACAGGCAATGCTGCTGCAACCACGCTGGCCGTATAGCTGGGGCTATTCGGGTCTGGCATGTCGGGCGGCACATACAGTAGTGCTTGTTCTTGATAATTGAACGGACTTTCCCAAAAGCCAGTGTTAGCCGCCTGTAGCCCCATTTGTCCGACATAGTGGCTAAAATCGCTTTTAACGGCTAAGGTTGCAGAAGTAAATATCCATGCTCTTGGCTGCGCATTAAGTTGCTTTCCAAAACCTTCCGCGACGCTCAAGGGTGTTGCATGTAGCTGTACAGATTGAGTGAATACTTCTACCCAACGCACTAAATTATTATTTTCAGCCGATTGCCAACGGCTGAATAAATCGTGTAAAGCCTCGCTACGCTGCCAACATTTTTCTAACAATGGATCGCGTGCTGCCTGAGTTTCAAGCACAGCAGCCAAGACTTTTAATTGTGCTTGCATATGTTCAAATGCAGCTTCAAAACCTTTTAGAATTAAGGCTTTTTGCACCGGAAAGCGCGAACCCTCATAGGCAAACACCAACCTGAAATCTTTAGCGGCTTTTTCTAACGCAGGAATTGCCTTACCTAACTCAATACAATCTTTAGCTAGCGTCAGATGCGCCGCCGTGCAGTCGCGAGACAATTCTATTAATTGGCTGGTAGAAACATCTTCGCCAAAAAACAATCCAGCCACATCGGGTAGTTGATGCGCCTCATCAAATATCACAGTATTTGCACTTGGCAAAAGCTCAGCTACGCCTTCGTCGCGCAACATCACATCGGCAAAAAACAGGTGGTGATTTACCACTACCACATCGGCTGCTAGTGCCTGTTTACGAGCTTCCATCACAAAACAGTCTTTATAAAAGCTGCAGTCGCCACCCAGACAATTATCGCGTGTTGAGGTTACGTTCGGCCAAATAGTCGCATTTTCTGGTACCGAATTAAGCTCGCTTTTATCGCCAGTTTTACTATTCTCTGCAAAAGTTTTAATGAGGTGTAAATACTTAGCATCATCACGCGATGCAAATCTGCCCTCATTGGTAGCGCGCTCAAGATGATAATGGCAGACATAATTAGAGCGACCTTTAAGCATAGCCACGGTGACTGGTACTTTAAGCGCATCGCGCACATTTGGTAAATCGCGACTGAATAACTGGTCTTGTAAGTTTTTCGTACCCGTAGAAATAATTACTTTTCCACCACTTAATAACGCAGGTACTAAATAAGCAAAGGTTTTACCCGTTCCTGTTCCAGCCTCCGCGACTAGTTGGGTATTATTTTCAATCGCTTCGCCTATCGCCAGCGCCATTTCTAATTGCTGCGTGCGCTCACTGTAGCCATCAATATTATTGGCTAAAGTACCGTTTTTTTCAAAAACCTGGCGGATGATTTGTTCACTCATAAGGACTGCGATTATCCCACGAGTTGTTGTTATATGGACAAACTTGGTCTTAAGTTAAACTTTATCATGATGTATAAAAATGCATAAATAGAGGACTAGTTTGCATTTTCTGTTGATGTTCTTATAATTGAGCCAGATGAATAACCTCAAAATCACTTATTTGCTGTGTGTGCTATTGGCTTTAATCAGTACATCATGTGCAGCAACTGAACCATTACCAGACACCCAAGCTTCGATGCAAGCAAGTTCTACAGGTGATGATAATCCAGAAAACTGGTCTGAACGTGCGCACGAAGTTTTGGTTAACGCACTTAGTCTGACCGGCATTCGCTATCAATACGGTGGCAGTTCACCTGAAACTGGTTTTGATTGTAGCGGTTTTGTGCGCTACGTATTTAAGCAGGCAACAAGCTTAACCTTACCTCGCAGCGCATTGGCTATCAGTCAACTCGGCACTACCGTACCAAAAAATGAACTGCAACCAGGCGATTTGGTGTTTTTCAACACTTTAAAATCTACTTTTTCTCATGTAGGTATTTACTTAGGTAATAACCGGTTTATCCATTCCCCTAGTAGCGGTGGAAAAGTACGGGTAGAAAATATGCAAGATGGTTATTGGGCAAAACGATTTAATGGTGCCCAACGAATAGATGAACAAAATACAGATAAATATGCAGAGCAGTTAAAAAGCTCTTCTAAATAAAAAAGCGGCTTGCAAGCCGCTTTTTTATTTTAGTTAATGCCTAATTACAAGCTAATTTTAAACTTAAGCATGAAACTTAGACAAGTCACCAGGTTTGCGTAGCATTTTATCTACTTCACCTAAATGCAATTCTTCTTGATAAATCATCTCACGTGCATACTCTTCAAGCATCACTGAGTCGCCTTCTACTAATTTAAGTAGTGCTTTGTAGGCGTTTAATGCTGCCGTTTCATGTGCTAATGATTCACGCAAGATATCGCCAATATCGTGATTATGTGTTTCTAACAATGGCCCAATTGATAAAGAGGGGTGACCTCCCAAATGCGTGATGATCTCACCCGCTTTGTCGGCATGCGCTAATGATTCCGTTGCCTGACCGCGTAACCATGACACGATAGGAATACGGTTGTAGCCAAATACCATCAATGCATAATGCGTGTAACGTACAACGCCAGCTAGTTCGAACTCTAAAATTGTATTGAGTGCCTTTACTACTGGGCTTTGCGTACCGTGGTTATCTGCCATCTTGTGCTCCTATTTTTGAAATTACTATCAGAGCTATCAATACATCTTCAAGCTCAATGAGGCGCAGTGTATACCAATCAAAAAAATATTTCAGAATTGCAAATAGTTCGCATTGTCAGTATCAACGGCATTACACAAATAGCTTTTAAGCCGAGTTAAAATCTGATCAGCTTACCTATCACTATGACCCAAATCGCGTGCAGGATCTATGTAATCACGTACCAGTTGCTTCACTTCTTTTGCCTCTGGAAAGCGACCTACTGCCTTGCGCGAAAATATAAGTTGCTGATTAAGCGTGATTTCAAAAATACCGTTACTGCCTGGTTTTAAGGCAACACTGGTTAAATCTTGTTCAAAAGTCGTGAGTAGCTCTTGTGCCAGCCATGCCGCACGTAAGAGCCAGCGGCATTGGGTACAGTAGGTAATTTCAATAGTATTGATTTTATTAGAACTAATTTCAGTGTCATGCTCACGCAATTTAGGCTTCCTTGCTGTTATACTTTTGATTAAATATGATGTAAATATAACAGCTTATAACGAATATAATTCTTCGGCTTTGAAACTATTAAAATGAACTGTGTCATACAACACATAAATATTATTTATTTGGGAATCACAATACATGCAAGCTTCTAAGAAACATCCAGGCAAATATAACGGTTTTGCTAAGATAGGTTTAATTGGCTCCGGCTTGCTACTAGGCCTTATGCTTAGCTTAACCTATTCTGCCGTAGCTGAAAAAATGGTCAAGCCACAGCTACCGTTAGATGATTTGCGTGCTTTTGCCGAAGTTTTTGGCAAAATTAAAAGTGATTATGTTGAAACCGTTGAAGACAAAAAACTGATTTCCGAAGCAATTAGCGGCATGCTAACTGGTTTAGATCCGCACTCTACTTACATGGATGCAGATGCATTCAAAGACATGCAAGCGGCAACGCAAGGTGAATTTGGTGGCTTGGGCATTGAAGTAGGCATGGAGGACGGATTAGTTAAAGTTGTTTCACCTATTGAAGATTCACCTGCATTTACCGCAGGATTAAAAAGTGGTGATTTGATCACTAAATTAGATGATACGCCAGTCAAAGGGATGACGCTAAACGACGCGGTAAAACGTATGCGCGGCAAACCTGATACGCCTATTGTATTGACTGTATTCCGTAAAACGGAGCCTAAACCGCTTATTTTCACCTTGCAACGTGCAATTATCAAAAATAAAAGTGTGAAATACAAACTGACTGAACCTGGTTACGCTTACGCACGTGTCACGCAGTTTCAAGAACATACTGGTGAAGATCTAGCAAAAGCCATTAAAACGATGCACGATGAAAACAAAGGGCCGTTTAAAGGATTTGTTTTAGATTTACGTAATGACCCGGGTGGCTTGCTCAATGGTGCAGTTGGCGTTTCAGCAGCATTTTTACCTAAAGATGCACTCGTAGTATATACAGAGGGTCGTGCACCAGACTCTAAAATGCAGCTCACGGTAAGCCCTGAGAATTACGCGCGTGGCGGTATAGCAAACGACTATATTCGTGATATTCCAGAAGATGTAAAAACTGTACCGATGGTAGTACTGATTAATGCAGGTTCTGCATCTGCATCTGAAATTGTCGCAGGCGCTCTGCAAGATCATAAACGTGCAACGGTGATAGGCATACAAAGCTTTGGTAAAGGCTCTGTGCAAACCATTATGCCAATGAATAACGGCGCGGCGATTAAATTAACCACTGCACGTTACTTCACCCCAAATGGTCGCTCAATCCAAGCTAAGGGTATCGTACCTGATTACATTGTTGAGGATGGTACGGATCAGTCGAATAATATTCATGAAGCGGATCTAACCCGCCATTTGAGCAATCCTAAAGAGTCACAAGCCGCCACTCCAGAAAAAGCTGACGCGGCAACGCCTGCTAAAGACGTAGCTAAGGAGAAAATGAACGAGAAGAAATTTGCCGAAACAACAGGACCGATTGAGCCTGCGAGTAAAGATGATATTCAGTTCATGCAAGCCATGAATTTTCTTAAAGGCAAACCAGTCATTAAATCAGAGCCTCCAAAAGTGGAAGCAGCAAAAACTAATTAACTTTCAGGTTTTTAGTTGGAAATTAAAATCCGCCTTGACCCTTATTTGAAGAAGTCAATGCGGATTTTTTATGCCTATAGGTCAATCACAGCCTGCCTAATAAGTGCTTGGGGTTTATAATAGCCACATGTCTTTATCCATAAAAGAATTGATTGTAGAAGCCGACCGCTGCGTTGCATGCGGGCTTTGCCTGCCACATTGCCCTACTTACAGAAAAACTGGTTCCGAAGCTGATTCACCACGTGGTCGAATTCAACTCATGCGTGCAGTAGCACAGGATATTTTGCCGAATAATAGCCGATTCAATGAACATATTGATTTATGCCTGAATTGCCGTAGTTGCGAATCTGCGTGCCCTAATAATGTTAATTATGGTGCCCTAGTAGATACGTCACGGGCGCTTTTTATGCAGAAAAAAAGTCTTTGGCTTTCTCTTGCAAAACCGTTAGTTCAACATCGCTATTTGCAATATATCTTCAATAGTTTAGTTTGGCTAATACAGCAATTTAAACTTGATGGTTTATTACAGCGCCTGCTACCCCAAGCCAAATTTTTGCCTCAACTCGAAAAACCTGTTTTATGGAAAACACTTTATCCTGCTGTTGCAAAGCCTGCGATTAAAAACAATGCTGTCAGTTTATTTTTAGGTTGTGCCAGCAATACGCTGGATAGCGACACGCTCAAAGCCAGCATTTATGTCTTGAATAAATTGGGGGTTTCTGTGCATATCCCTGCGCAGCAAACTTGCTGCGGGAGCATTGCCAGACAAATGGGCGATACGAATGAAGCGCAAAAGCTAGTTGCTTTAAATCAAGCTAGTTTCCAGGAAAATCTACCCATCATCAGCGTAGCCAGCGGCTGTGGTGCTGGCTTAAACGACTATCTTCCCGCACATAAAGTGCAAGATATTAGTGCATACTTAATGACCTGCGACTGGGATAATATCGATATTGCAGCATTAAACGAGCATATTTACGTGCAAGATCCTTGCACCCTTCGAAACGTGCAGAAAAGTCATCTATCGGCATATAATTTGCTTAAAAAAATACCACAAGCAACAGTTTTGGCACTTGCTAACAATGGCCAATGTTGCGGTGGCGCGGGCGCGTATATGCTGACACAAAGCAAAATGGCCAACAACTTACGTGAAGACAAAATAACTGCAATCAAAGCAAACAATGTCACTAAACTTGCTACCTCAAACATTGGCTGTAGCCTTCATATTGCTGAGGGGTTACGTGAACAGCACTTAAGTGTTGTTGTTGAACATCCTATACAAATTATTGCCAAACAGATGGGTTATGTAGGGGGCGTTTAAACATGACTAAAATCAATAATCAACAACATTTAAGCGTAGAATAAAAAACACTTATGCCATCACTAGACACATTAATTACTGAATTTGACAAAGGCCTACGCACCTTGCTGGCGCAGCCACATAGTTTGCGCAGTCACCCTGATGCAGACACTGCTGAGACCAGCTTAAGTGACGCTGAAAAAAAACATGCTGCTGCACTGATGCGAGTGAATCATACTGGCGAAGTATGTGCGCAAGCCCTATATAGCGGTCAAGCACTCACTGCACATCATCCTGAAACGACAGCAGCCTTAAAGCATGCAGCGCTTGAGGAAACAGAGCACTTGGCTTGGTGCGAAGCACGTATAGCACAATTAGGTGGTCGCACTAGCCTGCTGAACCCATTGTTCTATGCTGGCTCTTTCACGATGGGCGCAATTGCCGGTGCGCTGGGTGACAAATGGAATTTAGGCTTTTTGGCAGAAACCGAAAAACAAGTAGAAGCGCATCTAGCAAGTCATCTGGGGAAATTACCAGAATCTGACCTTAAAACTCGTCAAATTATCGGGCAGATGCAGCTTGATGAAGCTAAACATGCGAAAGATGCAAGGCAACTAGGCGCAGCTGAATTGCCAGCACCAGCGAAACTTTTAATGCGGAAAATTTCTAAACTGATGACGACGACTTCTTATTACCTTTAGTTACTATCTTTAGCTTCATATTACTTATAACTTCTTATTTAGTGATGCAAAACAAATAGATAAGAATTTATTATAAAATTATTTTTTTACTGTGGGATTATTAGTTTATGCAAAAATTTAGCGATGTATTACAAACTCTTGATGATGCCTCGCACGTGCAACGTATTGAGCTTTTCAACTCAGATGGTAGCAATGCGGGCGTACTTGAAAACAAGCCGGGCAGTCAAGGCTCGGTAAAGGTCTACTATCACTTGTATCGTATGTATGGAGAGATTTCTCTAGACGCTGCGGTGGAAGGCTTAAGCTTGTATGCTGAGCATACAGACGATGCTGAAAATTGCCCAGGCAAGCATCCAAATGTAGATCGATTGTTGAATATTTTGGAAGACGAAAAACCACTTTCAGTTAAAGTCACTGAGAGTAAAACCTCAAACTAAAACCTATCACTACTCTTGGTTATCACTACGTTTGGTTTATGTATTTAAACTGATGAATACAATTAAATTATAAATATTTCTGCCTATCAGTTGATTAAGTATTTTCTAATTGTGAAATTGGCGGATGATAAATTAACTCTAGCAAATGCCCTACTGCATCTAAGCAATAAAAACCACGCGCGCCGTCACGGTGCGTTTTCGGTTTTTCGGTAATTTTCACACCGCTTTTCACAAAATAGTCATACCAATTGTCCACATCTTCAAATGCATTCAACACAAAACCAATATGGTCTAAACGTTGCTGGGCCTGTGGTTCATAATCAACTCTATGCAACGCAAACACATCGCCATTATTCGTTAAATATACGTTGTCTACATCGGGATGCCACTCAATATGCATGCCCATGATGTCTACATAAAACTTGGTACAAGTTTCTAAGTCTTTCACAAACAACGCAATATGACGTATGCCCAGCATGCCAGCTGGTCTTGCAGTTTGGTTGGCTGACATTGTTTGCATTATGTAGCACTACCTACCGAAAGCCCGATTGCGTCACCTGTAACAATTTCAAAATCATGTGTAATCTCGCAAACCTTACCCAGCATGATAGAAGCTGAGCAATATTTTTCTGCAGACAACTTAATTGCACGCTCGACCTGCACAGCATTTAGGCCCGTACCAGTCACCACAAAATGCACATGAATTTTAGTAAAGACTTTAGGAATTTCATCTGCACGTGCCGCATCAATTTCTGCCACGCAATTGATAATTGGTTGCCGCGCTTTTTTAAGTATGGTGACCACATCAAACGAGGTACAAGCACCCATACCAATGAGTAGCATCTCCATTGGGCGCATGCCTATATTACGGCCGCCATTTTCAGGCGCGCCATCTAATACAACGGCATGACCAGTTTCTGACTCGCCAACGAAACTAACGCCGTCTATCCATTTAATGCTTACTTTCATATTTGTTTCTCTCAACTTGTAGAAAGCACCGAAAGGTACCTTCTACCGTACATTTAATACTAAATTATTTATTTAACATCTAGCAATTCAACATCAAAAATCAGTGCTGCGTTTGGAGGAATTGCACCTCCTGCACCACGTGCGCCGTAACCCATTTCTGAAGGAATGACTAAAGTGCGTTTACCGCCAATTTTCATGCCGGCAAAACCTTCATCCCAACCTTGAATCACTTGACCACCGCCTAAAAAGAAATTAAATGGCTGCTTGCGATCTAAACTACTATCAAATTTTTTGCCCTTGTTACCTTCAGCAGTCGGGTCAAATAACCAGCCTGTGTAATGTACGGTAACGTTAAAACCAGCTTCGGCTTCACGGCCTGTGCCGATTTGGGTATCAATTTTTTGTAACTCGGTAATATTTTGTGTCATTGCTGATTTTTCCTGTGTTGATGCTGAAGAGGTTGATTTTGCATTACAGCCAGCGACTATAAAGCATGAGAGTAGTAAAGTTATAGTAAATATCTTGTGGTGGTTCATAAGTCGTCCATATATGTAATAGTAAATCTTAGTCCGGTATTAAATCAAAAAATAGTCTAATTTTAAGTGATTAATTACTAATTATGATACTTGAAACTTGTGGTGGTTCATCGCAAAACTACTCAATTTATTGCGCATATACCCATTCTAACAAAGCATCTTGCGCGGGCTTAGTGAGTGCAGCATTAGCATGATTTGCCATAAAAACGACGACATAACGCTGACCGTTGCTAGCTAATAAATAGCCAGCTAGCGTAAATGCACCGTTAATAGAACCCGTTTTTAAATGAGCTTGACCCTGAAGATCACTGTCTTTCATACGTTTTAACATGGTGCCATCTACTGCCAAAATAGGCATTGAACCCATTAACTCTGGCATTACTGGGCTATAGTAAGCATTTACTAACATCTGCCCCATGTGCTCCGCACTAATACGCTCAATTCGAGATAAGCCCGACCCATTCTCAATAACTAATTCATCAAACTTCAGTCCAACTGAACTTAACCAGCGCTCCACAGCTAACGCACCATTATCTTCTGTTGCTAAAACAGCCACTTTCTCAACTTCTGAGGACTGCGCTGCTATAGTGAGCAGCAACTGTCTCGCCATCAAGTTGTTACTCCACTTGTTCATTTCCGGCAGAATCTGTGCCAACGTTTTAGAGTCTTGTTGCACAAGTTTAACCGCATTAGCCGGTACATTTTTCGTCAATAACTTGCCATTAAAGCTACCGCCTAACTCTAGCCACAATTTACGGAACAAATGTAAGGTGTAGTTATTTTCATCCATCGCCAAAAGCTCTAGATACTTTTCTCTGCAGTGCGGTGCATAAGTCCCGTTAAAAGTAACGGTAGCCATGTCACCTGCAGACTTTACATCGTAACCCAGTGTATTACGCCATGCAGAACACTGCGCAGTCACTGTTTGCTTATTGTCAGCTTTAACATTATTTACTTTCAGTAAATTAACAATTTTAATTTCTGGTAAATTCGGTTCCTGCGTAATACTTACTTGATTTGCATCTGAATCGAACCGAAAACTACTCGCCTTCAAGTTAATTGCCAAGGCGCTCGGCAAGGCGTTATAAGCACGTAAAGATTCACCATCAAAGCTCTCTGCAGATTGCGCGTTAGTTACAAAGTAACTGTTATCTATGATCAAATCGCCTTTGATTTCCTTTACACCCAATTGACGCAGACTATTAAGCAAACGCCAAAAATCTACTGTCATAAAATTAGGATCGCCATAGCCTTTTAAATATAGATTGCCGTTTAGCACTCCATTGTTAAGTGCTCCGTCAGTATAAACTTCAGTTTTCCATCGGTAAGCTGGACCCAACAGACTTAAACCTGCATAGCTGGTGAGTAATTTCATGGTGCTGGCAGGGTTAAGTGCCGCAGAGGATAAATGCGTGAGTATCGGTAGACTCAGCTTTATAGGCTGCTCTGCCAAAGCCTGTACGTAGACCGAGACACTATCTGCAGGCACGCCGACTTTTGCTAATGCTTTATTAACTGTATCTGGCAATTCAGACCTAGCCAGCTCAAGATCAGACTGCTCGATACTTAACAATTCAACATTTGACTGTTCAGCATACGCAAATTGATACGTACATAAACATAAAATTAGTAATAGCTTATTCATTGCCTGATCCGTTATTAAGTCTGTTTTTTTAAATACTGGCTTTTAAAGCACTTTTCGTTGCTTCTAACATAAAGTCTATCTCAGATTCACTGATTGTATAAGGCGGCATAAAATACACCGTATTACCAATTGGGCGAAGCAACAGGTTTTGTTTTAGCGCTTCTGAGTAACAATCCCTTGAAAATTTTGGATTATTAGTTTTAACATCAAACGCCAAAATCATACCCTGATGCCGTAAGTGCTCGATCGGCATGTCAGCCATAGAAGTTGCTAAAAGCGCCTGCATTTTACTACTCAAATAACTCGCTTTTTCTTTATTTTTTTCAATGACATTATCAGCTTCAAAAATTGCCAATGTTGCTAATGCTGCGCTACAGGCTAACGGATTACCCGTATAACTATGACTATGCAGAAAACCTTTTATCGTGCTGTCGTCATAAAAAGCTTGATAGACTTTATCTGTTGTTAACACCGCAGATAGTGGCAAATATCCGCCAGTAATCCCTTTAGACATGCAGATGAAATCTGCAGTTACACCAGCTTGCTCGCAGGCAAACATAGTGCCAGTACGGCCAAAACCAACGGCAATTTCATCTGCAATCAAATGTACTGAATATTGTGTACATATCTCACGTGCACGCTTTATGTAGACTGGATGATACATACCCATACCAGCGGCACATTGAATCAAAGGCTCAATGATAAAAGCCGCTAATTCTTGATGATGCTCACTAATATATTGCTCTAGCTGACCAGCGCATCTTAGTGCAAAAGCCTCGGCACTTTCACCGGCCTCACTCAACCTAAAATCCGGGCTAGGCATTTGCGCAGATTGTATTAGCAACGGCGCATAAGTATCCTTAAAAATCGCCACATCAGTCACGCCAAGCGCGCCTAAAGTCTCGCCATGGTAGCTATTTTGCAGGCTAATAAATTTTGCTTTGCCTATTTGTCCAGAATTACGCCAATAATGAAAACTCATCTTAAGCGCAATTTCAGTGGCACTCGCCCCGTCACTTGCATAGAAAGCATGACCTAAGCCTGTAAGCTTAGCCAACTTTTCAGACAGCTCAACAACAGGCTCATGCGTAAAACCTGCCAACATCACATGTTCAAGCGTATCAAGTTGCAGCTTGATTGCATCTTTAATTCGAGGGTTATTATGCCCAAATAGATTCACCCACCATGAACTGACGGCGTCTAGATAACGCTTACCTTCTGCATCATAAAGCCAAACGCCATCTCCTTTGTGGATTGGAATGAGCGGATAAGTTTCATGTTGCTTCATCTGTGTGCAAGGATGCCACACAGACTGCAGGCTACGATTGAGAAGGGACTGATTAGACATATTCAATTCATTTGTGACGCTGGCAAAGATTATTGATTAAAAAACTGTAGAAGACAACTATGCAGCTCGAGTTTACTTAGTCAAATTTATTCGCCTAGTGAAATCCCCAGACCCAATATATTTTGTGAATGATTATAATCTAGCATACTCGCACCATAGCCAGTAGAAAGCATCAAGTGTAATTTAAGGTAAGGATTATTAAATACTTGGCGCTGTAAATCAATCTGCGCGAACCCTTTGTTATCACTGCGGAAATTGTTTCTCAATAACAGCGTTGCGGCATTTTTACGTTTGATGTCCTCCCATCTGAAAGTCACATCGCCATAGCCCATAAATTTCTCTATGTCTGGATTGTCATCTCGACCTTCAGGCACACGCCACCATGGGCGCATCATTAAGGATAACTGGTCATTCAACTCCCATCCACTTTCTAGATAAATGCGATTCCAACTTCTAGAAATCGGGTTAGAGCGGCCGTTTGATTGATGTACCACCCCCAGATTTAACATTCTTGGAATATAGTTTTTCTTAACACCATCAACCTGGTTATCAATACCTAACGACAAGATAACTTCAGGCTCATAATTATTCTCTCGCAAAGGCCTCGAAGCCTCGCCATCAAATACTTGCCAATATGATTGCTGTGTATAAGCACCCCAAATTCTAGAACTTGTCACATAAGGCAGTTCGCGTATAAGCGGAATATTACTCATCATTTCCGTTTTTAAACTCAGCTGGAATTTCAAATCTTTAGCGTCTAGATTTCTATCTTCTATATTGTTTTGGCTGGGGCTAGATGGGATGCTATTGGTATTGTTAGTTGCTGTAATCAACAAATAATTAGACTTATAAGTCTCAAAGTCACTAATATCCCAGTCGCCCTGTGACGTTAAACGCCACTTTCTTTCAAGATAGGTAAGCTCTGCGGTTGGCTTTATGATGGCGACTGTAGTGTCAGCTTTAGGTGTGTTATTCACCACAGCCTCATCATTAGCCACAGCTTCATTAGCCGTATTATTGACTATGATTGCAGTACTATTTGTAAGTGAATTTTGTGAAATAGACTCAATGGCAGGCGTGCTAATACTGTCAAAACAAGCCAACCTCTTTTTCGATTCAAATTGTGATGGGTAAGTCATTTTGCACTTATACATCGCCTGTTCAACGGTTAAAACATCCTTTGCTTGAACCTGTATAGGTAAATATAAAAATCCAAATAAGCACATAGAGTATTTCAATAAAGCGTTCTTGTGCTGATACATAATTTTCCTTATTAAGACAACGTTTACTGTAGGATTGATAGACTCTAAATTACAAACTTAATCGTTATTTACCGCCTAATAAATTAAGCAAATAACAGCCGCAACTTATAGTTATTTTATTCGCGAACCAACTGTTCACTTTGTGCACTAGATAACATAGCAGGAACTTGAAATTAAATAACTTTAGAAATTACTACTTAGCGTATTTGGTGTGCAATGTTGGGACATCACCTCATTGCTCAATAATAGATATGGCTAGGCCATTAGGGTGCTGGATTCATCATTTTCAAATGTAAGACTTCAATTTCCTGCATGACCTCTATGGGTAATTTTGTATCCCAGGCAGCTATATTTTCTTTCAACTGCGCCATGCTGGTCGCGCCAACAATAGTGCTGGTAACAAACCAACGGTGATATACAAATGAAAGTGCCATCTGCGCAGGCGTCATCCTATGCTCACGTGCAAGTTTGGCGTAGGCAATCGTTGCTGGAGTAACGTTAACTTTCGTGTAGCGCTGCGCATAACCCCTGAACATGGTTGCACGACCTTTAGCCGCAGGATCATCAGTATACTTAGCGGTTAAATGACCAAATGCCAGTGGGGAGTAAGCAAGTAAACCGACTTTTTCGCGGTAGAGCACTTCTGTCATACCCAATTCCATCGTACGATTCAATAAGTTATAGCCATTTTGTAAACTGGCAATACGCGGCAGCTTGAATTCCTTGGCGACACGTAAAAATTCCATGACGCCCCATGGTTGCTCGTTAGATAACCCGATGTAACGTATTTTTCCTTCTTTGATTAATTCAGCAAGCGTTTCAAGCTGGTTTTGAATCGACACCCACACTTTCTCTTCACCCTGCCCAAAGACTCCAGATTCAAATTCTCCAGCCGGATCAAATTGATATTGTCCAAACATCGGTACATTGCGCTCTGGCCAATGCAGCTGATAAATATCAATATAGTCTGTTTGCAAACGCTGCAACGAAGCATCAAGGGCAGCGCGAATGTTCACTCTATCCAAAGAGGTAGGCCCACCGCGTATCCAACTTACACCTCGGCGTGGACCCGCGGCCTTAGTGCCCAAAATAATCTTATCTCGCACCTGATTTTTAAGCCAATTACCCACCATGGTCTCTGTACGTGTACAGGTTTCGGCTTTGGGTGGCACAGGGTACATCTCTGCCGTATCAATAAAGTTGATCCCTTGTGCAATCGCGTAATCTAATTGTGCATGCGCTTCAGGTTCTGTATTTTGATCACCATAGGTCATGGTGCCTAAGCAAACGGCAGAAACGAGCAAGTCGGAGCTGCCTAGTTGACGATATTCCATAAATTAATGCAATACTTGTTGTGAAGGATTAAGGCTAATTTCCGTACTATTCGATACCATTAATAAATCCCATCCAGCCTCTCGCGTGGCAAGTTGCATCATATTAGTCACTGCATACACTAGCTCTTTACTCAACGCGATTTTAACGGCCTGCCCATTAGTGCATTGCAGTTCTAAATGCGGCACTGTGTTTTCACTCGAAATAATCACACATTGCACCGCTAGCATGGGCGCTTCTGTGCGTGTATCTCGGCCTGCGATATACTCTGACTGAAAATCCATATTGTCTAACTTTTTCTGTTCAGCAACCTCCAACGCAAAACTCTCAATCGCATGGTGCTTACTACCAGGTGTGGCGATTACAGGTATAGAAGCTTGTGAAGCAGCTGGTATGAGCGTGTCATTAGTACTTTGTAGCAAGCTCCACATTGCCCTGCAAACACGTCGAGTAATCCACACAGCTACTTCAGTTTTGTCCGCTAAACCTAACTTTAGCAACAGCCTATCTTCCTGGTCGTTAAAACCAAGGTTGATTTGCTCAATGGCAGATTCATTTTGTGTCATTTGCGTGCTTTAAAGATGGATACTACATACAGCATAAGGTTTTTATTTATATTTTTCCAGCATCAAATCTAAATAAAAATGCCAAAAATTAATTAAATAGGCGAATAAATTTAGCTATTTTTCAAGCGCCAGTTGCTTCGGACTTGAAATTTCGCAAACCAACCCAATTACTAGCACTCTAGGGGTTTGAGTGCTAAAATCGCATTCGCTCCGCATGGCAATAATTTAGCACCATTAAATTCATGGCCATGTGCACTAAAAAAAGTTTTATCAAATTTGTTTTATGAAGCCCTGATCATTAAGTTATAAAACTTGAATTTTAGGGTATTTAATTGTTGCATTATCGTTATTTAATTTTTGGAGAAACCGTATGAAAATTCGTCCTTTACACGACCGCGTGATTGTAAAACGCTCAGAAGAAGAACGTACAACTGCTTCTGGCATTGTGATTCCAGACAGCGCTACTGAAAAACCAGATCAAGGTATCGTACAAGCTGTTGGTAATGGCAAAAAAGATGATAGCGGCAAAGCGATTGCTTTAGACGTTAAAGTTGGTGACAAAGTGTTATTCGGTAAATACGCAGGCCAAACCGTTAAGGTCGATGGCGAAGAGTTATTAGTGATGCGTGAAGAAGACATTATGGCGATTGTTGAGTAATTTAGTTATTCAATCCAATAAAGAACACATAAAGAACATCAGGAGAATTTAACATGGCAGCAAAAGACGTAAGATTCGGCGACGAAGTCCGCCAAAAAATGACTAACGGCGTGAACATTCTTGCTAACGCAGTTAAAGTAACATTAGGCCCTAAGGGTCGTAACGTAGTATTAGAGCGCTCTTTTGGCGCACCAACCATCACTAAAGATGGTGTTTCAGTGGCTAAAGAAATCGAATTAAAAGACAAGTTCGAAAACATGGGCGCACAGATGGTAAAAGAAGTTGCTTCAAAAACTTCTGATATCGCTGGTGACGGCACAACAACAGCAACGGTTCTAGCACAAGCGATTATTCGCGAAGGTATGAAATCTGTAGCTGCCGGTATGAATCCTATGGATTTAAAGCGCGGTATCGATAAAGCAGTTGCTGCTGCAATTGCAGATTTAAAATCACAATCAAAACCATGTACTACAAGTAAAGAAATCGCTCAGGTTGGTTCAATCTCAGCGAACTCTGATAACTCAATCGGCCAACTTATTGCAGATGCAATGGATAAAGTAGGTAAGGAAGGCGTAATCACGGTTGAAGATGGTTCAGGTTTAGAAAGCGAATTAGATGTAGTTGAAGGTATGCAATTCGACCGTGGCTACTTATCACCATATTTCATCAACAATCAAGAGCGTCAAATTGCATTGTTAGATAATCCATTCGTGTTATTGCACGACAAAAAAATCTCAAACATCCGTGACTTATTACCTACATTAGAGCAAGTCGCTAAATCAGGTCGTCCATTATTGATTATTGCTGAAGACATTGATGGTGAGGCACTAGCTACATTAGTAGTGAACAACATCCGCGGCATCTTAAAAACAACTGCTGTTAAAGCACCTGGTTTCGGTGATCGTCGTAAAGCGATGTTAGAAGATATCGCTATCTTAACTGGCGGTACAGTGATTGCTGAAGAAGTTGGTTTGAAACTTGAAAACGTAACACTTGAAGATTTAGGTCAAGCGAAACGTATTGAAGTAGGTAAAGAAAACACCATCATCATTGATGGTCACGGCGTTGAAGCTAATATCAAATCACGTATTGCACAAATCAAAACACAAATCGAAGAAGCTTCTAGCGACTACGATCGTGAAAAACTACAAGAACGCGTAGCTAAATTAGCTGGCGGTGTTGCAGTGATTAAAGTGGGCGCTACGACTGAAATTGAAATGAAAGAGAAAAAAGCGCGCGTTGAAGATGCACTACACGCAACACGTGCAGCGGTTGAAGAAGGTATTGTTGCTGGCGGCGGCGTTGCATTGATTCGTGCACGTGACGCAATCGCTAAAGTAAAAGGCGACAATTTAGACCAAGAAGCTGGTATTAAAATCGTGCTTCGCGCTGTTGAAGAGCCATTACGCCAAATCGTACAAAATGCTGGTGTAGAGCCATCAGTAGTTGTCAACAATGTAGCTGCCGGTAAAGGTAACTATGGTTACAACGCTGCCAATGAAACTTACGGCGACATGGTAGAAATGGGTGTGCTTGATCCAACTAAAGTAACTCGTTCTGCATTACAAAATGCAGCATCAGTAGCCGGCTTAATGCTGACTACTGATTGTATGGTAGCTGAATTGCCTAAAGACGATGGCCCTTCTATGGGTGGTGATATGGGCGGTATGGGTGGCATGGGCGGTATGATGTAATTTTGCATTTGTGCCGTTCGGTGATACTGCGTTGTTATCGTCCTGCGCGCCAGGCTGTACTTAAATGTATTATCTGCGTCGCGCACTCCTTAACGCCTTGTCTCACCCTTCTGCCCACGCAAATGCACCAACCAGCATTCCTAACAAAACAAAAACCCGCCTAGGCGGGTTTTTGTTTTGTTAAATCTGAAACTCTAGGGGAAACTAATTACCGACAGTTAGATATAATTTGCGAATCTCACTACTGTCGTCAATTTAATTTAAATAAAAAATAATATGAAAAATATAAATATATTATCTTTAGTTCATGCACAGAGTTCTTTGCAAGAAGAGAGCTACAAAAACTTTTTATCGCACTACGGTATAGAGATTAAAAACGAAGAGGTTAACGATCTAGCATCACTAGTGAAAATTTTATCCACCCAAACTAATAATAAAAATATTTTCAATCAGTTTTATGTAAGCTACAAAATACCACAGATAGGCAAAGAGTTTGACTTATTGCGGTTTAGCAAAGGTTGCATTATTAACATAGAACTTAAAAAAACGTCCACGAAAGAAAAAATACTAAAACAATTAAAACGAAACAAATACTATCTAAGTTTTATTGATGGAGAAATACACAACTTTTGTTTTCAATCAGATATAGGAGAATTATTTTATCTGAGTGATAACAATGAGTTAAAAAATGCCGACTTTTCATGCTTAATAACACTTTTAGAAAACCAGCAAATCGATAATATTAATAATATTGACAACCTATTCAACCCTTCAAATTACTTAGTATCTCCATTTAACTCTACTGAGAAATTTATAAAGGACGAGTACTTTTTGACTAAGCAACAAGAAAAAGTAAAAAGCGAAATACTAAACACTATAAAAGATAAAACAATAGCTAGCTTTATCTCTATTACAGGTAGCGCAGGCACTGGAAAAACTTTATTAACGTATGATATTGCTAAAGAACTTAAGCTTGATGGTAAAAAACCATTAATCATACATTGCGGAATATTAAACAATGGTCAAGATAAACTAAAAAGCGAGCACGGGTGGGGCATTACTTCAATTAAAAATTATTACACGCATGAATTATCTGATTATGATGTAGTTATTATTGATGAAGCACAAAGAATCTATCCCGATCAATTAAATAAAATAGTTGAAAAAATTCAATCAGTTAATGGGAATTGCATATTCTCATATGATAAATCGCAAACTTTAGCTTCATGGGAAGAAAAAAGAAATATAGATGATTGCATCAATAATATAAGTTTGATTGTCACATACAAGCTAACGGAAAAAATACGAACAAACAAAGAAATCGCATTGTTTATGAAAGCACTTTTCTACAGCAAAAATACTATAAAACAACTAAGTAAAGATAGTATTCAGTTGAATTATTTCAACAATATTGAAGATGCAAAAAATTATCTTGGAGCACTTGATAATCAAGAATGGGAGATTCTTCGCTTTACTCCATCACAACACTACAACGAACATCATGAGAAATACTCTAATTTTTCTCATAAAACATCTCATAAAATTATTGGGCAAGAGTTTGAGAGCGTAGTTATAACTATAGATAACTTCTTTTATTATGACGAGAATGGTGAATTGAGATATAGAGGTAGCACGTATTATGATGCAGCTAAAATGCTTTTCAAAACATAACGCGAACTAGAAAAAGATTAAACATAGTAATAATAAATAATAGTGAAATATTGGATAGATGTGTTTCTGTTTTGAAAGATTAAATTACAGCCAGCGTAAGGCAGATTAGCCCGCCTAGGTTGGGCTGAACTTGTGAAGCCCAACGTTTACTGAGATTACTCGTTGGGCTTCGCTGCGCTCTGCACCAACCTACAAAAAACTAAACACCCAACGAGTCTATTGATTTTTGTATAAAAAAGGTATATTTTATATACCATGATAACTTTTGAATTTGACGAATCAAAAAGTCAGGCAAATCTCTCAAAACATGGCATTAACTTTATTGATGCCCAAGCGCTATGGAATGACCCAAGCTTATTGGAAATTCCCGCAAAAACAGAGGATGAACCACGTTATTTGATGATAGGCATGATTAACGAAAAATGCTGGTCTGCCGTGATTACTTATCGAGATAAAAATATACGACTAATTTCTGTTCGTCGCGCACGCACCGAGGAGGTTGCATTGTATGAAGGCTAAAGATTTTGAAAAGCAATTTGATGAAGATATTGATATTACGCAATCACTTGATTTATCAAAAGCCAAACGTGTTTTACAAGAACAAAAACGTGTGAATGTAGATTTTCCAACTTGGATGATTGAGTCACTTGATAAAGAAGCTGGGAAGTTGGGCGTTACTAGGCAATCTATCATTAAAGTTTGGCTTGCTGAACGTTTGGAACATCGCACCTAGCGCATCAAACAGGTTATATGCATACCGCTGATATCCGAATCCAACATAGACAATTTTTATGACAGAATCCAAACCTGGTCAGCTTCACCCACCATGGCTGGCAGTGATTGGTGATGAACTCGAAAAGCCTTATATGCTGGCACTACGTCATTTTCTGAAAGAAAAAAAAGCGTTAGGCAAAGTGATTTACCCACCTAGCCCGCTCATTTTTAATGCGTTTAACCATACTCCTTTTGACAAAGTACGCGTGGTAATTATTGGGCAAGATCCTTACCACGGGCCTAATCAGGCGCATGGTTTAAGTTTTTCGGTACCGCAAGGCGTAGCCTTACCGCCCTCACTAATGAATATTTTTAAGGAAATTTCTGCTGATTTGAATATCGAAATGAGCAGAAAAGGTGATTTAACGCCTTGGGCAGACCAAGGTGTGTTGTTATTAAACGCAACACTTACAGTTGAACATGCCAAAGCAGGCTCACACCAAAAACGCGGATGGGAGGCGTTTACTGATGCAGCGATTACGGCCTTGAATAAGCATCGCGAAGGATTAGTGTTTGTGTTGTGGGGCAGCTACGCACAAAAAAAAGGTGCGTTTATTGATGAGGAAAAACACTTGGTGCTGAAATCTGTACATCCATCGCCATTATCAGCGCATCGTGGCTTTTTTGGTAATCATCAATTCTCCACAATTAACCAATATTTAATCCAACAAGGCCAAACGCCGATTGATTGGCAACTTTAAGTGTTTTAAACGCAAGCTTTCCGTACAAATTTCTCTTAACAATGAATTTACCATTCAAAAATCATGTAATAAACCGCTGCATTTTGCAAAAGTGAGTTACAAGCAAACGCAAGGCAAAAAAAACCCCGATTTAAGGGGAAGAAATCGGGGTTAAGAGTGCCTCATCGTCTAAGGCTTCCGCTCAGGGAGGAAAGAAGCGGAATGACAACTTTCGTCATCTGTAAATTCTGACTAATTCAGTTAAGGTTTAGTTCCAATCATCTCACCATTTTCTATATTGTCAGCTCGACTTGCCTAACAAGCTAAGTACCTTTTGCCATCACTTTGCTCATAAATTTCATTGGAACCCATGCGATAATGTCGCTATGGAAATTCAAAACTCAATGCTTAACGGCCTCAACAATAAACAGCTTGAGGCGGTCACTTTGCCGCATCAATCGGCACTCATATTAGCAGGTGCTGGTAGTGGGAAAACACGCGTACTCACTACACGTATCGCTTGGCTGATTCAAACAGAGCAAGTGTCGCCAACGGGTTTATTAGCAGTCACTTTTACTAATAAAGCAGCGAAAGAGATGCTCACGCGACTTACTAGCATGCTGCCGATTAACACTCGTGGCATGTGGGTTGGTACATTCCATGGATTATGCAATCGTTTACTGCGCGCACATCATCGCGAAGCTGGATTACCGGCGAGCTTTCAAATCTTGGACACTGCCGACCAGCTATCTGCCATCAAACGTTTGATGAAGCTGATGAATGTAGATGATGAAAAGTTTCCACCGAAGCAAGTACAAGGCTACATTAATAGCTGTAAAGACGAAGGTTTGCGGGCGCATGCTGTAGATGCTTTTGACCCACATTCAGAAAAACTGCGTGAAATTTTTGATGCTTACGATAAACAATGCCAGCGCGATGGTGTAGCGGATTTTGCCGAGCTTTTGTTGCGCTGTTACGAACTGCTTGAGCGTGATGTGCATATTCGCCAACATTACCAAAGCCGCTTCAAATACATATTGGTCGATGAATTTCAAGATACCAACCGTTTGCAATATCTGTGGCTGAAATTACTGGCTGGCCAAAAAAATAACACCCAGCAAAACTGCATGTTTGCCGTCGGCGATGATGATCAATCTATTTATGGATTTAGAGGCGCACGTGTAGGCAATATGCGCGATTTTGAAACTGACTTCAAAATCGAACATATCGTAAAACTTGAAGAAAACTATCGCTCACATAGCAACATTCTAGATGCAGCCAATGCAATCATTTCGCATAATAAAAACCGTTTAGGCAAAAACTTGTGGACGTCTGCCGGCGCGGGAGAGCCTGTACGTGTTTATGAAGCTTATAACGACAATGATGAAGCAAGCTTTATTGTCGATGAGATTAAAATGCTGCATGCTGAAGGCACTGAACTAAGTGACATTGCCCTGCTATACCGCTCCAATGCACAATCACGTATTTTAGAACATGCACTATTTTCAGCAAACCTGCCCTATCGGGTATACGGCGGTTTACGCTTTTTTGAACGTGCAGAAATTAAACATGCACTCGCTTATATGCGCTTAATTGCTAATGCGCACGACGATACCGCACTGCTGCGCGTGATTAACTTTCCCACGCGCGGCATAGGCGCACGCAGCTTGGAGCAATTGCAGGAGTCAGCCCGTGCTGAAAATTGCAGCCTATGGCAAGCGGCGATTAACAAAGTTGGCAACGGCAAGCCCGGCGGCAAAGGCATTGAAGGATTTGTCGCATTGATTCGGCAAATGATAGACGAAGCCTATGGAATTAGCTTGGCTGAATTGGCGGAGTTAGCGACTACGCTCTCTGGTTTAATCGGACACTATCAAAACGACAAAGAAGGTGAAGATCGCATTGAAAACTTGAAAGAGTTGGTAACAGCTGCTGTGTCATTCACCAAGCAGGATTTTGGCAACCATAACAATGTGGACGGCGAAACCGAACAAGATTTACTCACACAGTTTTTAAGTCACGCTAGTTTAGAAGCAGGTGAACATCAAGCAGATGTGGGCCGTGAAGCCTTGCAACTCATGACAGTACATGCTTCAAAAGGCTTAGAGTTTAAAGCTGTGTTTATCAGCGGCTTAGAAGAAGGCTTGTGTCCGCACGAGCAAAGCCTGTATGAAAACAGCGGTTTGGAAGAAGAACGTAGGCTCATGTATGTAGCAGTAACGCGTGCACGGCAACGTTTATATTTAAGCCATGCGCAAAGCCGCATGTTGCATGGGCAAGTACGTTACGGTATTCCATCACGCTTTTTAGATGAAATACCAGAGGGTTTGCTCAAACGCTTAAATAGCAAGCCTGTCAGTAAATCTGGCAGTGGGCGCGACTATAGTGAACTGCCAGCCATGATGAGCAAACAGCAAAGCAATCACCAAAAAAGTGCAATGCCTTGGAAGATTGGCCAGCAAGTAGCACACGCAAAGTTTGGGAATGGTGTCATTGTGAGCTATGAAGGCAATGCGAATGACATGCGCGTTCAAATTAATTTTGGGCGCGAAGGCCTAAAATGGCTGGCCTTAGAGTTTGCTAAATTAAATCCTGTTTAGCCAACAGCATCATTATTGGCTAAATTGATTCAGTAGAAGCTGGTTGAGCAATACTAAATACATCCAAATAACTGGTATACAAACTTGTCATCATCACAGGAATCACGACCACTAAGCCCAAACCAAATGGAATAATAGCCACAATTAACAGCAGCATAAAAATTAAGCCATATAGTAAAAAAGGCATCATATTTTTAAGGCAAGCTACAAAGCTTAACTTCATTGCTTCCGTTGCCGTTAGGTTATTCAGCCCGACTAATATTGGTGCAAACCAGTACGCCATGATGAGTGGTAACAAAAACAACATCGCGACTAAAATCGGCATCATCATCGCGCTTGCTTGTTCTGGCTTTACCGTGCCACCCTTCATCAAAATCTCTATTGTTTCCCGATCCAACGCCAGCACGACCATTACAGCAATCACTAGCAAACCCAGCATGTAAATACCGCCGACCGCGATGAGCTGCGACGTGTTTTTCTTAAAACCAGCAAATAAATGGTTGATTTCTAAATCTTGATTTTTTGTGATCGCTTGACAACCCCACATGAGGCCTGCAGCAAACACCGGCGCCAGCAATGTGCTCACAACTGACCCAACAACAGGTACAAGTGAAATAGGCACAATAATCACCAAATAAATAACGAACAGAATAATCCACATCGCAGGATTAGCTTTAAACAAGTTAAACCCACTGACTATCCATGCCCAAGCATTGGCGGCTGGAACCTGCTTGATTTTTGACGCATCTATCGTTAAATTTTCTGACATGTTGCACTCCCAAAACGAATGATTTATAACACCGGCTTAATGAAACGTCTTTTTGTTAAAAAGTGCTTATAAACCAACTTTACGCAATTTAAGTATTTTTTTAAAGTGATTCGGGTCTTTTGCATGCGTTAACTCACCGGCATGTGGATAAATTTGGTCGTATAAGCGAGACAGCCAAAAACGTAAAGCAGCTATGCGCAATAAGCTAGGCCATGCCTCTGATTCTGACTGGTTCAGTGGCCTGACTGCTTCATATGATTGCCGCATGGCATTTAATCGCGGTGCATCTAAACTACCATCTGCCTGTACGCACCAGTCGTTTACGGCTATTGCTAAATCGTATGCTAATACATCATGACAGGCATAGTAAAAATCAATCAACCCACCAATTTTATCACCGTCAAATAACACGTTATCACGGAATAAATCCGCATGAGTCACGCCCATCGGTAATTGCGCAATATCAAATTTAGCTTGAAACGCTAATGTTTCTTGTAACAGCTGCTGGTCATCAACATGCAAATGCGGCATGACTTGTGTGGCTGTTTTATTGCGCCAGTCTGGGCCTCGCTGGTTATGACTATCGTGCTGAGGAAACTTTTCTTCAAATGACTGTCCTGCAATATGCATTTTTGCCAATACTTTTCCGACTTCCGCACATTGACCAATGCTAGGCTCCTCAATATCCTGCCCTGCCAAACAACTCACCAAAGCGGCTGGTTTACCATGCAGCATATGCAAACTGACACCTGCTTTATCTTTTATTGGCAGTGGGCAGGGCACACCCCGTGCCGCGAGATGGCTCATTAAATCAATAAAGTATGGTAGTTCTTCAATGGCATTTTGCTCAAACAAGGTCAGTACATATTTGTCCTGATCTGTTGTAACAAAATAGTTGGTATTCGTAATACCTGATGAAATGCCCTTTAACTCAACCAATTTACCTATATTGTAATCTTGCAGCCAAACTTGTAACTCTTGAACACTCACTGAGGTAAATACAGACATAAATGATAAATTGCGAAGTAAAGGTTAAATAAACTGGGGTAGTGTCTAGCAAAAAGACAGTACGATAAAAATGGCTAAGATAATTAGAATCTAAATATTGTCCATTTTGGAATACTTAATGGTTGATTTGGGCCATCCATCAGCCAGCCACCGTTTTGATCTTCTTTATGCATGTAGTAAGGCACGCCATGTGCTGGTGTAACTTTCATCATGTAAAGCTGCCCATTGATACGATACTCTTCAATTGTTTCACCGTTTTTTTTCACGATAGTGACTTGTGGCTCGTCCGTTAGCGCGCCGTCATCAGCCATTGGCGGCGGCGGAATATCTTCTAACGGCTGTAAATCTGTTGGAATTTTAGCTGCAGGTGTCTTAGAAGTCGGTTTCTTAGCTGCCGTTTCTGCTGAGGCATTCAAAGATAATGACGCAATCACCAAAGTGATCAGTAACAACCCTAAATTTTTGTAGTTTTTATGCATATGCCTTAAATCCTAATATTAAGCATTCCATTATTGAGCATTCTATTACTTAAGATTTAAGTTAATTAACTTAAATTTACCAGTTGATTTTATCAAATAACACACCGCATTACGTCATTCATTATAAATAAAGCTGAACCTGCTCTTCGGCCGCAGAAAGCTTGAATCCACGCGTTTCATAATGTTTGAATATCGCTTCTACAATATCTGCAGGCTTGTCTATTATCTGAATCATATCCAAATCGTCTACTGAAATCATTTCGTCATTCACTAAGGTAGTCTTCATCCACTCAATCAATCCGCGCCAAAATGGCTCGCAGACTAAAATGATCGGTATTTTAAGCGTCTTGCCTGTTTGTACTAAGGTTAACGCCTCACTGAGTTCATCCAAAGTACCAAAACCACCTGGCATCACAACATAGGCGCTGGCATATTTAACAAACATGACTTTACGCATAAAAAAGTGCTTAAAATTGATACTAATGTCTTGGTAACCATTTCCCTCTTGCTCTAAGGGCAGCTCAATATTCAAGCCTACGCTAGGCGCTTTACCTGGAAAAGCACCCTTGTTGGCCGCTTCCATAATGCCAGGCCCGCCACCAGAAATCACACTAAAGCCAGCATCGCTTAAAAGTCGAGCGACTTCCTCCGTCAATTTATAGTAAGGATGATCTTCTGGCGTACGTGCGCTACCAAAAATAGATACAGCCGGCGTAATTTGTTTTAAGCGCTCGGTAGCATCTACAAATTCTGCCATAATCTCAAACGCATGCCATGATTCATGACTAGCCGAGTTGCTATTAAATAAAGCTGGCTTAATTATTGTGGGTAATTTTTTTATTGTCATTTAAAGCATCCTAAAATCCATATGAAAACCCTTTTACTCGTAGACGGCTCATCTTATCTTTATCGCGCATTTCACGCATTACCTGATTTGCGTAACAGTAGGAATGAACCCACTAACGCGATCAAAGGCGTATTAAGTATGCTACGCAAATTACACAAAGACTACCCTGCTGATTATAGCGCGTGTGTCTTTGATGCCAAAGGCAAAACCTTTAGAGACGACATCTATCCAGAATATAAAGCGAATCGCGCAAGTATGCCAGATGATTTGCGTAGTCAGGTAGAGCCATTACATACAGCAATCAAGGCGATGGGTTGGCCGCTACTGATGGTGGACAACGTAGAGGCTGATGACGTGATTGGCGCGCTTGCTAAACAAGCCGAAGCAAAAGGCATAAGCGTCATTATTTCTACTGGGGATAAAGACATTACCCAACTGGTAAATTCGCATGTAACAGTGATTAACACTATGCCAAGTGCATTCAGAAAGGGCGATGAAATACTTGACATTGCAGGCGTTGAGGCCAAGTTTGGACTAAAACCTGAACTGATTGTTGATTACCTCACCTTGATCGGCGATACAGTTGACAACGTACCTGGCGTTGAAAAAGTTGGACCAAAAACAGCCGTAAAATGGCTAAACGAATATGGCTCACTCGATAACATCATCGCCAATGCAGATAAAATTAGCGGCGTAGTCGGTGAAAATTTACGCAAAGCACTACCTTGGCTACCAACAGGTCGAGTGCTCATTACGATTCGTTGTGATTTAGATGCCCATGAAGGCATGCCCGAGAGCTTTGAAAATCTCTTACCGCAAATGCAGGATAAAGCCAAACTGGCAGAATTATACGAGCGATTTAATTTCCGAACTTGGCAACGTGAGTTGGATGTATATCCAAAAAATGATCCTCAGGCATCTAGCGTTAAACTCGCTACTGGTGAGACTGGGGGGTTGTTTGACGCGCCTAACACAACAGAAAAAATTAGCATCAACACAACTTTGAATAAAGAAGTAGCAGTAAAAGTCGACTATCAACCCGTTAACACCCGTAACTACGAAACAATCTTAAACCATGCGCAATTAGACATTTGGCTGGCTAAACTACAATCAGCACCGCTCATTTGTGTAGATACAGAAACCACTTCGCTTGAGCCGATGACAGCGAAAATCGTTGGTTTATCGTTTAGCGTAGAGGCTGGCAGTGGCGCATATTTACCACTCATGCACGATTATTTTGATGCGCCAGAACAGTTAGATTTTGCTGAATCATTAGCAAAAATCAAACCGATTTTAGAAAATCCAGAAATCAAGAAAGTCGGTCAAAATCTGAAGTATGACCAACACATATTGGCTAATCACGGCATCGCTTTAAACGGCATTGCACACGATACTTTATTGCAGTCTTACGTGTTTGAATCGCATAAATCACATGGAATGGATGCGTTAGCAGAGCGCCATTTAGACATTAAAACCATCTCTTTTGAAGAAGTCGCTGGCAAAGGCGCCAAGCAAGTCAGCTTTAATCAAGTCACCGTAGAAGTCGCTAGCGAATATGCCGCTGAAGATGCAGACATCACGTTGCAACTGCATGAAGCGATGTATCCACAAATTGCTAAAGATGCAAAATTAGACTTCATTTACAGCCAGATTGAGATGCCAAGTTCGCAGATTTTATTCACAATTGAGCGTAACGGCGTGCTGATTGATAGAGATATGCTGAATGTGCAAAGCAATGAAATCGGCTTGAAGTTAGTCGCACTTGAAAACCAGGCTTATGAACTGGCAGGTCAGCCTTTTAATTTAGGCTCTCCTAAACAATTACAAGAAATTCTATTTGGTACACTTGGCATCAAGCCAACCAAAAAAACGCCCTCTGGTGCGCCCTCTACCGATGAAGACGTGTTACAAGAGTTGGCGCTGGACCATCCACTGCCTAAAGTGCTACTAGAATATCGCGGACTCGCTAAACTTAAATCTACTTATACCGATAAATTGCCGCGCATGATTAACGCGACTACAGGCCGCGTGCATACCAGCTATAACCAGGCGGTCGCAATCACTGGGCGCTTAGCCAGCTCAGACCCTAATTTACAAAATATCCCCGTTAGAAGCGCAGAAGGCCGCCGTATTCGCGAGGCGTTTATTGCGCCGGCTGGTAGCCACATTGTGTCTGCCGACTATTCACAGATTGAATTGCGTATCATGGCGCACCTCTCTCAAGACCAAGGTATGCTGCAAGCGTTTGCCAACAACGAGGATATTCACCGCGCAACTGCTGCTGAGATTTTTGGCGTGGAACGCGACGCAGTAGATAACGAACAACGCCGCTATGCAAAAGTCATCAATTTTGGCCTTATTTACGGCATGAGTGCATTTGGTTTAGCACAAAACTTGAATATTGAACGCAGCGCCGCCGCTACTTACATTGAGCGCTACTTCACACGCTACCCAGGCGTACGTGAATACATGCAAAACACGCGTGAAATCGCTAAATCGCAAGGATACGTTGAAACCTACTTTGGCCGCAGATTATGGGTACCTGAAATCAACAGTGTAAACGTGCAAAGAAGAAATGGCGCAGAACGCGCCGCAATCAACGCCCCTATGCAAGGCACAGCGGCTGATTTGATTAAACTGGCGATGATTGCAGTAGACAAATGGCTTAGAAAAGAGAAATTGCAGACTAAACTCATCATGCAAGTTCACGATGAGTTAGTGCTGGAAGTACCCGATGCTGAACTAGAATTGGTTAAAGCTACGCTACCTAAGCTTATGCAAAATGTAGCTAAATTAGACGTGCCACTATTGGCCGAAGTAGGCGTAGGCAATAATTGGGAAAGTGCACATTAGATGTCAAAAAATTTACGATTTGGTGTTTATATCATCGGCGATGAAATTCTCTCTGGTAAACGGGAAGATAAACATCTCACGCAAGCCATTCAAATACTCAAATCACGTGGTTTAACACTCGCTTGGGCAGAGTATTTAGGAGATGACCAAGCACGATTAACAGCAAATTTTAATCGCAGTCTTGCTACAAAGGACATCGTATTTTCTTTTGGTGGTATTGGCGCCACGCCTGATGACTTTACCCGGCAAGCTGCAGCAGATGCATTAGGTGTGCCGATTGAGCGGCACACAGCTGCGGTTGCGGAGATTGAAGCGCAGTTTGGTGAGGGCGCTTATCCTAAACGTGTTTTGATGGCAGATTTTCCGGCAGGTGCCGCACTGATTCCAAATCCTGTCAATCGGGTTGCGGGGTTTTCTATAGGTTTACCGAATCAAGCGCACAACCACTACTTCATGCCAGGCTTTCCGCAAATGGCATGGCCGATGATGGAATGGGTGTTAGATACGCATTACAGCAAGCTATTCCACCAAGAAATCAATATCGAATCGGCTATTTTGGTTCGAGATGCTGGCGAGAGCCAGCTAATTGATTTGATGAATATGATCGTGCAAAACCACCCTGAAACTAAGTTATTCAGTTTGCCCAGATTAGGCACTAACAAGACTATTGAGCTGGGCGTTAAAGGCTCTACTATCGCGGTGGAAAACGCGATGGTAGATATTCGAGCAGGCGTGACCAAAGCTGGTTTCCCTTGGTCTGAAATTGAGTAGAACTAATCGCTAGAAAATAACAGGATATTTGCTTTATCATTAATTTTTTCTGGTTCATAAATTGGTGTTGAACAGGCATGGTTCACACAAATAAACGCTGCGGCTTTTGCCAACTGCGGATACTGCACATCAGCATTTGGCATCGTACCTTCGGCTTTATCCCACCACTCGATACGACGATACACTACTGGAATCTGCAACGCTTTTTGGTGCAAAGCTTGTGCTGCAATATCTGACTTTGCACCCACGATTGTGATATGCGCTGGGTCTGCAGCAAGCTCATCTGCAGCTATTAATGGGCCTGCTAAATAACGGTCAGTATCAGGGTTGGCCAATGACACCAGATATTTCATTGCATGCAAAGCCATGACATCATATTTTTTGTCGCCAGTGTAGTGCGTTAGTTGATTTGCTAAGCGCGCTACACTGACATTTTCTTCCATTTGCAACAGCGGTTGCGGGGACACATATTTACTAACCTTATTACTTTTTGCTGTTGCGACGAAACCTGCATTCGACTTAAAGTTATTTTCTATAAAACCAGTCGCCGATTGTGCTTTGGCTAGCCACTGCCTATTTCCTGTTGAAGTATAAAGCGCTAAATATGCTTCCGCCATTGCTAAGGTATCACCTAAATACGGTCCAGAGCGGTCTACTTTTGCATGACTAAAACCACCGCCAGCAATACTTCTGTTGGCTTCTACCCAATTCATCGCAAGTATGGCGCGATCTAAAATGACTTTGTCACCTGTCGCATCATACAAAGCAGCAAAACTGCGTATTGCCCAGCCGTTTTCGCGCGCATAACTATTTTTATCAATGCGTGGCATTGTAATGGCACGGCGATGTTTGTCGTCTAGAGAATAAAAAAGATGACCATCAATCGCAGCACTGGCATCGGCATCTTGACTGGTATAAAAAGCACCTTCCGGACTGCTCAAAAAATTTGTTAAATATTGTGCTATGCCTCGGGCTGCCTGTAAGTAGCGTGCGTCATTGAATTGCCTATAAGCGATGGAATACAGCCGTAGGTCATCCGTCTGAATCGACATTATTTTTTCAAAATGTGGTGAATTCCAGCGGCCACGATCAGAATACTGATACACACCGCCCCACACTGGGTCTATCAAAGTCAAAGCATTATCTAATGTCTCGCGCGCTTTTTTTTCAAATTGCTTATCGCCTTGCTTGGCGCGTATCAGTGCGTACTCTACATTAGGGGCCAGAATAAATTTATGCACATTGCCCCAACCACCTAATTCTGAGTCATAGCCACGATTGATGTCACTGATGATTTTTTGGCGCTGAGCGGTGCTGAATCCAGTCGCAGTGCCAATTATAGGCTCAACTTGTTTAGTTATTGATGGCCCTGAAGTTGGATCATTCACCACTGCCTTCAATATCTTAACCATATTTTCTGGTGGAATATAGCCGCGACGCTTCACCAGCTCGCTACCGTCCGCAGCAAATATAACTGTAGCAGGCCAACCATAATCTTCATAACGGATAGAAATATCAGGATTCGCATCCTGATCGACCCGTATGGCGATGTACTTTTGCTGTATTAACTTCACCACTGCTGGATCGTGGTAAGTTTTTTCATCCATTACGTGGCACCAGTGACACCATACGGCTTCCAAATCAAGAATAACCAGCTTATTTTCACGTTTAGCTTGCTCGAATATTTCATCTGTCCAAGTATTCCAGACAATCTTGTTATTTTCACCAGCCTGAATAGCGCCAGTATTAAGTGCATAAAAAAGCAGCAATAAGTTAAGCAGAGACTTAAATGAATGAGGCATTAACGTATCTTCTTTTAGAATGTTTAACTGATATACGCATTTGACCTGCTCACAGATGCAGCAAATAAATACCAATACCTTTTTGATTAGTCGTTAAAATCCTATTTTCATTACGCCACGCACGCTAAATAGCGCAATTCGAATTTAGTCCAAAGACTGTCTTACCGTTTCACCCATACAAAACACAGCCATAAAACTTACCGTCGCCATGGCGGAAACGTAATACCCTACCCAGACCAAGCCGCCGCTAACTACTAATATCTGCGAGATAAAGGGTGCAGTAGATGCACCTAAAATACCGCCTAGGTTATAAGCCAAACCTGCACCTGTATAACGTACTGCTACGGGAAACTGTTCTGGCAAGAAAGCGCCCATCGGCGCAAAAGTTGCACCCATTAATAACAAGGCGATAGATAAAAACAGTGTGATTTGCAAGGTTGAGCCGCTTGCCATTAGTGGGTTTAATACAAACCCTGCCAGTATGGCTAAAAAGCAACTTATTAATAAAACAGGTTTTCGACCTAACTTATCACTTAACCAAGCTGATATCGGTGTCACGACAGCCATAAAAACCACCGCAATGCATAACATCTGCAAAAATTCAGCACGTGGGATTTTTAAGGTTTGAGTACCATAACTTAAGCAAAACACCGTGGCAGTATAAAACAGGTTGTAGCACACGGTCATCGCTAACGCGCCTAGCAGCACCGAGCGTAGATGTTTGCTTAATAGCGGTTTTAGCGGTGTTTTATGCGTATGTTGCTGCGCTAAAACCGCTGCAAAGGCTGGAGTTTCAGCCAGCTTGAATCGCACATACAATCCAACAACGACTAACAAAGCACTAGCAAAAAATGGAATGCGCCAACCCCAAGCCTTGAACTCCATTTCAGTCAAAAACAGTGTTAATGCTAAAAAACTCAATGTCGCCAGTAAGAATCCAACTGAAGGGCCAAGTTGCGGGAACATGCCAAACCAGCCACGCTTACCTGCAGGTGCATGTTCAGTGGCTAGCAATGCTGCTCCACCCCATTCGCCGCCTAAACCTAAGCCTTGTCCGAACCTTAAAATACAAAGTAACACAGCCGCCCATGTGCCCAACGTTTCATAGCCTGGCAAACAACCAATGAGTAACGTAGATACGCCCATCACTAACAATGAGGTAGCCAATGTTGCCTTACGACCAACCCTATCTCCAAAATGACCAAAAACAATCGCACCCAAAGGACGTGCGATAAAAGCTATACCAAAAGTTAAAAAAGCATTCAAAGCCTGCACAGATGGGTCACTGGCTGGGAAAAATACTTGCCCTATCACCAAGGCAGAAGCCATCGCATAAATATAAAAATCATAAAACTCAATAGCTGTACCAATAAAACTGGCAAAAGCAATATGAGTACTAGAGGATGACGAGTTTATTTTCAAAAAATACTTTCTAATCAAAATGTAAATGGGTTGTAAATGGCTTTTATCAATGAATATACTTGAATCGCGCATCTATCTACAAATTATGCTGAGATTTAAGTTTTCTGACATGCCATTTGCGTATAAAATAGGCAGCTCTGCGTTAACAATACAAACTTACCCTAAAGTTAAAAAAACAAGTGCAAATCGGCTCACATATTTTAAAGAACAACCTGATTGTCGCCCCCATGGCGGGCGTGACGGACAGGCCCTTCCGTCAACTTTGCAAAAAGATGGGCGCGGGTTTGGCTGTGAGTGAAATGGTCACTTCAAATTCGCTACTTTACGGTAGCGAAAAAACGTTGCGTCGCGCAAATCACGAAGGTGAAGTTGATCCTATCTCTGTGCAAATCGCCGGTGCAGATCCAAAAATGATGGCGGAAGCTGCGAAACATAATGTGGATAACGGTGCGCAGATTATTGACATCAATATGGGTTGTCCTGCTAAAAAAATCTGTAATGTGATGGCTGGCTCTGCTTTGCTTAAAGACGAGCCATTAGTTGCGCAAATTCTTAGGGCGGTGATTGAAGCAGTTAATGTGCCAGTAACGCTAAAAATTCGTACAGGTTGGGATAAAAACAATCGCAATGCAGTACAAATTGCCAAAATGGCAGAAGATTTAGGCATTCAGGCACTGGCTATGCACGGCCGTACACGTGCTTGTTTGTACATGGGCGATGCTGAATACGACACGATTGCTGCTGTAAAACAGGCGATTAAAATTCCATTAATTGCCAATGGCGACATTACCACGCCAGAGAAAGCTAAGTTCGTGCTGGATTACACAGGTGCAGATGCTGTGATGATTGGCCGCGCGGCGCAAGGTCGTCCGTGGATATTCCGTGAAATGGAACACTACATTAAAACTGGCGAACATTTACCGCCACCTGAAGTGAGTGAGATTCGTACTGTCATGCTTGAACATCTACATGATTTATATGAGTTTTATGGTGATTTAACTGGCATGCGCATGGCGCGTAAGCATATTTCCTGGTACACCAAAGGCTTAAAAGACTCTGCTACTTTTAGACACAATATGAACACATTGCAAACAATAGATTTACAGCTGTCGGCAATTGATGAGTTTTTCGACCATTTACAAAGCCGTGATCATCGCTTGCAATATGACTTAGGCGACGAGATTAAAAACAACAATATTGAAACCCTACAGCCTGAGGTAATAGCCGCGTGATTGATAAATGTGAACTTGCACTAAGCGTAAAAACTTCAGTAGATCAATACTTTAAAGATCTTGATGGTGAGCCGCCACACGCCGTATATGACATGGTATTGAGCTGCGTAGAAAAACCGCTCCTAGAATACATCATGCAACATGCCGCCGGCAACCAAAGTAAAGCAGCAGAGATTTTAGGCCTCAATCGCAACACACTACGTAAGAAACTACAGCAATACAACATCGAATAATTCCTTTTATTTACCACCTTATTAACACTTACAACTTCTTTAGAGTTACATCATGGCAACTATCAAACGGGCGCTTATCAGCGTTTCTGACAAAACAGGCATCATTGATTTCGCGAAAAACTTAACCAGTTTAGGAGTCGAGATTTTATCTACCGGCGGTACGGCAAAACTGTTTCGTGACAATCAAATTCCAGTCATTGAAGTAAGTGACTACACAGGTTTTACCGAAATGCTCGATGGCCGCGTTAAAACGCTGCACCCAAAAGTACATGGTGGCATTTTAGGACGCCGTGATTTACCCGAACACGTTGCAGCCATGAAAGCAGCTGATATTCCGAATATCGACATGGTAGTAGTAAATCTTTATCCGTTTGAAGCAACCGTGGCGCAGCCAAACTGCACGCTGGAAGATGCGATTGAAAACATTGATATTGGCGGCCCAGCCATGGTGCGTTCGGCAGCTAAGAACTGGAAAGATGTCGCGGTACTGACCGATGCTAGTCAATATGCAGATGTAATGAGTGAACTTAAAAGTACAGGCGGCGCGGTAAGCCAAGCAACCCAGTTTGCTTTATCAATCGCCGCATTCAACCGCATTAGTAATTATGATGGCGCAATTAGCGATTACTTATCATCATTTAATACCGATGGCTCACGTAGCAGTTTCCCAGCACAAACCAATGGCCGTTTTGTTAAATTACAAGATTTACGCTATGGCGAAAATCCGCACCAACAAGCCGCTTTTTATCGTGATTTATATCCTGCGCCAGGCTCACTCGTCACTGCGCAACAGTTGCAGGGTAAAGAATTAAGTTATAACAATATCGCCGATGCTGATGCAGCCTGGGAAACCGTTAAATCATTTGATACTACTGCCTGCGTGATTGTTAAACATGCAAACCCATGTGGCGTAGCGTTAGGTAAAGAAGCGTTAGACGCTTATTCAAAAGCATTTCAAACTGACCCTAGCAGCGCTTTCGGCGGCATTATTGCCTTTAATACCACAGTTGATAAAGCTGCGGCCGAAGCTGTAAGCAAGCAATTTGTTGAAGTATTGATTGCGCCAGATTATACGGCTGAAGCATTGGCGATATTTACTGCTAAAGCTAATGTACGCGTGCTTAAAATTGCACTTCCTAAAGGTGGTGCTAGCGCATGGGAACAAGGCCGCAACTCACATGAAACCAAGCGCGTTGGTTCAGGTTTGTTGATTCAAACTGCTGATAACCATGAGATCAGCCAGTCTGACTTAAAAGTAGTCACAAAAAAACAACCTACACCACAACAAATGGCAGATTTACTATTTGCATGGCGCGTAGCTAAATATGTGAAATCAAACGCAATCGTATTCTGTGGCAACGGCATGACGCTAGGCGTAGGCGCAGGCCAGATGAGCCGCGTTGACAGTACTAAAATCGCCGCGATTAAAGCACAAAACGCGGGGCTTACCCTTAAAAACTCAGTGGTAGCATCGGATGCATTCTTCCCTTTCCGTGATGGTATTGATGTACTGGCAGAAGCAGGTGCAAGCTGTGTGATTCACCCAGGTGGCAGTATGCGCGACGAAGAGGTAATTGCCGCTGCTGACGAACATGGTTTAGTAATGGTAGTAACGGGTATTAGGCACTTTAGACATTAGCAATTTTACTTAATCGTATAAGCTCATTTATGGGATTAAGTGCGAATCATGTAGCATTTGGAGCCGCGGCGCGAATGACGCAGGCATATTATTAAGATAGACAAGGAATGAGCGAGCACGCGATAACGTGATTTTCTCATAAAATGGATTTATGAAAATTTTAGTCATTGGTAGTGGCGGTCGCGAGCATGCCCTTGCTTGGAAAGTCGCGCAAAACAAAGAAGTTAGCCGTGTTTATGTAGCGCCTGGTAATGCCGGTACAGCGTTAAATCCCGACATGATGAATGTGCCAATTAGCAGCGTGGCTGATTTAGTTAAATTCGCTCAAGATGAACAGATTTACCTCACCATTGTAGGTCCGGAAGCGCCACTTTCAGTCGGCGTAGTAGACGCGTTTCGTGCAGCTAATCTTAAAATTTTTGGCCCGACAAAATTAGCCGCTCAGTTAGAAGGCTCGAAAGACTACGCTAAAGCCTTTATGATGCGCCACAATATTCCTACCGCAGCTTATGCGACTTTTACTGATGCAACACTTGCGCATGATTATGTAATTAAACAAGGTGCGCCTATTGTGATCAAGGCTGATGGTTTAGCTGCGGGCAAAGGCGTAGTCGTGGCAATGTCTAGCGATGAAGCCCATAGTGCAATTGATGCAATGCTTTCAGACAATAAGCTCGGCAGTGCAGGTGCACGTGTAGTGATTGAAGAGTTCTTAACCGGTGAAGAAGCCAGTTTTATCGTGATGGTGGATGGTAAAAACATCTTGCCGCTTGCCACTAGCCAAGACCATAAACGATTATTAGATAAAGATCTTGGCCCTAATACGGGCGGCATGGGCGCGTATTCTCCTGCCCCTGTCGTGACGCCAGAGATTCATGCGAAAGTCATGCGCGAAATCATTCGCCCTACAGTTGAAGGTATGGCGAAAGATGGCATTCCATATACTGGCTTTTTATATGCTGGCTTGATGATTTCACCTGATGGCGGTGTGAAAACCCTAGAGTTTAATTGCCGCATGGGCGACCCTGAAACGCAACCGATTTTAATGCGTTTAAAAAGTGATTTTGTTGCATTGGCTGAACATGCAATTAACGGCACACTGGATAAAGTTGAAGCGGAATGGGATAGACGTACTGCACTTGGTGTGGTGATGGCATCAGCCAACTATCCTGAAACGCCTAGATTAGGCGATGAAATTACTGGCTTACCTAAAGATTTAACCGATGCACATGTATTTCATGCTGGTACAGTATTCAAAGACGGCAAGGTATTAACCAGCGGCGGCCGCGTATTATGTGTGACCGCTTTGGGGGAAACAGTAAAGTTCGCCCAGCAGCAAGCTTATAAAATAGCGAATGAAATCAAATTTGACGGCGCACAATATCGTACTGATATTGGTTATCGTGCAGTTAAAGGTTAGGTAAATACTCCCTCGTGAACACCCAAGCAGTTTTACTTTATTTGCAAGGCCTGCAATCACGCATTGTTGAGGCACTTGAACTCGTTGATGGCAAAACTTTTTTGCATGATAGCTGGAATCGCTCAGAAGGCGGTGGTGGAACTTCCTGCTTACTCGAAGAAGGTAATGTGTTTGAGCGAGCGGGCGTGGGATTCTCACATGTGCTAGGTAACAAATTGCCGCCTGCAGCGACTATTGCGCACCCGGAAGCGGCAGGTCGTGCCTGGGAGGCGATGGGCGTTTCTCTTGTACTGCATCCACGTAATCCATTTGCGCCTACCGTGCACATGAACATTCGCTTTTTTGTAGCAGAAAAAGAAGGTGAATCGCCTATCTGGTGGTTCGGTGGCGGTATGGACTTAACGCCTTATTACGGTTTTGAAGATGATGCTGTGCACTTTCACCGCACCAACAAAACTGCTTTAGATGCCTTTGATTCCGCCTACTATCCGCAATTTAAAAAACATTGTGACGAGTACTTTTACCTGAAACACCGTAAAGAACCGCGTGGTATTGGTGGTATCTTTTTTGATGACTTTAATGCGTTAGGCTTTGAGCAAAGCTTTGCCTTACAGCGTGCGGTGGGTGATAGCTTTCTAAATGCTTACCTGCCTATTCTGCAGCGTCGCAAAGATACGTCTTACAGCGAAGTCGAAAGAGACTTTCAAGCGTATCGACGTGGTCGCTACGTTGAATTCAATTTAGTCTATGACCGTGGCACATTATTCGGTTTGCAATCTAATGGTCGTACTGAATCAATCTTAATGTCCATGCCGCCCATCGTAAAATGGCGCTACGACTGGAAACCTGATGCCAATAGCGCAGAAGCTAAGCTTTATTCAGACTTTTTGATTGATAAGGATTGGTTAAATTGTGCCTAGTACTTTTTCATTGCTAGTATTTATTCAAATTTAAACATTCACATTAATTAACGATGGCCAAAGCAATGCAAACTAAAGTTCAAGCTAAAAAGTTAGCACAAGACTTACTTGATTTTATTGATGCCAGCCCTAGCCCTTGGCACGCGGTGAATAGTGTTGAACAGCGCTTACTTGCACAAGGATTTATAGCATTACCAGAAACAAATACTTAGCAGCTTGAATCTGGTGGCAGCTATTTTGTCACACGTGGTGGTGCCTCTATCATTGCGTTTACATTAGGTAGCGCTCTACTCGCTGAGTCTGGCTTTCGTATGGTTGGTGCTCATACTGACTCACCTGGTTTACGACTCAAGCCACATGCTGCTTTTGGCGGTGATGGTTTAGTGCGTATTGGTGTTGAAGTATATGGCGGTCCTATATTAGCCACTTTCACTGACCGGGATTTAAGCGTGGCAGGTCGCGTGAATATACGCACTTCGTCTGGATTCGAAACTCGTTTAGTCAAGTTTGATGACTCAATCATGCGTTTACCAAACCTCGCCATTCATATGAACCGTGAAGTGAACGACAAAGGTTTAAAGCTTAATAAGCAAACCGAGTTACCGCTGATTTTTGGTGAAAGCGAAGCTGGCATTGAAGCCGAAAAACAATTTTTAGGTCATATTGCTGATGCACTCAACGTTAAATCGGATGACATTCTCACTTTTGAGCTTAATGTGTTTGATACACAAAAAGGTGCTTTCTGGGGTGCTAATCAAGAATTTATTACCGATAGCCAGCTAGATAATTTAGCCTCTTGCCATGCTGCGCTCACAGCGTTACTGGCAACTAAAACCCCAGACTCAACCGTTGTATGCGCTTTGTTTGACCACGAAGAAGTAGGCAGTGAAAGCGCGGCAGGCGCAAGCGGCAGCTTTTTATCAGATGTGATTAACCGCATTACCAGCAAGTTAATGCTAAATGAAGAAGAAAAATTATGCACACTTGCACAAAGCTTCTTCATTAGCGCAGATATGGCGCATGCCTACCACCCAAACCACCCAAGCGCCTATGAACCGTGCCATCATGCGCTAGTCAATAAAGGCCCAGTGATCAAAACCAATGCAAATCAGCGTTACAGTACCAGCGCTGATACTGCCGCACGTTTTATTACCCTCTGTGAAAAAGCCGAAGTGCCCTACCAGCAATATACACATCGTACAGATTTGGGTTGTGGCAGCACAATAGGCCCGATTATTGCCTCTAATTTAGGTGTACCTAGCGTGGATGTAGGTTCACCCATGTGGGCGATGCACAGCATACGTGAAAGCGCTGGCGTGCTAGACCACAGCTATATGATTAATGTACTTAAAACGATGTACAAGAGTTAGTTAAAGAAAAATTGCTGCATTTAAGATTATTAATCTCAAATTAATAATTCGTGGTTTTGTTAACTCCCGCACACGCAAGAGCGTTCTTGTCTATAATCTGATTTATATCAATCACTGGTGCTAATCCTATGCATTCTATAGAAACTGTCTTGTCCACATTATCTAGCTGGGTGTGGGGTCCGCCAATGTTAACGCTACTAGTGGGTACGGGCTTATATTTAACCATCCTCCTTAAAGGCATGCAGTTTCGTGCCTTACCTTTAGCTTTCAAACTAATATTCCGTAAAGACCATCACCATGAAGGTGACATTAGCCACTTTGCAGCTTTGATGACAGCACTTGCTGCCACAGTAGGCATTGGTAACATTGTTGGAGTAGCGGCTGCCATTACACTAGGTGGGCCTGGTGCAGTTTTTTGGATGTGGATGACAGGTTTAGTTGGTATGGCAACTAAATACGCAGAAGCGGTGCTAGCAGTAAAGTATAGAGAAAAAGGACCACATGGTATGCGTGGTGGCCCCATGTATTATCTTGCAAATGGGGCTGGCTTACCTTGGCTTGGCACTATTTTTGCGGTGTTTACTGCCTGCGCAGCTTTTGGCATAGGCAACATGACTCAAGCGAATGCAACCGCCAAAATATTTGAATCCACATTTCACATAGCGCCTTATATTACAGGCTGGGTGCTGATGATATTAACGGGCTTGGTTATACTTGGCGGCATACGCTCAATTGGCAGATTCACTTCATTTTTAGTACCTTTCATGATTTTAGGGTATGTAAGTGCTTCACTAGTGGTTTTATCTATGCATCTGGATAAAATTCCCCATGCCTTTGCCTTGATCTTTTCTCACGCATTTAGTCCTGCCGCTGCCACTGGTGGCTTTGCTGGCGCAACGATTGCAGCCGCCATGCGTTACGGTATAGCACGTGGTGTTTTCTCAAATGAGTCAGGTTTAGGTTCGGCTCCAATTGCCGCTGCCGCTGCTAGAACTAATGATCCAGTGAAGCAAGCATTGGTGAGCATGACGCAAACGTTCATTGATACACTAGTAGTATGTACCATGACCGCACTTATTATTCTTACTGCTAATTCTTGGACACTAGGTTTAAGCCCAAGCGAACTCACCAGCGCCAGCATGGCGGAAAGTCTAGGTGAAACGGGCAAAATAATTGTCGCCATTTCAACTGCGTTATTTGCTTACTCAACGCTGATAGGTTGGAATTACTATGGTGAAAAAGCGATTGAATACTTATTTGGGCCACGTTCAATCGCTATTTACCGCGTGTTTTTCACAGCAGCAGTGATTATTGGTGCCACAACCAGCTTAGAGCTAGTATGGAATTTTTCAGATTTAATGAACGGCATGATGGCCATTCCAAACCTGATAGGCTTATTGCTATTAGCTAAAGTGGTAAAGGCTGAAACAGATCGTTTTTTCAAAGAGCTCAATAAATAAGGCCATTACTATGAGCCAAGCTAAAAAACGCAGTCATTGGAGCAGCCGCTGGACATTCATGTTAGCGACTGCAGGCTCGGCGATTGGCTTAGGTAATATTTGGAAGTTTCCCTACATGGTAGGGGTGAATGGTGGAAGTGCTTTTGTATTGGTTTTTTTAGTTTGTATCGTCATAGTAGGCGTACCTTTAATGATGTGTGAAATTATGCTCGGCCGCCGTGCCCAGCGTAATCCAGTAGATGGCATGGCACTGTTAGCCGCAGAAGCTAATGCGTCACCACTATGGAAATGGGTCGGAATTGTCGGTTTATTTGCAGGTCTACTGATACTTGGGTTTTACAGTGTTATTGCAGGATGGGTACTAGATTACATCGTGCGTTCAGCCACAGGCTCATTCAACGGTATCACTGGCTTAATAGCACAAGAGGAATTCGCAACATTCTTAGCCAACCCAATAAAACTAATCTTTTGGCACACTGTTTTTTTAGGCATGACGATGGCGGTAGTGGCACGTGGCGTTAATGAAGGTCTAGAAAAAGCAAATAAAATCCTTATGCCGGCGTTATTCGCCATACTGCTGCTACTCGTTGGCTACAGCATGGCAGTGGGTGACTTTGCACATTCAGTTTCTTTTATGTTTACCCCTGACTTTTCGCGCATTACACCAGTGGCTGTATTGTCTGCACTTGGTCATGCATTTTTCTCGCTAAGTTTAGGCATGGGCGCTGTCATGGTATATGGCTCTTATTTAAAGGCTAATGTTTCGATTGCCAAAACTACACTATATGTTGCATTGGCAGATACAGGCGTTGGTTTACTTGTAGGTTTGGCAATATTTTCATTGGTATTTGCAAATGGTTTAGAACCTGCAGCTGGTCCAGGCCTTATTTTTCAAACCTTACCCATTGCCTTCGGCCAAATGCCTGCGGGTAGTTTGATGGGTACATTGTTTTTTGTATTAGTTGCATTTGCTGCTTGGACATCGGCTATTTCACTCGTTGAACCAGCTACTTCATGGATTACTGAGAATACACAAATTAGCCGTAAAAATGCTGCCTGGACAATTGCAATATGCGTTTGGTTGATTGGTGTTTGCGTGTCGTTATCATTTAACGTTTGGAAAGAAGTCACGCTGGTATTCAATCTAAATATTTTTGACGTATTAGATAAGCTAACCACCAACATCCTGTTGCCATTAGGTGGATTAATGATGGCTATATTTGCCGGCTGGGTCATGCAATCGCAAGCAGTAAAAACTGAGCTAGCCTTAGAAACAATTTCTTATAGGCTTTGGCAATTTACCATTAAATATATTTCACCCTTAGCCATTATTGCGATCTTTATGTATTTACTAGGTTTTATTAAATAACACACAACTTACAATAGGAAAGCTATCATAAAAAATAATAAAAAAAGCCAGTCAATTGACTGGCTTTTTTATTAACTTAACGCCTAATTACAGGCTTAAAATCCATTCAATAACAGTTTTAATATCTGCATCTTTAACTTGTGGGCTATTTGCTGGCATTGGAATTGGACCCCAAACACCACTACCACCTGCTTTAACTTTAGCAATTAATTTAGCTTCTGCAGTTTTATCACCTTTGTATTTTGCTGCAACATCTTTATATGCTGGGCCTAATACTTTTTTATCAATACTGTGGCAAGCTAAACAGCCACTTTTTTGTGCTAATGCTTCTGCCGCTTTCGCGTCAACTGCATTGGCTTGGGCTGCAACTAACATAGAACCAGCAGCAGCGATTGCTAACAATAATGCTTTCATGCTATCTCCTTGAATTTACGCTTAATAATTATATTTTGTACATTTTTGCAACGAGGTATGATACCCACAATCATGATTTTATCAAGTAAGTTAATACAAATCACTGAATAAATAACTAGAAAAATATAGTCATGTTAAATTTGACTTAATAAGCTCGCTAAATCATCAATACTTTGAGTACAAACAACGCCTTGACACACCCACGCGTTGACATCAGCCGATATATTTCTTTGTAGCGTTTTCGGTAACGTCTGTACCGTTTCATCTAAATAGAAAAATAAATGGTGTGGGTAATAGTGTAGTCTTATTTCATTATGCCAAGTTTGCAATTTTGCTGCTTCACCACGCAGAATCAACAAAGTTGGCGGTGTTAAATACTCTTGTAATGCATGATTCAAACTTGCACAGCCAGCCGGATTACGTTTAATCACGGTGTCAAATGCTTGCAAACTACGTTCGGCACATTGCAAATAGCGTGGCTCGCCTAACACATGCCCAAACCGCTGTAGCGCGACTGCCGCAATACCATTGCCATTAGGGGTTGCATTGTCAAAGCCTTGCTTGGGGCGGTGTATTAATTGCTCATGGTGGTGGGCGGTAAAGTAAAAGCCACCCTCTTCTGCTTCAAAATTCTCTAGCAGTGCTTCGGCAATTTCCTCTGCAAACTGCATATCAATACTTCTATAATCAGCTTGCATCAACTCTAATAGTGCATCTAATAAAAATGCATAGTCATCTAAATAGGCATTCAGATGCACTTTTTCATCCTTAGCCGTTGCCAGCAGTTGAAATGCGCCTGCTGAATTCTTTACCCACAAATGATTGCGTATAAAATCTACTGCATTTTGTGCAAGTAATATCCAATCTTCCCGATTCAACGCTGCACCAGCACGCGCTAAACCTTTAATCGCCAGCGCATTCCAAGAGGTCAATATTTTGTCATCTAACCCAGGCCGTATGCGCTGCTCACGAGCAGAAAATAATTTAGCTTTTGCACTATTTAATAAAGTCTTATCTTGCTCATCTGGAGAAACAGCCATGTAGGCATGCCATGCACGGGTTCCATGATGCGGGTCTTCAAAATTAGCCGCACGGTCAAAGCCCAAACATCGTGAAGCCACTACAAACTCTTCTGGAGTGAGCAAGGCTTTTACCTCGGCTGTTTGCCATACATAAAATGCACCTTCCGCGCTATGTCCATGCAGGTCTATAGAATCAGCATCTAGCGATGAATAAATAGCACCTTTTGTAACACCGTGTTGCGAGAGCATTTCGCGTTGTAACCAAGTAATCGTTTCTGAAATTACTTTTTCGAACGTTTCTTTATCTTTAGTATTTTTACTTATTTGCCAACCGTCAGCATATAAAAAGAGTAATTGACCATTGTCGTACAGCATTTTTTCAAAATGCGGAATATTCCAGCGTTCATCTACGGAGTAGCGACAAAATCCACCACCAATCTGGTCGTAAATACCTCCGGCCGCCATCGCAGATAGCATTTGCAGCGCCATAGCTTCAGCCTGCTTATTACCTGCTTTTGCCTGATGTAATAGCAAAGTGATGTCTGCCGGATTTGGAAATTTTGGTGCAGCACCAAAGCCGCCATGCTGAAAATCAAAACTATCCCTTAATTGTTCAAACCCCAAATGAATCGTGCTTTCATCGGCAGAAACCACTGTATTCGCAACTGGGATTGTTCTTGCCAAGGCCTCGGCCAATTGTAGGTTCTGAGTAGCAACGTCGTCTTTACGCTCATGATAATAAGCGGCAACACGTGGAATCAAATCCGCAAAGCCTGGTAATTGATAACGTGCTGTTTTTGGAAAGTAAGTCCCAGTAAAATATGGCTCTTGATCAGGTGTTAAGAATACCGTAAGCGGCCAGCCACCGCTTTTATTGGACAACATGCTGTGCGCTGTTTGGTAGATTTGGTCAATATCAGGTCGCTCTTCACGATCCACTTTGATGTTGATAAAGTGTGTGTTCATGATTGCCGCAGTTTCTGCGTCTTCAAACGACTCATGCGCCATCACATGGCACCAATGACAAGCCGAATAGCCAATAGAGAGCAATATTGGCTTATTCTGTTTCTTAGCTAAAGTAAGTGCTCGCTCACCCCAAGGATACCATTCCACAGGGTTTTCAGCATGTTGCAGTAGGTACGGACTGGTTTCGCTTGCGAGCTTGTTCGACATATATAAAACTTGGATTAAATATCAGTTACCACATACTCCACTGCTAGCACATGTGTATAACCAGGATTAATCATGACGATATTCTCCATCGCATTAGCAGTTTCCACACAAATCATCTTACGCCAGCCATCATCTCTTGGCATATCAATAATTTGATGCGCCTTTTTCTCCCAAGGCGTCCACACCACAGTCGAGCTACTACCTTTTTTGTTGATGATGATATTACGGCCGAGCAGTTCATCATGAATGGTTACGGTAGATCGTGTACCCACATAAACGCGATCGAACTCTTGATCAAATCTCACAGTGCCATCTTGAGTATCGCGCCAATAGTCCAATAATTTGTCGGCATATTCTGAATCTTCCAGCCCTGTAAGACTGATTTTTTCTACATCGCCAATATTAAAATAGGTATGGAATGCTTCACCCATGAAAAACGGTTGTCTAGCGCGGTTAGTGGTTGCAAGTTTAATAGACAACGTTTCGCCGATTTCAATAGTCAGTACTAAGGTATATGGGTAAGAAAGCTGACGCGCGGCGTTTTCAGTATGTTTCATCTGCAAAATCACACGCGTGTAGCCATTGGTCATCTGTCCAACATCAATTACCGTGAACGGTGTAACGCGTGCAAAACCGTGCATACATAAGCTGCTATCGGTAGGGTGTGCACCAAACCAAGGCCAACATAGCGGAATACCACCTCGTATTGAACGACCAGCTTCATATCGTGAGTGATCAGACATCCACAGTACTGGCTCAGTTGTATGTTTCGGCTGCCAATGCATGATGTGTCCGCCTTGTAGCGCCAGTTTGGCGGTAGCAAAGTGGTTCTCAATTTCAATATAATCTAAGCCATTTTCATCTTTAACGAAGCGTACATCATCAACTGTTTCTGTGTCTTTTGATTGCAATTCAATTAGATCGGATAGTTCTACTACATTAATTTGTGTCATTTAGTTTACTTTGCTTAAATTTCTCTATGTCGAATATCTAATAGACTGATTATTTTGCAATTCGTTACTTCTCAATTTGAGAGACATCACGAACAGCACCACGCGCCGCACTGGTAGTCATTGCCGCATAGGCACGCAACGCGGGTGACACTGTACGTTCACGACTGATAGGCTTCCAAGCATCTTTACCTTTAGCGTCCATTTTTGCACGGCGATGAGCCATTTCTTCATCGCTAATGGCTAAATGAATTGTACGGTTTGGAATATCAATCTCAATCGTATCACCTTCTTCAACCAATCCAATTGCACCACCTTCAGCCGCCTCAGGTGAGGCATGGCCGATACTTAAGCCAGACGTACCACCTGAGAATCTACCATCCGTAAGTAAAGCACAAACCTTGCCTAAATCTTTAGACTTCAGATAAGACGTTGGATATAACATCTCCTGCATTCCAGGACCACCACGTGGGCCTTCGTAGCGAATAACAACAACGTCGCCAGCCACTACTTGGTCAGCTAAAATCGCTTCAACGGTTGCTTCTTGCGATTCAAACACGCGCGCACGACCCGTAAATTTCAAAATACTGTCATCCACACCAGCAGTTTTAACAATACAGCCATCAAGCGCAATATTGCCATACAACACAGCCAAGCCACCGTCTAGTGAATAGGCATGGGCTTTGTCACGGATGCATCCTTCAGCACGGTCATCGTCCAGCGTTGGGTAAAGCATGCTTTGACTGAAGGCGATAGTTGTCGAAATGCCGCCAGGCGCCGCACGGAAGAACTTTTTAACATCTTCATCTTGTGTGATTTTAATGTCCCATTTATCCAAAGCGTCGCCCAGTGTTTTACTATGAACGGTTGGAGTATCGCGATGGATGACACCGGCACGATCTAATTCGCCAAGAATACCCATCACACCACCCGCACGGTGTACATCTTCCATGTGGTATTTAGCTGTTGCAGGTGCAACTTTGCTCAAACATGGAACCTTGCGAGAAATGCGATCAATATCACCCATGGTGAAATCGATCTCAGCCTCATGCGCAGCAGCCAGCAAATGCAATACTGTATTGGTTGAGCCGCCCATAGAGACATCTAAGCTCATCGCATTTTCAAAAGCTTGCATGTTAGCAATGCTACGTGGCAACACGCTGTAATCATCTTGCTCATAATGACGTTTTGCAAGTTCTACAATCAATCGGCCTGCTTTTAAAAATAACTCTTTACGCGCACCATGTGTAGCAAGCGTAGAGCCATTCCCCGGCAAACTTAAACCAAGTGCCTCGGTTAAACAGTTCATTGAGTTTGCAGTAAACATGCCTGAACAAGAACCGCAGGTTGGACAAGCAGAACGTTCAATCGCATCAGACTCAGCATCGGAAACTTTGCTATCTGCCGCAGCCACCATCGCATCGACCAAATCAAGCTTATGTGTAATACCGCCCCAATTCACTTTACCAGCCTCCATCGGGCCGCCAGAGACAAACACAACAGGAATATTCAAACGTAATGCCGCCATCAACATACCAGGTGTGATTTTGTCGCAATTGGAGATGCAGACCAAGGCATCAGCACAATGGGCATTGACCATGTATTCAACGCTATCAGCAATTAAGTCACGTGAAGGCAGGCTGTACAGCATACCGCCATGACCCATGGCAATACCGTCATCTACGGCAATCGTATTAAATTCTTTAGCCACGCCGCCAGCACGCTCAATTTCACGCGCGACTAATTGGCCTAAGTCTTTTAAATGCACGTGACCTGGTACAAATTGTGTAAAAGAGTTAGAAATAGCGATGATAGGCTTATCAAAGTCACCATCTTTCATACCTGTAGCGCGCCACAACGCGCGTGCGCCCGCCATATTGCGGCCGTGAGTAGTGGTTCGTGAACGATAAACTGGCATGGTAATATCCGTATTAAATAATGTGTAAATCTAAAAGTGTAATTTTAGACTAGCTAGCTGTAACTAGCTAAAGAAATCTTGCATAGTTATTAAAAGTTAGTGTATGAAAGGTGCTGTTAATTAACTAAATTTTGGCAGCCATTCAAAATCAACCCTTTAATGTTATGCGTGATCAATAAACCCTCCTGAATAACACTACAACTTAACTCAATTTAAATACGTATCTAGCCAGAGATACGCTGTTAATAAAGATTACACAAACCTATAGTTAAAATACCATGTCTGCAAATTTATAAAAGAGTAAAATGTTCGTTTTGTTCTATTGATTATTTCCTATGATGTTTATCCACCCCTCTTTTGATCCTATTGCAATTCATCTCGGCAAGTTTGGTATCCATTGGTACGGCCTGATGTATTTAACTGGTTTCCTAGCATTTTTAGGACTAGGTAAATGGCAGATTAAATACCGGACTTGGCATGACTGGACTAATGAAATGTTAGACGATGCGTTATTTTTCGGTGCATTGGGTGTCATTTTAGGTGGTCGGCTGGGCTATGTACTTTTTTATCAATTTGGCTATTTTATGCAGCACCCCGCTGAAATTTTAGCGGTATGGCAAGGCGGCATGAGCTTTCATGGTGGATTTTTGGGTGTACTTGTTGCGATGTGGATTTTTGCACGTAAATATCGCCTCAATTGGTTGAGCATTATGGATTTTGTTGCACCTTTAGTGCCTATTGGGTTAGGTGCTGGCCGTATGGGTAACTTTATCAATGCTGAGTTGTGGGGCAGAGTCACCAATGCAGAGTTTGGCATGGTATTTCCTAAAGTAGACATGTTGCTTCGCCACCCTTCGCAACTTTACGAGTTTGCACTTGAAGGTGTAGTGCTATTTCTAATGCTATGGATTTATTCAGCCAAACCGCGTGCCACTGGCGCGATTTCAGCTTTATTTCTCATCGGTTACGGTAGTTTTAGATTTCTGGTTGAATTTACACGTGAACCTGATGATTACTTAGGACTGCTCTCTGCAGGCTTAAGCATGGGTCAATGGTTGAGCTTACCTATGATTTTATTGGGCGTTTGGATGTTTTGGGCAAGCTCTAAAAACAAATTTGGTCGTCTGTACATGCAATAATAGTTAAAACTGTTTCACTCGGTGATTCGCTTTATGCCGAGTGACCTCAGAGCTTCTTAACTTTAAATGTTTAGTGGTTTGTCCGTGGGTACGCTCGCGCCATAGCTTGAACGAACTGAGTTTTAAATTTGCGCGCATCAGCTTGATTACGCCATCTTGATTTAAACCGAACTGAAACTTAATCGCTTCAAATGGCGTTCTATCCTCCCAAGCCATTTCAATCACGCGCGAAATTTCGGCTTCGGTCAGTGTCACCAGTGTAATTTCTTTTACTGACGTTTGAATTTCAACCGACTCTTGGTCTGCTAACAACAACGTTTAACACCTTTCCATTTTTTATCTTGCCACTCTTTAAAAAAGGCTTCACGGCTTAATGGCTCTGGTGCATCCATATCGTCAGCATGCGCTTCAGCGTAATGTTTCAAATACTGCTCATAGGCATCATCGCCAGATAAACGGCGAATATTATTCCAAATTACCTTAATTTTTGTTTTAACATCATTAAACATAGTCTGTCACCTAATTAATCCCTGACCCAGTTTTCCACTAGCCTGCTCGGTTCGTGCGCGCTTTCTGTAAGTGGTAACAATTGCTTACCGGCTAGGTAGCGCAACATCACGCGTAACATATCAATAATCACTATCCATAATACCGCTACAAAAAATATCGTCAGATACGCATCTAAATTTTGATTAAAAATGAGCTGTGGCGCTACCGCGGCTTTCTCTGGCGGCAATACACCTGCAGCTAATTTCGTAGCCATGTCATTGGCTGCGGCAAAAAATCCTACCCGTATATCTTCACTAAAAATCTTTTGCCATGCTGCAGCTGTCGTAACGATTACAAGCCAAGTTAACGGTAACCCAGTAATCCAGGCATATTTTAATTTGCCGGATTTCACCAAAATTCCCGTAGCTACACATAAGGCAATCGCAGCTAGCATTTGGTTCGCAATGCCAAACAACGGCCATAAAAGATTCACGCCCCCATTAGGGTCTATCACGCCTATATATAAAAAATAGCCCCAACCAGCGACCACTAGCGCGCTAGTAAAGAATACAGATGGCCACCATGAGGTTTGGCCCATTTTTGGCCAAATATTACCTAGCATGTCTTGCAGCATAAAACGGCCAACGCGCGTGCCAGCATCTAAGGTAGTCAGTATGAATATCGCTTCAAACATAATGGCAAAGTGATACCACAACGCCAACATGCTCTTACCAAATGCGTTGCCAAATATACTCGCCATACCCACAGCCAAACTAGGTGCACCGCCAGTACGTGCAAATAGGGTGCTTTCACCCATATCTTTGGCTAGCTGATTCATTTGCTCAACCGTGACCGCAAAGCCCCAACTGTTGATTTTAGCGATAGCGTCAATCGCATCTTTGCCGACCACCCCTGCTGGACTGTTAATGGCAAAAAATACCCCTGGCTCTAACACTGTGGCGGCTATCATCGCCATAATCGCAACAAAGCTCTCAAGCAGCATCGCACCGTAACCTATCATACGAATATCACGTTCATTGCCTAACAATTTAGGTGTAGTGCCTGAAGCAATCAAAGCATGAAACCCTGAAATTGCCCCACAGGCAATAGTGATGAATACAAAAGGAAATAACTTCCCGCCAAAGATCGGCCCTGTACCATCAGTGAATTGTGTGAGTGCAGGCATGTGTACATGGGGCTGCAAAATGATAATAGCGACCGCGAGTAAGGTAATGGTACCTATCTTCATATAGGTAGATAAATAATCGCGCGGTGCAAGCAGTAGCCAGACAGGTACCACTGCTGCAGCAAATCCATAGGCAATAACGCCCCAAGCCAATATTAAACCTTCATGGTCAAATAATACGCGTAGCGTTGGATGATGGTCTATCCAGCCACCGCCAACGACGGCTAACAAAAGTAATGCCACACCAAGCGCTGATGCTTCCAGCACGCGACCTGGCCTGAAACTACGCATATAAAATCCAACAATCATGGCAATTGGAATGGTTGCCGCTACAGTGGATGTTGCCCATGGACTATGCTTCATTGCGTTTACTACCACTAGGCCCAGCACAGCAATCAGGATAATCATGATTAAAAACGTACCAATGAGCGCAGCCGCGCCGCCAATTGCACCGATTTCATCGCGCGCCATTTGCCCCAAACTGCGCGCATTGCGTCGTGTTGAGAAAAACAGTGTCACCATATCCTGCACTGCACCGCCCAACACTGCACCAATCAGTATCCACAACGTACCGGGTAAATATCCAAATTGCGCTGCTAAGGTTGGGCCAACTAACGGGCCTGGCCCTGCAATGGCGGCAAAGTGATGACCAAAAACTATCCATTTATTAGTCGGCACAAAATCACGACCGTTATCCATTCTTTCTGCTGGGGTTGCACGGGTTTCATCAATCACTAATACGGTCGCTGCAATCCAAGCCGCATAAAAACGGTAAGCAATTGCATAAACACAGGCAGCAGCAGTAATAAACCACATGGCGCTAATGCTCTCTCCGCGATTGAGCGCAATAGCACACACAGCAGAAACGCCAAGCGCCACCACGGCTGCCCAGATAATTGTTTTAATATGTTTATGCATAATTATTTATAAGTTTTGATGAGTGAGATGTCAATGACGAAATGTAAACAGACTGTAAGTATAAATCAGACACGCCATGCTGACTGCATTGCTTAGTCAATTTAAGTCATTGATTTTCTGTATATTGATTTCACATACAACGAACACAGACGTAATGAACCTCACCTATTCGTAATTGCCAATGCTACTATCCTTATTCTATTCAATCAGTCGCTTAATATGCAATCTATTGCCCAAACACCGAATAATGAAGCGATCAAAACGCCGACTAAAAAACTATATTCACTAGCAAGTCTGTGGCCATTTTTACGCCCCTATCGCGCACGTGTTTTCCTCGCGTTTATTTTGTTATGTCTAGGTTCTGCCACGCTGTTACTCGTGCCACTGGCATTTCGCGATTTGATTGACTTCGGCTTTATAGGTAAAGCAGCATCCAGCAAAACCAATACTGGCTTGATAGGCGCGTTAAGTCTTAACGGTCACTTTCTAGTCATGTTCGCACTCGCCGCTTTTTGGGCGTTGATGATTGCAAGCCGTTATTACACTATTTCCTGGGTGGGTGAGCGCACTACAGCAGATTTACGTAGCGCGGTTTACGCAAGAGTCATGACACAATCGCCACAGTTTTTTGAAACTACGCAAACTGGTGAAGTTTTATCAAGGCTTACTGGTGACACCACACTGATTCAAACCGTCGTTGGCAGTTCTATTTCTATGGGTTTGCGCAGCTTGTTTCAGTTCGTGGGCGGCATGGTAATGCTGGCAGTGACCAATTTTTACTTGTTCTCACTGAATATCGGCTTAATGCTATTGCTGATATTGCCCATTATCTTGATCGGCCGCACAGTTAAAAAATTGTCTCGTGAATCACAAGACCGCATCGCCGATAGTTCTGCCATGGCAGGTGAGATACTTAACGCCATGCCAACCGTGCAATCTTATACGCAGGAACATAGAGAAATCGCGCGCTTTAGCAAAAGCGCTGATATTAGTTTCAACACTGCACTTAAGCGTGTAAAAGTACGCGCAATGTTAACTGTACTCATGGTAACTGCAGTACTGGGTACGATTATTTTTGTGCTGTGGATAGGCGCACGCCAAGTAAGTGATGGTGTGATGACAGGCGGCGAACTGGCTTCATTTGTATTGTACGCAGTGATGGTGGCTGGCGCTGTTGGTACCATGTCCGAAGTGTGGGGTGAAGTGATGCGCGCAGCCGGTGCTACCGAACGTTTACTAGAACTTTTGCATGCTGATGCTGCTATTAAAGAACCCATTAATGGACAAATACTTAACAATCCTACACAAGCAACCATTGAGTTCAAAAATGTAGTATTTCACTATCCTTCTCGCCCACAAATCACAGCGCTGGATAATGTCTCACTTACCATTGCGGCTGGCGAAACAATTGCATTAGTTGGGCCATCTGGTGCTGGTAAAACCACGCTGTTTCAATGTTTGCTCAGGTTTTATGAATTAAACTCAGGCCATGTAAGTATTAATGGACAGTATATTGATAGCTTAAGCTTGCATAACTTGCGTGGGCATATCGCTATTGTGCCGCAAGACGCGGTGATATTTTCAGCGAATGCGCTGGAAAATATTCGTTATGGCAAACCAGAAGCCAGCGATGATGCAGTGATTGCCGCGGCAAAAGCTGCACAAGTGGACGAGTTTATCCATAAACTGCCCGAAGGCTATCAAACCTTTTTGGGCGAGCGTGGCACTAGGCTGTCTGGCGGTCAACGTCAGCGCATTGCCATTGCGCGCGCGATACTAAAAGATGCACCTATACTGTTACTGGATGAGGCGACCAGTGCGCTGGATGCTGAATCTGAGATTCTGGTACAGCAAGGCTTGAATGCCGCCATGCAAGGGCGCACTACTTTAATGATTGCACACCGATTAAGCACAGTACAAAAAGCCAATCGCATTATCGTGATGGAAAATGGTCGTATTGTAGAAATTGGCAGCCCAGCTGAGTTGCGTGAACAAGGTGGCTTATATGCGCGATTAGCAAAGTTGCAACTTGCTTAATCAATGGCATTAACAATGGAGTTAACTGCTTTTATTGGCAGAATTTTAGTTGGCGTTCGTGACCAGGTGAATACTTTGCGTTTTAATCAAACAATATAGTGCTGCACCTTGCTCAATTTGCATGTCGAATAAGGCTTTAGCACTCACTTGTGCAATCAATAATCCGCCTATATCCAACGTGATTAACACCGCTTTTTCAACCTGTTGTATGGCAACAACGATACCGAGCAATTGATTTTGTATCGTCACGCCTTCGATTTTTTGCTTAGATAATGCAATATTAGAAGCTGCGATTGATAGCGACACTGTGCTATTGATTGGTACATTCACCAGAGGAATATTAAGCTGTTGTGTGCCGATTTTACCGACGGTATAACCATGCTCAATATGATGCGCAGTGACTTGTACATGCACTACATTTTCTAAACCCAAGGAATGCGCCATGGCCAGTACACGTGCATCTCTAATTACTTCTTGAAACGCCCCTACAGCTAATATTTTGCCAGCATCCAGCATGGCGATGTTTGAGGTCAGATACAAAATCTCATCAATCGCATGACTGACGTAAATCATAGGAATATTAATTTCGTCTTTTACCCGTTTCAAAAACGGCAGTATTTGATGTTTCAAGCGCGCGTCTAATGAAGCAAGCGGCTCGTCTAACAACAACAGGCGCGGCGATGTAAGTAATGCTCGCCCGAGCGCGACGCGTTGTTTCTCACCGCCAGAGAGTTGATGCGGTTTCTGGGTTAATAAATGACCGATCTCAAGTAACTCAACAATTTGTGTAAATCCTAAACGTCGGTTTTGTGGTGGCAGTAAATTAAACCCGTAGTTTAGGTTATCTCGTACATTCAAATGTGGAAACAATCGACTATCTTGAAATACCACGCCAATGCGACGCCGATGTATTGGCAAATTGATGGCGCGTTTACTATCAAACAAACATTCACCATCTAAAATCAAAAAACCTTCACTAGGTTTGATTAGACCCGCAATCATTGCCAGAAGCGTGCTTTTTCCAGCACCTGATGGTCCATATATACCAACCGTGCCTTGTTCTGGCAACACTGCTTCTATATCAAGCGTGAAATTAGGTCGTTGATGATAAAAACGTAATTCCATTGAATTATTGAGCCCAATTTTTATTGCCGGATCGCAAGCTATAAATCAGTAGCAGTACCACAAAAGAAAACACTAACATCACAGCTGATAATGCATGTGCTTGCGCATATTCAAGCGCTTCTACATGGTCGTAAATGTGCACCGAAGCAACGCGTGTTACCCCTGGAATATTGCCACCTATCATCAGTACTACGCCAAATTCGCCAATGGTATGTACAAAGGTAAGTATCATTGCCGTTAAAAAACCAGACCATGATAATGGTACGGCCACTGTAAGAAATGTATGCCTCGCCGAAGCGCCTAGGGTTGCAGCTGCATCTAGCAAGTTTTTGCCAATGGCCTCAAAGGCATTTTGTAATGGCTGCACCATAAACGGCAATGAGTAAAGTACCGAAGCTACAACCAAACCCCAAAATGTAAATGGTAATGCCTGCCAACCAAGCTTATTAAACAACCCACCTACAGGTCCCTGCGGCCCCATTGCTAATAGAAAATAAAATCCAAGCACTGATGGGGGCAATACTAAAGGCAATGCAACTACTGCGCTGATTAAACTTTTAGACCTAGAATCTGTACGAGCAAGCCACCAAGCTAGCGGCGTAGCGAGCAACAATAAAATAAAAGTCACGACACTAGCTAACTTAACCGTTAAAAATATTGCTTGATAATCGGCAGCACTTAAATGCATAGAAGGTGATCCGTAATTGCGAGTTGATGTGTTTTACTGGTTGATATTTTCATTAGGAAGTATAAAGCCATATTTCACCATGATTTTTCTAACTTCTGGCGTTGTCATAAATTGTGAAAACCTTTTTGCAAGTTGATTATTCTCAGCCCGTTTAGCCATGACGTAGCCTTGCTCTAAGGGTTTGTGTAAGTTTTCTGGTATCAACCAGTATTTACCTTGTTTTGATAATTCAGCGCTTAATGCTAACGAAAGCGCAATAATACCCACTTCTGCATTGCCCGTTTGTACAAACTGTGCAGTTTGCGAAATGTTCTCGCCATAGACGAGTTTAGATTCTACTTTATTCCAAACATCAACTGATTTCAGGGCTTCTTCAGCACGTTTTCCATAAGGAGCATGTTTAGGATTTGCGATGGCAATATGGTGAATATCAGCATTTACAAGACTTTCTAAGGTCATTTTTGATGCATCAAGCTTAGTATTTGGTGCCCACAAAACAATACGACCAATCGCGTAAGGCTTTACTTGACCCACTGTGAAACCCTCTGTAGCTAGGCGATTTGGATAACTAATATCTGCAGAGAAATACAAGTCATAGGGTGCACTTTGCTGAATTTGTGTGAAAATTTTGCCAGATGAGCCATAAATTACATCAATTTCGTCAATTGGGCTTGTTTTTTTGTACTGGCTTACAATCTCATCTATCGCAAATTTCAAATCTGCAGCGGCAGCAATTGTTAATTTTTCAGCTAATGCTGCGGATGAAATACTAAACAGCATGATGCCAATGAGTATTTGTTTGCATTGCATTAAAGTTTTCTTAAATTGCATTTGATTTCCTTTTGCTTATAAAATTAAAAGTCGTACTGTGCTCTTAGCACAACCGCTTTTTCAGCGTCGTCAACTTTTCCATTAATCCTAATGTCATCTTCAAATTCGGTTTGAATGTAGTTAAGTACCAAGCGCGCGTTTGGGTTAAGTATCCATTTAGCGCCCGCTGTCCAAGCGTTAGCTTCGCTTGTGAATGCTGTAGTCGCAGTAGCCACTGGTAATATCGATTTAAAATCTGATGCATCAAATTTACTATAGCGCAACCCTAGTTCAAATGCACCCCAGCCATCTTTACTATCAAAATTGTTTTTAGGTTTTAATCTGCCAAATACCCCACTTTTGTAAGCATCTGCATAAGATTCGCCTGTGACTAGCCAGTTCAGGTCTGCATACCAAACTTTAATGTCGTTATCGAAACTTGTCCCTGGTGCTGCACCACCACGCCTGCCTTCAAAATTTGCATCAATATATTCCGCCTGTACTTTTACTGGCCCATAAGCCACTGCAGCTTCTAAGCCTACTCTACTTCTGTCTGTGGTTCGAGTATTGAGAATAGTACCTATATTAAAGAACTTCGCTCCCATTGCCTCTGTGCTTTGGGCAATGTTATTGCCTGCTGCTGTAGAAAAACCAATACTCCCTGTACTTGCTGACGCACCTACGTGTAACACTAAATCTTTATTTTCAGTAAAGCTTGCGAAGTTAGCGTTCACTCTACCGCCAATATCCTTGCTATCCCGAACATCATCATTATTCTGGCCACTGCCATTTACAATATAAGCGCTATAGTTCAACCATGGTAGAAGGTCACCAAAGACCATCACACCTCTGTCATAAGTCGATGTGAATATAGCTCCGTTATTAGTCGCTAATGAAAGCTCTGTGAAATCAGTAAAATTGGTACTTTGTGGACGCTCTAAGCCAAAAAATGGTTTGAACTGGCCTACACGGATTTTTGCTGCTGACCAGCGATTAAAATCAAGATAACCATAAGTTAAAGCGGTCGTGCCTTTTGCACCTGTATTATCGTTGGCATATTCGCCTTCTACACGCACTGCAAAATCTTGTAGAAACGAAAAAGTACCGCCAAACCTTGCTCGGCGAATACTGAATGTATCGTTTTTCCATTCATCTGGCTGGTAGGTTCTGTAATCTGCCTGAATACGGCCGTTTAACTGTAACTTCCAATTTCCAGTACCATCTTCAAATACCAAGCCATCTTTAAATGCGCCATAGATGGGTGAGCCTTTGCTGCTACCTTTTTCTTCTGATTTTGTGATTTTTGATTGACTGACTTGGCTTTCAATTCCCACCAATTCTTTGGTTAACAATTCAACTTGTTTATCTTGCTCAGCGCGTTGCTGTTGCATCGTTTGCAATGTTTTTTCAAGTTGTTGAATACGCGCTTCTAAGTCTGAGTTTTCTGCATTTGCAGACAATGGCATTAAGCATGCAATCATTGAGGACAACAACGCGCGTTTTGAAAGAGGGAAATACATTCAAGTCTCCTAATTTTATATTGGTAAGGTGCTGATTATTGCAAATACCGTCTTTGGTGTTAATTTCGATATATTATCAGAAATATAACGGTATTTATATTCATGTGGTATTTGCATAGAAATCAAGAAGTTCTAAATCAAACCTTTAATGAATGTCTGATTCTGGGGCCAATAAACTTAAAAAGTCATCCATTTCAGAAAGTACAAATTGTTCAGATTTGGATTGAATATTTAAATATTGAGATAAAACATTAATACCGAATTGTGTGAGCGTTGCCCCACCACCATGCTGCCCACCCACAATAGTGGTGACCAATGGCTCTCTAAAGCTGGCATTCATGACCATGACCAGATCCCAGGCGCGCTTATATGACATATTCATACTCTTTGCAGCACCTGAAATTGAGCCATAGCGATTGATTGCATTAAGTAGCTTGGCCTTTCCAGGACCAAAAGCGATGAACTTACCATGTGGAATCTGAATTTTAATTTTGACTGGTTGCATAGCTAAAGTTAAGCATATTTTTCAACAAATTGCATTGATAATACTTCATTATCTTTGTCTCTCTATCCACTATCGCTATTTTAAATTCTGTTCTAGCAACAGCCAAAAAATAACGTTTAATTAAGTTTTAATCGAATAAACGACCACTCGATTAAAACTTATTTGGTGCATTTTTATATTTTTAAGAACTCATACGCACCTTATCTGTGCAAGATTCATATGAATCAAAACTGCAAATACTAAACTGTATACCGTAAAAACATGAGTAATTTCCTAATGAAATCATGGTGATAAATAATATAAAAAAACTTGGCACGGCATTTGCTAATACATTATTGAAATAACTCGGTAGAGCTGTCATGTTAAGAGTGATGATTGTTGATAATGATTTGGAGCGCACGAAGCCACTCAAGCAATCACTGCTTGATACTGGCTACGATGTAATTGCGCACCTAAAAGATTCAGTCAACTTAGATGATGCTTGTTGTGAATTACAACCCGACATTGTGATTATTGATACAGATTCTCCTAGTCGCGATACGTTAGAGAATGTTTGTGTGATGACCATGCATAAACCAAGACCTATCGTAATGTTCACGCATGATGGTGATAAAGAGCAAATTAAGTTAGCAACACAAGCAGGCGTTTGCGCTTATGTAGTGGGTAGTATACCAAACGAACGGTTACGACCTGTGATTGATGCAGCAGTTGCCAGATTTGAAGAATTTAAACATTTGCGCGAGGCTTTAAACGAGGCAAATGTAAAGTTAAGTGAACGTAAAGTGATTGAGCGTGCAAAAGGTTTGATTATGAAACAGCGCAAAATTGATGAAGAAGAAGCGTATAGCCTTCTACGCTCAATGGCGATGCAAAAAAACCTGAGGATTGCAACATTATCTGAACAGATCGTTGAAGCGGCGCAGTTATTACTTTAGTGGCACAAATATTAATTAGTAATACAGATTAAAAATAGTGCATTGCAGCTCAACGATGGGCAAAAGCAATGAACTGATGTGCAAGACATAAATTAAGCAACAAATAGAGCCAAAGTTGGCTCGAACGAAAAAGTAAGGCAAGGCAAAGGCGTCTTGATAAAAACAAATTCTTTAACTATTTAAAGAATTGATTTTTGTCAGGCGCCTTTTTTGTTGGTCATTTTAAGTGAATGACCCAAGTTTTTTAATCATAATTTTTAGATAGTTTGATTTACTTTAGGAGAAATAAATGAGTAATAAAGACAATATCGCTGATAACACAAAAGTTGAAAGCGCAGCTGTAAACAGCGGCCGTCGCGATTTCTTTCGCAACAGTGCAGCCGGTGCATTTGGCGCAGCAGCACTGATGGGATTAGTGCCTAACGGTATTCGCACACAAGCTTATGCAGCGGGTTCTGATGCACCAGAAATTACTGAAGTGAAAATTGGCTTTATCCCACTCACAGACTGTGCGCCTATTATCGTTGCAGCAGAAATGGGTTTCGATAAAAAGTATGGCATCAAAATCATTCCAGCAAAACAAGCTTCATGGGCTGCAATTCGAGATAAAACGGTGAACGGTGAATTACACGCATCGCATGTTTTATATGGCTTGGTTTACGGTGTGCAGTTAGGTATTGGCGGTCAGCAAAAAGATATGTCTGTACTAATGAATTTGAACCACAACGGTCAAGCGATTACATTAGCCAGCCAACTTAAAGATAAAGGTGTGACCGATGGTCACACCTTAAAACGTTTGCTAGACAACGAGAATCGCGATTACACCTTTGCACAAACCTTCCCTACCGGCACACACGCGATGTGGCTCAATTACTGGTTGGCTGCAAACGGCATTAACCCAACTAAAGACGTTAAAACGATTGTAGTACCACCGCCGCAAATGGTTGCGAATATGCGTATCGGTAATATGGATGGTTTTTGTGTAGGCGAGCCGTGGGGCGCACGTGCCATTTACGACAAAGTGGGTTACACCGTCACCACCACACAAGATATCTGGTTAGACCACCCAGAAAAAGTATTGGGTACAACAGCAGAGTTTGTGGCTAAAAACCCAAACACAGCACGCGCCATGATTGCTGCGATTTTAGAAGCTTGTAAGTACATTGAAGCAATTGAAAACCGCGCTAAGGTTGCAAAATTGATAGCAGGTAAAGCATATGTGAATACTTCAGAAGATGTGATTGCAGGCCGCTTTGTCGGTGATTACGACAATGGTATTGGTAAAAAATGGAAAGACCCTAACTACATGAAATTTTACGAAGATGGCGCGGTTAACTTTCCGTACCTGTCAGATGGTATGTGGTTCTTAACACAGCATAAACGTTGGGGCTTGCTAAAAACTGACCCGGATTATTTAGGCGTTGCTACGAAAGTTAACAACATTAAGCTCTATACAGAAGCAGCTGGTTTAGTGGGTGCAAGTATTCCTAAAAATGTAATGCGCACAAGCAAACTGATGGACGGCGTAGTGTGGGATGGTAAAAATCCTGCGGCCTATGCTGCTGGCTTCAAAATCCACGGCTAAAGTTAAGATTAACTGAATTGCGGCATGCTAAAGGCCTATCTGCCACCGCAATTCAGTCAATAAGTAATTCAAAAAGGAGTACATCATGAGTGCCATGAGTTTAGAAAAAGAAAATTTAAAAACGATTTTGCAGGTTGCCAAGACTGAAACTGATGTTAAGTCGAATGAGAATGTAGTTGCGGCGAATGATGCAAACTTAGAGATAGGCACAGTTAAAGCCGATAAACCTAAATTCAAAAATAAAGCAGTGGTAAAACCTCATAATAAAAAAGTATATGCTTTTTTTAAAATGGCATTACCTCCTATGTTTGGTATTTTGCTGTTTTTAGGACTCTGGACATTACTGTCACATCAAACCCCTGTTTTACCAGGACCATTAAGTACATTTAAATCCGCATTAGATTTATTTGCACACCCATTCTATGTGAATAGCTTAGATGATCAGGGTATTGGCTGGAACATTCTTGCATCGCTAGAACGTGTAGCACTAGGTTTTGGTTTAGCCGCAATAGTAGGTATTCCGCTAGGCTTCATGATTGGACGTTATGAGTTTGTGTCTCGGATGTGTGCACCTGTCATTGGTTTACTACGCCCGGTTTCACCACTCGCATGGCTACCGCTTGGCCTACTCGTATTAAAAGCAGCAGCGCCAGCAGCGATATGGGTCATTTTTATCTCCAGTATTTGGCCAATGTTAATTAACACTGCCGTTGGTGTGAGCAAAGTACCGCAAGACTACATGAACGTTGCAAAAGTGCTTAATTTAAGTGAGTGGAAAATCATCACTAAAATTTCATTCCCTTATGTTTTGCCTTACATGATGACAGGTGTGCGTCTTTCAATGGGTATTGCTTGGCTAGTGATTGTGGCGGCTGAAATGCTTAACGGCGGAGCTGGTATTGGTTTCTGGTTGTGGGATGAATACAACGCATCAAACTATGAACACATTATTATCGCAATTTTTGTAGTGGGTATTATCGGCTTGATACTAGAGCAAACTTTAATTGCCCTTGCTAAACGTTTTAATTACGAATAAAGGCTGACTATCATGAGCGAAACTACAATTAACTTAGAAAAAATCACAGATCGTTATGTGTACATTGAAGATGTAAACATGTGTTTTGAGACTAAATCAGGCGTGTTTGAGGCATTAAAAAACATCAATTTATCCATCAATCAAGGTGAGTTCGTTTCAATCATCGGTCATTCTGGTTGCGGCAAATCAACTGTGCTCAATTTAATTGCCGGTTTGCTAGAACCCACTGAAGGACATTTATTTTGTGCAGGTCGTGAAATTGCAGCACCAGGCCCAGAACGTGCAGTGGTGTTTCAAAACCACTCATTACTACCTTGGCTTACCTGTGCAGAAAATGTGCATTTAGCAGTTGAGCGCGTCTTTGGCTCCGAAACTCAAGTACAACAACGATTACGCACTTTAGCCGCGTTAGAGTTAGTTGGCCTTTCACATGCTGCAGACAAACGTCCCAATGAAATTTCTGGCGGTATGAAGCAACGTGTGGGCATTGCACGTGCACTAGCGATGGAGCCAAAAGTATTACTGTTAGATGAGCCATTTGGCGCATTAGATGCATTAACGCGCGCTAATCTGCAAGATGAATTAATGGGGATCATGTGGAAAACGGGCGCAACAGCAGTAATGGTGACACACGATGTAGATGAAGCGGTATTACTTTCAGACCGCATTGTAATGATGACCAATGGTCCATCAGCAGGTATCGGCGAGATTTTAGACGTCAATCTACCCCGTCCTAGAGCACGCTTAGATTTAGCAGAAGATAGGGATTACAACCATTTACGTAGTGAAGTGTTGCGCTTTTTATATGAACGCCATGCAAAAAAAGCGGCTTAATTAGCGTTAACTTAATCAATCTTTTTTAAAATAATTTTTATATCAAGGGAAGAACATATGAAATCGAATGCTTCATTTAAGCTCAATATAATTGCAGCTTGTACAACACTAGCTTTATTGAGCATGGCGCAATCCGCTTATGCAGAAGATGCTGCTGTAGAGCCTGAGTACACATTTTTAGACTCAATTAAGCAAGGTAAACCGCTGATCAACTTTAGATTACGTTACGAAAATGTTGAGCAAGATGCTTTTCAACCTGCACCTAATGCAAATAAAAAACTTGATAATGCAAACGGCTTAACATTACGCAGCTTAGTTGGTTGGCAAACTGCACCATTCCACAACTTTAGTTTTGGCGCACAGATTACTGATGTACATGAATTTACTAGCAACTATAACGACAGACGCGAAAATTTAAGTGAGCGAGGTAATGCTAATTACCCGAATATTGTTGACCCAAGTTTTACTGATATCAATCAACTCTATGTAGATTGGACTGGCATTAAGAACACTAAAGTGCGTTTAGGTCGTCAACAATTGAATTTAGATAACGTACGCTTTATTGGTGACATTGGCTTTCGTCAAAACATGCAAGTGTTTGATGGTCTCTCTATCTTAAACAAAAGCATTCCAGACACAGAGCTATATGCAGCGCATTTTGAACAAGTACGTCAAATCAATACTGAGTTGCGTCAAGGTAATATCGATATTTTAAATGCTAAATATCGCATTTCTCCAAGTGAGTCATTAGTGGGTTATGGCTACCTGATTGATGTAGCGAACTTAAGCCAAAATAATGGCAATCCAGCTGCTGTAGGTACTGCGGCGCAAGGCGGTAACGGTTTAGGTGCGAGCCAAGATCTGGTTAAAACAGCGACTACTGATGCTAGCTCAAAAACCTTTGGTTTACGTTTAGATGGCGTGCATAAAATTGATGACAGCTGGAAAGCGCTATACACCGCTGAATATGCAAAGCAAGATGATTACGCTGGTGGCAGCCCATTTATTGACGCACATTACTTTAAATTAGGCGGCGGTGCTGTTTATGATGTTTGGTCATTAAGAATCGATCACGAGAAACTCTCTAGCAATGACGGTAAATATGCGTTTCAAACACCATTAGGCACTAATCACCTGTTTCAAGGCTGGGCTGATGTTTTTCTGGCAACGCCACGTCAAGGTATAGAAGATACTTATGTGACATTTGCCGGCAGCATACAAAAAGCTAAACTTTATGCGGAATATCACGTTTTTAAATCGGATGAAAAATTCCAATCCATTGGTAAGTTAAGTGACAAGTATGGTACTGAGTTTGATGCCAGTGTTGCTTACCCATTTACCGATAAAATTTTAGGTAAATTGGAATACGCTAACTTTAAGGAAGATGACGTTTACGGCGGTTTGAAAAACGCGGCACGTAAAGGTGACAAAGAAATTATCTGGGCTACTGCGATGTATACGTTTTAATTCTTCAAAATAGATTGATAAATTAACAATCTAGCAGAAATAAAATGGGTCATTAAAGCTTCACTTTAATGACCCATCATAAATCAGTAAAAATAGCGAACCAGAACAGCTTGATAAAACGGCTTATCAGCAAAGTTGATTCAAAAGCAACGCTTTGAGTCAACAACTAGTAAACCAATAACTAGTTAAATAATAAGTTCAGAAATCGCTATTAAAAGTTAGTTACTTAAATGTAGATTCTAGTAATAAATCCCCCACCAACGACGGTGACTTCTCAAAGCATTACATAAGGAGCATCTATGTCTAGCGTTAACGTACCTAAAATCAAAACACAAAGCGCGCTAAACAAGTATCGCGGCATTTTAATTGCCATCACCTTGTTTTTACTATTTAACTTAAGCGTACTCGCACTCAACTTTTATACTTCATCGACACTCAATAACGATGCCGTTTCGATTAACTTAGCTGGTCGCCAACGTATGTTATCGCAGCGAACCACCAAAGTTTTACTGTCGATTCAAGTTGATGCTGCACAAGGGCAATTTAACGATAAAAACACAGCTGAGCTCAAAAAAGTAACTTCACTTTTTGATACAACGCTGAATGCTTTTAAATCGGGCGGCACAGCGGTTGGCGGTGATGAAAAACCTGTATACCTTCAAAAAGTTACCGATCCCGCAGCGACGAAAGCTGTAGAAGAAGCCTTAGCTATTTGGCAACCTTACAAAAAATTATTAGCACCAGTGATTAGCAGCGCGATTGTGGATGAATACAGTCTAGATGCGGCCACATTTTACGCACGTGAAAACAACTTAAAATTATTAAAGTTGATGAACGACCTGACGACACAACTGGAGAAAAACACCAAAGCGAAAGCCAGTAACTTGCAATTGATTCAAACCATTGCGCTTGTGCTGTCATTATTACTATTTGCCAACATCGTATTTAATGCACTGCGTAAATTACGCACATCCGATGGCGAAATTGAAAAAGCGCAACGTGAAACTACTGAAATTCTAAATACCGTGAAAGAAGGTTTGTTTCTGCTAGATCCAGAATTTGCGATCGGCAGTCAGTTTTCCAGTTCCATCAATAAAATATTGCAGCATAAAATTAGTGCCAATTTACCGTTTATGCCGATCTTGAAAGAATTGGTAACCGCTGATATTTATGTATCTGCGCAAGATTACATTACTTTGTTATTCGGCAATAAAGTCAAAGAAAGTTTAATGCTGAGTTTAAACCCTCTGATGCAAGTTAAAGTGCAAGCAAAAGATGACGTAACGCCCCGATATTTGAGCTTTCAATTTAACCGCGTAGTTGAAGATAAACGGGTACTGCATTTGTTAGTAACAGTACAAGACGTAACAGAGCAAGTGACACAGGCAGAAGAGTTATCCAAGCTTAAAGGGCAATCTAGCATCAATTTAAGTCTGCTTAAAAAATTACTAGAAGCTGATGCGTTTCAACTGAAGCAGTTTTTAAGTAATACGCGATCCGGTTTAAATTCACTAAACGAACTATTAGCCAATGCCGATAAACGCACTTCGAATAACGAAGACTTGGCTAAGCTCTGCTTCCGCATCATCCATGCCATTAAAGGTGAGGCTGCTGCTATTGGTTTAGACGCTATTGAAACGCATGCGCATCAGTTTGAAGAGCATTTAGTAGCGTTACGTAAAAAAGACCAGTGGGATGCACAAGAAATTTTAAGCTTGCCTGTAATGTTAAGTGCGCTACTAGAGAAAACCGGTCAGCTTGAAACGATTGTCAACGTGATTCAGTCACAGCACCAATCGACCAATAGAACTCAACAAACTTCTGTGGCGACTAGTGTAGGTAATAATCTCATTAGATTAGCTGAACAAGTTAGTCAAAACCAACAGAAAAATGTTCAGTTGAAATTAAATCTAGCACTGCTAGACCAAATGGATACAAAAACCGCCAATCAATTACAACAAATTGGTATTCAGTTAATACGTAATGGTATTTGCCACGGCATCGAAACATCGTCCATCAGATTAGCGAAGGGGAAACCTGCGCAAGGTGAAATTGCACTCAATACAGAAATAAGCCCTGAAGGCGTGATTCATTTTGTGGTGCGCGACGATGGGCAAGGTATTGTGCCTAGCCGCATCCGTGCAAGCATGGTTACCTCTGGTCGCTATACCAAAGAAAATGTAGATGAGCTATCAGATAAAGATATTGTCAAAAAACTGTTCGAGCCTGGTTTCTCTACCGCAAACGTCTCTGATAAAGATGCTGGACGTGGTGTAGGAATGGATCTCGTACAATCGCTTGTCAATGAAATTGGTGGCGAATTGAAAATTGACACCAAACCAGATAAATACACGCAGTTTACGTTTCGTATCGCAAAGCATGCTGCACCTTCAATTAATTTAAATTCTACTTTAGAAGCTGTGGAGACCGCTGCATGAAGCTCATGATTGTTGATGACTCTAATATTATTAGAAGTCGCATTGCCAGAATTATGGCGAACCCTAAATTACCAGCCATTGAAATTGTTGGCTTCGCATCCAACGGGACTGATGCACTGGCATTATTTCAGGCCACGCGGCCAGATATCGTTACGATGGATTTAACCATGCCAGAGATGGACGGCGTGGAATGCACCACCCTCTTAGTCGAATTTGACCCAAATGTGAAAATCCTGATTGTGTCTGCACTTAGCGACAAAGCAACGGCTATTCAAGCACTTAAAAATGGTGCAGAAGGCTTCTTATATAAACCGTTTACCGATGACGAACTTGTCAATGCCTTGCTGGAGCTAATAGAAGAATGAGTGATTTAAGCGAAAAAGATATTGAGATTTTCATCGAGGCGATTGGTGATTATTTTAAACAAATTACCCAAGAAGCGGCTTCAATTGGCGTAGCTTACCTGACTGAAAGCACATTCCCGATGAGTGACTTTACGGGCATGATTAAAGTAAGTGCGGATTACGAAGGTGCATTGTATTTTTCAGCACCAAGCGCCATGTTACGCCACCTGTTAACTGTAATGAAGGAAACCAATCAATCTGAAGAAAACTTGCTAGATGCAGTCGGAGAAATCGCTAATACCATTTCTGGTAACGCACGTAAATATTTTGGCGAGAATATGGTAATTTCCATCCCCGAAAAAATAGCCGGCTTACCAAACAATCTGGATCAGCAATCTAGGCGCCATGCATATGTGATTATCATTAAATGGAAGCACTACAGCGCCACTTTGATTGTAGATATATCAAGAATCAGATAGCCAAGCATTGAAGAAATTGAATACTTATGGCGCATCAAAATTAAAAAAATGACAAATTAATCTGCAGTTTTGGCTAATTTTGCACGATTTTGGTGCGTCAATTTATGAACTGGTCGATATGGTGCATAAATTATAAGCATAAAAATATAAACCATTGAATTTATTGATTTTTATACAAGGCATAGATATTGCTTTATATACGATATATTTAACCAAAGAAGTCTAAATACAATGCAAAAAATGAAATTAGTAGTAGTGGGTAACGGCATGGCAGGCATGCGTACTGTAGAAGAACTACTCAAAATTGCGCCTGATTTATATGACATCACCGTGTTCGGTGATGAGCCTTATCCTAACTACAACCGCATCATGTTGTCGCCAGTGCTTGCTAACGAGCAAACCATTGACGACATCATCTTAAACACGCATGAATGGTATGCCGAGCATCACATCACGCTTCATACTAGTGCGCGTATTAACAAGATAGACCGTAAAAACCGTGTGGTGTATGCGGAAGACGGCACCAGCGCTGAATATGACCGATTATTATTGGCAACCGGTTCAAAACCATTCATGCTGCCGATTCCTGGTAAAGATTTAAACGGTGTGATTGGTTATCGCGATATTAAAGATACCAACGACATGATAGCTACCGCCAAAACGCATAAACATGCAGTGGTGATTGGTGGTGGTTTGCTAGGACTTGAAGCTGCTAATGGCTTGAAGATTCAAGGCATGGAAGTCACTGTGGTGCATAAAAACGAGTGGCTGTTAGAAAAGCAACTTGATAAAACTGCAGGAAAAATGTTGCAAAAAAGTTTAGAAGCCAAAGGCCTCACTTTTTTACTGCAAAAAAATACTGAGCTATTGATTGGCGATGAAAATGGCCGTGTAAAAACGGCCCGCTTTACTGATGGCTTAGAAGTAGCTGCCGATCTGGTAGTAATGGCAGTCGGCATACGTCCTAACTATGCATTAGCTGAGTCAGCTGGCATTCATTGCAATCGCGGTATTGTGGTAAACGATACCATGCAAACTTACGACCCACGTGTGTATGCAGTGGGTGAGTGTGTAGCACACCGCGGTATTTCATACGGCTTAGTTGCGCCGTTATTTGAAATGGCAAAAGTATGTGCAACGCATTTAGCTAATTTTGGTATTGGCTTATATAAAGGTTCTGTGACCTCTACTAAATTAAAAGTAACTGGCATTGATTTATTCAGTGCAGGCGACTTTAGTAGTGGTGAAGGTGCGGCCGATGATGGTCGCGAAGAAATTGTTTTGCATGATGCCGTTGGCGGGGTTTACAAAAAACTCGTTATAAAAAATGACAAAATCATTGGCAGTGTGCTTTATGGGGATACCGCGGATGGTTCGTGGTATTTTCAAATGCTCAGAGATGGCAAAGCCATTCATGAGATTCGTGACCACTTATTGTTTGGTCAGGACTCATTAGGTAATACAGGCCACTTAGGCCAGGACAAAGCCGCAGCCATGACCAATGAAATGGAAGTGTGTGGCTGTAATGGGGTATGTAAAGGTACGATCGTCAAAGCCATTCAAGACCAAGGCTTATTTACCATTGATGATGTAAAAAAACAAACTAAAGCGGGTTCTAGCTGTGGCTCATGTGTGGGGTTGGTTGAGCAGATTTTAGCTTCAACTTTAGGTGGTGGTTATGCGCCTCCTTCTACCAGTAAAGCAATCTGTGGCTGTTCAGACAGAAACCATGAAGAAGTACGCGAAGAAATTCGCACACATAAATACTTAAATATTCCGGATGCCATGAAAGGTATGTATTGGCGTACGCCAAACGGCTGTGCGACTTGCAGACCAGCACTTAATTACTACTTACTTTCAACCTTCCCGCATGAAGCAGTGGACGATCCACAGTCACGCTTTATTAACGAGCGCGTGCATGCCAATATTCAAAAAGACGGTACCTATTCAGTGATTCCACGTATGTATGGTGGCGTAACCACGCCAGACCAGTTGCGTAAGATTGCTGATGTCGCAGACAAATACGCAGTGCCAATGGTAAAAGTCACTGGCGGTCAGCGTATCGATTTGTTAGGTGTGAAAAAAGAAGATTTAGTCGGCATGTGGGAAGATTTAGACATGCCTTCAGGCTACGCTTATGCCAAAGGGATTCGTACCGTTAAAACCTGCGTGGGTTCTGAATTCTGTCGTTTTGGTACACAAAACTCTACACAAATGGGGATTGATATTGAAAAGGCGTTCGACCATATGTGGGCGCCACACAAAGTCAAATTCGCGGTATCAGGCTGTCCGCGCAACTGTGCCGAATCCGGCATCAAGGACGTTGGTATTATCGGCGTAGATTCAGGCTGGGAAATTTATGTAGGTGGTAACGGCGGCATCAAAACAGAAGTTGCACAATTTTTATGCAAAGTAAAAACTGCTGACGAAGTACTTGAATATTCGGGCGCATTCATACAAATCTATCGTGAAGAAGCGCGCTACTTAGACCGAACAGTGCACTGGATTGAGCGTGTAGGTTTGGAATATGTAAAACAACGTGTACTCGAAGATGTCGAAGGCCGCAAAGCTGCTTATGAACGCTTGTTATTTGCGTTACAAGGCGCGGTAGAACCGTGGAGCGATCGTGTACAAAAACGTGCAGAACATAAAGAGTTTGAAATTATTGAGGTTTAGTGGGCTTTTAGTTTCTTAACTTCATTTCTAGTTAAATATTATTATAAAAATACTTTAGCAATAGTGCTTTAACGACAGCATTTTTTACTAACAGTACAAAGGAAGGTAATTTTCATGCAAAAAAGTTTTTGGCAGGCAGGTCACAAACCTACGTTGTTTTCAGCGTTTTTATATTTTGATTTAAGTTTTATGGTATGGGTGCTACTTGGCCCACTAGCCGTGCAAATGGCTACAGATTTACAATTATCACCATCACAAAAAGGCTTAATGGTAGCAACACCGGTTTTAGCTGGTGCATTGCTACGTATTGTGATGGGCGTATTAGTCGACCAAATTAAACCTAAAATGGCAGGCTTGATTGGTCAAATCATTGTGATTTTAAGTTTGTTAGTGGCATGGTTGCACGGCATACAAACTTTTCAGCAGTCACTATTGCTTGGCATAGGCTTAGGTTTTGCAGGTGCAGCATTTGCAGTAGCGTTACCATTAGCAAGCCGCTGGTATCCACCTGAGCACCAAGGAACAGCGTTAGGTATTGCTGGTGCTGGTAATTCAGGTACTGTATTTGCAGCTTTATTTGCGCCAGGTTTAGCCGTTGCTTACGGTTGGAATAACGTATTTGGCTTAGCATTGATTCCACTGAGCATTGCGTTGGCTGTTTACTTGATTTTTGCGAAAGACAGCCCAGATACACCGCCAGCCAAGTCTTTAAGCCAATACGTGGCGATTTTAAAAGACAGAGATGCTTGGTGGTTTATGTTCTTCTACAGTGTGACCTTCGGCGGTTTCGTAGGCTTGGCATCATCACTCACTATTTATTTTAATGACTTGTACAGCTTAGGCCCTGTGAAGGCTGGCTATTGCACGGCTGCAGCAGTATTTGCGGGTTCATTGGTACGCCCGATTGGCGGCATGATTGCTGACAGAATTGGCGGCATTCGCACTCTACTCACCATGTACGCCATTGCCGCAGTATTGTTATTTGTGATGAGTTTTGGTCAACCTACGTATCAATTAGCATTAGCAATCATTATTCCAGTAATGGCTGTATTAGGCATGGGTAATGGCGCAGTGTTCCAATTAGTACCACAGCGCTTCCGCAAAGAAATTGGTGTGATGACAGGCTTAGTAGGCATGGCTGGTGGTGTTGGTGGTTTCTACTTAGCAGCAAGTTTGGGCTATTTCAAACAGGCCAATGGCAACTATCAAATTGGCTTGATAATTTTTGCAGGTTTAGCTGTATTAGCAATGATAGGTCTAGCTGGCGTAAAAACCAGATGGCGTACTACTTGGGGCAGCGCTACCGCCACATCTGCAAAAGTGTAAACTAGACGGATGTCGCTACAGTTTGAAATTGGGCAATCCAGCCTGGTAGGTCCGCGCACGCGTAATGAAGATTATGTGGGCGTTGTTACACCGGTCGATGAGCAATTAAGCGTTAAGGGCGCCTTAATTGCTGTAGCAGATGGCGTAAGTGGTAATGCCGGTGGTGGCGAAGCTTCGGAAATGACAGTACGTACAGTCAGTTCAGATTACTACGCCACACCAGATACTTGGGAACCATTAGCCTCGTTAGATAAAGTGTTAACTGCCGCTAACCGTTGGTTAATTGCTCAAGCCAACGCTAACCGCGATATGGCAGGCATGGCGACTACACTCTCAATCATACTGTTGCGTGGTCAACGTTATTATTCAGCGCATGTAGGTGATACGCGTATTTATTTACTGCGTGACGGCACATTAAAACAACTCACTACCGACCATGTATGGGATAGACCAGATATGCGCCATGTACTGAAGCGTGCCGTTGGTTTAGATCAGCATTTAGCTGTGGACTTTGGTGAAGGTGTGCTGCAAGTAGGCGATGTGTTTGCGCTCATGAGTGACGGTGTCTGGGATGTATTAAGTGAGAAAGCTATTCATAAAGCATTAGGGCTTTTTGATAGCCCACAAATGATTTGTGACTATCTCACCAAAACTGCCCTCGAAAAAGGCGGTACGGATAACGCGACTGCCGTCGCGATTAAAATTAAGCAATTAGGTGAAAACACCCTTTCGGAGTTAATCGCAGGTGGTAAACATCTAGGATTACCGAATAGATTAAATATCGGTGAAATGATTGACGACTTCGAAGTGGTCGAAATCTTATATGAATCTCGTGCAAGCTTACTTTATAAAGTGCGGCATATTAGTAGTAAACAACTGTTTGTATTAAAAACCTTACAACCACAATTAGCGACAGATGTTGATAGTTGCAATGGCTTACTGAATGAAGAGTGGCTGGCAAAACGTGTAGTTTCGCAGTATGTACCGCAAGTGTTTCCAGTATCTGTAGAAAAACGTAGCAAACTTTACTACATCATGAGTTGGCATGAAGGCGCGACGCTACAACAACGTTTGGATAGCGGTCATCATTTTACGGTGGCAGGTACGGCAAAAATTGGGTTGGATATGATGCGTGGTATAGGCGCATTGCATAGACTGAATATTGTGCACCGCGACATCAAGCCTGACAATGTGCATCAAGCCAGTGATCAGCGATTACGTATTTTAGATTTAGGCGTGGCATTAAGTAGCGGTGTTGGCACAATTGAAGCCATGCAGAATCCTGGTACGCCAAGCTACATGGCACCTGAATTGTTTGACGGTGAGATAGCTACGCCGCAAAGCGACATTTACGCCGCAGGTGTAACGCTATATCACTTGCTCACGCGGAAGTATCCTTATGGTGAGATAGAGCCTTTTCAACATCCGAAATTTGGTGCGCCGACTCCGCCCACGCGATATAGACCTGATATTCCGTATTGGTTAGAGAATATAATATTAAAAGCCATCGCAAGAGATGTTAAGGCAAGGTTCGAAACCGCAGAGGAAATGTTAATTGCGCTTGAACACGGCGAATTAAAACCGATTTTAGCGCCCGCACGTACACCTTTAATTGCACGTGCAAGACTGGTTAAATGGCAATGGATTGCGATATTCTCTTTAATTGTAAATTTTTTATTGATCTATTTATTAATAGTTTCATAACCATTAACGACGGCGTGTTGATAACGTCTTGTTAATAGCTTTTTGATTAAACGTAATGTAAAGGTAGGGCTGGAATGAGTAACTGGGTAAAAGTAGCGCCGTTTGAAGATATTCCTAAATTAGGTGCGCGTGTTGTAAGAACAAAAAACGTTGAAATCGGAGTATTCCGTTTAGAAGATGATCGTATTTTTGCGATTGATAATAGTTGCCCACACAAAGGTGGCCCGCTATCAGAAGGTATTGTGTATGGTGACAAAATTGCCTGCCCACTACATTCCTGGAAAATCAGTCTAGTCGATGGTAAAGCAGAAGAACCGGATGAAGGCGAAACGGCCTGTTTTAATACTAAAGTTGAAGATGGCTTTGTTTATTTAGAGCTTAAAGATTAAACTTTTAACATGATGCTCATGTGGTTTAGCAAGAGTGGTATATACAAGTGATTAAAGAAACAAAAAGTACCTGCTGTTACTGCGGCGTTGGCTGCGGCGTCATCATATCTAGTCAAAATGATAAGATTATTGATGTCAAAGGCGACCCTACGCATCCTGCAAACTTTGGTCGCTTATGCACTAAAGGTTCTACCCTGCACCTCACAGCTAAGCTAGATAATCGCTTACTTTACCCTGAACTACGCACTAGCCGAGAAGCGCCTAGAGTGCAGGCTACGTGGGACGAATCATTAAATTTCGTCGTTGAAAAATTCGCTAAAACGATAGAAACGCATGGTCCAGACAGTGTTGCGTTTTATATTTCAGGTCAGTTATTGACCGAAGATTATTATGTGTTTAACAAGCTCGCCAAAGGCTTGATTGGCACAAATAATGTCGATACTAACTCGCGCCTTTGCATGAGTTCGGCTGTAACTGGCTACAAAGTGACGCTGGGTGCAGATGCGCCACCAGCCTGTTACGAAGACATTGACCATACTGACTGTTTATTTATCGCAGGCTCTAATACTGCTTTTGCACACCCGATTATCTTTCGCCGCATTGAAGATGCGAGAGCAAAAAATCCGAACTTAAAAATCGTAGTGGTAGATCCTCGTCGTACTGATACCGCACAAGCAGCAGATTTGCATCTTGCGATTTTACCAGGCACAGACGTCGCCTTATTTAATGGCATGCTGCATGTAATGCTATGGGAAGGCTTGCTGGATATGGCTTTCATCAATGCGCATACCAACGGTTTTGATGCATTAAAAGATACTGTGCGCGAATATACGCCGAAAATGGTCTCTGATATTTGCGGCATCAAAGAAGCCGATATCATCACCGCAGCGAAATGGTTTGGAAAAGGTCCTACGCTCTCTATGTATTGCATGGGCTTGAATCAATCCATTCATGGTACCGACAAAAATGCTGCGCTGATTAACCTGCATCTTGCCACAGGGCAAATTGGCAAACTAGGCGCAGGGCCGTTTTCTCTCACTGGACAACCCAATGCAATGGGCGGACGAGAAGTGGGCGGCATGGCTAATTTAATGTCAGGACACCGTGATTTAGCCAACGCTGAACATCGTGCAGAAGTAGCCAAGCTTTGGGGTGTCGAAAGCGTGCCTGAAACTGCCGGTAAAACCGCTATTGAAATGTTTGATGCAGTTAAAGATGGCAGCATTAAGGCTATCTGGATTGCTTGCACGAATCCTGCCCACTCTATGCCAGACTTAAACAATGTGCTTAGCGCATTAAACACCGCTGAATTAGTGGTTGTGCAGGATGCCTACAATAATACCGACACGAATCACTATGCCGATGTATTACTACCCGCTAGCACATGGGGGGAAAAAGAAGGCTCTGTGACCAATTCTGAGCGGCGTATCACACGTGTTAATCCAGCAATACTACCCCCGGCAGAAGCGCGCCATGACTGGGCAATTATGGTGGATTTTGCACAGCGACTGGAAAAACGACTCGCAAAGCATTCTCAATTATTTCCCTATACGAGTACTGAAGAAATTTTCAACGAACACCGCGAAACAACGCGTGGCCGTGATTTAGATATTACAGGCTTAAGTTACGCGCTACTCAACGAGCAAGGGCCACAACAATGGCCATTTGTGACTGGAGATGTAACTGGTAAGGCTCGTTTATATGCAGATGGTGTGTTCCAAAAACCAGATGGTAAAGCACAATTTATTAACGCCACCTATAAAGGGACAGCTGATAAAGTCGACGCACGCCACCCACTACATTTACTCACAGGTCGCCTACGTGACCAATGGCATGGCATGAGCCGTACTGGCACGGTTTCACAGCTATTTAACCATGCTGAAGAACCAGTCATACATATCAATGCCGACGATATGACTCGTCGCTCGATCAAAGATGGTGATATTGTCAAAGTGAGCAACAAGCGGGGGAGCTTGGTGCTGGCTGCTCAAACTTCTAATGAGGTACAGCCATCGCAAACCTTTATTGCGATGCATTGGGGCAGCCAATTTATGCATGGCTTAGGGGTTAATGCCTTAATGCCACCTACGTTTGATAAAACCTCAAAACAGCCTGAACTCAAACATACAGCAGTTAAAATTGAAAGGCTAGAGCTACCGTGGCACATGACTGTGATGCGTACTATTCAAGATTTAGCCATGCTACAAAAAGTACGCGGTTTACTAACACACTTTGAATATGCAAGTTGCGGCTTATTCGGCCGTAACACAGAGCGCCATGCCGGCATGCTAATTTTGCGTGCAGCTAATGCAGAAGCTCCAGATGCCGCCTTGATAGCTGAGATTGATGCCATACTTGGCATGTCAGACGATATGCCTTTGCTTAATTATAACGATGCTAAACGCGGTATTAGTAAACGTATTTTGGTTGAAAATAACGAAGTTAATGGTAAGCCAGAGATTACTGGCGTACGCTTAATGGGTGAAACACTTGCTGCTGATTGGCTAAAAGATGTAATGACGACAGGCGAGTTCAGCCCAGAGTTACGCCGCTGGGCATTGGCTCCATTAAGCGCACCTCCAGCAGGCCAACGTAGTCGCGGTAAGATTATTTGTAACTGTTTAGATGTTGCTGAAAATGACATCATTGATACCATACAATTAGGCGCAGACTTAATCACACTGCAAAGTAAATTAAAATGCGGCACTGAGTGTGGCTCGTGTGTGCCAGAGTTGAAAAGACTAGTGTTACAGCATGGAAAATTTTAAAAGCATTACAGTACGATTAAGCTGAAGAGTACAAACATATAAAAATATTAAACCTCATGCAAGTAAAAAAGACTTCGATGAAAAATAACCATTGGTTTTTAGTAACATACTTATGCGCAACCTTGTTTTGCGCGGCTTCTGCTCATGCCGAAACCCAACCCAAAGACCTTGATGCAATCACACCACAAGGCGATCAAGTATTGCTACACCCAAATGGACGCTGGGAATTTCTTGACACCAAGAAAGCAACCGTGGCAAAAGAAATCGCGCAACAATTTCCAGAGAATCAAGGTTGCCCAGCAGGCACGCAAGGCGGCTTTCTAGGCTTGGGTCGCTGCGTAGCAATCGGCGACAAAGACTATAATCGCGGCTCTATGAGTGGTAAAGGTAGATGATTAATTACTAAAGATTAAAATCCTTAGAGTAGTCCGCGCTCAACAAACGAAAGTGTACTATTCCCCGCTATAATAAAATGATCCAGCACCCTTACCTCCACTAAAGCCAAAGCCTTTTTAAGCTCAGATGTAATCATCTCGTCCGCACGACTTTGTTCTGCCACACCAGATGGATGATTATGTGCAAAGATTACTGATGCTGCATTATGATGCAATGCTCTCTTTACTACCTCTCGTGGGTAAACACTGGTTTGTGTGAGCGTACCTGTGAACATTTCTTCGGTGGTAATAATTCTATTTTGTGCATCCAAAAATAGCACCATGAAAACTTCACTGGTTAAGCTACCCAGCTTCAAACATAAGTAATCTCGCACTTGCTGTGGTGAGGCTAATATATCTTTTATCTGCATTTTTTCGTTAAGCGCACGCCGACTCATTTCAAATATAGCTTGCAACTGTGCATACTTACTACTGCCTATGCCGTTTACCTGAGTCAACTGATTCAATGGCGCAGCAAAAATGCCATTTAAACTACCAAATTGTGTAAGTAAATCTCGCGCTAAATCTACCGCGCTTTTACCTACCACGCCTACGCGTAAAAATATGGCTAGTAGTTCAGCATCTGACAACGCTTCTACACCATGCTCCAGCAGCTTTTCACGCGGCCGTTCTGCCGCGGGCCAATCAGTAATTGCCATCTATTCCCTTTCACTCAATTTAATCAGAGTTGTCATTTTAGCCACCTTATTTCACGCGCAGTTTTATCACCGATCAATGTCTGCTTAAGACTTTTTGGTATTTCTGCTTTTAACTCACTTACTGGTATGCGGCCAGCCATTAACTCTGCAAAATTTTGTGGATACAATGGCGTTAAATTGGGCTCCGCATAGCCATCTGGATAAAGTGGCAGCGTAGTATTTAAATCATATTTATCCGTAGCATTAAGTGTATGTAGTAACTCATGTGCAACGATCACTAGATTTTGTTTGGCATAGCTGCTATCGCCAAATAAATTAATGCGACCAATGCGGCCTTTATTGAGCGCTGTGGAGTGACTTAAACTCGGATTATTAACTGGGTCGTAATACAACAAATACAAACGAATTGCTGGCTTGACATTTACTTTGGGGCTGTTTTTCCACGCAAAATATTTAAATTTTAAACTCCATACTATCGTACCTAAAATGCTACGGTCTTTTGGTGGTGCGGGTGGAATATCACGTACTTGTGCGCCAAGCTGCACTTCTATCGGTCGTCGCAAACCTAGCTTATATTTCTCAGCTTCCTCTGAGAAATATTCTGCAATCGGTTCAAAGTCATCTCGGGTTAATGTACGTAAGTATTCGCTTACTTTGGCACTGCCGTCGGCATTCACTGGATATACTGCTACGTAAAAATTATCTTTCCAATCTAAAGCATTTTTTTCTAACCAAGTTTGCTGTATTACAGTAGCTAGTATCAATAGTAAAATTACGACTCTTAATTTACGCCACATTATTCAGCCTATTCTTTTTTATTAATTTAATTAGTATTGACAACATATCTTGGCCTATATTTCCTGATTAAGCGTCTTAACGCATAGACATCAAGCCATGTTAAACTTGTGCCTGTCACTTGGCATTTTCAACAACACAAAATTTACCATGCATCCTTTAGAAAACAAACGTTTAGTTTTAGGTATTACTGGCGGTATCGCAGCTTATAAAGCAGCTGAGCTAGTACGTTTATTGGTGAAAGCCGGCGTTGATGTGCAAGTAGTAATGACTTCAGCTGCATGCCAGTTTATCACCCCAATCACGCTGCAAGCACTCTCAGGCAAACTAGTGTTCATTGATATGTGGGATAGCAGCATTAGCAATGGCATGCCCCACATTGAGCTATCGCGGGTCGCAGATGCTATCTTAGTCGCACCAGCCAGTGCAGACTTCATCGCTAAATTGGCACAAGGTCGTGCAGATGATTTGCTTTCTACATTATGTTTAGCAAGAGGCTCTGATACAAAACCATGCCCACTATTAGTAGCCCCTGCCATGAATAAACAAATGTGGGAAAATCCTGCAACCCAGCGCAACATTGCACAATTACAAGCAGACCAAATAAGTATATTAGGCCCAGATAGCGGTGAGCAAGCCTGCGGTGAAGTAGGCTTGGGACGCATGTTGGAAGCCGATGAGTTACTAGCGTTAGTAAATGCTCACTTTACGCCTAAGTTACTAGCTGGAAAGCACGTACTTATAACTGCTGGCGCTACGTTAGAGATGATAGACCCCGTACGCGCCATTACTAATCTGAGTAGCGGAAAAATGGGTTATTCCATCGCCCGAGTAGCTCAGGATATGGGTGCAGAGGTTACGTTGGTGAGTGGTACAAGCGCAATCGAGCCCCCACAGAACATTACAACTTTGTGCGCACTAAGTGCCGATGCTATGTACCAGGCAGTAATGAGTAATATTAATCAAAAAGATATTTTTATAGCAGTAGCTGCAGTTGCGGATTACTCGCCTATAGAAATAAGTACACAAAAAATCAAAAAAACTTCTGACGCACTCTCTTTAGGACTTAAGCGCAATCAAGATATCCTTGGTGATGTCGCTAGCCTACCAAATGCACCATTTTGTGTAGGATTTTCTGCAGAAAGTGAACACTTGATTGAGTATGCAACAAAAAAACGATTAGCCAAAAAATTACCGTTAATTGTGGCTAATTTAGTCAGCGAGAGCATGGGTACAGATGATGCAAATATCATATTGATAGACGATGCCGGTACACATCAACTACCTAAAGCAGATAAAGCTACATTAGCGCATGAAATTTTGAAGCACATTAGCACCATGTTAAACCAGTAATATACTTGCAAACTTAGTAATACATACTCAGCGTGCATACTGACAAAAAACACTTAATAAGAAAGCCATCAAATGAGTTTAATAGTAGATCTTAAAATTTTAGATAATCGCCTGCATGAGCAAATGCCCGCCTACGCTACGACTGGCTCCGCTGGACTAGATTTACGCGCTTGCATCGACAGCAGCATCACTCTGCAGCCTGGTGAAACCATGCTAATCCCTACCGGTATGGCAATACATTTAGACAACACTTACTATGCAGCGCTCATCTTACCACGTTCAGGTCTTGGCCATAAGCACGGCATTGTGTTGGGAAATCTGGTCGGCTTAATAGATTCCGATTATCAGGGCCAACTGATGGTGTCATGTTGGAATCGTGGCAGCACAGCTTTTGAACTTAACCCAATGGAGCGCATTGCACAACTCGTCATAGTGCCGGTTATGCAAGCTGAGTTTCATTTAGTGGATGATTTTGATACCAGCGAACGTGGCGAAGGTGGCTTTGGCAGCACAGGTAAGCACTAACTTAGTGTGTATTTAACACTCAAATAAAGTATGTTTTATATTAAGTGCTTTATTTAGTGCTTAAAACGTGAATATTATCAATATATCTCTTGAGAATAAATCAGTTTTCGTACTATAATTGCGGTCTTTAGAAAAAAGTGAATGTTTGGAGAATAACCATGGCACGTGTATGTATGGTAACAGGCAAAAAGCCAATGGTGGGTAACAATGTTTCTCACGCTAACAACAGAACAAAACGCCGTTTTTTACCTAATTTGCAAAACCGCAAATTCTGGGTTGAAAGCGAAAACCGCTGGGTAAGCATGCGCATTACTAACAATGCGCTTCGTACTATCGACAAAAACGGTATTGATGCCGTGCTTGCTGGTATGCGTGCTGCTGGCCAGAAAATTTAAGAAGGCTGAGAATCATGCGCGAAAAAATTAAATTAGAATCAAGTGCTGGTACAGGTCATTTTTATACCACTACTAAAAACAAACGTACTATGCCAGGAAAAATGGAAATCAAAAAATTTGATCCTGTTGTTCGTCAGCATGTATTGTACAAAGAAACTAAACTTAAATAGTCTTATTCAAGTTTAATAAAAAAGCCCGCATTGCGGGCTTTTTTATTGACTGTTACTTTACCTAGCGTTAAATGTCCAAAGCTAAATGGATTCTGGGGCTGAAGTAGAAGTAGGTGTAGGTGTACTCCCCAATATACGTACTTCACGCTGTGGAAATGGTATAGAAATATTATTAGCTTGAAAAGCACGCCATATTTCTAAAAATATTTCAGACTGCAATACAGCTGAACCCTCTTCAGGATCGGGTATCCAGATTGACAAGGTTAAGTCGATTCCACTATCGCCAAAGCCTTTAACCAGCACTGCGGGCGCAGGCGTGACTAATATACGCGGATGCTTGGTAGCGACATCGGAAATCAACTGCATGGCCAATTCTAATGGGCTATCATAGCTTACTTGCACAGGCATTTGTACTCTTGCTTTATGATCTGTGAAAGAATGGTTAATCACTGGGTTAATGATTAACATCTCATTAGGAATGATCACCTCTGTGCCATCTAACTTACGCAACACCAAATAACGCGTACGCAAATCACTCACCACTCCATAGTGCGTTTCTACAGTAATCACATCACCTATCTGCATTGACCTATCAAGCAGAATTATAAAACCGCTCACATAGTTACTAGCAATACGCTGCAAACCAAAACCCAAACCTACACCAAGCGCACCGCCAAAGACTGATAACAGTGTAATGTCTAAACCGACTGCTGAAAGTGCAATTAATATCGCAATAAATAATAAAAAAATGCGTAGCAATTTTGACATCACAACACGCATATTCATATTGACATGCTCAGCGCGCATTAGTTTATTTTCTAGGAGGCGACTTATCCAAAGTGCGACAAAAATAGTAGCAATAATCGTAAGTAGCGCTTGTGACACCAGCAAAAGATCCATCTTGTTTTTACCGATGTTAAATTTAACATCCTCAAGAATCTGCAGCAATTGTGGTAATAAACCACTTAAATGCAACGCCAGCATCAGCCAAATTAAGCCAGATATAGCATTTTCCAGCGTTTTTAATACGCCCCCTGGCGCTATTATGTAGCGCACCGCATAAACGACCAATCGAATTATTGCCATTGCGAATAGCAGCGTACTAGCTAAGTGCAACAAACTAGTGTGCTGCCAATGCCCCAAGAGGAATTTTCCAATCAGAACAATAATCAGCGTAGACAAAGGAAACAGCACCCTGTTGGTGCCACCTATACCCAACTTCCACTTTTCAGGTGCATGCTTCATCACATAAGCACGCAAAACACCATTAATAGCCCAGGCAATACCACAAGCCCCTATTAGTATGCCCAACTGCCAAAGGGCTGCTGGCGTAGATAAATCCGCCAACATTTCTTGCCAAACAAATTGTATATCTTGGTTCATTTTTTTATCGTCGATTATTTAATAAACAATATTCTTCATTCCTGCAACCCGTGCAAGGTAGAGGAATATCAGGGCAATCTATATTTTGTCATTTGCAATACTGTTAAATCAAAAATATAGTCGCTAAACCTAAAAATATAAAGAAACCACCACTATCTGTCACTGCAGTGATTAGCACACTTGAACCGACTGCAGGATCACGCCCAAACTTATTCATTACCAACGGTATCATCACTCCCATTAGCGCCGCTAATAGTAGATTGAGCGTCATGGCCGCCATCATCACCAAACCCAATTGATAATTACCATACAATGCCGAGGCAATGACTGCTAGTACTCCACCCCATATCAAACCGTTGAGCAATGCTACACCAAGCTCTTTAGTAATTAGCGACTTCATATTGTGTGCGGCAACTTGCCCCAACGCTAAACCGCGTACTATCATGGTTGTAGTTTGATTGCCTGAGTTCCCCCCTATGCCTGCAACGATTGGCATCAGTGCAGCTAAAGCCACAATTTTTTCAATTGAGCCTTCAAATAAGCCAATAACACGCGATGCAACAATAGCTGTGACCAAATTAATAGCTAGCCAAGCCCAACGGTTCTGTACTGATTTCCATACAGATGCGAAAAAGTCTTCTTCTTCGCGCAGACCAGCCATAGAGAGCATATCGCTTTCAGTTTCCTCTCTAATATAATCCATCACGGCATCTACGGTAATACGCCCTACCAATTTGTTGTTGTCGTCCACTACCGGCGCTGTAACCAAGTCATATCGTTCAAATGCCTTTGCTGCTTCATCAGCGATATCTTCTGGATGAAAAACCACCGCATCAACAGCCATTACATCAGCAACAATTGAGGCCAAATCATTCACTACCAAACGCTTTAAAGGTAGTACACCGAGCAATATGTCGTCTCTATCTACAACAAAAAGTTTGTCTGTATGGTCAGGTAAGCTACCGAGGCGGCGCATATAGCGCAAAGCTACTTCCAAGGTGATATCTTCACGAATAGTGACAATATCAAAGTCCATAATCGCACCAACGGCATCATCTGAATGCGACAAGGCAGATTGTAAACGTGCACGATTTTGCGTATCTAAGCTGTCTAACAGCTCTTGTAGGACGTCTTTTGGTAAGTCTGGAGCTAAGTCTGCCAACTCATCGGTATCAAGCTGCTCAGCGGCCGCCAATAGCTCTTCTGAATCCATATCTGCGATAAGTGTTTGACGTACTGCATCAGACACCTCAAGCAAAATATCGCCATCACGCTCAACCTTAACTAATTCCCATACATCTAAACGCTGCTCTAAAGGTAGCGCCTCTAAAATATAGGCAACGTCAGCCGTGTGCAGTGAATCTAGTTTCTTTTGGAGCTCATTAATATTCTGCTTGTGTACAATAGATTCAACTAAATCATGCTTAGGCATTTCTTGCTTGTGTACCAAGCCTTCAATAAGCTTGTGCTTATCCAACAGCGAAATCACTTGTTGCAAGCTTTCGCTTAAACTTTCTTTGGATTCTTGAATGTCTGCCATAAGGACTCGTAAATAATGTTGGCTAATGACTTACTAAAATAGATAAATAACACACTGTAGTATATTGTTATTATGGTTTATTTTTAACTTAAATTTTTAACTTTTGGCTTAAAATTGATAAAATCTACAAAAATAATTGAGTGCACTTTTGGTCATAAGTTAATAAGTTAGACGTAATATTTAAACAAAAATTATCAATTAACAATGACCATACTACTTCACCTCTATTCAACTTCGCACTGCCATCTATGTGATCAGGCAGAAAACTTACTAGCTAGCTTATCTAAAGCATATGACATGCAATGGTCATGTATAGAAATAGCTGATAATCCAATCCTACTACAACGTTATGAACTCATGATTCCAGTACTTAAAAGACTAGATAACGATATTGAAATATATTGGCCATTTACCATTCAAGATATCCAGAATTTACTAGAGAAATAAACTTAGCAAAAACGTTTTACAAAAGCAAAAAGCCAGCTTAAGCTGGCTTTTTGTTAAGCAATTAAATACTTATGTACTATTCTGCAACTACAACTTCCGCACCAGTGTCTGGACGGTCAACTAACTCAACCAATGCCATAGGCGCATTATCACCATTGCGGAAACCACATTTCAACACACGTAGATAACCACCATTACGTGTAAGGTAACGTGGGCCAAGTTCGCCAAATAGTTTACCTACGATATCACGATCACGTAAACGACTAAACGCTAAACGACGATTCGCTAAAGTTGGAGTTTTACCTAATGTAATCAAAGGTTCTGCAAATTTGCGCAACTCTTTTGCTTTAGGCAAAGTAGTTTTAATGACTTCGTGACGCAACAATGAAGCTGTCATGTTACGAAACATCGCTGCACGATGGCTGCTAGTACGATTTAATTTACGATTGCTATTACCGTGACGCATAGTAATTCCTTAATTTCTTAACTAATGTTTAAGCTTAACTTAAGCTTTTTCGAGACCAACAGGTGGCCAGTTTTCTAATTTCATGCCCAATGTTAGGCCACGAGTAGCAAGTACATCTTTAATTTCATTCAGTGACTTACGGCCAAGATTAGGAGCTTTTAATAGCTCATTCTCTGTACGCTGGATCAAATCACCAATGTAAAATATATTTTCAGCTTTCAAGCAGTTTGCTGAACGCACTGTTAACTCTAAATCATCCACTGGACGCAATAGAACTGGGTCAACTTGTGGTGCAGATTTAACTTCAACTTCGCTTGGTGCACCTTCAAGATCAGCAAATACTGACAACTGACCCATTAAGATACGAGCAGCATCACGAATCGCTTGTTCAGGCTCAATCACACCGTTAGTTTCAACATCCATGACCAATTTATCTAAGTCTGTACGTTGCTCAACGCGCGCGCTCTCAACTTGATAGCTCACTTTATTGATTGGGCTAAATGATGCATCCACCATAATGAAGCCAAGTACACGGTCTTCTTCATTAGCTTTTTGACGTGCCGGCACTGGTTGATAACCACGACCCATTGCAACTTTAACTTCTAGGTTAAGCTTGCCACCTTTAGTCAAATGAGCAATTACATGATCAGGATTAACGATTTCAGCATCATGACCTGTATCAAAATCACCAGCGGTAACTACACCTTCCGTTGATTTATTTAAAGTCAAAATTGTTTCTGATTTAGTATTTAACTTTAAAGCAACGCCTTTAAGATTAAGTAGAATATCTACTACATCTTCTTGTACGCCATCTAGAGTTGAATACTCATGCACTACGCCATCAATCTTGACTTCAGTAATCGCGAAGCCAGGAATTGAAGATAATAAAACACGACGTAAAGCATTACCTAAAGTGTAGCCAAAGCCACGCTCCATTGGTTCTAACGTTACACGTGCGCGTAGTGGTGACAACACTTCCACATCAACAACACGCGGTTTTAAGTATTCGGTAGGACTGTTTTGCATAGTTATACCTTTTAATTTTTAAGAAGCTTAATCATCGCAATGAAGAATAAACTGCTTATTCTGTGAGCTGGCAAGCTAGCTCACTTGTTTAGTTATTTAGAGTAAAGCTCAACTACCAATGATTCATTGATTGTTGCCGGCAACTCATCACGCATAGGTTTAGCTTTAAATGTACCTTTTAAGGCTTTAACATCTACTTCTATCCAAGCTGGGAAGCCACGTTGCTCAGCTGCTTCTAGTGCACTTTTAATACGCAATTGCGTTTTAGAAGCTTCAGCAACACTCACTACATCACCCGCTTTAACTTGGTATGAAGGAATATTTACACGACGACCATTCACTAAAATACTGTTGTGACGTACGATTTGACGCGCTTCAGTACGTGAACCGCCAAGGCCCATACGATACGTTACGTTATCTAAACGGCACTCTAATAGTTGTAACAAGTTTTCACCTGTAATGCCTTTTTGGCGATCAGCCTCAGCATAGTAGCTACGGAATTGCGCTTCTAGCACACCGTAAGTACGACGTACTTTTTGTTTTTCACGTAGTTGAACACCATAGTCTGATAGACGTTGGTTACGACGCTGACCATGTTGACCTGGTGGGAAGTTACGTTTTTCAATTGCACATTTGTCAGTGAAACATTTTTCAGCTTTTAGAAAAAGCTTTTCGCCTTCACGACGACACTGACGACATTTTGGGTCTAAATTTCTAGCCAAGTGATTCTCCTGTTATCTCTACTAAAGCGAGCTATAAGCTCAGCTTAAATGCGGCGTTTTTTAGGTGGACGGCAGCCATTATGCGGCACTGGCGTCACATCGGTAATGCTGGTGATTTTAAAACCAGCTGCATTAAGTGCGCGCACAGCAGATTCACGACCTGGACCTGGACCTTTAATACGCACTTCTAAATTCTTAACACCATTTTCCTGTGCTGATTTACCAGCAACTTCAGCCGCTACCTGTGCTGCAAATGGGGTACTTTTACGTGAACCTTTAAAACCTTGGCCACCTGAAGTTGCCCATGATAGCGCATTACCTTGACGGTCTGTAATGGTGATGATGGTATTGTTAAAAGATGCATGCACGTGAGCAATGCCCTCTGCAATATTCTTTTTAACTTTCTTTCTTACGCGTACATTAGCTTTTGCCATGTTGCACTATCCTTACTAATAAATCTTACTTAAATTTGTGAGCATAGAAATTTAAACTTAAATCTCTAAACTAGGGCGACTAAATATTATTTAGCTTGTTTAATTGCTTTAACTGGACCCTTACGAGTACGAGCATTCGTTTTAGTGCGTTGACCACGTACAGGCAGGCCACGGCGATGACGCACACCACGGTAACAACCCAAGTCCATTAAACGCTTGATGTTCATTGAAACTTCACGGCGTAAATCACCTTCAACTTTGAATTTGGCGACTTCGTCACGTAATTTTTCTACGTCAGCGTCATTTAGGTCTTTAATTTTTGCTGTTGCTAAAACACCAGCTGCAACACAAATCTTTTGTGCTGTATTACGACCAATACCGAAAATCGCAGTTAATGCGATTTCAGTGTGTTTGTTATTTGGGATGTTTACCCCTGCAATACGTGCCATACCCTACTCCAAATTTAGGCTTAACCTAAAAATCTATTGCTTCAAAAAAGCCAAAGATTTTAACAGTTAATCTAACTTTTATCAATTAGCTTATCTTCTGATCAACTTTATAAGTGACCAACTTAATTAGTGAAATTAAACTCACTAATTTGGTTATTGAATTTAATCAATTAACCTTGACGTTGTTTATGACGCGGTTCTGTACAAATAATACGTACAACACCACGTCGACGAACAACTTTACAATTACGGCATAATGCTTTTACTGATGCTCGAACTCTCATTTATCACTCCATTACTTCTTAAACTACATGTCATAAATAAACCACTTAAACTACTTAACGCGAAATGTAATCCTAGCTCGCGATAAATCATACGGCGTCATTTCTACAGTGACCTTGTCACCTGGCAAAATCCGTATATAGTGCATACGCATTTTCCCTGAAATATATCCTAAAACAACATGTCCATTTTCTAACTTAACTCTGAATGTCGCATTGGGAAGATTTTCTAAAACCTCCCCCTGCATTTCAATTCTGTCTTGCTTGGCCATTTCTAAAGATTATTTCGCGCCTTGCGCATTACCTTTAAAATTAGCTTTTTTAAGTAGACCCTCATATTGATGAGACATTAAATGAGATTGCACTTGCGTCATAAAATCCATCGTTACAACCACAATAATCAACAACGAGGTACCACCAAAATAAAACGGGGTGTTAAATTTCAAAATCAAAAATTCTGGCAACAAACATACTAAAGTAATATAAGCAGCACCAACTAAAGTTAACCTACCCATAATGCGATCTATATACTTTGCAGTTTGATCACCTGGTCTAATACCTGGCACAAACGCACCACTTTTCTTTAAGTTATCCGCTGTATCTTTTGGATTAAACTGTAAAGCAGTGTAAAAGAAGCAAAAGAAAACAATCGCTGTAGCAAAGAATAAAATATAAATCGGTTGACCAGGAGATAGAGCCGCAGCGATATCTTTCAACCAATACATACGCTCACTACTACCAAACCAACCTGCTAACGTTGCAGGAAACAAGATAATGCTTGATGCAAATATAGGTGGAATCACACCAGCCATATTTAGTTTCAATGGTAGATGCGTAGTTTGCCCACCGTACACTTTATTGCCCACTTGGCGTTTTGCATAATTTACCGTTATTTTTCGCTGGCCACGCTCAACAAAAACTACTAGCGCTGTAACTAAAATCGTTGCAACTAACAAGAAGAAAGCTAACGGTATACTAAATGCGCCAGTATTAACCATCTCAGCTGTAGAGCCTATTGCTTTAGGTAAGCCAGCGACAATACCAGCAAAAATAATGATAGAAATACCATTACCAATGCCACGCTCTGTAATTTGCTCACCTAACCACATAATAAACATGGTACCGCTAACCAACGTAATGACTGCAGTAAGCCTGAACGCTAATCCAGGATCTAACACCAATCCTGGCTGACCTTCTAAAGCAATTGCAATCCCCAGCGCTTGAAATGCTGCTAAAACCACAGTGCCATATCGCGTATATTTAGTAATAGTTCTGCGACCAGCTTCACCTTCTTTTTTAAGCTGTTCAAGCTTGGGCGAAACAGACGACATCAACTGCATAATAATCGACGCAGAAATGTACGGCATAATCCCTAAGGCAAACACTGTAAATCTTGAAAGTGCGCCACCTGAAAACATGTTAAACATGCCTAAGATGCCGCCACTTTGTGACTCAAACAATTTTGCTAAAACATCAGGATCAATACCAGGTACTGGAATATGCGCACCTAATCGATACACAATCAATGCACCAAACACAAAAAGTAGGCGACTTTTTAGTTCGCCCATTTTTGATGCTGTTTTTAATAAGCTATCTTGTGCCAAAGCGATACTCTTATGCAGCTTCTAAGATTTTACCGCCAGCTGCTTCAACTGCGGCGCGTGCGCCTTTAGTTAAAAGCAAACCTTGGATATTAAATTTAGCAGTCACATCACCTGACAAGAAAATCTTAGCATTTCTTACTGTACCAGATACGATGTTTGCAGCTTTTAATGCTAACAAGTCAACGACTTCGTTAGGAATTAAAGACAACTCACTTGTACGTACGTGTGCAGTTTTAGCTTTTGTCATTGATTTAAAGCCACGCTTAGGTAGACGACGTTGAATTGGCATTTGACCGCCTTCAAAACCAACCTTATGGAAACCACCAGTACGTGATTTTTGACCTTTATGACCACGACCAGCTGTTTTACCTAAACCAGAACCAATACCACGACCAACACGGCGACGTTCTTTTTTCGAGCCTTCTGCAGGCTTAATCGTATTTAATTGCATTATCCCTCTACCTTTAATAGATAGCCAACAGCATTGATCATGCCGCGAATTGCTGGTGTATCTTGTAATTCAACTGTATGGTGCATGCGACGTAAACCTAAACCTTTAACGGTAGCTTTATGCGCCTCGATACGACCAATAACACTTTTAACAAGAGTTACTTTAATGCCTGATGCATCTTTTTTTGCTTTAGCCATGATTAGCCTCTAATTTCTTCAACTGATTTACCGCGTTTAGCTGCGATTTCTGCTGGTGTATTCATTGACTCTAAACCGTTCAATGTAGCGCGAACTAAGTTGTAAGGATTAGTTGAACCGATACATTTTGCTACGACGTTAGTCACACCCATTACTTCAAAGATTGCGCGCATTGCACCACCAGCAATAATGCCGGTACCTTCAGAAGCTGGTTGAATAAACACTTTAGCAGCGCCATGTACGCCAGTCACTGCATGATGCAAAGTACCGTTTGTTAAATTAATCTTTAACATACCGCGACGTGCTTCATCCATTGCTTTTTGTACTGCAACTGGTACTTCACGTGCTTTACCTTTGCCCATACCAACAGCACCATCGCCATCGCCAACTACTGTAAGAGCTGCAAAACTCATGATACGACCACCTTTAACCGTTTTACTTACACGATTAACTGCAATCATTTTTTCGCGCAAACCATCAGTCTGCTGCTGTTGCTGTTCCATTTCTCTCGCCATCATTAACCTCTTTAGCAATCAGACCAATTAGAAGGATAAGCCGTTTTCGCGAGCGGCATCTGCCAACGCTTTAATACG
>JBKJUR010000026.1:0-33109 GCA_046590165.1 Methylotenera sp.
CCCACACTTATCAGTTGTTAAATTGTTAAAGATCAGGTGACTCGAAAGTCTTCTCAGTGACGCTTTGCGTCAACGAGGTGCGCATTATACAGCGCTTTATGCTTGCGTCAATACTTAAATTAACTGCATTTTTTGCAACTAAAATACTTGGTTGCATCACTTCGGACACCGCAAAAATCTAAAGCGCTACGCACTTTGATTTATTGGTTGCGGGAACAGGATTTGAACCTGTGACCTTCGGGTTATGAGCCCGACGAGCTGCCAGACTGCTCCATCCCGCGTCCGGCTCGACATATGTTGCGTCGAGAGGTGAGACTATAGCAAACCTTAGGGTGTACCGCAAGAACATTCGCGGCTTTTTGTTGTAAATTTCAGATAAAAATGACATGCAGATGACATGTCATTTAAAGTCTATTGCATTAGGCCACGTACATAAGCAAGATCTTCTTCAGTATCTACACCGGCCGCAGGCGCATTCTTGGAAATTGAGACTGCAATTTTATAGCCGTGATGCAATACTCTTAACTGCTCTAGACATTCAACCTGCTCAATAGCAGTTGGCTGAATGCTGGTGTACTGTTTTAGAAATTTTGCCCGATAGGCATATATACCAATGTGACGATATGCCGGTATATCTATTGGCAATTCAGAATTAACGGCAAAAGCGTCTCTGGGATACGGAATGGGGGCGCGACTGAAATAAAGTGCATGTCCTTGTGCGTCCAGTACAACTTTAACAATATTAGGATTTAAAAAGTCCGCTTTGGTATGTATTGAATGACATGCTGTTGCCATGACAGCATCTTTGCTATTAGTTAACATCGTCGCAACTTCAAGTATGAGCTCGGCCTTGATTAAAGGCTCATCCCCTTGCACATTGACAACTATTGCGTCATCTTGCCAACCTTGCTGCAAAGCTACCTCGGCGATGCGATCTGTACCGCTTGCATGATCTGTACGTGTCATTGCCACCTGATGCCCATGCTGAGTTACTGCTTCTAGAATTCGCACATCATCGGTCGCAACAACAACCTGCTTTGCCCCACTTAGTCTCGCTCGCTCTACCACCCAAATAACCATCGGCTTGCCAGCGATATCTAATAAAGGCTTACCTGGTAATCTTGTACTGGCATAGCGCGCAGGAATTACCACATAAAACTCTGGCATCAACAATGTCGCGTTATGGAATTGAGAGTTAGGCAATTTCTTCATCGTCCGCTAGTTTGCGCGCTTCATCTTCTAGCATTACAGGAATACCATCTTTAATTGGATAAGCTAACCGCGCTGATTTAGAAATTAACTCATTGGTAGCTTTGTTATAAATGAGTGGTCCTTTGGTAATGGGACATACTAATATTTGTAATAACTTTGTATCCATGATTAAAACCTCAGTTTATTTTTTCAATTTTTGCAAAATAAGATGAATCAGCTTGACACCATTAGCGTTACTTAAGGTTGCTTTCACTGGTAAATACCACGCATTATCAGATGCAAACATACGGCATTTTACCGCATCTTTTTCTGTCATTAAAATAGTGGAATTTTTGAAAATCATTAAATCTTGAGCGGTAAACGCGTGATGGTCTGAAAATACTTTTCGTGCAAATTGCAAACCTAAACTAGTTAGCTGGTTAAAAAACCGCTCAGGATTACCTATGCCAGCAATAGCAATTAGAGATTTATTAGCAAAAAAATCTACAGGTTGATGACTTTGAGTACCATTAACACTTTCAAACACATCGCCTTGTAACTGCATTTTAAAAACAGGCTGCTGCAATTCAATCGGAATATGCGAATCAGCAATCTCGTCATTTGTATCTGCAACGTTACTACCGCTGTCTACAATTGCATCCACACTTTGCAATCTAGTTGTTTTTTCACGTAATGAACCTGCTGGCAATAAACATAAATTGCTATTAAATAAAGTACTGGTATTAACTAAGGCAATTTCTACATCACGTTTCAATCGATAATGCTGCAAACCGTCATCACTGATAATGACATTACACTCTGGATGCGCTTGCAACAATGCAACTCCAGCATTCACACGATTTGCACCAACAAACATAGTACACCCTGTGCGTTTTGTAATCAAAACAGGTTCGTCACCTACTTCAGCTGGACTACTGTTAGGCAACACCGCTTGCACCACTTTATTACTGCCACCATATCCACGGCTGATAATCCCAGGCTTATAGCCCGCAAGCTGCAATTGCTCTGCCAGCCAAATAACGAATGGAGTTTTACCTGTGCCACCTACATTAATATTACCAACAATTATAACGGGAACATTTAAGCGATAGCTTTTAAGTAAACCAAGTTGGTATAACGACTTTCTGATATAGACAATTGCACCGAAAAGCCAAGACAACGGTATTAGCAACACATGCCAAAGCGTGTATGTACCCCACTGTTTTTGAAGCCAGTTAGTCATCTAGACTGCGTACTAATCATCTGGGTTGTGAAATTAAAAGCTGAGTAATACAGAATTCGACCAAATTACTAACTAAATTGTTTTTGATATAACTTAGCATAGTGACCATCTTGCTGAATTAATGCTTCATGGGTACCACTTTCCACAATTGCACCTTGCTCCATCACCATAATGCGATCTGCATTTTCAATAGTGCTAAGTCTATGTGCAATTACAATGCTGGTCCGGTTTTGCATAAGTGTATCCAAGGCAGCCTGTACGTGTTGCTCTGATTCTGTATCCAAGGCTGAAGTTGCTTCATCCAATAAAAGAATTGGCGCATTTTTCAAAATCGCCCGAGCAATTGCGATACGCTGACGCTGCCCACCTGACAAACGCACACCGCGGTCGCCAATTTCATTTTGTAAGCCATTGGGCAATTGCTGAATAAAGTCCCAAGCATGTGCTGCAATAGCGGCATTAATTACTTCTTCTTCAGTTGCATTGCGCAAAACACCATAAGCAATATTGTTAAAAACCGTGTCATTAAACAAAATAACATCTTGGCTGACTAGTGAGAATTGCTCACGCAAATTAGCAAGTGGTAATGACCGAATATCCACGCCATCTAACAATACTTGGCCTTGTTGCAATTCGTAAAATCTCGGCAGCAGGTTTACCAGTGTTGTTTTTCCGCCGCCAGAACGCCCTACCAAAGCCAGTTTTTCACCTGGCTTTATATTAAAGCTAATATCACTTAGCGCAGGACGCTTGGTATTGTTATAGGTAATGCCTACATGCTTAAATTCAATCTCACCACGACTTCTAGGCAGCGGCTTATCACCTTCATCCAGCTCTGGTTTTACATCAATGACTGTAAATATACTTTGCGCTGCTGCGAGTGCAACCTGCAGTTCTTCATTCATCTCAGTTAAATGTTTGATTGGCGAAATCAACATCAACAAAGCGCCGACAAACGCAGCAAACTCACCCGCACTGAATCGTCCCACAGCATAGTAAACCACCAGCCCCAATGACACTGCGGCCAAAAGCTCTACCACCATACTATTTAAGCCAGAGATGCGAGCCAAACGAATTTGCATATGACGATTTTTACCCGCAATCTTAGCAAACCGCTCATTTTCATAGCTCATTGCACCAAAAATCTTAACGATTCTTTGCCCTGAAATCGCCTCTTCAGCAGCTTTAGTCATTTCACCAACGGTCCCTTGAACTTGCTTGCCTGCACTGCGCAACTTCGGCGTCATCTTACTTAGATAAACCGCCATAATTGGCGCAACTAAAGCAAAAATCAGCGTTAATCGCCAATCTAAATACAGCATATATCCGATGATACCAATTGCAGTTAAAGAGTCGCGCACTAAGGTCAACGTAGAGCGCGTAGCGGCACTGGACATTTGCTCTACATCATAGGTGAGCTTAGAAATTACAACCCCGGCGGATTGGTCGTCAAAAAAACTAATCGGTAACAGCATTAGCCTGCGAAATGTATCTAGCCGTAAGTCCTCTACTACGCGGCGCGCAACCCAGCGCATAGCAAAACCAGAAACAAAACCAGACACCCCCCGCAGGGCCATTAAACCGAACAACATGAAGGGGAGATAGGCAATTTTTTCTGCTGATTGTTTAACAAAACCTTCATCAGTGACTTGCTTGATTGTGGCTAAAAATGCAGTGTTAGTCGCGGATAAAATCACCAAGCCTAAAATGCCTGATAAAAACACAAATTTATAATTCCACGCATATCTGAATAAACGTAGATATAAAACTTTAGCATTTGGGATTTTAGTAGCGCTTATCCTTGCTTTTTTATTGGCAGACCTCGACATAACTAACGTCGACTAAGCGTTTGAAATAAGTAAATGAAGCACGGGAAATTTAACAGCATCAAAATTTAAGAGCCTGATTTGACTTGTGTTGCAAAAGTAATGTGTGTGTAACCAGCCAAACGAGAAGCTTCCATCACATTCACTACCGATTGATGTGTGCTATTTGCATCGGCGTTGATAACAACAGTTGGTTCTTTGCCGCCATTAGCCGCGGCTTGCAACGCTGCACTAATCGCCTCGACTGATTTGTCAGCTAAGCCTTTACCATTCACTACATATTGACCGCTGGCATCAACGCCCACCTCAATTGTGAGTGGCTTATCTTGCGTGGCGTTGGCTTCAGCAGTCGGCAGGTTAATTTGCAGTTCGCTGGTACGCGAGAAAGTTGCACTCACGACCAAAAAGATAATAATCACTAGCAGCACATCAATCAACGGCACGAGGTTCATCTCGAGGTCTTCATGGCGCTTTCCACGTTGAAAATTCATACGGTTTCCTTAATTAAGAAATGTAAGAGTGACTAAAAATCAGCCACTACTTTCTTTCACCATGAATAATCTCAACCAATTTAATTGCCTGCTGTTCCATATCTACCAATAAACCATCTACTTTCGAACGGAAATAACGGTAAGCAATCATCGCTGGCACAGCCACGACAATACCTGCAGCCGTATTATATAAGGCGACTGAAATACCACGTGCGAACTGTGCAATATCGTGGCCTGTGCTCGTAAATGCGCCAAACAACTCAACCATACCAATAACTGTGCCTAGCAAACCTAACAACGGTGCAACAGTTGCAATTGTACCGAGCGTAGAAAGATATTTTTCCAACTTATGCGCAACCGCACGGCCAGTTTCTTCAATCGCTTCTTTAGTCACTTCACGCGAGCTTTTGCTATTCGCTAAAGCACTTGCAAACACTTCACCTAATAAAGAATGCTGCTCTAAACGGCTGATAGTCTCTTTGGTAATACCGCCTTTAGCAAGCCACGTTTGCACTTCTGGTAATAGGTTTTGAGGGGCTACTGTGCCACTGCGCAAAGCAAAGAAACGCTCTCCTATAATTGCCAATGCAACGACTGATGCAATGATAAGCGGCCAAATTGGCCAGCCTGCTGCTAAAATTATTTGCCACACGATGCGACTCCCTAAATTGAAAATGGTGATTAGTTTTTGCGTAGGCGCACATAAAACTTAACTGAGCGATACTTTAGCTGGTAGTCTGGTTTTGGGCAAGCCACTACTGTGTTTCATTTGTGTAATTCATTTACTAAAATGTGTGCTCTATATCAATTTTCAAACATCCTTTATCTTTATTCAACATAGCTATCATTCCAATAACGTTTATGCTGGGTGCGCCAACTGGCAATACTAATTGGAGGTTCGCTATTCAAATTAGAATTGGTGCTAGCTTTAAAATCAAGCGTTAGTGCGCCATCGTAATCTGATCGATACATCAGACTATTGAATGTCTGATAGCGTTCAACAATCAATGGCTTAGGGTGTCCAAAGCGGTTCAAATATCCTGTAGTAAACACTGTAACGCTAGGGGCAATCGCTGCAATAAAATCGGCTGTTGATGAAGTTTTGCTACCGTGATGCGGCGCTATCATTATGTCACTGTTAAGCCTGTCAGCATCTCTAGTTAATAACTCTAATTCTGCTTCTTTTTCAATATCGCCAGTCAGTAAAATACTCCCCGCTAGACTAGTAACTTTAAGCACGCAACTACGATTATTGTCTTTTAACGTTAAATCATCATAACTTTCAAAGCTGGGATGTAACACCTCAAACTGTACACCATCCCACATCCAGCTTTGTCCTGCAAAACACGACAGCTTTTTCATCGAGGGTACCGCTTCTACATCAGGAGTGAATGAGCTTGCAAGCCAGACTACCGGCATTAAAGTAAGAACCGACTGCATGCCGCCACTGTGATCGTTATCGTTATGGCTCACAATCAACCCATCTAATTTTTTAACCCCTGCGCCACGTAAAAAAGGTATCACAATACGACTCCCTGCATCGGCTTGTGCACCGTATGTTGGGCCAGTGTCATATAACAGAGCATGGGTTGCTGTTTGTACCACCACACTTAAACCCTGCCCCACATCTAACACTGTAACTTTCATGCCGCCCATCATGGGGCGCACAGGCTGAATGAGCAGCATAGGCAAAAACCCTATTAACCCTAACCAGCGCATAGGAAAACCACGCGGTAGTAATAGCCAAGCAACACCTAATATCGCTGGCAGTAGCGTCCACACAGGTGGCGCATGCTGCTGCCAAGTGACAATGGGCAATTGATTCAACCACTTAAGTGCGACCATACAAACATTCAAAGCTTGGTACGACAGATTTAACGGTGTATCAATAGGTAAAAAACTACCCAACAACGCTAGGGGTGTGACCACAAAACTGATCACTGGAATTGCGAATGCGTTAGCAATTGGCGAAACAATTGAAGTCTGGTTAAACATCACTAATAGTAGTGGCAGCATACCTATAGTAACTGCCCACTGCGTTTGTAATGCTGCTTTCAACCAATGTGGTTGACCAATTCGAGCACCTAATGCATACGCTAACATTGCCACTGCGCCGAATGACAACCAAAAACCAGGCGAACTTACAGCCCAAGGATCAAACAACACCACAATCAATAATGCCATTGCCAAAACTTGTGCAATGACTAATTGACGCCCTGACCATAAAGCCGCAGCAAACACCATAAGCATATAAAAAGTACGCTGCGATGGCACTGAAAAACCAGCCATCAGCGTATATAGCAACGCGGCAATCATACCCGCAATGGTGGAGGCTTTCCGCGTAGGCAGGCGCATCACTAATTTAGGGTTGCGCCTCCAAATGAATCCAACCAACCCGAACGCCAAACCAGCCAACATCGTGATGTGAAGGCCTGAAATCGACATTAAATGCGACGTGCCTGTGCGTAAAAATACCTGCCAGTCATCTTGCAAAATTTGACTATCGTCGCCAATCACCAATGCTTGAATGATGCCTTGGTAAGGCTTATTTACAAGCACATTTGCAATGCGTTGCTGAACCCGTTCTCGAAGGTGCTCAACAACATAATGCGGTTGCCACACGAAATTTTTAAGTTTTTTGAGGCCGGCTTTCGTTTTAATACTGCCAGTAGCTCGAATATTTTCACTTAACACCCACGATTCAAAGTCAAACCCGTCTGGATTTTGCGTGCCGTGCGGGCGCTTTAAACGCACCGTCAATTGCCAACGCTCACCTGCATGAAATTGATTCAACTCTTCAGGAGCAGAATCTTGCTTAGCGCCATATTGATGATTACTGTATTGATTAAGGCTAATGTGATGCGGCACAATTGCATGTGGAGTTAACACCTTTTCCACATCAAACTGAAAGCGCGTGCCATGCTCTGTAGCCTCAGGCAGGCTTGCTACAACACCTACAACGACTATCGTCTTTTGCTCCCAAGCATGCGGTAATTCATCGCTCATGCGCCACAGGGCAAAGCCACTGGCCCAACATAGACCGAATAAAAATGCACTCGCAGCTATTAAACTGCGATGTAACAATTTTGAGACTTGAAAAGACTTTAAAAAGCGAGAATGGTATTGTGCAAAAAATAACGTTAATACCAAAACAACAACCATACCTGACAGCCCGCTAACACTGGGCAGTTGCGGCAACTGCTGCACGACCCAAGCACCAAATACAAACATCAGTGCTGCAAGAGTCATGATTGGGATTTAGTGATTTATAAAGGCTGCAACTTACCGTCAACCAACTTATATTGACGTTGCATTTTTGTAGCAAGCTCAATATCGTGCGTCACTACCACCAAACTCAATTGCTGGGTTTGATTCATTTCTAACAGCAAATCAAAAACCGCATGCGCTGTATGACGGTCAAGATTACCAGTAGGCTCATCGGCCAGTATGCACTGTGGCTGTGTTACCAGCGCCCTTGCAACTGCGGCACGCTGACGTTCGCCACCGGAAAGTTCGCCAGGCATATGTTCAAGCCTATGTTTTAAACCTACTTTAGTTAAAGTCTCTGCAGCCAATGTAAGTGCTTGCTCACGTGGCATGCGTCGAATAAACAGCGGCATGGCAACATTTTCTAGGGCTGTGAATTCTGGCAACAAATGATGAAACTGATACACAAAACCCAGCGATTCATTACGCAGATTGCCCTTTTTGGTCTCGCTCAAGCTGGCTAAATTTTGGTTGAGAAGACGCACTTCACCGCTACTTGGTGCATCTAACCCACCTAACAAATGAAGTAATGTACTTTTGCCAGAACCTGAAGTACCTACAATCGCAATCTGTTCACCTTTATGCACTGTTAAATCAATGCCGTTCAGCACAGCAACTTCCAAACCTTCATAGGTTTTATGCAATGCCTGGCAAGAAACTATACTAGTTGAGGCAGTATTACTCATCATACTATTCATATCTTAACGCCTCAGCAGGATTGATTTTGCTGGCACGCCAGCTTGGGTAAAGCGTGGCTAACAAACTTAATATAAATGACATGATGACGATGGTGATGACATCCGACCAGACTAAATCAGACGGCAGATCGCTAATGTAATACACGTCTTTTGCCAAGAATTGCACGTGGAATAGTCCTTCAATAAACGGAATTATCGTACCAATGTTTAGCGCGATTACAATGCCAAAGAGCGCCCCCAACACTGTACCTATCAAGCCAATTAACGCCCCCTGAATAATAAAAATCACCATGATGCTGCCCGGGCTGGCGCCAAAGGTGCGCATAATTGCAATATCCGCGCGCTTATCTGTTACCGCCATCACTAGCGTAGACACAATGTTAAAAGCGGCCACCGCAACAATCAGCGTCAGGATAATAAACATCACCCGCTTTTCCATTTGCACTGCGCGAAAGAAATTGGCGTGCTGTTGCGTCCAATCCGTTACAAAATAGGCACCGTTTGAATTTGGCGACTGGTTAAGAATTTGCTCTATCGATTTAGAAACAGTCGGCGCATCAAATAAATCATCCAACTTTAAACGCACGCCGGAGACTTTATCCCCCATGCGATACAACTTAGCGGCATCCTCGATATTAATCAGCGCAAGTCCAGCATCATATTCATACATGCCAATTTGAAATAAACCAACCAAGGTAAATTGCTTGATACGCGGCACTACACCAGTCGGCGTAAATTGCCCTTGCGGTGCTAAAACCACCACTTTATCCCCAATCTGCGCACCAATCGCGTACGCCAGATCAGCACCTAAAATAATGCCGAACTCGCCTGCGCGTAAATCACTTAAGCTGCCAGCTTTCATGTGACGCCCTAAATCTGCCACTTTATCTTCAGACGCCGGCAATACACCGCGAATAATCGCGCCCTGCACGCCTTGCCCAAAACTCAGCATGCCCTGTGCTGTAATATAAGGCGCACTCGCCAACACATGCTGACGCTTAAGTGTAGAAGCAGCGACATTTTGCCAGTTAGCCAGTTGATTATTGTTACCTGTGATTTCCAAATGCGATGCCACGCCTAAAATCCGCGTGCGCAACTCCTTTTGAAAACCGTTCATCACAGACAACACGACTATTAAAGCCGCTACGCCGAGCGCAATGCCTATCATGCTGGTGAGGGAGATAAATGAAATGAAATGATTTTTACGCTTAGCTCGCGTGTAACGCATGCCGACGAATAATTCAAATACCGATAATTTATTTAATATTGATTTTATGGTTTTTAGCATGGGCTAAATTCTAACAGGGTTATGCCCTTAGTTTTTGAACTCTGTTACATAGTTCAAAAATTAGGCAGCGTTAATTTTGCAATTATGCATAAATCCTGTAATGTTTCTCAAAATCAAGAAATTAAAAATTATGAATTTAATCACCACTCAAATTCCATCAAGTTATACACCTAATTCGGTGTATATTTTACGTTATGCATAGTCAGTTAAAAAGGAATAATTGTATGAAGATTATGTTCTGCCTGTTATTTGTGAGCATGAGCACTATGGCTATGGATAAAGATAATGGCTATGCAGTTTTAGGAAGAGGAACAATTAGTTGTGGCTCGGTTATCGAGGCCTACGACAATAAAGATAAAGTTAGCGAACTTGCAATTGAAGAATGGTCAAATGGTTATTTTACTGCGCTAAATTATGCGTTATCAAACATTTACGACCTTACAGGGAGCATTGATGTTGGTGGTAGAAGTCAGTGGATATTAAAATACTGCAGAAATAATCCCTTGAAAACATTATCAAACGCTACCGAGGCTTTAGCTTATGAATTTAAGAAAAATAAATAAATGCATAACCCATCGTTCAAGCGGGACTGTGGACTTGCCCTAAAAAAGTTGACACATCACTCTAACTTTTGAGGAGAAAAAATGGCAACGTATCGTGAAATTCAAGATTACATTCTTGAAACAGATGGGCGTGTAGTCAAGTCCTGCTGGATAGCTCACGTTAAAGAAATTAACGGCTTAGCTCCTCGAACGGCCCACAATCGCCGCATCGCTGGTGAACGTGTTTACCCTCGCCCGCCAGAAATGAAACTTCTCATTGAGGCTTCTATGCATCGGCTCGGAATGTTGCAATCAACATGAATCTTCCGCCTGACACGCCGCTCCAGCTGACCGGCTGAGCTTTGACGTTGCACAAGAGTCGCATCCGAAAAAACTGAGTGAGGCCCTTGCGAGACCGATGCAGTACTTCTATCACAATGAGGTGGATTCATGATTGACTTCACAGAACTTAAGAAGAAGCAACGCGCTACATGGGCGCTGGGTGAATACGACCGCATCGCGGACGGGCTGACGATTTCCACGGACCAGACCCTGCGTGTTGCCAAAATTCGTCCTGATGAGCGCGTGCTGGACCTTGCAACCGGCACAGGCATTACGGCTATTGCCGCACGCGAGCGTGGCGCGGAGGTAACGGGCGTGGATATTACACCGGAACTCCTTGACGTCGCGCGAAGCAAGGCCAACGAAGCGGGCCTTGGGGATATCGATTTCCGCGAGGGCGACGCAGAGGCACTTCCTTTTGCGGATGCCTCCTTCGATGTCGTGGTCTCGACCTGTGGCCACATGTTCGCGCCGGACCAGCAGAAAGTCGCAGCCGAATTGGCCCGCGTCACTCAGCCGGGAGGCCGCGTCGTATTCCTTGCTTGGACGCCCGAAGGGGGTCTGGGTGGCTGGTTCCGCATTACCAACAAGTATGTTCCACCGCCGGCCGGCCTCGCCAGTCCGTTCAATTGGGGCGATCCTGAAAAGGTGCGCCAACTCCTCGGAAGCGCTTTCCGCGATCTCGCCTTCACAAACGGTGACTGCCCGCAGTTCGGCGCTTCACCCGAAGATATCTGGGAGCTATTCTCGACGCGTTACGGACCCACGGTTCGGGCTGTTGCAAGTCTTCGGGGCGACGCACTGCCAGCATTTCGTAGCGAACTGCTTTCATACCTCGAAGGCTACCGCGCTGCGGACGGCAAGGTACGCTGGGGCCGCGAATATCTCATCACACGGGCGGTTCGTGTGTGAATGGGGCGCGACCCTACTTATGAATCGAGAACCCTGAAAAGCCAGAACATAAAACCAGTAGAAGGAGGAAACCAAATGAAATACCAAGGAAGTTGTCATTGCGGCCAAATTGCCTTCGAGGTTGAGGGCGAAATTCCAGAGGTTACATCGTGCAATTGTTCGATGTGCCAACGAAAAGGCACTTTGATGTGGTTCGTTCCTAGGCAAGCAATGACATTGCTCACGCCGCCTGAAAAGATGAGCACTTATATGTTCAACAAGCATGTCATAAAGCATCGTTTTTGCCCGTCATGTGGCATCCATACGTTTGGCGAAGGTGTTTCACCCTCCGGACAGGAAATGGCGGCAATCAATGTCCGTTGCCTTGAAGATATAGATTTGTCAGCACTGAAGGTTCAGCACTTTAATGGACGTGATCACTAAGTAACGCCGAACAATTCGTTCAAGCGGACGGTCAAGGGGCCGCCCGGTTAATAATAGTAAGCATAGTATGCAAATTGATTTATTTGCTATAGTTCCCATTCAACAATATCCACGCTTTACAAAAACACCTCTATAGTCTTATCTGTTAAAATCACACCATGTTTACAGGCATCATTCAGTCCGTTGGTCAAATCGAACACACAACGCCTATGGGCGAGGATGTGAAGCTCAACATTCTGTGCAAAGGGCTGAACATGCAAGATGTCATTATTGGTGACAGCATTGCCGTGAACGGCGTTTGCCTCACGGCAATCAGCTTGAGTGACACACATTTTGAGGCGCATGTATCCAAAGAAACACTTTCTGTTTCGGTTGGCTTTGAAGCCGCTGACGTGAGCCATACCAAATCAGTTAACTTAGAAAAAGCGTTGCGATTGAGTGACAGACTCGGTGGGCACTTGGTGAGTGGCCATGTGGATGGTGTAGGCCAAGTGGTGCAATTTGAGCAATTAGGCGATTGCTGGAAGCTTGATATTCGAGCGCCGCATGCAATCTCTAAATATATCGCGATTAAGGGTTCTATCTGCGTGAATGGTGTCAGCTTAACCGTGAATACTGTTGATAAAGATATTTTTAGCATGAACTTAATCCCGCATACGCTTGAAAATACCACGCTGCAATTTTTAGGCGTTGGTAGCCGTGTGAATTTAGAAGTAGACCAAATTGCGCGCTATGTAGAACGCATGACCGAGTGGATGGTGGAAACCAACACAGATGAACCAGCTTAAGGCGATGAATGTTTAGTGATTTAATGAATCAAAGTAGCGATACCTCTATGACCAATAACGTAATCAGTTCTGCTAAAGAAATCATCGAAGAAATCAAGCTTGGCCGCATGGTGGTGTTGGTCGATGATGAAAATCGTGAGAACGAAGGCGATTTAGTATTGGCTGCAGAATTTGCCACGGCTGAACACATTAACTTTATGGCCAAGTTTGGACGTGGCCTTATTTGCTTAACATTAACTGAAACACGTTGCCGTCAACTTAACCTCACCAAAATGGTACAAAAAAATGGTGCACGCATGGGCACTAATTTTACGGTATCGATTGAAGCCGCTGAAGGCGTAACGACGGGCATCTCTGCCGCAGACCGTGCGCGCACAGTGCAGGCGGCTGTGAACAAAAAAGCCGTGCCGCAGGATATCGTGAGCCCTGGCCATATCTTCCCGCTGGCAGCGATGGATGGCGGTGTATTAGTGCGTGCAGGCCATACCGAGGCAGGTTGCGATTTAGCGCAATTGGCTGGCTGCGAACCTACCAGCGTGATATGCGAAATTTTAAAAGATGATGGCAGCATGGCACGGTTGCCGGACTTAATATTATTTGCCGCTGAACATCAGCTTAAAATCGGTACGATTGCAGATTTGATTCATTATCGTGCCCAAACAGAACGCTTGGTTGAACGCGCTACTGAGCGCATGATACAAACACCGTATGGCGAAATGAAGCTTATCGCTTATCACGATAAAATCGCTAAAGAAACGCATCTTGCTTTGATTAAAGGCAATCCGACACCTGATGAAGAAGTATTGGTGCGCGTGCATGAACCGCTTTCAATATTTGATTTGCTTGACAGCAGCAGCTGTACGCATAGCTGGAATATGCTACAGGCCATGAAAGTGATTGCTAACGCTAAAACTGGTGTCATGGTGTTATTGCATCAACAAGAAAACAGCGAAGCGATTATAGAGCGCATTAAAGGTGCCGATGAACCAATCCGCATCAACCAAGAGTTACGCACTTACGGTATCGGTTCGCAAATATTATTAGATTGCGGTGTAGGTAAAATGAAGTTACTTGCAACACCACGCAAAATGCCGAGCATGGCAGGGTTTGGCCTAGAGGTCACGGGCTACCTAGAAGCAGATAAAAATACTTAATAATTGAATTAATTAATTTAAACTTATATCTTAGAATGAGCTCATTGGAAAACGTTAACTTTACTGGTCACTTTCTCATCGCGATGCCTGCATTGACTGACCCCTATTTCGCAAAATCAGTCACTTTCATCTGTACCCATAATCAAGATGGTGCAATGGGGGTGGTCATTAATCGCCCTACCGACATTACCTACGACACTTTGTTTGAAAAAATCAATGTTGAGTTGTTTAACAACCTAGTTGCAGACCGCTCAGTCTTGTGTGGCGGACCGGTTCAGCCTGAACGCGGTTTTGTGCTACACATGCCCGATGGTGAATGGGACAGTACTATTACTATTGCACAAAATACTGCACTCACAACGTCAAAAGATATCCTCGAAGCTGTCGCGATTGGCGCTGGCCCTGAAAAAATGTTACTCACATTAGGCTACGCGGGCTGGACGCCTGGGCAACTTGAGCAAGAAATTGCACAAAATGCCTGGTTATCGGTTCAACCTAAAGATATAGAGTCTTTACATAAAATTTTGTACGATACGCACAATGATGAAAAACTCAGTGCAACGATGGCTTTACTAGGTGTAGATCCTGCGATGCTATCTGATGTAGCGGGCCACGCTTAATGCTGGCAACGCCAAATGACCGCCTCATTGATAACGAACACGTTTATGATGCAAAAGCGGTATTAGCCAGTACAGTATTAGCGTTTGATTTTGGCGAGCAACGCATTGGTATCGCGGTGGGCGAGCATCTATTGGCCACTGCAAATCCGCTCACTACAATAGACAATGAAAGTAATGAAATACGCTTTGAAACCATTACGGCATTGATAAAAGAGTGGCAACCTAAATTATTAGTGGTTGGCTTACCGTTAAGCCTGGATGGCACTGAAAATAACGCGACGCAACTTTGTAAAAAATTTGCCAGACGGCTCAATGGGCGATTTAATCTGCCTGTGGTATTGGTAGATGAGCGTTACAGTTCTGTAGAAGCCAGTGACTTATTGAATCAAACAGGTATTAAAGGCCGCGCGCAAAAAGCAATGCTGGATCAAGTGGCCGCGCAGACGATATTACAAAGTTATTTTGATAGCCTTTAGTGCGCAAAGCACAAGCACGTACAATTCAATAAAAAATACGGGTAAAATGCTGATATGACATCAGAAAATAGCAAACTACATAGCGCTGTCGACTTGAGTCCAGCCGATTTGCCTAACGCGGAAGACTTATTAAAAGTCTTAGCACAAAAACTCCAACCACTGTTGTTGCCAAACACTGCTTTAGTCGGCATTCAAAGCGGCGGCGTTTGGTTAATGAATAGACTGCTGTCATCAATAAAAAGTACAATTACAGCCAATGCCATTGAGCATGGCACGCTTGACGTATCATTTTATCGAGATGACTACGCACAACGCGGTTTAAAAGCTGAAAACCGCCCAAGCCAAATCCCATTTGATGTAAAAAACAAGCATATCATTTTGATTGATGATGTTTTTTATACTGGGCGCACCACACGTGCCGCGATGAACGAACTGTTCGATTACGGTCGCCCAGCCAGTATTACACTGGTGGCGCTGGTTAATCGAGGTGGTCGCGAGTTGCCAATTGCACCACAAATCACTGCAGCCGATATTCCATTAAGCGCAAAGCAAAACCTGCAATTGATACAAGACACTAACGGCTTGCTAAGCCTAGAACTTCAACTCAGCATTCCAACTAACCAATCTCCGCAAGCCCAACTTACGCATGAATAATCCTCAATTAGATACCGACGGCCGCTTACGACACCTGCTCTCTATTGAGGGCTTACCAAAAAAAATCTTAAATCAAATTTTAGATACCGCAGAGTCCTTTGTTGGTGTTGCAGAACGTGAAGTTAAAAAAGTACCGTTGTTACGCGGAAAAACCGTATGTAACTTGTTTTTTGAGAATAGCACCCGCACCCGCACCACTTTTGAAATCGCTGCCAAGCGCCTTTCTGCGGATGTGATCAGCTTAAACGTCAACACCTCGTCGCAATCTAAAGGTGAAACGATTTTAGATACGGTAGATAACTTAATTGCCATGCATGCGGACATGTTTGTTGTGCGCCACTCTCAATCTGGTGCTGCACATTTCATTGCAAAACATGTACCTAACCACATTCATATCATTAACGCTGGTGATGGCCGCCACTCTCACCCTACACAAGGTTTGCTGGATGTATTTACTGTGCGTAAATATAAACCTGACTTACATAACTTAAGAGTAGCCATTGTGGGTGATGTGTTGCATTCACGGGTTGCACGTAGCGAGATTCACGCACTCACCACACTAGGCGTGCCTGAAGTACGTGTGATTGCCCCTAAGACGCTGCTCCCTGCAGAAGTCGAAAAACTTGGCGTGCATGTGTTTCATGACATGAAAGAAGGCTTAAAAGATGTGGATGTCATCATGATGTTACGCTTACAGAACGAACGTATGAACGGTGCAATGCTGCCTAGTGCCCAAGAATATTTCAAAACTTATGGCCTCACTCAAGAAAAATTAAGCTTAGCCAAGCCAGATGCGATTGTGCTGCATCCAGGCCCAATGAACCGCGGTGTAGAAATTGATTCCAGTGTAGCTGATGGCTCACAATCAGTCATTTTACCGCAGGTAACTTACGGGATTGCGGTGCGCATGGCAGTAATGGCAATGCTTTCAGGAGGCCAAGTATGAAAATACACATCAAGAATGGTCGCGTGATTGACCCAAAAAATAATATCGATAACAAACTTGATGTCTACATTGCTGCCGGGAAAATTCTTGCCTTAGGTAACGCGCCAGATGGATTTGTAGCGAATCAAATCATAGATGCGACTGATTTAATCATCTGTCCAGGCTTAGTAGACTTATCGGCTAGATTACGTGAACCTGGGGATGAATATAAAGCTACGCTCATAAGCGAACTACAAGCCGCAGTAGCTGGCGGAGTCACTAGCCTAGCATGCCCTCCTGACACTGACCCAGTACTAGACGAACCTGGTTTGGTAGAGATGTTGAAACATCGCGCTAAACAGTTGAACCTTGCGCATGTGTACCCTCTAGGTGCATTGACCCGTCAACTACAAGGCAAAGTACTCTCAGAAATGGGCGAATTGCGTGAAGCTGGCTGCGTAGGTTTTTCACAAGCCAATATCGCGATTACCGATACCCAAGTACTTTGGCGCGCCATGCAGTATGCCGCTACTTTTAGCTTCACCTTATTTTTGCATGCAGAAGAGCCATTTTTAGCCAAAGACGGTGTAGCACACGATGGTGAAGTCGCCAGCAGGTTGGGCCTAAAAGGTATACCAAGTGCGGCAGAAGCACTTGCACTAGCCACTATATTGCGTATTGCCAAAGAAACCGGCGCACGAATTCATATTAGCCGCTTATCCACCGCTGAAGGCGTAGGCATGATACGCGAGGCTAAAAAAGCAGGTGTTCATATCAGCTGCGATGTGAGCGCGAACCAATTACACCTTACCGAACATGACATTGCTTACTTTGATGCAAATTGCCACCTTAAACCGCCATTGCGTACGCAACGAGATAAAGACGCACTGACCGCCGGTTTAAATGACGGCACGATTGACGCAATTTGTTCTGACCATACGCCAGTGGATGATGATGCAAAATTGGCGCCATTTGCAGAAGCAGAAATAGGCGCAACAGGCTTAGAGCTATTATTGACGCTCACCTTAAAATGGGCGCAACAAGAAAAGGTTAACTTACTTCATGCTCTTTCGCTGGTAAGCCAATCCTCAGCTAACATTTTAGGAATTCCTGCTGGTGATTTAAGCGTGAATAGTATTGCCGATATTTGTATATTTAATGCCGATGAATACTGGAAAGTTTGCCCTAGCGCATTAAAAAGCCAAGGTAAAAATAGCCCATTTAACGGCTTAGAGCTAGCCGGAAAAGTTAAAACTACGATTGTGCACGGACAAGTGGTTTATCAATCATAAAGGTACTCAAGCTACCGTTTAAGCAGAGTTTTAATGACGTAACCTATTTTAATAACGTCACCTGGAGAAATATCTAATTAACACCACTCAATCAGAGCCTTGACACTAAAATTTTAACGTAGCACAGTAACCAGCATTCGGTAATTCGTATCTACTTATTTATGTCTAATCAATGATATAGGAGGTTTATTATGTTTTCATGCTGTTTTTGGTGGTTTTTATTGGGCGCTTTAGTTGGCTGGTTACTTAACTGGTTACTATGTCGTTGTCTGAACCTCCGCAACATGAAGTGCTGTGATAAACCTGCCGATACGACCGCTAACACAACTAATAGTCAAGCCGCTAATAACGGCACTTCTACCAGATCAAATACGTTAATGCCCGCCGCCTTAACATCCGCGCCCCCAGAAACTGCAGCAAAACCAGCAGCAACTTCAACAAAACCTGCGCCCAAACCTACCGGGCTTGCCTCAACACCTAAAGTTTATGTGTTAAATTCTGCTGCTGCAAAAGCTGCTGGCTTTAAACTCAAAGGTCCAAATGATTTAACTGTGGTAGAAGGTATTGGTCCAAAAATTAGCGAGCTATTCAATAATGCAGGGGTCACTACATTTGCCCAACTGGCTAAACAAAGCGTGCCGCAAATGCAAAAAGTATTAGATGAAGCTGGTGCAAGATACAAGCTCGCCAAACCGACCACATGGGCACAACAAGCGGCTTTAGCGGCTGAAAACAAATGGTCTGAGCTGAAAGCACTTCAAGATAAGTTGAGTGGTGGCGTTTAAGTTAACGTTTCACAAAATTTTGTGCTTAAAGGAGCTTTACACTCATGACTTCTGCAACTGATAAATCACAAAAAAATAACAATAGCTGCAAACACACGCTTTGGACATGGCTGTTAGCTATAGTGCTCGCCATTTACTTGCTCTGGCAGTGGCAACACGGCCACGGGCCAGCGTATGCAAATAGTTGCTGTTCTGGTACCGCAGTTGCTTCGTTTAACTTTACTGCATCGTCAGTCAATGGGTATAACGCAACGGGCGACGCCAGCAACGTAAAATGGCTAGATAAATCTGTAGAATTAAGCGCATGGCTACAAGGTGGTACTGATTGGAAACTTGCTGGCGATGCCAATAATGTAACGATGACGGGCACTGTGGATAGCGAAGAAATTAAATCGGCAAAAGGTGCTGAAGTACAAGCGTTGTTTGGTTCAGATGTAAAAATTGACAATCAGTTATCAGTGAAAATGGCTAATGCCATGCCTGCTGAAGTGGCTGTTACTCCTGTTGCACCAGCCATTGCAAAACTTTACTTTGAAACTGGAAAAGCAAACCTACCTGCTGATGCCAGTGAAACATTACTGCCTATTATAGAGTGGCTCAAAGCAAACGAATCAGCCAAAGCAGTGATTTCTGGTTACCACGATGCCACTGGTAACTTAAAGTCGAATCAAACGTTATCTAAAAACCGTGCAAAAGCTGTGAGTGAAGCATTAATCAATGCAAATATTGATGTTAATAGAATTGAGCTACGCAAACCTATTAGCACAGAAGGTGCTGGTGATACAGCAGAAGCGAGGCGGGTAGAAGTTTCAGTAGAATAATCTTTAATCCAAAAGTTAGTTATAAAGTCACTTAATATAAAACCCTGAATATAAAATCATTAATAATAAAAAAGCCGATGTAAAAATTCATCGGCTTTTTTCTGTCTGTTTTTAAGGTTAAGTAATTGCCACTGCAAATGCTATTAACTGCTTAATTAATAGATTTACGCTTATACAATCCCTAAACTATCTAAACCTGCGGACAAATCTTTACCATGTGCGCCTTTACCTTCTAACTTGATTTTCAGGCGTATATCATTGACAGAGTCTGCATTGCGCAAAGCATCTTCATAAGTAATTACATCCGCTTCATGTAAATCAAACAGCGCCTGATCGAACGTTTGCATCCCTAATTCGCGAGACTTAGCAATAATCTCTTTAATCTCATGCACATCACCTTTAAAAATCAAATCTGAAATCAACGGTGAGTTAATCATGACTTCCATTGCCGCGGCACGGCCTTTACCCTCTTTTTTCGGGATAAGCCGCTGCGAAATAAAGGCACGCGTATTTAACGATAAATCCATTAGTAGCTGATGACGACGCTCTTCCGGGAAGAAGTTAATGATACGATCCAGTGCTTGATTGGTACTATTGGCATGCAAAGTCGCCATGCATAAGTGGCCTGTTTCAGCGAAGGCAATCGCATAATCCATGGTTTCGCGATCACGGATTTCACCAATCAAAATTACATCAGGCGCCTGACGTAAGGTGTTTTTCAGCGCGATATGCCAGTTATCCGTATCTACGCCCACTTCACGCTGTGTGATGATGCAATTTTTATGCTCATGCACAAACTCGACAGGGTCTTCAATGGTAATAATATGACCGTAACTATGTTGATTACGGTAACCCACCATCGCTGCTAAAGAGGTCGACTTACCTGAACCCGTGCCGCCAACAAAAATCACCAAGCCACGTTTAGTCATGGCAATGTCTTTTAAAACATCAGGCAATCCAAGCTCTTCGAACTCTGGAATTTTAGTGGTGATAGTCCTAAATACCAGACCAACCGAACCACGTTGCACAAAGGCATTCACCCTGAAACGGGCAACACTCGGTATACCAATCGCAAAATTACACTCGTTTGTCGCATCGAACTCGGAGGTTTGTTTATCGTTCATAATCGAACGAGAGATTTCACGTGCTTGCTGCCCTGATAAAACTTGGCTACTCACAGGAGTCAACTTGCCATCAATTTTCATCGCTGGCGGAAAACCCGCGGTGATGAACAAATCAGACGCTTTTTTAGCCAGCATTAGCCTTAATAAATCAAATACAAACTTTTCTGCCTGACCTTTTTCCATAGTTTACCCTTAATACTTTTTTAATTTTCAGCAGTCATTAATAACTTCTATATCTAAACTTAATAGATATCGTTAGCCCATAATCGAGTCTTTATTCGCTGCTTTGCTACGTGCTTCATTCGCAGAAATCACATTACGTTTCACTAAATCTTGTAAATTCTGGTCTAGGGTCTGCATACCAATATTTTGACCTGTTTGAATCGCTGAATACATTTGTGGAATTTTATTTTCGCGAATCAAGTTACGAATCGCTGGCGTACCTATCATAATTTCATGGGCAGCAACGCGACCTTGCTCATCTTTGGTTTTACAAAGTGTTTGTGAAATAACCGCACGTAAAGATTCAGACAGCATTGAACGTACCATTTCTTTTTCCGCTGCTGGAAACACATCGATAATCCTGTCCACTGTTTTAGCGGCAGAACTAGTATGTAATGTACCGAAAACCAAATGACCCGTTTCAGCAGCACTTAATGCAAGACGTATGGTCTCCAAATCGCGCATCTCACCCACTAGAATCACATCAGGATCCTCACGCAATGCTGAACGCAAGGCATTATTAAATGACAAGGTATGCGGACCGACTTCACGCTGGTTAATCAAACATTTTTTTGATGTATGTACAAACTCAATGGGGTCTTCTACCGTCAGGATATGGCCGAATTCTTTATCGTTAATGTAATCAATAATTGCCGCAAGCGTAGTAGATTTACCTGAACCGGTAGGCCCAGTAACTAGGCAAATACCGCGTGGTGTGTTGGCAATGTCTTTAAAAATCGCAGGACAATTTAACTGTTCAAGTGAAAGAATTTTAGACGGAATGGTACGAAATACCGCACCTGAACCTCGGTTATGATTAAACGCATTGACCCGGAAACGTGCCAGATTCGGAATTTCAAATGAAAAGTCGCACTCAAGTGACTCTTCATAAACTTTGCGCTGACCATCGTTCATGATGTCATATACCATGTCGTGTACTTGGCTATGATCCATGGCAGGCACATTGATTTTACGAATATCGCCATGCACACGAATCATCGGTGGCAAACCAGCAGAAAGATGCAAATCAGAGGCTTTATTTTTAACTGAGAATGCGAGTAAATCTGAAATGTCCACAACTGGCTCCTGTTATAATTTTTAATCAGCTATCAATACTGTACGTTAATTTAACCTAGATGAATTATGACCACAATTAGCAATCGCTTGCAAGATATTCTAGCAACTATTGAGTTAGCTAAAACGACTGCGCATTATCAACAACAAGTACAATTAGTCGCTGTGAGTAAAGCGCAGTCAGCTTTGGCGATTCGCGAAGCTTATGCTGCCGGACAAACGAAGTTTGGCGAGAACTATTTGCAAGAGGCATTAGAAAAACAAGCCCTACTTACTGATTTAGCTATTGAATGGCATTTTATTGGGCCTATACAAAGTAACAAAACACAGCTCATTGCTAACAATTTTGCTTGGGTACAATCTGTAGATCGGTTAAAAATTGCACAACGTTTGAATGATGCACGCTCGACAATACTAACGCCATTACAAATATGCATTCAAGTGAATGTGAGTAAGGAAGATAGTAAAAGTGGCGTTTTACCAGATGAGTTAGAAGATTTAGCTACCGCAATCACTGCACTACCCCAATTAAAGTTACGCGGCTTAATGGCAATTCCTGCACCTAGTCATGACAAGAATCAACAGCGCATGCAATTCAAACAAGTGCGGGAATGTTATGATGCCCTTATAGCTAAAGGCTTTATGTTAGATACGCTTTCTATTGGCATGTCCGACGACTATACAATCGCAATAGAACAAGGTGCAACGATTGTGCGTATAGGCTCTGCCTTATTTGGTGCCAGGCTGACATCTTAAAAAATGTAATCGCCCGATAGTTAACCCGATTTAAATGAAAAATACTTATAAATGAAGATTGGTTCAAATGAAAATTAGTTTTATAGGTGGCGGCAATATGGCGCGCGCAATCATTGGCGGCTTGAAAAGCAATGGTTTTAGTACCGCTAATATTGTCGTAATTGAACCTGATACGAGTAGACGTGAAGCATTAGCCCAAGAATTTAGTGTGCAAGTGAGCGACACTTATGCCGATATTCGCAACACTGATGTGATTGTGTTGGCGGTCAAACCACAACAACTTAAATCAGTGTGTAGTGAATTGTCTGAATTAATAAAGACACAATTGATTATTTCGATTGCCGCTGGCGTACGCAGTCATGATATTTCACGCTGGCTGATTCAGTATAAAGCAATCGTACGTGTGATGCCCAATACACCGGCACAGATTCGTGCAGGTATGTCAGCGTTATACGCGATGGATGATGTCAGTGCAGTCCAACGCGACCAAGCCACAACGATTTTAGCAGCGGTAGGCAAAACATTATGGCTGAATGACGAATCTAAAATGGACGCCGTTACAGCAATATCAGGCAGCGGCCCCGCATACGTATTTTACTTGATTGAAGCATTACAGGAAGCCGGCGTTTGCTTAGGGCTGACCGCGTTAGAAGCCAACACGCTAGCACTGCAAACATTTACTGGAGCCAGCTTGCTGGCAAATGAAAGTGCTGAAAATGTCAGCACCTTGCGCGCGCAGGTAACCTCAAAAGGCGGCACTACTGAGCAAGGGATTTTGGCTTTAGAAGCAGCCGACATCAAAAATATTATGCTTAACGCTGCTAGAGCTGCTGCAGAGAAGTCATTATCACTGGGTGATGAACTAGGTAAATAGAAATTAAATTGTCATTTAAAATCAAATGATTAAATTTATCTAACTCGTGTATTAGTAACAACTTAACTTTGATAACACCTAAATTTTAATACTTTTATTTTGGTAGCCCTGCACTATGCTTATTAACGGTCTCTTATTTTTACTCAATACTTTGCTAGGGCTGCTCACACTAGCATTTTTGTTGCGCTTTTATTTTCAGCTCACGAAAGTTTCATTTCAGCAGCCCGCTGCACAAATGATCGTTACGCTTACTAATTTTGCTGTGAAGCCAGTGCGACGGATTGTACCGAGTTTAGGCAAATTAGATATTTCCACCTTGCTTTTAGCTTACATCACGCAACTAATACTCACCGTTTCCAGCTTATGGTTAAAAGGCTTTCCGCTTTTAATCGCTGGCAACAATACTTGGTTAGCTATTTTAGCCATTGCCTTCGTCAATGTGATTAGCATGAGCATCACTATTTTTATGTATGCCATGCTGATACAAGCCATTTTAAGCTGGGTCAATCCCTACACACCTATTGCGCCAATACTTAATAACCTCACAAATCCTATCCTGCGTGTACTAAGAAAATTCATCCCTTCTGCAGGCAATGTCGACCTTAGCCCACTGGTTTTCATCATTACGGCACAATTATTGCTGATTACTATATTAATTCCACTAGAAAACAAATTATTAACTATTGTTTAAGTCATATTTAAAGTTGATTGCAATAAGCAAATTGCGCCTATACACTAGAAACATAAAAAAAATAATCAAATATAAATTGATTGAATAAAACATACGATGAGTCAATTAGCCAAAAATAACCATTCAAACAGTCAAGTGCTGATGACTTCTCAATTAATTACAAAAATTAGTGAGTATAGTCAATGGCGCGAGAACCTGATTGCGACTATTGATGACTATATTGATTGGTTAACGCAAACAGAATCATCCGATGCGATGCAAGAGCTTCGGCTGTATGACATCAAAGAGATTTTGAAAAAAGATCAGCTTGTATTGGCTTTTTTAGCTGAGTTCTCACGCGGCAAAACTGAAACAATTAATGCATTGTTTTTTTCTGACTTTAATCAACGCCTACTTCCCAGTGAGCCTGGACGGACAACGATGTGTCCCGCAGAGATATTTTGGGATGACAGAGAAGAACCCTGCATTAAGCTCCTGCCCATTGAAACAAGAAAAACGGATGACTCCCTCACTTACCTAAAAACTGCACCAGGTGTCTGGCACAAGATTCGACTAGATTTATCATCACCTGCTGCGATGAAAGAAACTTTAAGGCAGCTGGTAGCTAAAAGAGAGGTTGATTTAGAAACTGCCAGGAAGTTAGGGTTTTGGAATGAAGAAGACCCTAGTATGCGGCGCTTATTAGCCGAAAAGGGCACTGTTGAAATACCGCTATGGCGCCATGCGCTCATTAACTACCCTCACCCATTACTGAAAAATGGTTTGGTGGTGATTGATACCCCAGGGCTTAACACCATGGGCGCGGAACCCGAACTGACTTTAAGCATCATTCCGAATGCGCATGCCGTTATGTTCTTAACGGCAACAGATAGTGGTATCACTAAATCAGATATGCAAATTTGGGTAGAGTATGTGCAAAAACGCGCTGCTCATAAACTGGTTATACTTAATAAAATTGATATTCTGTGGGATGGTCTTGAAACAGAAGATGAAGTTGAAGCGCTCATACAAAAGCAAATTCAAAATACCGCACGTGAATTGGGCTTAGATGCGAGTAACATTTTTGCGATTTCCGCACAAAAGGCCTTAGTGGCTAAAATCAGGAAAGATGCCAAGTTACTTCAACGTAGCGGCATTGCTAAGCTAGAAGACATACTCGCTAGCCAAATGATTGAAACTAAACACGAGATTTTAGGCCGTGCCGTAGTTACTGAATGTTCTAACATGATGCGATCTTCGCGTAAATTAGTGCAAATGCGCATTAATAACATTAAAACTCAGCTAACTGAATTACGCGAATTACAGAATAAAAATCGAAACACTTCAAAAGTAATTCTAGCTAAAGTAGTTGAAGACCGTAAACGTTATGAAGCATCAATGCTCACTTTTAATCAAGGCAGTACAAAAATAAAACGTCTGGGCGATCAATTATTACGCCACTTAAGTTTAGGTTACTTGGATACTAATTTGGCACAAACCAAACAAGATATGGGCGACAGTTGGACTACAGTTGGTTTAAACAGGAGCATGCGTGAAATAGCAAAGTTAGCGACTACATTAGCTCAAGACATTAAAGTAGAAAGCTATGCCATTAAAAAACAAGCTGATGATTTGTATCAACTGTTTTGGAGCAAACATGGTTTTGAAAAAACTGAAGCCATTGAACTTGATATAGATAATTTTATACATAATATTCAGGCGCTAGAACAAATCACGGATGACTTTTGTAAAGACCCTGCCAATATATTTATAGAAAAGAGATTTGTAATCCGTCGCTTTTTCTTAGGCCTTGGTGCGCAAATTCAAGCCATATTTGAACAAGCTCACGCTGACTGTAATAAGTGGTTAGGCGATGTGGTTGGAGAACTAAGAGCACAAATTAACCTGCATAAAAATTCATTGGATAAACGTGCAACTTCTTTAATGGAATCGCACACCAGTGCCGACCAATTAATGAAAAATATTGATTTATCAGAAAAAGATTTAGAAAAAAATCAGCAGCAATTTAATCAGTTAGAAATCACTCTGCTAACACTTATGCGTAGCGCCAAGTTCAACAAAGAAGAGCCAAAAAAAGCAACCATTGCACATGCAAGCGAGGTTGATGCCGACCATTTAAGCAAAACCGTTGTGTTGCCAAATGCACCATTTATTGGTGGTAATCCACAAGCGGCAAATAGCCAATAAAAAATTGTAACTTCTAATGAAGTAGATTTTTTATACTAACGGTACACCTAGACAGGAATTGATACATTGTTAATAACACTTATGATTCCATATCAAATTCTGTGTAGTTTCCCACATCATTTGCAGCTTCGTTTTTTGTCTTCACGATTAAAACTGCAATCCCAACAGTTAAAGTTAATATTGCTAACGAAGTCAATAAAGGATGTTCTTTCACTAATTTAATTACTTTCATTTACGCATCTTTCTTTTATATTAATGATAGTTAAGCACTGTATTTTAATTAATTCGCATTACTAGCAATATCTCTATTTTCTACTACCTTACTACCTTTTGACTGACTTGCTTCTGACCTATGTGATCCTGATCTAGGATAGCCAACTCTATTTGTCCCCAATCTATGCCACCATCTTACTCCACCTACCCATCGAGATGAAGCTGCAGCTTTCTCTGCTGCTATCGTCTGCCTTTCTAGAAGCTCCAACTTGCGCCTTTCGATTTCTATGGCTTCAATCTCTCTATCATTCGCTTCCTGTTGCTGACGCGCAACTGCTTCACTAGCAATCCTCTGGCGATATACTTCATTTGCCTTATTAATTCGATCTTGAGCGAGAACCTGCTCTTCGATAGGAGCATCAGGAATATTCTTTAGCTTACCAACCATTGTTGTAAGACACGGTTTTTATTGATAGGTAATCCTGTTCTTGTTGTCTTTACAAACAAATATTTCTGCATCTACTTGGAATGATATAAATAATGTCGATACTATCAATAAATGCTTCATGATTAATACCCTTCATTTGACTTCTTGCATACTGATTTAGACATTATGATATGTCTACTCACACTGGTGAAGTCCACCCTCAATATTCGGAAAACAACAATGCCTGCGAAGCTTCTTTTATTTATCGTGATTGCTTTACTACCTCAACTTGCGGTGTCCCAGATATACAAATGTGAAAATTCAAATAGCAAAATCACCTACTCCGAAGAACCATGCCCTTCTGGCACAAAAGGAGAATCTATATATTTAGAGCCAAATACAATCGAAAGTTCAGAATTAAGAAGGCAAATTGAAGCACAGGAAATATATGCGCCGACTTCTTATCAAGCTAAAACAACGCGCAACGCTGAATCACCAGATAACTTGATGTTTAAGTACAATAAGAAAAATAGAGTAAGGGCGTTGCAAATTGATATTAATACCAACAATTCTTATTATGAGAAAATTGCAGATGCAAAAAATGAACTTAGTTATTTACGCAAGAATCCAGTGTACAGCTTATCGATTGACGATGAACTCAAAAGAAGGAATTTGAAAGTTGACCTTCAAAGCCCCAATGATTTAAAAAGATCGAATGCGTTGCACCTATTATTTGCGCTCTATGTTAAATATCAATTCCCGTAAGAGCATAATTAAAGAATCACTAACGCTACATCAAAATAATATCAAAAGACTCTTGGCTACAATGTGTAGCAACCTGTAAGGAGATTGGCTTTCCAATAAAGTCCGATAAATTCGCTAAACTTTGCGACTCTTCATCAAGCAACATATCAATCACTTTTGGCGCGGCTAGCACACGTAGTTCGCGCGCATTAAATTGGCGGGCTTCACGCAACAATTCACGTAAAATTTCATAGCACACAGTTTGAGCTGTTTTGAGTTCGCCGCGCCCTTGGCAGGTGGCACAAGTTTCACACAAAACATGCGCCAAACTTTCGCGAGTGCGTTTACGTGTCATTTCCACTAACCCCAGCGGCGTAAAACCATTCACACCTGTGCGTGATCGGTCACAGTCAACGGCTTTTTTCAACTCCTCGAGCACGGCTTCACGTTGCGACTCTTCATCCATATCAATAAAATCAATGATGATGATACCGCCCAAGTTTCTTAGCCTTAATTGGCGAGCGATACACTGCGCAGCCTCTAAATTGGTTTTAAAAATAGTATCAGAAAGATTTTTACCGTTCACAAAACTACCGGTATTCACATCCACGGTAGTTAATGCTTCCGTTTGGTCAAAAATCAAATAACCACCTGATTTAAGTTCTACCTTACGCGACATGGCCTTTTCAATTTCTTTTTCAATATTATAAATATCAAAAAGTGGCCGCTCACCCTGATAATGCATTAATTTATCGACGGCAGTAATTGCGTACAAATTAGCAAAATCCAGTAATTTTTGATAAGTTTCACTTGAGTCGACACGCACCGCTTCTGTGTTCTCACAAAGCACATCACGCAATACGCGCATAGGTAAATTCAGATCTTGAAAAATCAACGTGCGCTCAGGCACAGTCGTACTTTTTGCAAGAATATGCGACCAAGTTTTGGTTAAGTAATCAATGTCAGCTAATAACTCTTCATCGGTAGCACTTTCAGACATGGTTCTAATGATATAACCACCAACCCTTTTCTCTGGTAACAACCCAAGCAAACGTGATTTGAGCGCTTCGCGCTCAACTTCGTCTTCAATACGTTGCGATACGCCAATATGGTCCTGTTGCGGCAAATAAACCAGAAAGCGTCCTGCTATGCTGATATGCGTAGTAAGACGCGCACCTTTGGTACCAATCGGCTCTTTAATCACTTGGACCATTAACGATTGGCCCTCACGCAATACCTCTTGAATCGGGCGCTGTGCATCTAATTCCCCACACTCAAGAATATCGCCTGCATGTAAAAAAGCCGCACGTTGCAAACCCATTTCTACAAATGCGGATTGCATACCAGGTAACACACGGCAAACTACGCCACGATATACATTCCCCACTAAACCTAACGATGAGCTACGTTCAATTTGCAACTCTTGCACCACACCATTTTCCATCATTGCAATGCGGGTTTCTTGGGGTGTGACGTTAATTAATATTTCTTCGCTCAATTTGTACTCTTTTCTTAGCTTTAGTATTTAATTATTCTAATCGTTATTTTTAATTTTTTTAAAAAGCACTAATGCCATGCTTTCTAAGCAGTTCTGCAGTTTCATATACAGGCAAACCCATCACACCTGAATAGCTACCTGCTATGCGTTTAATCCATGCGCCGGCAAAGCCTTGTATGCCATAACTACCAGCCTTATCTTGATGTTCTCCAGATGCAATATAAGCTTCGATTTGCGTATCTGTCAGCGGCATCATTTCCACGATGGTCGTAGATAACACAACCTCAATACTATCTGCATACGCAAGCGCCACGGCCGTATGTACCTCATGCACAGTATCAGATAATGCGCGCAACATCTTATATGCATCTTCTGAATCTACAGGCTTACCCAATACAATACCCGCCAACACTACGGTAGTATCTGCCGCTAACACTGGCTGTTTGCGTTCAGCAGCTGAAAGGCTCAGCAAGCATGCTTCGGCTTTTTGCCTAGCTAATCTAATGACATAACTTTCAGGCGATTCGTTTAATAACTGTGTTTCATCAATGTCTGCAGGCAATATCTCACAACTTAAACCTATTTGCTTTAATAGCTCTACACGACGTGGACTGCGTGAAGCCAAGTAAATGACTGGCGGAATTGCATGATTTGCGGCGGCGGCTGGATAAAATTTCTGACTCATATTGGCACTTTAATTTACTATGTAGGAATTAACAAAGCTTTAATATATTAAGCTGTTTTTTTACTAAAAATAATTAGGGAATACCATATGACGGATTGGGCCTTGCTTTTCAAAATCGCTATTGCCTTATTTGCAATTGTGAACCCCATTGGTAGCTTGCCGATTTTCATCAGTGCGACGGTGGGTTGGAGCAATCAGGATCGGGCGAAAACAGCCAGAACTGTTGCACTTACCGTATTTATTGTACTGGCAGTATCTGCTTTTTTCGGTGATAAGATTCTCGCATTTTTTGGTATCACTATTCCATCTTTTCAGGTCGGCGGCGGCATACTACTCATGCTCATTGCAATTTCCATGATGCACGGCAAACAAAGTGGCGCCCGCCAAACGCCAGAAGAAGCACAAACACTGGCAGAGCGAGAAGTCATTGCCATTGTGCCGCTCAGCATCCCATTACTTGCTGGGCCTGGCGCAATCAGTAGTATGATTATTGCGGCACAACAAAATAGCGGCGTTGTCTGGCATTTGTCTTTAGTCGCACCTATTTTTGCGGTTAGCATTATTATTTGGATAATACTTAGTCTGTCTGTTGCTATTTCCAATCGACTAGGCCCTATCGGCATCAATATCGTCACGCGCTTAATGGGCTTAGTGTTAGCAGCCATGGCGGTTGAATTTATTGCGCATGGGCTTGTGGGTTTGTTTCCCAAGATATCAATGTAGGATGTTAAGTGAGTTGCTGACATTAAATAGCAATAAAGCCAGTTTCCTCTGGTTACGCCTTGTAACACGCAGCATGTCAACTTCGGGTTAAAATACTAACTAGACAAGAATACTAATTACCCAGTAACACATGCTTAATAAAGATATTTAATATGCAACAACCCATTGATAAAAATAAAGTTTTTCCTCAATCGCACCAATGGATGCCACATGCTACTGTGGCGGCAATTGTTGAAGACAACGGTAAATTTTTACTGGTAGAAGAAACCACCGATCGTGGCAACCGGTTTAATCAACCTGCAGGTCATTTAGAAGATAATGAAACCTTAATTGATGCAGTGATTCGCGAAACGCTAGAAGAAACTGCCTATACATTCAAGCCCGAGTCGTTGTTAGGTATCTATCATTGGAAGCATGAGCACAACGATACGACATATCTACGTTTTGCCTACATAGGCAGTGTGAGCAATCACCAACCAAACTTAGCACTTGATGATGGCATTATTCGCGCGGTGTGGATGTCGGTAGATGAAATCCGCAGCAAGCGTGCACTCATGCGTAGTCCGCAAGTACTGACTTGCATTGAAGATTACTTAAACGGCAAGCAGTTCCCGCTGACAGCAATCACTCACTTATGAAACCTTACGTATTCACTAATATTTAGATATGAATTTAAACAAATCTCAAAAAAAGAAAATCGTTGTCGGGCTATCTGGCGGCGTAGATTCGTCTGTTACTGCACTGTTGTTGAAAGAGCAAGGCTATGAGGTCACAGGTCTTTTCATGAAAAACTGGGAAGATGACGATACCGACGAATATTGCTCAAGCAAGCAAGACCTGATTGACGCGGTTTCAATCGCCGACAAAATCGGCATCGATATTGAAGCCGTAAATTTTAGCACTGAATATAAAGACCGCGTATTTGCCAATTTTTTGAGTGAATACAAAGCCGGTCGCACACCCAACCCAGACATTTTATGTAACGCAGAAATCAAGTTCAAAGCCTTCTTAGACCATGCCATGAACATGGGGGCAGACTTAATTGCAACTGGGCATTATGCACAAGTCCGCGAAAACCCACTGAAGCCTGGCCTGTTTCAATTAATGAAAGCCGATGATGGCAGCAAAGATCAAAGCTATTTTTTATACCGCTTGAATCAAGCGCAGCTTTCTAAAACTTTATTTCCACTTGGTCAAATGCTTAAACGAGAAGTGCGCGAAATCGCGCGTAAAGCCGGCTTGATTAATGCTGACAAGAAAGATTCCACCGGCATTTGTTTTATTGGCGAACGGCCTTTTCAGGAGTTTTTAAGCAAATATCTACCGCGTGAACCGGGTGATATTAAAACGCCTGCAGGCAAACTAGTTGGCCGTCACGAAGGCTTGATGTATTACACATTAGGTCAGCGTCAAGGCTTAAAAATTGGTGGCAGCCGCGAAAGCAACGGCGAACCATGGTTTGTAGCAGCCAAAGATATGGAAAACAATATATTGACCGTGGTGCAGGGCCATGAGCACGCCTTGTTATTAAATGATGGCTTATTAGCCAGCCAACTCACATGGATAGACCCTGAACAACCCATCACTAATTGGGTATATGCGGCAAAAACACGCTACCGCCAGCCTGATGCGCCTTGTGAAATTGACGCTTTAACAGAGACACAAGTAGAAATTAAATTTGGTCAAAAACAATGGGCAATTACGCCAGGACAGTCTGCGGTGGTGTATGAAAGCAATGTTTGTTTAGGCGGCGGGATTATCACGGCGGCAATCTAGATGGTTAAATACAGGGCAAAATGCAATGTTGCACATCATAAATTCTGCGTTTGTGCCCAGAGTTAGATTAAACTGCTTCCGACTTCCAATTTTTCTGGCACCCAAACCAGAAATTAAATACTAAATATCGTTTCTAAACACTACTGCGTAGTTGAGGTTAATATGGCTTACGTCTTTAAAAATGCACAAGGTATTATTATTGCAGCGAGTGCATCTGAGAACCTTGGTGAAGGTTGGGAATTGATTGAAGGTGATGCCAAAGAATATCTTCAGTTTTTAGAAAACTCACTGGCTGAGAAGGCACCATTTCGTGAAAGCGATATTCAACTAGCACGTGTATTGGAAGATCTGATTTCGATACTGATTGAGCGGAATCT